>CAKRFP010000007.1 GCA_934320645.1 uncultured Bariatricus sp.
TATTTTCCAATATATGATAATATAAGAGTCAAAAGTATTAGTATTTATGAATAGACGGATAAATGTGTACCCAGCTCCTCAAATGCACAAAAAAAGCAGAATAGATATATCCTGGTTCGATATATCATTCTGCTCTCATTTACATCATTTCACGAATTGTTTCTTTTAAATGCTCAATAAATTCTCTTTCATACAATTTTTTCTGATAACCCTTTTTGTAGATTAGCACATCCCGGATCATCTGTCCGGAAAATCCGGCATGCTTCTGCACCAGATTGTACTTTTTCCTTATTTTTTCCGGTACTGGCGATACCCACATATAACTGTTTTTTACTTCCCGTAAAATATCAAACTGACTTCCCCTTTCAAAAATATAAATTTTATTGTGTGGATGAAGCGACTCTCCATTCTCACTCAGCTCAGTGTATTCTCCGGTCGGAAGTTTCCAGTCCCCATGCAGGATTTCCACACCATCTTCCAGTTCTTCTCTTGTCTTTAACTCTCTCTTTGCAAGATCACCATCCGCAGAAGTTAGGATCACATACGGAAGCTCTGCCAGAAGTTCTGCATCCAGTCCTTTCAGATCAAGAAGCGACTGAAAATAAGATTCATTCTCGCACAGATACCGGATGATCCCCATAGAATACCCGTTCTGCAACACATTTTCAATGGCATGCATAGAACTGTTTTCCTGAAATTCTGCTTTGATCGCCGTTTCCTTGCTCTGCATTCCAATAAACTCTGCAAATGTACTGGAAATGTAACTTGCCCTCGGAACAGTAATCTTAAATGAGAGATTTTCTTTCCCCAGATCACTGCAGTCCCTTTTCATTTCCTCTATCTCGTAAATGATCCTTTTGGCATACTCCAGAAATTTCTGTCCTTCTCTTGTCGCCTTAACCCCTTTTGAGGACCGCTCAAAGATAGAAATTCCAAATTCCCGCTCCAGATGCTTGATCGCCTTACTAAGATTTGGCTGCGCCACATAAAGTTCCTTCGCCGCCTTTGAGATTGACCCACTCTTTTCGATTTCAACTACATAATGCAAATCTGTCAGATTCATCTTCCCCATCTGCCTTTCTGATCTCTGACTTTATCTTCCCATAACTATTTTCTGAACTTTTATTACAGATTCTTTTCCAGCCATTTACAGACTTCTGAAAATGTTCTGCCTGTTTCTTTTGGTCTTCCTACCGCAACAAGAACTGCCCCGGTTTCCTTTGCTGCCTGTACCTTTTCTCCAAAGCCTCCGGCTTTTCCCGATTCTTTGGTCACAAAATATTTCGCACCTGTCTGATGGATCGTAGCCACGTTCATCTCCTTTGAAAATGGTCCCTGCATTGCAATGAGATGCTTTCCTTCAAAGCCAAGCGCGACCGACTCCATAACCGCCTGCTCCGTAGAGAGGACTCTCGCAAAGCAACGCTCTTTATAATCCGTAAGCTTTGTATATTTTATCAGTTCCTTGCTTCCGGTGGTAATCAGGATCTTTCCTTCTGTATTTTGCAGATATTCCACCGCATCTTCAACCGACTGCGCCCAGATCACCCTGTCCGCTTCATCCGGCACTGCTTCCATCTCCTCCCGCAGGCAACGCAGATACTGCACACCGGAGATTTCGCAGGCCCTCCTTATCTCTCCAGTCACAAGCTGTGCAAAAGGATGAGTTGCATCGATCACCAGATCGATCTGCTTTTCCTTTATCATCTCTGCCATCTGCTTCTGATCCATACGTCCAAAAAAGACTTCCGCATTCTCATGCTCTCCGGTACATTCTTTTCCATATTCGGTTGCGGCACTGACATAAACTTTTACATTTCTTCCATCCAGAAATTCCGTAATCCGCCTTCCCTCTGTTGTCCCTGAAAATATTAAAATCCGTTTCATATTCTGATCCTTACCTTCTTTTCTGCCACTGCTATTGTCACCCGGTTCATGCACTGCTTCGGCATCAGAAGCCTGCCATCCTTTCCGGCCGCAAGGATCGCCGCCCGCTCACAGACATTGTCTACACCTGTGACCTTCCGGACAAACTCCGAATGAGAACTGACACATTTAACCTTTCCCAACTCTTCTGCTGAAAACGTGTAAAATGGAAGCTTCCACTTTGCCGCATAAGAAAGTAATCCCCCTTCTTCTTTTTTCAGATCAATACTGTCGATCTCAATGACTTCCTTTTCTGTAAATCCAAGGATCTTTTTTGCCTCATTGACCGCACTTTGGATCTCTTCTTCGGAAATCCCTTTGCGACATCCGATTCCCAGCACCAGGTTCTTCGGCGGAAGGTCCAGAATCGTCTCTTCTTCCCGTCTTTCGCCACTTCTTCCTGCAATCCGGATTCCATATGGATAGTTTCTAAGAAACTCTTCTGTTTCACATAGCTTTAATTCCTCCGGAAGCTTTCCTTCTACTGGAAATACACTGTAAAATCCAATCTTTTTCCCATCCAGAACCACAGCTGATATCTCCTTTGCCTTTTTCCGGTCTGTCAGTACCAGATCATTGCTTTTTGCAAATACATCTACCGCAAACTTTTGTTCCACATCCGTTGCTGTAGTAAGTACTGCCTGCGCATTTATTTGCTCCGAGATTTCCTTTGCAAGCTCTACAGCTCCGCCCACATGTCCCGCCAGAAGCGGAATTACATAGCTTCCTTTTTCATCCATCACCAGAACCGGCGAATCGGTAAATTTGTCCTTCACGTAAGAGGCGATCATCCGCACTGCGATTCCTGCTGCCCCGATAAAAAGCAAAGCCTTCTCTCCCCAGAGGCTGCCTATCCAGCTTTTCTTATCTTCCGGAAAAGCATGAAATCCGTATAATCTGCAAAACCGTGTCAAAGTATACACTTCGACACGGTATCCGCTTTGTATGAAATTCTCTCTGACTTTGCAGGCCATCTGACAGCCTGCATCTGTAAAACTCAAGATTACAATTTCCATAGACTTTAGTATTTCTCCATCTGCTCCACGTTCAGTACAAAAATCGTACTTCCGCCTACCTGCACATTGATCGGAACGGATGGTGCTGCACTCATGCTGCTCTGTCCTGAGATCAATGCCGGGTTTGCATAAGTGATCGTCTTTCTTTCGCCAGAATTCTTCTTGATGATCTTAAGTGCTTCTGCTACCTTCTCGTCATCCGCTACGATCATGATCGTGGTGTTCTTTTTCTTCAGAAATCCACCGGTTGTAGCCAGCTTTGTTACCATGTATCCGGCAATATTCAGTTCCTCTATCGTTTCCAGTTCATCATCCTTATGCAGGATTGCCATAATCATCTTCATACAAAAACCCTCCTGTCTCATCTGGCTTTTGATGCCAGATTCCTTTTTCTTTTTATTTTACCGCATTTAGCCGGAAAGGTAAACGAAAATGTTGCATTTGAAAAGATCAGTTAAAATCCAAAATGAACTTTAACTTTGTGCATTACCTGTTACAATAATCTTCTTCAATCCTGCCATCCAGTATCCGGATCACCCGGTGTGCCTGACTGGCAATCTCTTCATCATGTGTGATGATAATAACCGTTCTGCCTGACCTGTGCAGTTCTTTCAGGATTTCCAAGATCTCCTGTGTTGACTTCGTATCCAGATTGCCGGTCGGCTCATCGGCAAGAATGATCGGCGGTTTTGCGGCAACCGCTCTTGCCACCGCAACTCTCTGCTGCTGTCCTCCGGACATTTCATTCGGCTTATGCTTCATCCGGTCTTCCAGGCCGACACTTTTCAGGGCTTCCATCGCAATCTGCTTTCTCTCGCTTTTTGACACTCCGCGATATACCAGCGGAAGTTCTACGTTTCCAACTGCATCCAGATTACTGATCAGGTTGAATCCCTGGAAAATGAATCCGATCTCTTTGTTGCGCACATCTGCCAACTGGTTATCCGTCATATTTGCTACATCCTGTCCGTTCAACACGTATTTTCCGGAGGTCGGTGTATCCAGACAGCCAAGCATATTCATCAGCGTCGATTTTCCGGAGCCGGAATGTCCAACGATTGCAACCAGATCCCCTTTTTCAATATCCAGATCAATCCCGTCAAGTGCACGAACTTCATTCTCACCCGGATTGTAGATTTTCTTCATATTTTCTATATGAATCAATGCCCCCATAGTGTTCTCCTTTTTCTTTTTATTTCTCGTCAATTTCATAGTTTCACTATACCGTATTTTGAAACCAATCGCAATCACCATCTGAAAGCATTGCGAATTTTTAAGAATTTCGCAAGAATTTTCTTACTATTTCCAAATAGAAAATAGACAAAACATGCTGACATATACTGTCTTTTTTATTCAACAGAAAGTTCCCACCAGACAAAAAGAGAGAGCATCTGACAGATTCTTATTTCCAGTCAGATGCTTTCTCTTTTTACTTTTGGCAGAATTCTTTAAGCTTCTTCTTCCCCTTCCACAAGGCTGTTCAGCTTGCCATTTGCAAGGAAGATGAGGGCTGTAAATACTAACATGATCACTGTGATTCCCACAAATACCGGGAACACATCAAATTTTTCAATAAATGCCTGTACAAACGGGCTTAACTTATTCGCTCCAAAGGTTGAGATTGCAATCACTCCCATCAGAAGGGAAAGGTATTTCTTCGGTGCGTATTTACTTACAAATGCATTACGCAGTGGTGAGAAACACATCTCTCCGATCGTGATCACGGTTACGAACAGGAACGGCCAGAATACGCTTGCCTTGATGGAAGCATCTGCGCCAACACCACGAACCAGCTCGCATACAACCATAACTCCAAATGAAAGTCCTACAAAGAGGAATCCAAGTGCTACCTTTTTGAACATATTCATATCGCCCTGCGGACGCTCAGCAAGCTTCTTCCAGATGGCTGCCATTACTCCACCAAGAACAACACATAACAGTCCGTTCCATGTGGTAGTTACCCATGACGGCGGGATCTCAAAGGAGCCAACACTCATCTTCACATAATCGGTCATGTAAATAACAAGTGCAAGATCCTGCTGATAGTAGAACAGCCAGAAGATTACAGAAAGTGCAGACACCAGAATGATTGCCAGCATACGGTTTCTTTCCAGCTTTGTAAGCGGCTGCTTGTCGTTCTTTCCTTCTTCTTTCTTTTCGGTAGATCCAACAACATTTCCATTCTCATCGGTAAGATATTTGAATGGTTTGATTCCCTGTCCCTGAAGGTTTTTCCAGTTCAGTACGAACCATACCAGACCAACAAGGCACCAGATCGCTGCTACAAAGAAGCACTGACGGAATCCAAGTACATCGCCTTTTTTAAATAAATGAAGATATAAGAATCCTGTAAGGAGGGATCCTACAAATGCTCCGACATTTACATAAGAATACTGGATTGAGAATGCCGCATCCAGAAGTTCTTTGTTCTTATACTGGCGTCCGATCAGCGCATTTAAGTTTCCTTTAAAAAGACCGGTTCCAATCGATACCAGAATGATCATCAGATTGACCATTCCCGGATTTGTGGCTTTCCATCCAACCAGATATCCGATTGCCATGATGATATATCCCAGAGAGATCGCATATCTCGCTCCCAGCCATCTGTCTGAGATAATTCCTCCGATCAGCGGTGCCATATACGTGTAGGCCGTCAGATTCGCTGCCATAACTGCCGCGTCAGTTCTCTCAATTCCAAGACCACCCTGCAGAGCTGCTGTGATCAGGAATAACAGAAGAATCGGTTTCGCTCCGTAGAATGCCAGTCGTTCAAACATGAATGTGATGCAGCAGGCATAAAAGCCTTTTGGGTGTTTTTCATTTGTCTGTGCTTTTCCCATTTCTTTTTATTTCCTTTCTCGTTTGACGACTGTCGACAATCGCCATTTCCTATAAGTACTATAGCATAGCTCCATCACTTTTTCAATATAGCTTCTGTTCACCGCATTCTTTTTGTCACAATTTAACAAAATCCAATCAAAAAAGATGTGGAAAATCACAATCCACATCTTTTTTGCAAACGCATTATTCACCAGAATGTGCGCCTGTGGCACACTTCTTCATCTTATACAAGAAAATCAAATGAAAATCTGGAATCCGCTTCCGACTGTCCCTGTTCTTTCAAAAGCCGCCGGATGGTTCTCATATAGTGTTCCGAAAGAACCTGACAGATCTTCTTCTTATCCTGTTCTTTGCAGGCATCCACCAGTTCTTTGTGGACTGGATACTGCCTTTCTACCACACGCTTTTTATCGGAACTTAAGCTGTACCCGGTAACAATATTTCCATAATTCAGCATTTTCCATGCCTTATAGAGTCTTGTCATACCGGTCATCTTTACGAGAAGACCATGCATCTGATTATCATAGACAAACACCTGGTCAAACTGCTCTTCATTCAGATTTTTCATTTTTTCCAGTACTTCTTCCATCTGGGCTATTGTATCCGCCGGAACTTTTCCATCCATCAGCTTCACTGCCATCGTTTCATAATTTGCCCGCATCAGATAGATTTCAAAGGATTCTTCCAGTGTAATCTCCTTGACAGAGCATCCCGCATTTCTTACATATTCTACAAGTCCTTCATTCTCCAGCTGTCTGAGAGCTTCACGGATCGGTGCACGACTCGTCTTGAACTCCTTCGCAAGCTCCTGCTCTACAATCTTCTGTCCCGGCTTCAGTTCCTGATGAATGATTCTTTTCCGGATAATATCCACAATATTTTCTCTCAGTGTTCGATATACTAATTCTGCCATTCTTTTTGCCCAACCTTGTTTCTCATTCTCTGACATCTTGGTGTTCTTACACCGTAATTATTATAACAGGACACTTTCTCCCTTGTCTATAAAAAATTAGAATGCACTCTGAATTTCAAACATGCCGTCACACGTCGCCTTAATATGACAGCTGTAAAATTCTTTTGAAGCCTCGATCAGATAACCGGTATCCTTTACACCGGAAGTCTCATAAGCCGAATGCATTGCGAGCTGCGGAAGTCCGATATCCACAGTATTCATGGATACCTGCGCCATCGCAATATTTCCCAGTGTACTTCCGCCTGCCGCATCCGAGCGGTTGGCAAAAAACTGCACCGGTACACCTGCCTTTTCACAGATTGCCTTGAAAATCGCAATACTTACTGCATCACTGGTATATTTCTGACCGGCATGAGATTTGATCACGATTCCTTCGTTCATATAGTTACAGTTATTTACATCCGTCTTCTGCTGATAATTCGGATGTACTGCATGTGCATTATCACAGCTCAGCATAAAACTTCCGGCAACTGCACGATAGAAATCTTCCTCATCCTTTCCCAGTGCCTTATTGATCCGCCAAAGCACATCCGACAACAGTGTCGATGCTGCTCCCTGCTTGGTTCCTGATCCAACCTCTTCATTGTCAAAGCAGGCAAATACATTGATATTCTTTGCATTTTCTCCTGCAAGGAAACCATTCAGTGACGCAAACGCACACTGCAGATCATCCAGCTGTGGGCAGGATAAGAATTCATTCTCTCTTCCCCATACAGATGGCTCCATCCGGTTATACAGGAACAAATCCATACCATAAATCTTCTCTTCTTCTACGCCAAGTTCTTCTGCGATCAGTTTTTTCATCTCACCTGGTTCTTTTGCCGATCCGGCAAAAACCGGAAGCATGTCTACCTGTTTGTTGATCGCACGGCCTTCATTGACTGCGCGGTCCATATGGATTGCAAGACTTGGAATCATCAGAAGATCTCTTTCTACCTTGACCAGTCTGGTCTCCATTCCACTGTCCGTCTTTACAATTACGCGCCCTGCTACCGATAACGGACGGTCAAACCAGGTAGAGCAGATCATTCCGCCATAGCCTTCTGTATTCAGAACGGTGTATTTTTTCTTCACCTCAATCTCTGCATTCTCTTTGATCTTAAAAGTCGGTGAGTCACTGTGGGACGCAGTTACATGAAAGCTGTACTCATCCAGTTGGTTTCCGACTTTAAATGCAAGAATGCTGGAATGGTTGCGGGTCACATAATATTTTCCGCCTTTTTCTATTTTCCATTTTTCCGACTCTTTCAGTTCCTGAAATCCTTCTTTTGTAAGAATATCCCGGATTGATTTTACTGCATGAAAAGCAGTCGGCGAGTTCTTTATAAATGATATGAGTTCTTTAATTGTCTGGTTCTCCATGATGTTCCTCCTGGCATTTTAGCCCTTTATTTTCCAGATTCTTTTGCACGTTCACGCTCGGCAAGTTTCGGCATGATAATTCCAAGTGCAGTCAGCACTACCGGTGTGATCACATTCATTGCAAAGGTAAATGGATCTTTGTTATACATTCCCATTATACAACAGATCAGTGTCACAAATAAACACCATCCTCCGAAGAAGTATGCGATCTTCTGATTTTTTACAAAACGGTATTCTGCCGGAATCCGGTCATATGCCTTACGAAGCGCAATGTAAGCCACAAATACCCAGGCATAACGAAGCGGCATACATACGGAATTCAGCCTGGTAAGCTGCTGAAGAACCGCTGCTGCTCCCGGAAGGAAGGTCTGCACTACGATGATTGCCCCTGCAAGCACCATAATCAGTTTAATACCATTGGAATACGCACCGTATTTATTCTTTTTACGAAGCCCTGAAGGAATAAACTGTGCCGTTTTTTCGTTATCCAGAAGCATACGCAGCGGTGCATCGATACTCAGGATCAGAATTGAAAACTGTCCGATCAGGTTACAGAGTGCATAGATGATCAGGAAAGTATCTCCAATGTGATAGTACTCACCCAGTTTCTGGAATGCCCAGTAAGAACCATTTGCCGCATAAGAGTTAAAAGATTCTTCACTGGCGTTAATTACCGCCGGATCAAACATTCTTCCCATCGCGATCGTTCCCAGCATTGCGCATACCAGTACCATAGCAGTCATTGCAATGATTCCTTTCGGGAAGCCCTTGCTTGGATTTTCTACTTTATTTACATAAGGCGAAATTTTTTCACATCCTCCGACTGCAAATACAAGGATTGAAAGCGATGAAAAATATCCGATATTAAAGTTCGGAATCAGATTCTTCAGGCTGAAATCAATCGTTACATAGTCTGCGCCCGGATTGATCGCCGGTGCTACAAGCATCATGATAATATATAAAATCGACATTACAAACATACTGGTCCCGGCAAGAGAAAGCAGCTTTTTCAGCGGATTCATTCCTTTACTCGCAATGAAACATCCGATCAGGAATACCGCCAGTGTTGCCATCTGTACACCAATCGTCGGGAATGTATCATAAGTCTCTGCGTTACGGAATACTGCCCAGCTGAGAGCTTTCAGGCTTCCGCTTCCTTTGCTGGCAATGTACGTAATATGGCATGCCCAGTAGGTCCAGCCTGCATAATAGGCTACCTTCGGACCTATTGTATCGTAAACCCATGAGTTTACACCGCCACCGCTGTTTTTAAAAGCCGATCCCAGTTCCCCAACCATCAGTGAATACGGAATAAAATACAGCACAAACATCATAACCCAGCTTAGGATTACCTGAATTCCGTTAAAATAGATGAATCCGTTCAATACATTTCCAAATCCCCATACTGTTGAAAATGCCATAAATGCCAGTGTTACCACTGTGATTTTCTTATTATCAGACATACTTTTACCTCTCTCGTATTTTCATACATTTCCTTTAATTCTATTAAATTCCCCTTTATTCTGCAAACTGTCTAATGATGTCTTTTACAATAAGGACTGCTTTATCCATTCCTTCTACCGTGATATGCTCAAATACGCCATGGAATGCATGCCCGCCCGTTCCAAGATTCGGACACGGAAGTCCTTTGAAGCTGAGTCTTGCACCGTCTGTTCCCCCACGGACCGGTGACACGATTGGTGTAATACCTGCATGCTCGATCGCTGCTTTTGCGTAATCGATCAGCTGCATGCACGGTTCAATCTTTTCGCGCATGTTGTAATAAGATTCTACAATCTCAACTTCCACTTTTCCTTCGCCGTACTTTTTATTCATCTCTTCTGCGATATCACGAAGTTTCTGTGCTCTTGCGTCAAAAGATCTGCGATCAAAATCACGGATAAAATATTTCATCTTAGTCGTTGTCACATTTCCCTGCACGCTGACCAGATGATAGAATCCTTCATATCCTTCGGTTGTCTCCGGTCTTTCATTTACCGGAAGCATCTGGTGGATCTCGGTTGCAATGGTCTGTGAATTAACCATCACGTCTTTTGCCGATCCCGTATGTACGCTGACACCGTGAATGGTGATAAATGCAGTCGATGCATTGAAGTTCTCGAACTGAATCTCGCCTTCCTCATCACCGTCCAAAGTGTAAGCATAGTCAGCACCAAAACCTTCTACATCAAAATGCTTTGCTCCTCTTGCAATCTCTTCATCCGGTGTAAATCCGATGCAGATCTTTCCATGCGGAAGTCCTTCTTTGATGATCTCTTCTGCCACGGTAAGAATCTCTGCGATTCCCGCCTTGTCATCTGCCCCAAGAAGTGTGGTTCCGTCAGTTGTGATCAGAGTTCTGCCCTTTAATTCTGCAAGGTATGGGAACTCATCTACTTTCAGAATATCTCCGGAACCTTTCAGGACAACGTCCTTCCCGTCATAATTCTCAATGATCTGTGGCTTTATATTTTCCCCTGATGCATCTGCCACAGTGTCCATATGCGCAACCAAACCAAGCGACGGCTTGTCTTCGCATCCAGAAGTTGCAGGAATGTGTCCATATACATATCCCTTGTCGTCCACTCTCGCATCTGCGATTCCAAGACCTTTCATCTCTTCTACAAGCATTCTTGCCAGTACCAGCTCTCTGTCTGCTGACGGGACAGTATCGCTTGTCTCATCACTGGTTGTCCATACCGGAACGTAGTTTAAAAATCTTTCGTAAGCTCTCATGTTGTTAGGTTCTCCTTTTCTTTTCTTAGTTTCATTTTATTACAAAAAAAGTTGAATGTACATTGGCGAATGTCGACAATTTATGGGGTTTTATTTTGTTCAATATTTTCTTGTTCTTTAGCACAATAACTATAGCATCATTTCGTGATAGGTTTCACCATAAAGGTTTTTCCATTTGGCGATACCGTCTTCCAGGATCATGTAGCTGTGGGCGCTGTTTTCTTTTGGAATGGAAACGGAGCCTGGGTTGAGGTAGAGGTTCTCGTTTCCGAATGGTTCCCAGGCCGGTACGTGGGTATGACCGTGGAGGAGAATATCTCCTGGCTGCATTGGGATTGGGGTCATGACATTATGATGGTGTCCGTGGGTGGCGTAAATAATCCTGTTGCCGCACGGGATCACTGCATAGTCTGCCATGATCGGAAAATCCAGTACCATCTGGTCTACCTCTGTATCACAGTTTCCGCGTACACAGAATAATTTCTCTTTGACTTCATTTAACATTTTGATTACCTTTTTTGGTTCGTATTCCAGCGGAAGATCATTTCTTGGTCCATGATACAGGATGTCGCCCAGAAGTAACAGTCTGTCCGGGCATTCTTTTTTCATCGCATCCAGCATTTCCAGACAATAATATGCGGATCCGTGGATATCTGATGCAATCATTAGTTTCATAACATTCGTCTCCTTTTCTTCTATCTTTTGGTAAACATTTCTGTTTCTGCAAATTTTTCATAATTATAAATATGGGGATTGCGTAGCAATGGAGTAATCCGGTTACATCAGTGAATGACAAAATTTGCTTTTGGCACTCACATCATAAATATTCTGCCGTGACAGATTTCTCACTCATTTTCATCTCAGACGGTGTACCGGCAAACAGCAGTCTTCCTCCGGCATCTCCGCCTTCTGGTCCTAATTCTACCACATAATCAGCGGATTTGATAAATTCTATGTTATGTTCGATAACAAAAATGGAATTTCCCTCATCCACCATCTGGTTCAGAAGCTTTAACAGACTCCGGACATTCTTGATATGCAGTCCGTTTGTCGGCTCATCAAGAATGAAAATACGGCCTTTACTTCCGAGATAGGAAGCAAACTTCATTCGCTGCAACTCTCCGCCTGATAAAGTAGAAAGTGCCTGATTCAGGTGCAGATAGGAAAGTCCTACTTTTTCCAGAGGCTCCAGCGCTTCACTGATCTTTGTCCCCCGGAAGAATTCCCTTGCCTGTGTAACAGTCAGATCCATCACTTCCGCAATGTTCTTTCCTTCTACTTCGTATTGCAGAACTTCTTTTGAATACCGAAGTCCTTTACACACATCACAGGTCGTCTCGATGTCATCCATAAATGCCATATCCGATACGATCACTCCTTTTCCCTTACATGCCGGACACTTTCCTGCACCGTTAAAAGAGAACAAAGATGCCTTCTGACCGCACCGCTTTGCAAATATTTTCCGGATTTCATCTGCGACTCCCAGATAGGTCGCCGGAGTGGATCTGAGACTTGCACCTGCAGCGCGCTGGCTTACGAACACCACATCCTCTCCCATACTGCGGTAAAAGCTTTCCATCAGAGAACTTTTTCCGGATCCGGCAACACCTGCGATCACAACCAGATTTCCTATTGGAAATTCGATGGTAATGTCCTTCAGATTGTGAAGATGGATATGCTCCATCCGCCATATTCCTTTCGCTTCCCTTACCTTTGCTTTCAGAGAAGTGGCGATTCTCATCTCTTCTCCGGTCGGCGTATCACTCTTTAAGAGTTCCTTATAACTGCCTTCAAATAAAACTCTTCCACCGGCCATTCCCGGTTCCGGCCCCATTTCCACAATGTGATCTGCCATCTCGATCATTTTCCGGTGATGCTCCACCAGAACAACCGTATTTCCGCCATCCCGAAGCTTTTCCAGTGCACGGCGCATCCGTTCAATATCATGGTTATGAAGTCCGGCGCTTGGTTCATCCAGAATATAAAGCAGATCCGAAAGTGAAGAATTCAGACACTTCGCGATCTTGCACCGCTGGATTTCTCCACCTGATAAAGTAGATAACCCTCTGTCCAGAGACAGATATCCCAGTCCGATATCTATAAGTGCCGATAATTTTATATGCAGAGTTTTCTGAATGTCTTTGGCAAGCGGATCATTTACCGTGTCCACCCACACCTGCAGATCCGACAAAGGTAATTTGATCACATCCGCAATATTTTTCCCTGCGATCCTGCACGAAAGCACTTTCTGGTTCAGTCTGGCACCGTGACACTTGGGACAGATTCCATGACTGGTGATCGGATCCAGCAACTCCATATGAAGCTTTCCTTCTTCTGAATTTAAGACACTGCGGTACATCCGGTGCACAAGACCTTCATATTTTGCAGTTTTCGGCCAGCCTTCCGGTGGGTTTTTAAGGCGTATCTGCGGTGAATATAAAAACAGTTCCAGTTCTTCTTCGGAATAGTCTTTAATCTTCTTATTCAGATCAAACAATCCGCTGTTTGCATAACGGATCCATCTCCACTGCCCCGGCTCAAATGCCACATAATGGATCACTCCGGCATCATTCAGACATTTATCAAAATCTACCAGCTTGTGTACATCCAGATCTGTCACTTCCCCAAGTCCGTTGCATCTTGGACAGCACCCCTGTGGATGATTGAAAGAAAAACTGTCCGAATAACCGACAAAAGGCTGTCCTACCCTTGAAAATAAAAGTCTGAGAAGTGTGTAGGTATCCGTATAGGTCCCAACTGTTGACCGCTGATTCGGAGCCGGCTTTTTCTGATTGATCACAATTGCTGCCGGAAGATTCTCGATCCGTTCCACATGTGGTCTTCCGTATTTGGGAAGATACTGTTGTACAAAGCTTGGAAAAGTATCATTTAATTCCCTGCGTGACTGCGCCGCAAGGGTATCCAGAACCAGCGAAGATTTCCCGGAACCTGATACTCCGGTAAATACTGTGATCTGATGCTTTGGTATCCGGATGGATACATTTTTCAGGTTATTCTCCGTCGCATGGTGAACAATAATCTCATTTGTTTCCATATATTTATATTCCTCTGTTTTACTCTTTCTACAGTAATTCCTGTATTTCTTATTGTATCTTTATCAAAAAAGAAAGTAAATAGCAAGTTTTGGTTGACTTTAGCATGGTAGATTGATAATATAGTGACGTGACATTTTTTGAAAGTATATGAGGAGAGATTATTATGAAAAAAATAACAGCACTTGCACTTACTTCAGCAATGGTATTATCCCTTGCAGCATGCGGAGGTTCATCTTCCGATAAAAAAACTTCAGATGATTCAAAAAAAGCATCCAAAAGCGATGTAGAATACGTTCAGGACAAAGGAACCCTGGTAGTTGGAATCACTGATTTTGAACCAATGGATTACAAAGATGATAACGATGAATGGATCGGTTTTGATGCTGATATGGCAAAAGCATTTGCAAAAAGTCTTGGCGTTGATGCTGAATTTGTAGAGATTGACTGGGACAATAAAGTCATGGAGCTGGATGGAAAAACCATCGACTGCGTATGGAATGGTATGACACTTACTGATGAAGTAACCAGCGCAATGGCATGCACCTCCGCTTACTGTAACAATGCGCAGGTAGTGGTTGTTCCTTCTGATAAAGCAGACAAATATCAGGACAAAGACAGTCTGAAGGATCTTTCTTTTGCAGTTGAATCCGGAAGTGCCGGAGAAGAAGCTGTAAGCGGAGAAGGATATGACTACACTGCGGTTTCTTCACAGTCTGATGCCCTGATGGAAGTTGCAGCCGGAACCTCTGATGCTGCAGTCATCGACCTTCTGATGGCCGGTGCCATGGTCGGAAAAGGTACCGGATACGAAAATCTGACTCACACCGTTGAACTTACTACCGAAAAATATGGTGTTGGATTCCGCAAAGGTTCCGATCTTGCAGACAAACTGAACGAATTCTTCAAGACAAGCTACAATGATGGTTCTATGAAGAAATGCGCTGAAACCTATGGGGTTCAGGATGCCATCATTGAGCAGAAATAATATTTAAGGCAGGAACTTTTTATGGATCTGATTATGAAACAAATGCCGGTCGTAGTGTCCGCACTGAATGTCGGCTTTTTACAAACTTTAAAATTATTTATTGTGACGCTGGTCGGCGCCCTTCCTCTCGGACTGGTCATTGCCTTTGGCTCCATGTCTCATTTTAAGCCTCTTAGCTGGCTTGCGAGACTGATCGTCTGGGTGATCCGTGGTACCCCGCTGATGATCCAGCTTCTGATCATCTACTATTTCCCCGGTCTGGTTTTACATAACCCGATCTGGGGTGGCGGTGAAGCAGGACGATTCCTTGCAGCAGCCGTATCTTTTATCATCAATTACGCCTGCTATTTTTCAGAAATCTACCGCGGTGGAATCCAGGGTGTTCCGGAAGGTCAGAAAGAAGCCGGTCTTGTACTTGGCATGACAAAGCATCAGATCTTTTTCAAGATCACACTCCTTCAGATGATCAAACGCATCGTACCACCGATGTCAAACGAGATCATCACCCTGGTAAAAGATACTTCTCTCGCACGTATTATCGCGCTGCAGGAGATCATCTGGGCAGGACAGGCATTTATGAAAGGCTCACATGGCATCTCCGGTGCCATCTGGCCGCTGTTCTTTACCGCTGTTTATTATCTTATTTTCAATGGTATCCTGACCGTTCTTCTCGGACGCCTTGAAAAGAAACTGGAATATTTCAGATAAGGAGAATTCATATTTATGCCAATCTTAGAAGTAGAACATATCAGTAAATCTTTTAATAAGACTCCTGTCTTAAAAGACGTTGGATTTAACCTGGAAAAAGGACAGGCTGTTTCCATCATCGGATCTTCCGGAAGTGGAAAGACAACGCTTCTCCGTTGCCTGAACTTTCTGGAACGTCCGGATAACGGAATTATCCGGGTAAATGGCGAGACACTTTTTGATGCCTCTGTCCCGGCAACCACACAGGAATCCGTGATCCGTAAAAAGAGACTGCATTTTGGTCTGGTGTTTCAGAACTTTAATCTGTTTCCGCAGTATACCGCTCTGGAAAATGTAATGCTTGCCAAAAAGCTTCTCGCCGCAGAGCAACCGGATTTTAAAGAAAGAAAACGTGAAATCCTGACCGCCATCGAGGTACAGGCAAAGGTTCTTCTGACACAGATGGGACTGGATAACCGGATGGACAATTATCCGCATCAGCTTTCCGGCGGACAGTGCCAGCGAGTTGCCATTGCAAGGGCACTTGCCCTGCAGCCGGACATCCTCTGTTTTGATGAGCCGACTTCTGCACTGGATCCGGAGCTGACCGGAGAAGTATTAAAAGTTATCCGCGAGCTTGCCGACCAGAATACTACGATGATCATCGTAACCCATGAAATGGCATTTGCACGTGACGTTGCCGATCATGTGATCTTTATGGACGACGGACGCATTGTCGAGCAGGGTGATCCGCGTCAGGTATTTGAAAATCCAAGTGAAGAGAGAACAAAACAGTTTCTTTCGCGGTTTCATGAAGGATAAGCTGTTAGATGAAGAAGAGGACTTGTAAGGTTTTAGTCTTACAAGTCCTCTTTTTCACACCATTATAAATAGTTAAATTAGGAAATCATGTTTCGATAATACAGATACGAATAAATTCCTGGAAAAGCAGAATTAGTATTAGATAGTCATTTATGCGTTTGTCGTAACCGAACCCCCATTTTCATTGACTTTCCCTCTGTCGCACCTTATACTTAAAAGTAATGACTTAAGAAACGGGGGAAATATTCTATGTCAAAATCTTCTGCAAAACTGATGACAGAAGGCTCCATCTGGAAGCGTATCGTTGCTTTTGCGATCCCGCTTTTCTGGGGAAACCTTTTTCAGCAGCTATATAACACCGCCGACTCTCTGATCGTTGGAAATTTTCTTGGAAGCTCTGCACTTGCCGCTGTCAGCTCTTCCGGTAATCTGATCTTTCTTATGGTCGGTTTTTTTAATGGAATCGCCATCGGATCCGGTGTCATCGTTGCCAAATATTACGGTGCCAGAGACATTCCGAATCTGCAGAAATCCATCCATACAACCGTTGGCTTCGGACTGATCTGCGGCGTGATCCTTACCATTGTCGGTATCATTACCGCACCACAGATCCTGGTGCTTATGGGAACACCGGAGGCGGTACTTCCAAACTCGATTACTTATTTCCGGATCTACTTTACCGGCTCACTTGCCTTCGTCATGTACAACTTCTTTGTCGGCATTCTGCAGTCCGTCGGTGACAGTACCCATCCTCTGATCTACTTAATCGTTTCTTCGGTAACGAATATCATTCTTGACCTTGTACTGATCGCAGGTCTTGGATTTGGTGTAGGTGCTGCCGCTTTTGCAACTGTCATTTCACAGTTTTTAAGTGCTATTCTCTGTATGGTACAGCTGCTTCGCAGTCCGGAGGAGTTTCGGCTTCATCTGAACCGGATCAATCTGGATTCCTATATGCTCCGCCAGATCATTTCTTATGGTCTGCCAGCAGGACTCCAGAACTCGATCATTTCCCTGGCAAATGTATTCGTCCAGGCAAATATCAACCAGTTTGGGGAAATGGCGGTTGCCGGATGTGGTTCTTATATGAAAATCCAGGGATTTGGATTCCTTCCGATCACCTGTTTTGCACTGGCACTTACTACTTTTATCAGTCAGAATCTGGGCGCAAAAGAATATGACCGTGCTAAAAAGGGCGCTGTATTCGGTGTGATCTGTTCCCTTACGATCTCTGAGCTGATCGGTATCTGCGTGCATTTTACCGCTCCACAGCTTCTGTCTACTTTCAGTTCCACCGCAGAGGTTATCCACTACGGGACCATGCAGGCACACACGGACACCTTTTTCTACTTCCTGCTTGCTTTTTCACACTGTATGGCAGGAATCATGCGCGGAGCCGGTAAATCCACAGTCCCGATGTATGTCATGCTGGTATGCTGGTGTCTGATTCGCGTTACCTATATTGTAATTATTTTAAAATTCATCCCGTCCATTCAGATGATCTTCTGGGCTTACCCGATAACCTGGGCGCTCAGTTCCATTGCTTTTCTGATTTATTTCCTAAAGTCAGACTGGATACACGGACTGGAAAGATAAATTCCACAAATCTGCACTTTACTCATCGTATACGCAAAAACCATTACAGAATCTGATGTAACCACATCTCTCCTGCAATGGTTTTCTTTTATCCTAACCCACATACATTCTCCATGTATTCCTGGATATCGCGCATATTGACCTTACACTCACCGCCAAAGATCGTAACTGGTATCTTCGCATCAAATCCGTAAATGGATGGGAATTCCATATTCTTCAGATCGTATACCAGTACGTTCTGCTTATCCGGATCGATCAACCAGTATTCTCTGACACCTGCCTGTGCGTACTTGGCAAGCTTGACCACCATATCTTTTCGCCTGGTCGTCTTTGATAAAATCTCTGCTACAAAATCCGGCGCACCGAATATCCCGGATTTCCTAATCTTCTCCCTGTCACAGACAACAAGTACATCCGGCTGTACCATCGTCCGGTCATCACAGTCCAGCTGTACGTCCACCGGCGCAATGCATGGCACACAGGACGCTTTTTTCTTTCTCAAAAAAACGTTCAGCTGTACGAAAATCTGCCCGGCAATCAACTGATGAATGACACTCGGTGAAGCCATATCATAAAACACACCATCAATCAGTTCTGCTCTTTTTTCCTCTGGAAGTGAAAAATAGTCCTCAATCGTATATTCCCCCTGACCTTTCATCCCTCCGGTATGATATGTCGCCGCTGGTTCATGTACCATCATCACATTCTGCTTTCCTGGAACATAAGCTCCGGTACTCAAATCTTCCTTTTGCTCTGCCTCTACAAAGACTTTCTCAAGTGACTGTAAAGTCTTATATCGCGGTGCTTTCGTAAATCCACCAAATATCTTCTGAACCGTTCCAAGTGGAACACCAGATAACTTTGCTAGCTTTTCACTGCTGTATCCGAGCTGTCTCTTCTTTTCTTTCATCTCATCTACCGTCATCCGTATTCCCCCTTCTCTGTCATCCGTTTATTTAATTATACTCTATCATATTAGTATACGTTTTTCAACCATCTATCCATTTTATTTCCGTTATTTTTCCATTTTTATATCAATTATATATCCGTTTCACCAATAATACGGAAATGTTTCCTATCCACTTCTATAAGTCCATCCCTTTGCATCTTCCCAAGCTCATTCGACATGGCGGATCGGTCTACATTCAGATAGTCTGCCAGCTGCTGCCGGTTGAACGGGATATCAAATTCTTTCTTCCCATTTTCCATAGCCTGATAGGACAGATACGACAGCAGTCTTCCCCGGATTGATTTTGATGAAATATGGAAAATCCGTTTCGACAGACGGAGATTCTTCTCTGCGGAAAGCTTCAGCAGATTTTCAATCAGTGTATGGTGAAATACACAGGAATTGGAGCAGACTTTCAGGATCCTTCCCACATCGAGAAACAAAATCCTTGCTTCTTCTGCCGCAACGACATTGACCATCAGCTTCTGTCCCGGAATCGCGGCATAAGTTTCTGCAAAAATCTCGCCTCTGCCAGCCCGGTCCAGAATACTGTGATTCCCCCAGATATCATCATTTTCAATAAACACGCTACCGAAAAGGACCACCCCCATCGAAGTAACCTCATCTCCTGCATAATAGATGATCTCATCTTTTTTATAGTTTTTTTCTACCGGATTCAGACAGTTCAGCATCTGCCTGGCATCCTCCTTTGTGACACCATGGAAAATTGCTGCATCCTCAAATATGCTCATTTTCTGCTTCTCCTCAATTATCAATGTATTTCTGACCGCTTTTTAACCAAATCAAACAGCAAAACAAACTACGAATATCCACCTGACTTTATTTTCCAAGCTCATCCTGTTTCTTATCAATCACCATATAAGTAAAGGTTCCCTCTGCCAGAACCTTTCCATTCTGGTCTGCGATCTCCACATAATATACCAGAACCTTTTTTCCACATTTCAGTTCCTTTGACATTCCGACCAACTTCGTGGTTCCAATCCCTGCGCGCAGAAAATGCAAATCCGAATCCAGTGTTACCGCCGGTTTTCCATGTGCATTCGCTGCACTTCCGGCAACCACATCTGCGATCGTATAGAGACATCCACCGTGTACCGCACCGAACGGGTTCAAATGCTTTGTTGTAATTGGCATGCTTGCAAGCGCTCCATGCTCGGTCACTTCATCTAATTTCAGATCGATCAGTCTTGCAAAGTTATTTTTTTCGTTTCTTTCTCTGATATATTCTGCGTAGTCCATCTTCTGTCTCCTTTTGCGATCTTGTTTTTATAGCCTTTTTCGTCTTAGTATGTGCCCGGATTGCGCCATTACTATACAATTCATACTCTTGGCACTTACACCATCTTACTATATTTTTGCAGAATCGGCAAATCTGTTCTGTTGATTTCTGCCGGATGAAATACTATTTTCCGCAGATATTCATTCAAAAAAATTTTGAAACGCAATCGTTTCCAACCTATACAAAAACCGGAGAACAGGATTTTTCAAAGTCGTACACGACCTGAACAATCCCGTTCTCCGGTTAATTTCTTATATTATTTCCTGGCATAACCTTACATTTGTCGGATTCTGAGTCTATTGTATAAACATCGCATCTCCAAAGCTGAAGAATCGATATTTCTCTCTGACTGCTTCCTCATATGCCGCAAGCACATGCTCTCTTCCGGCAAGTGCACTTACCAGCATGATCAGCGTTGACTCCGGTAAATGGAAGTTTGTGATCAGGCAGTCCAGTACCTTGAATTTATAGCCCGGATAGATGAAGATTTCTGTCCATCCGCTGCATTCTTTAAGCTTTCCATTTTCATCTGCTGCGGATTCTACCGTTCTGCAGCTTGTCGTTCCGACGCAGATTACCCGGTGTCCGCTCTCTTTTGCGCGGTTGATCTTCTCTGCCTCAGATGCCTCGATCCGGTAAAATTCAGAATGCATATGATGATCCAGAATGTCGTCTGCCTTTACCGGGCGGAAGGTTCCAAGCCCGACATGAAGTGTTACATGTGCGATCTCCACTCCTTCTGCCTTAATTTCTTCCAGAAGCTCCGGTGTAAAATGAAGTCCTGCCGTCGGAGCAGCCGCAGATCCGGAATGTTTTGCATACACAGTCTGGTAACGGTTCTTGTCCTCCAGCTGATGGGTAATATAAGGCGGAAGCGGCATCTGTCCAAGCTGGTCCAGGATCTCTTCAAAGATTCCTTCGTATTCGAAATGGATCAGACGGTTTCCTTCCTCTACGACCTCCAGAACTTCTCCTTTCAGAAGACCGTCCCCGAAGCTGACTCTTGCTCCGGGTTTCATCTTCTTTCCTGGTTTTACAAGTGTTTCCCAGACATCATTTTCTTTTCGTTTTAAAAGAAGAACTTCGACTTTTCCGCCGGTTCCTTCTTTTTCACCGATCAGTCTCGCCGGGATGACCTTGGTATCATTGATCACAAGGCAGTCTCCCGGTTTGAGGTAATCTTTGATCTCACGGAAAATATGATGACTGGTCGCACCGGTTTTTTTATCAAGAATGAGCAGTCTGGAACTGGATCTGTCTTCAAGCGGATCCTGCGCGATCAGCTCTTCCGGTAAATCAAAATAAAAATCCTGTCGTTTCATTCTTTTGACCTCTTTTCGCTACTTACGAAGCTCGATACCCATTTCTTCCAGTGCCTTTAAGATCCGGTTCATAGCTGCTGAAACATCAGCTTCTTCCAGAGTCTTATCTTTTGCACGGAATGTGATAGAGTAAGCAACAGACTTAAATCCGGCTTTGATCTGAGCGCCTTCATAGATATCAAACAGTTTGTAACTTTCCAGATAAGCACCGCCCTTGTTTTCGATCACTTCTTCAACCTGTCCTACCAGGATGGATTTTGGCATTACCATACTGATATCACGGCTGACTGCCGGGTATTTTGCGATTCCTTCGTATTTTCTGTCAAATGTTGCAAGCTCTGTGATCTGTGGCATATCGATGACTGCAATGTATGCTCTTTCTCCGATTCCATAGATATCTGCAACTTCCGGATGAACTTCACCCATGTATCCGACAACTTTTCCATCATAAATGATATTTGCCTGACGTCCCGGATGAAGGAAGTTCTTTCCTGCATTTGGATCATAAGTTTCTTTCTTATGAAGTCCGACTTTTTCAAAGAACTCTTCTACAACACCCTTCATGCTGAAGAAGTCTCCGTCTCCGTACATTCCAAGTGTAAACTGCATTCTTTCGTCCGGCAGTTCTGTCAGTGGAAGTGCCTTTGGAAGGTAAATATTTCCAAGCTCGTACAGACGGACATTTTTATTTCTTCTGTTGTAGTTTGTTGCAAGAGAAGTCAGCATACCATTCAGGGATGTTGTACGCATAACGCTGTAATCTTCTCCGAGCGGGTTCATGATCTGGATTGCCTGACGCATCGGATCATCCTTGTCGAGAAGGAGCTTGTCAAATACCTTCGGGCTTTCAAATGAGTAAGTCATTCCCTGGCTGAATCCACAGAATTCTGCAATATTTCTTGCCACTTCTTCCACACGGAGCTTGAAAGAGAGTTTACCGGTTGTAGCTTCTCCTGTAGGCAGTGTAGTCGGGATATTGTCATATCCATAGAATCTTGCTACTTCTTCTGCAAGATCGGCGATACGGAATAAGTCATGACGGAAAGTCGGTGCGATGACTTCTTTTGCTTCTGCATCATATTCCAGATCGATCTTTTCAAAATACTTGATCATATCTTCTTCCGGGATGTCTGTTCCGAGAAGTGCATTGATCTTGTCGGCATCAAATGGTACACGTACAGGCTCTTTTTTCTTGCTGTATACATCAACCATTCCTCCGACAACTTCACCGGCTCCCATTTCTTCGATCAGCTGGCAGGCACGGTTGATTGCATCCTCTGCATTATTCGGATCCAGTCCCTTTTCAAATTTACCGGATGCATCGGTACGAAGTCCGACTTTCTTGCTGGATTTACGGATGTTGGTTCCGTCAAAGCATGCTGCTTCAAATAACATGGTCTGTACATTGTCTGTGATCATAGAGTTTTCTCCACCCATGATTCCGGCAATACCTACCGCTTTTTCTCCGTCACAGATCATCAGAACAGAATCATCCATTTCTCTTTCCTGACCATCCAGTGTTACGAATTTTTCGCCTTTTTCAGCATTGCGGACGATGATCTGATGGCCTGCAATAGTATCCAGATCGTAAGCATGCATTGGCTGTCCATATTCTTCCATCACATAGTTTGTGATATCAACCAGGTTATTGATCGGACGGATTCCTACAGAAGAAAGTCTTCTCTGCATCCATTTCGGTGAAGGTCCGATTTTGATATTTTTAACGACTCTTGCGCAGTAACGTGGGCAAAGGTCTGTGTTTTCTACTTTTACTTTGATGTAATCATTGACATCTTCGTCATTTCCGGTTGGTGTTACAACCGGTGGCTTGAATTCTTTGCGGAATGTAGCTGCAACTTCTCTTGCGATGCCAACCACGCTGAAGCAGTCTACACGGTTGGAAGTGATCTCGTATTCAAATACGACATCATCCAGTCCGAGTTCTTTGATTGCACTTTCTCCGACAACCGCGTCATCATCAAAAATGTAGATTCCATATTCCGGTGCTTCCGGATACATGTTTCTGTCTGAACCAAGTTCTTCAATGGAACACATCATTCCGTAGCTGTCGACTCCACGGAGTTTTCCTTTTTTGATCTTGATTCCGCCTTCTACTCTCTGTCCAGGCTCATGTCCGCCTGCGACACGTCCACCATCCAGAACAACCGGTACTTTGTCTCCTTCTTTTACATTCGGAGCACCTGTAACAATCTGTACGGTCTCTGTTCCTACATTTACCTGGCAGATGATCAGTTTATCTGCATCCGGATGTTTCTCAATCTTTTCAATCTGTCCGACCACGATCTTATCCAGATCAGCATCCAGCTTTGTAAAGCCTTCTACTTTTGTTCCGGAAAGAGTCATTGCATCTGTATATTCCTGCGCTGTTACGTCAAGATCCGGAACATACGCTTTAATCCATGATAATGAAGTATCCATTTTATATCTCCTTCTGATTTGCTTTATATTTATACATTTGTCATGCCGTTCGCACACGGAAGTAAATACTTGCTTCGCTCGTGCTTCCTTTTTATTTAGACTCCAAAATCCAGCATCTTCGATGCTGCCGCAGCTCTCCGCGCTGCTCTCTGATTTTGTCGTGCCGTTCGCACAAGGAAGTAAATACTCGCTTCGCTCGTGCTTCCTTCCTTTGTGTGCTCACTAGAACTGTTTCAGGAAACGAATATCGTTCTCGTAGAGGAGGCGCATGTCGTCGATCTCGTATTTGAGAAGGGCGATCCTTTCAAGTCCTACTCCGAATGCGAATCCTGTGTATTCTTCCGGATCAATTCCGCACATTTCGAGTACGTGTGGGTGAACCATACCACAGCCAAGGATTTCAATCCAGCCTGATCCCTTACAGAAACGGCAGCCTTTTCCACCGCACTTAAAGCAGGATACGTCTACTTCTGCACTTGGCTCTGTGAATGGGAAGTGATGCGGACGGAATTTTGTCTTGGTATCCGGTCCGAAAAGTTCTTTTGCGAATACTTCCAGAGTTCCTTTTAAGTCAGCAAAGGAAATATTTTTGTCGATTACAAGTCCTTCGATCTGGTGGAAAGATGGTGAATGGGTTGCATCTACTTCGTCGGAACGGAATACACGACCAGGTGCGATCATACGGATCGGGAGCTTGCCCTGTTCCATCACACGTGCCTGAACCGGTGATGTCTGGGTACGAAGCACGATGTCTTTGTTGATATAGAAAGTATCCTGTTCATCTTTTGCCGGATGATCTGCAGGAATGTTCAGTTTTTCAAAGTTGTAAAGGTCATATTCTACTTCCGGTCCTTCCACAACTTCATATCCCATACCGATGAAGATACGCTCTACTTCTTCCAGAGCGATTGTGTTCGGATGACGGTGACCTACCATATTTTTCTTAGAAGGAAGTGTTACGTCGATCACTTCCTGTTTTAATTTTTCTTCACGGATTGCTGCATCCATTTTCTTCTTTGTCTCATCGAGAAGTTCTTCGATGGCAGCTCTTGTCTCATTGACAAGCTGTCCTACTTTCGGACGTTCTTCCGGAGCTACATCTTTCATTCCTTTTAATACGGCTGTCAGTTCTCCTTTTTTACCAAGGAATTTGACACGTACATCATTTAATTTCTCCGGTACATCAGAAGCCTGGATCTGCTTAATGGCTTCCTGTTTGATGCTCTCAAGTCTTTCTTTCATGATATCCTCCTTAAAACTTGTTTTGACCATTCATTTGCAATAAAAAAATCCCGTCCACCAAAAGGGACGAGATCAATCGCGGTACCACCCTGTTTCCTGCTATCTGTAATAACAGGCACTCGGACTGCGTAACGTGCAGAAACGTCGTTTTCTACTCTATTTTCAAAAACGCAGCTCACGTGGGAAATTCGATTCCTGTCTGAACCGTGGAGAACTTACAGCCGGGGATTCTCCTTCTCTGTCGGAAAACAGTACACTACTTACACGGTCATTGCTTTTCTAATATGTCATATACCTAATTATTGTAACATATGATTTTTTTATGTCAAGCGGTTTTCTCGGATAAAGTCAGGATAAAGTCGCAACTCCATCTTGCGAAACCATATTTTAAAGTCCGGATATCGCCTTTTCAGGCCATAACCAGACTTTACAGTACTATTCTTTTTCCAGAACATCCCTCTTTACCTCTACCCAGATGCAGTTGATCAGCCCGCCAAGCAACATCACATACATACAGAAATATAGCCACAACATCACCAGAATGATCGCTGTCATACTTCCGTACAGACCGGAAAATCCTTTGAAGATCGTCAGGTACATGGAAAAGATGAACGAAATCACCAGCCATCCCAGGGATGTAAAAATCGATCCCAGAACCAGATCCCGGAACGGAAGTTTCCGGTTTGGCAGAAAATGGTAGACCAGAAGAGAGATTCCGGTCATAACCACAAATGAGATCACCGTTCTCAGACGCATGATCAAATCCGTCGTATCTGCCAGAAGCGGGATCTTATGATATACAAAAATACTGATATTATTTCCAAATACGGAAAGCACCAGCGCCATCACGATCGCCGCAATAAACAGGATCGTATAGATGGACGCACGGATTCTTAAAAATACATAATTACGTGTCTCTCGAAGCTCATATGCGCAGTTCAGCCCGGTACTTACCGCAAGTACTCCTTTTCCGGCTGACCAGAGTGCCACGATCGCCGTGATCGGAATGACCGTCTTCGACTGGTTATAGACTTCATTGACAATGCCGACCATAAAGTCCTGCATATTCGCTTCCGGGAACAGATTGACCACAGCAGTCATAACATCTGCTTTTGTCACCGGCGTATACTGGATGATCGCAAGAAGCAGCAAAATAATCGGAATCATACTCAGCACAAAAAAGTAAGCAGACTGTGCTGCATATGCTCCGACATGCTTCTGTGACACCTGCCCAGTAAAATCCTGGATCTTCTTTATCGTTTTAATCATATAATAACTCCATTTATCTTATCGGCAGTTTCATTTTCAAAATAGTTTACCATAATTTAACTTCTTTGAAAACCCAAAAAAACAGTTGCTCTCGCAACTGTCCTTTATCTTTTGTAGTCCCCCGAAATGCCGTTTTCCGTTTTTTGACTCCTAGCACTCCGCTAGGTGGGCGACCGCATCTGCTTTTCTGCCTTCCCCTGCGCAATGAGGGCCTGACATATTACAGAGATATAAGAATCCCGTTTAAAGTATTGTAGGTTCAAAAATACGGAAGTCTCGAACATTCCAGGTTTTCTAAAGCCTATTATAGACTATCAGCCATCTTTTTTCAACTGTTAATCGTTGATGATATTTACTTTTTTTACCAGAAGTTTAAATTCTTTTAACGAATCCATTGTCCACTTTTTCCGCCAGACTTTTCGAGCAGATGGATCTCTCCGATCTCCATCCCTCTGTCAATCGCTTTACACATATCATAAATCGTAAGAAGACAAACATTTACCCCGGTCAGTGCTTCCATCTCCACACCGGTCTTCCCGATACACGCTGTGCGGCAAAGTGCACGGATTCCATGCTCTTTTTCCAGATATTCAAAATCAATCTCTACTTTGGTGAGGCTCAGAATATGGCAAAGAGGAATCAGTTCTGCTGTCTTTTTTGCCCCCATGATCCCGGCAATTCTTGCCACGCCAAGGACGTCTCCTTTTTTCATACTGCCTTCCTTTACCTTCCGGTAGCATTCTTCCGACATGCGGATCACGCCGGATGCCAGTGCCTCTCTCTTCGTATCTGCCTTTGCACCCACATCCACCATCACTGCATTACCGTCTTCGTTAAAATGTGTAAATTCACTCATGCTTCCTAACCTCTTTATTTTCTGGCACATTCGCCTTCTGTCCCTCTCAGGATTCCAAGTCCGTGTCCAAGCTCCGGAAGCAGAAATTCCAACGCTTCCTGCACTGCCTTTGGGCTGCCCGGAAGATTGATGATTAGTGTCTTTTTCCGGATTCCTGAGACCGCTCTGCTGAACATGGCACGTTTTGTGATCGTCATCGAGTAATTCCGGATTGCCTCTGCAATCCCATTTGCCATCCGGTCACAGACATTGATTGTTGCCTCCGGTGTACGGTCCCGCTCTGAAAATCCGGTTCCTCCGGTGGTAAAGATCACATCTATCTGTCTCTGGTCTGCCAGCCGGATCAGCTCTTTTTCCAGTTTTTTCTGCTCATCCGGCAATAAAATGGTTTCTTTAATATCATATCCTCTATCTTTCAGCATCTCAGCAATCTTGGGACCGCTTTTATCTTCCCTCTCCCCGGCAGCACCTTTATCACTTAACGTAATGACTGCCGCTGAAAATGGACGGTCACTTTTCACCTGTTCCATCACGACTTCATCCCCTACTTTAATATGGCCTCCGGTGATCACTTCTGCAAAGACACCTTCTCTAGGCATGATACAGTCACCCATTCTTTTGTAGATCTGGCAGTGGCTGTGACACTCTTTTCCGATCTGCGTCATTTCAAGTATCACATCTCCGATATGGAATCTTGTTCCAACCGGAAGCGCGCGGAAGTCAAATCCCTCCACGATCAGATTTTCACCAAAGGCACCATAGGCAATATCTGCACCCTTTGCGCGAAACTCCTGAATCTTTTCATCGGAAAGCAGACTGATCTGGCGGTGCCATTTTCCACCGTGTGCATCTCCTTCGATTCCCCAGTCTGCTTTAATCTCCGCCTCAGAGACCTCATGTTTTTCGGTTCCACGTTTTTCGCTGATACAGATTCCTTTCAGTTTTCCCATTCTTACGCTTATCCTCCGATCTGTGACATATTCTTTTTCTCTGTGATAAAATCCTGTTCCTCAAAATGATGCATCTTCGGTTTTCCAAGAACTGCCCTCTCCAGGCATTTCCGGATCTCTTCTGAGGTTCCATACCTTGCTGTCTCCAGAACAGAGATCGCATCCTCATAGCACAGGCAGGATTTGAGTTTTCCGGTGGATGTCATCCGGATCCGGTTACAGCTGCCACAAAATTTGCCATGCAACGCGCTGATCAGACCAATCTTTCCCTGAAAACCGGGCAGCTGATAATACACCGCAGGTCCATTCCCAAACCGTCCTTCTGCCGGACAAAGTTCGTCATCTATCCCATAGGTTTCTTTCAGCTTTTCCAGTACCCACATACCGGAAATCCCTTCCTCTGCTTTTCCCCGTCCGATCGGCATCAGTTCGATAAAACGGACATCCAGATTCTGGTCTTTTGCAAGCTCTGCAAGATTCTGCCATTCTTCCTCATTGATCCCTTTTTGCAGAACCGTATTGATCTTTACCCGGATTCCGCTTTTTACAGCCTTGGAAATGGATCCTCTGACTCTTTCCAGCTCATCAAATCCAGTAATCTCCTGGTATTTCTCCGGAATCAGTGTATCCAGACTGATATTGACCGCATCCAGTCCTGCCGCAAGAAGTTCTTCCAGTTTTTCGCCCAGAAGAACTCCATTTGTCGTCATGGTCACTTCTTCTGCCCCCGGAATCTGCCGGATCAGCCGGATCAGATCTGCGCACCCTCTTCGGACCAGTGGCTCTCCGCCTGTAATCTTAAAACGGGTGATTCCAATCTGCACTGCTTCCTGGCAAATTCGTACGATTTCTTCATAAGTCAGGATTTCTGACATGGGAATCCACTTCGCACCATCCGGCATACAGTATCTGCAACGGAGATTGCAGCGGTCTGTGATTGAAATTCTCATATATTCAATTGTACGTCCATAAGAGTCTCTCACAGCTTCTTCCGTCCTCTCTTTGTTTCAATCTACTCTGTGCCGTCACATCACAGTTTTTCCTGTTCTCCTCTTAATTCCAGACCGGTTCCAGTAATACCTCAATCGTGCCGCCGCAGACCATGCCTTCTTCTTCCGCATCGTCTCCGGTCATATCCACATGCTCTGTCTTTACTTCTGCATGGCTGTTGTGCATCATCCATCTTGCTTTCCTAAGAACTTCTGCTTCCATACAGCCGCCTCCTATGGTTCCCACACATCCGCCGTCTTCCAGGATCAGCATCTTGGACCCTACATTTCGCGGTGCAGAGCCTTTTCTTGCAATGATCGTGGCAAGCATCTTCTTTCCCGAATGTCCGGTATCCAAGATTGCTTCCAGCAGATCCTCCGGATAACCGCAGACCCGCCTGTTCTGATTTTTCACTTCGATGATCTCCGCCATGATTGCCACACCGATCTCTTCCGGTGTCTCCGCACCGATATTCAGACCGATCGGGCTTTTCACCTCACCGATCACAGCCTGGTCACAGCCCTTGTCAATCAGATTCTGCTTTACCATCGCACTTCTGCGCCTGCTTCCGATCATTCCGATATAGGCATGCTCCTTCTGGATAATCTTCTCCAGACAAACCTGGTCATACCGGTGTCCCCGGGTCAGCACGACAAAATAAGTATCCCGGTCTCCTTCGATCTGATCCAGTGCGTCCTCAAACGGCTGGCAGATGACCTCCGTTGCCCCTGCATTTCTTGCGTGGTCTGCAAACTGCGGACGATCCTCCAGCACTGTGACCTTCCATCCAAGCATGATCCCGATTCTGATCACCGGCATGGAGACATGACCGCCCCCGCAGATGACCAGATGCTCCTGCCCTCCAATCATATCACAGAACACCTGCTGCCCTGCAATTTCATAAAGCCCGCACTTTTTTAAGTTCACGGCTTCGTTCATATGCTCTGAAAAGAAACCTTTTTCTTTACTTTCCCAAATTATTTTTTGCTCCGACATCACCGTTTTTTCCCCGGCTGCAGAACCTTTTGCCACCGTCAAGAGAACATAGTCCCCCGGCTTTGGTAAATTTTTTAATATCTCAAATACATCTTCCATCAAATTTCATCTACCCAAATACATAGTTATCCAGTCTGTCAAACGCTTCCTTTACCCTGCTAAGCGGCAGTGCCAGATTCATGCGGATTCCGTACTCGCCGTGGAACGGTCTTCCGTCTTTCCAGATCACACCGACCTCAAATCCTGCCTTCAATACTTCATCCATCGTCTTACCATGTGCTTTACACCACTCTTCGCAGTTCAGGAACAGCATATAAGTTCCCTGAGGTTTGGATACGTTTACCCCTTCCCAGTTCTTCCAGATGAAATTACAGGCGTAATCTACATTTTCACCGATCACCTGACGCATCTCATTCATCCATGCTCTTCCATCTTCGCTGTACGCACCGATCAGCGCATGCATAGACAGCACATTCATCTCATTATAATGACTGGTTGAGCTTTCTTTTTCCATGCGCTCACGCAGATACTGATTGTAAATGATATGATAGCTTCCGACAAGACCGGCAAGGTTAAAGGTCTTGGTCGGTGCATACATGGCGATTGTCCGGTTTCTTGCGTCCTCAGAAATGCTCTGTGTTGGGATATGCTGATACCCATACAGCGTAATGTCAGACCAGATCTCATCCGATACCACATAGACATCATTTGCCGCATAGATCTCCATCGCCTTCTCGATCTCCCATCTCTCCCATACACGTCCGCACGGGTTATGTGGAGAGCAGAAGATTGCCGCATGGATCTTGTGCTTCTTGATCTGTCTGTCCATGTCTTCATAATCCATGCGCCAGATTCCTTCTTCATCTTTCTTCAGATAACTATGCACGATATTGAAGCCACTGTTTGTAAGTGCACTTGTAAATCCCACATAAGTCGGTGCATGGATAAGCACCTTCTCACCGACAGAGCCAAATACCTTCAGTGCACTGACTACACCACCAAGCACTCCATTTTCATAGCCAATATGCTCTTTTTCCAGTCCTTCGACATGATTCTGTGTCTTCTGCCAGTCGATAATGTGCTCCAGATACTCATCACTCGGTGAAAAATAGCCGAACAGCGGATGTTCCAGTCTCTTTGCGATCGTCTGCGGAATCATCGGTGCTGTGGCAAAGTTCATATCCGCTACCCACATCGGAATCTTGTCAAATCCTTCTTTTAATACGGTTCCATCCTGAAACGGATCGGACTCCACCGGAATATCAACCGCCAATGAATCCTTTCCCCTGCGGTCGATCACACTTGTAAAATCATATTTCATTTTCTTTTGTCCTCTTCTTTCTGACATTTCATCTTACATGGCGTTTACTTTTATCCCCATTATCTTATTGCCGGTCATGCAATACATTTATTGTAACAAATTTTCTTCCAAATTCACAGACCATGTTTTATAAAACTGTTCTTCTTCATTCTCCCAGAAAACCGTTACCGAAACTTTTTCTGCGGCAAACCTTCCCTTTGTTTCACAGGATTTCCCTTTGGAATTTACCATAAAAAAGAATGTGCCTCGGCACTCAGTGCCCTTTTTTCATAGGAAGTTCCTTCGGAATTTCCTGTGAAATTAAAATCACGACCACCGGCTTAGCCGGTGGTTTGCTTTGACCCTATAAGGGTCTATTACCGGCACTGGAGTCTAAAGACTCATCGAAATAGGTTCGCCAAGCGCAACATCATTTACTTACAAAGCCCTTTCGGGCTTATCTTTATTTGTTACGTTTTACTGGCTCACCCGTAAACGGGTCAATATACTCTTTCAGTGTCATTTGATCATATTCCAGATCATCCTGTAACTGATTTGCTATATATTCCTGTATTTTCTTTGCATTTTTCCCTACCGTATCTACATAATATCCACGACACCAGAAATGTCTGTTTCCATATTTATACTTCAGATTTGCATGTCTTTCGAATATCATTAATGTACTCTTTCCTTTTAAGTACCCTACAAAATACGATACGCTTATACTTGGCGGAATTTCTACTAACATGTGTACATGATCTGGACATATCTCTGCTTCAACAATTTTTACACCTTTTCTTTTGCATAACATACTCAAAATATCTGCTATATCCTGTTTAATTTTTCCATATGCTACTTTTCTTCTATATTTTGGTGCAAAAACAATATGATACTTACAATTCCACTTTGTATGTGATAAACTATTATTATCCATATGGATACCTCCTGTGTATATTAGTGCGGTTGGCGAACCTACATTAATTATACCACCGGAGGTTTTTTTCTGTAAGCTGAAGCAATGCTGACTCACCTGCATAGCAGGTGGTTTATTTGTTTTCCAAAGCTCCGTTTTTCGGATCAGCGAAAAACTCCACAATGGCAAACAGGGCTTTGCCCTAACAATAAAGAGAAACAGGAAGGTACAGCTCTTCCCGTCTGCACCTTCCCGTTTCATTTGCATTTGTTTTATAATCTGACTAAAAATATTTTGCGTTCAGTTTTTTTACTGTCCATGCAAACCATACCAGTACCACAAGTACCAACACCAGCATGATCCAGAATAAATACCCGGTACTCTGTACATAAGTATTATACAGATCTTCCGCACCATACAGGATCAGTACGACCGCAAGCACCAAAAGCTTTGGTCCTGCTACCGTCATATACGCTTTCTTATCTTTGCACTTCTTTACATTCGTATCTTTCGGTACAAGGATTGATGTATTGATGATTCCTTTGTATTTGAGCTGGAACCATGCATACAGACTGTATAAGCCTGCCCCGACACCAATGATCCCAAAAATCCCTTCCATTCCGTCCATTTTCTCTTCTCCTGTCTACTTTACACCAAGAATATTCTTAACGGTCTGTTCCATCTGATCCACATCACACTCTGTACTATGACGGATCTCGGCATTCATGATCTCTTTGATGGCATTCGGAATCTCTGTACCGGAAACTTTCTGAAGTTCTTCGATCAGCTTAAAGTCATCCTGTCCTTTGTACTTCGGATCGATCGCAGTCATAACACTTCCTGCAAATTTGTACGGACTTGCTGTGGATGCGATCACCGTCTTTCTGTCATCTTTGCTGTCTTCTCTGTAAGCTTTATATACCGTTGCTGCTACTGCTGTATGGGTATCCATCACATAACCGGTATCTTCGTATACATCATGGATGGTTTTTGCAACCTGCTCCTCTGTCGCATAACCTGCTGCAAAATCTGCAAGGTTCGCTTTCATCTCTCCCGTGATCGCATAGCTTCCTTTTGTCTTCAGCTCTGTCATAAGATCTGTATCTTTTCTTGCATCTTCTCCGGAAATCTTGTAGATCAGACGCTCTAAGTTGCTAGAGATCAGGATATCCATGGACGGAGAAGTTGTAAGAACAAATTCGCGGTTGCGGTCATAGGTTCCTGTCTGGAAGAAATCATAGAGAACCTTGTTCTCATTGGAAGCACAAATCAACTTTGCAATCGGGATTCCCATATTCTTTGCATAGTATGCAGCCAGAATGTTTCCAAAGTTACCTGTCGGTACGACCACATTGATCTCTTCATCCTCTGTAATCTCTTCATTCTGAAGAAGCTTTGCATAAGCATATACATAATAGACAACCTGTGGAACCAGACGTCCAATGTTGATTGAGTTGGCTGATGAGAACTGATAGCCTGCCTCACCTAATTCTTTTGCCAGTTCTTTATTCTCGAACATTGCTTTAACACCGCTCTGTGCATTGTCAAAGTTCCCGTGGATTGCAACAACCGAAGTATTCTCTCCTTTCTGCGTCACCATCTGCAGTTCTTGCACGCGGCTGACTCCATTTTTCGGATAAAATACGATGATCTTTGTGCCTTCTACATCTGCAAATCCTGCAAGTGCAGCTTTTCCTGTGTCACCGGATGTCGCAGTTAGAATAACAATCTCATTCTTTACCTGATTCTTCTTTGCAGAAGTGGTCAGAAGATGCGGAAGAATAGAAAGTGCCATATCCTTGAATGCAATCGTTGCTCCGTGGAAAAGTTCCAGATAATAAGCATCTTCCACTTTCGCAAGCGGTGCGATCTCTTCGGTATCAAACTTGCTGTCGTAAGCCTTTGCGATACAGTTCTTCAGTTCCTCTTCTGTAAAATCTGTCAGGAATTCTTTCATAACCGTATATGCAGTTTCCTGATAGGTCATCTCTTTGAGTTCTCCGAGTGACACCGGAAGCTTCGGAATCGAAACCGGTACAAATAATCCGCCGTCATCTGCAAGTCCTTTTAAGATCGCCTGGGAAGCTGTTACTGTCTTTTCTGCATCTCTTGTACTCTTATAAAGTAAATTCATGGTTCTCCACCCTTCTTATTCTTTCTGATTCACTTCAGCAATTTACTAAAGTATCTGTTTATTTAGCGATTATATCATAAGAATTTGTCAAGCGCAATGCCATCCTAGCGATGTTTCCACTTTCGTACCCACATCCGGTTCAGAAGAAACCGCAGGAGAAACGCCCCTGTAAGAAGAACTGCGATCATAAATACCAGTATTTTTACATAAGCCCCGTCTCCGGTTGCAACCGTTTTGGCTGTTGTCGTTTCCTTCGGTTTTTCCGGCTCTTCTTTCTCTTCCGGCTTTTCTTTTTTATAGGTTACACTCTGTCCTTCGTCCTCCAGATCTGCATGTGCGGCAACCAGCTTCTCTTCCAGACAGACTTCCTCAAATACAACAACCTGCTCCCCTTTTAGCTCGGTTGCATCAAATGTAAATTCCATCCAAAGCTCTCCTGATTCTGTATCCGGGATCAGTTTTTTCCTTGCAGTCACTTCTTTTCCATCCTGCATAACCGGTTCTTTTGTCTCTTTCTCCATCAGCGTGCCTCTGATCTCATACTCTTTTCCGATCTCCAGATTTTTCCATTTTACCTGGTCAATGACAGTTACATGATCCGTCCGTTTTCCGTTATGTGTTCTGGTTTCCTGGTCCGATGCCGTTGTCCCGATCTCCGGTACCGGATGTTCATCATTTGTCAGAGTCCCCAGATTAATTATTCGCATCTCTTTCGATACTTCCACCTCAAACGCTGGGATCAGGATCCGGTCTTCATTATTTTTGCATGGCATTTCTTCTATCACATAGATTCCATAAGGAAGTGCCCCTCTTGTATTATCCGGCGCACCTTCCCCAAACCAGATTCCATCTTCACTTGTTTTCCCTTCATTTGTATTAATCGTATGTGGATTCCAGTATGCACTGGTCGAAGCTTCCCCGTTTTTGTCCGTCCGGATCACATAGCTCTCCCCTGTCGCCTTTGACGTGATCTGAAACGGAATATCTGCAAGCCTTTTCAAAGTCTTATCCGCTGCTTTCACCAGCTTTAAATCTCCACGGATGATCTTTTCTTTTACTTCCACCGGATTCCATATTTCCAAAGCTTTATAACTTCCATTTTCCTCATTTCCAGTCCGGATACAATGCGTAACCGGGTCCACCAGATACCCCTCCGGCGCGCTCGTTTCCCATATCGTGATCGTTCCAAGCGGAATCTCATTATTTTCAAAGAACGGATCTCCACTGATCAGGTGCTCCACGTCCATCCGGACAACACCATCCGCATCGGATCTCAGTTTCCAGCTTCGAAGAGATGAGTTTACTCCGATCTCAGTTTGATCATCAAAGAATGAATCATAAAATCCTACATAAAATTCTGCTCCTTCAAGGGAAAGTCCGGCCTGTGCCTGATTTTTTCCAGTCTCTGCATCCATCTTCCAGATCAGGATTTCTATCTTTGTCTTTTCCGGCACATCCTGACACTCATAAGTCACTGTCTTTCCAGCACCAACTGTAACCTGGTGCAGTCTTGTATCCAGTACATATCCCTTCGGTGCTTTTGTCTCTTTCATGTCATAAAGTCCCTCCGGCAGATTCTCCGCTTTTCCATAACCATTTTCATCTGTCCGGATCACACAGACTACCTCGGACGTACCATTTTTATAGACCGTATACTCCGCCCCCTCAAGCGTATAAAGCCGATTTTCTGCTGTGACCTCCGGTTCGGCAGAACTTTTTTTGATCTCCAGACTGCCATTATGGGTTGTCTTAAACAGATACACCGTAGATCTGGACTTCGCCACAAGCTCTGAAATCTGGTTGCCGCTTGATGGAATAGAAGCCGAATGCCAGAACCGGTTATCACTGCTACTGTCTCCCCAGAAAAATCCGATATGGCAGTCCGCATCTTCTTCCTCCCAGGAAACCGGCTCAAAGTAGATCACATCCCCTTTTTGTGCTTTTCCTCCTGCCAGCAGTTCGTCAATGGTATTGTAATGATAGGACTCTACTGCATTGTCCGTCATCCAGTGGAACCAGTTACTTGCATTGACCTTGCCGCCCCGGAGACTGCCCTTGTCAATCCCGGAAAGATCGGCTCCGCATTTTTCCAGAACGTACGCGACAAAACCGGTACAGTTCATTGCACCATTTCCACCATACGCTCCGTTCGGGCGCATACAGTTCTCTGCCGTTAAAGGAAATCCGCTGTAAGGAGTTCCCAGATAATATCCATCCTTTTCATGTGCCTGCAGTTCTTCCAGCACTTTTCCCGGCTTTGCTCCTAATTTTTCATCGAGCTTTACAATTGTTTCTTTCTTTGTGACTTTCTCTGCTGAATTTGCAGATGCGACAGGCATACTGCTGCCTGACAATGATACTACCGCCAGAATCACACTTAAGATTCTGACAAAATGATTCTTCATATGTTTCATAAAAGTTTCTCCTTCTGCCTTTTCAGGTCAGAAAAGAGAATATAAAAGACGAGTACCCTTACTATAAAGGAAGAGTACCCACTTGTCAATAGTATTTTATTGCTGATCTGCCTCCAGAACAATCACACTTCTCGGTCCTGCAAGGATTTTTTCTTCTGAAATCCGCACCGGCTTCTGATAAATCTCCTGTTTTTTATCTCCGGTGTTCGCTGCCACATGCCAGCTGTATCCGATCGCCAGCTGTGGCAGTTCTACCCAGACACCTTCCCAGTATGGATTCATCAGAAGATAGACACAGTCTTCTTTTGCATGTTCACTGTCGTATCCGGCAAACATCACAGCCGCCGTCCGGATCTCCGGTCCGGAAAGATCCACCTCCCATGGAACTTCCCCATGAAAACTGATCTCCGGAAATCCCAGACTACTTGCCCCTGCATCCCCGGTGATTGACGGATGCCGCTTCCGAAATGCTGTCATATAAGCGCAAAACTCAAAGACATCCTGGAATTTCTCTTTCCGCGTCCAGTCCAGCCAGGAAATCTCGTTATCCTGACAGTAGGCATTGTTATTTCCAAACTGAGTATTGCCGAACTCATCCCCTGCAAGGAACATCGGCGTTCCCCGGCTGCAAAGAAGGACTGCAAATGCATTTTTCATCATCCGATGACGGAGTTCATTCACCATCACCTGATCTGTTTCCCCTTCTGCGCCGCAGTTCCAGCTCCGGTTATCGTCGCTTCCATCATGATTTTCCCAGCCATTCGCCTCATTGTGCTTCTGGTTGTACGCGTAAAGGTCATACAGGGTAAATCCGTCATGGCAGGTCAGGAAATTGACTGAAGCATGTTTCCCGCGGATTCTGGTATCGTAGATGTCCGGAGAACCTGCAATCCTTCGTAGCGCCGCTCCCGCAGCCCAAAGTCCCCCTTTTAAATATTCCCGCACATCATCCCGGTATCTTCCGTTCCATTCCGACCATCTGCGAAATGCAGGAAAACTTCCAACCTGATAAAGACCGCCTGCATCCCACGCCTCTGCGATCAGCTTCGTATCCGCAAGCAGGGAATCATAGGCGAGATTCTTCACAAGCGGCGGATTCTCCATCGGTGAACCGTCTTCGTTTCTTCCCAGGATCGAGGCAAGATCGAACCGGAAACCGTCCACCCGGTATTCTGCCACCCAGTACCGCAGACAGTCCTGGATCATCTTAAGCACCACCGGATGGTTGCAGTTCATGGTATTTCCACAGCCACTGAAATTATAATATTTCCCATCCGGTGTCAGCATGTAATAAATCTGGTTGTCAAATCCTTTAAAGGAAATAAACGGTCCGCATTCATTCCCCTCTGCCGTATGGTTGAACACCACATCCAGAATCACCTCAATCTGGTTGTCATGAAGCTCCCGGATCAGTTCTTTTAACTCCACGCCCTCCCGGTTGTACTCCGTTGACGCTGCATAACTTGTATTCGGTGCAAAAAAACTGACTGTATTGTATCCCCAGTAATCGATCAGTTTCTTTCCATCCACTTCCCGGCTTCCCTGCAGTTCATCAAATTCAAAAATCGGCATCAGCTCCACCGCATTGATTCCGAGCGTCTTCAGATACGGGATCTTCTCTTTGATTCCTGCAAACGTTCCCGGGTAGCGGACACTTTTATCCATCTTTGTAAATCCCCGGACATGCACCTCATAGATGATCAGCTTTTCCATAGGGATCTTATCCGGCTTTTCGCTGCCCCAGAAAAAATTATTTCGTACAACTCTGGCACGGTATCCTCCTGTATTCAACGCCTTTCCCCACACGCTCTGCCCGGTGACTGCTTTTGCATAAGGATCTAACAAGATATGCTTTTTATCAAACAGCAGACCCTCCTTGGGCTTCCAAGGTCCGTCCAGCCTGTAAGCATACTCAAATTCTTCGATATCCAGTCCGAATACCATCATAGAAAATACATCACCGATCCGACAGTTATCCGGAAACGGGATCACCGCATAAGGCTCCTGTTCTTTTCTGTGAAACAGCAGAAGTTCACAGCTTATTGCTCCCTTTGAATGTACGGTAAAATTCACTGCCGACTGAAACGCAGTTGCCCCCTCATCCCGGTAAAGTCCGGGACAGATCTCAAATCCATTGACCGTCTCTGTCGGAACCCATCTTGGCATCATTTCTTCCAGCATCTCATCCGCTCCTTCCATGTCATGTTTTCAGTATAGCACATTTTTTCGTTTACACACCTTTCCTTTCTGTATATAATAAAGAGAATTACATATTTTTTGCAGCAGACTCAAGGAGGTTTTTTATGACTGCACAGCATCTATATTATTTATTTCAGTGCTTCTTTATATATGCCTTTTTAGGCTGGTGTACAGAAGTTGCTTTCGCTGCTTTTAAAGAACATCATTTTGTCAACCGTGGATTCTTAAATGGTCCGATCTGCCCGGTATACGGTTTCGGCGTAGTTGCGGTCATCCATTTTCTGACACCGCTCCGCTCCAACCTGATCCTGTTATATCTGGGAAGTGCTGTTCTTGTCACTGCGATCGAATGGCTGACTGGATTCATTCTGGAAAAAGTGTTTCATAACAAATGGTGGGATTATTCCAATATGCCGCTCAATCTGAACGGATATGTGTGTCTCTTATTTTCACTGATCTGGGGTGTGTTCTGCGTCTTTATCGTAGATGTGTTCCATCCGATGATCGATATATTGCTTGCGCATATCCCATTCCTTGTCGGAATCATCCTGGTATGTATCCTCTCAGTTGCAGGGCTTGCCGATCTCTATGTGACTGCATCCGGTATCCTGAAACTCAACAAACGTCTTGCCAAAATGCAGGCGATCGCGGACGAACTTCACCAGATTTCCGACAAACTCGGAGAATCCATCTACAAGAGTACCATTACCGCTATGGAAAAACAGGAAGAACTCAAAGATACGGTATCTGAAAAGCAGGAAGAACTTAAATCTACTATTTTCGAAAAACAGGAAGCCATTTCCGACACCCTTGCGGATGTTTCTGACGAAGTAAAAGAACGAATTGCACTTCTCCGCAGAAGCTATCAGGAAAATGTCAAAGCAACTTCTCATATGCAGAAGCGTATCATGAAGGCATTCCCTAAGATGCAGAACCGCAACTACAAGGAATCCTTTGAAGATCTGAGAAGCAGGCTGAAAGAAATGTCTTTCAAAAAATAGCAAATGTTGAAAAATTTCCCTGTCAAAAAATCCATCCGGTTCCCTTTATGAAAAGGAATTGGATGGATTTTCTTTTACTCTTAAATGGATTATAACACTAATGTTTCCGTTTGATCTTGTCCAGATATGGAATTTCGATCGGATCAATCGCATCAAGCGGCTGCTCTTTATTGATCTTCTTCTTGCGTGTATGCTTTTTCATAAGTGCACCGCCCCGGTTGTAGAACCAGAATGAAAAGATCAGAAGCTTATTAAGCTTCCCTATCTTATCTTTTGTTGTCTTCGTATAATATTCTCCACCAGATGTGATCTCCGCCTTTTCGCGGATCTGTTGGATCAGATCCAGTTCGGTCTCGATCCGTACCGGGAACTCCGTATATCCCATTCCAACACATTCCAGCTTATGCGCATCACTTCCGCCGGTTCCCGGCTTTCCGTACTTATCTGCAAGATACTTTGCTCCCTCATTGGACTGTGGAGGTTCACAGGCGTTGAACGTCTCGATAAAATCAAATTTCTCAATCAGCTCCGGCGATTTCTGCCATCTCTTTGTATTGGTAAAACTCAGATACTTTTCCCCACACGGATGTGCCGGTCCACAGATGCCACCGTTATGATGTACAAAATCGATCAGAAGCGAAAGCGGAAGTCCTCTCAGCTCCAGAAGACGCATCTTTACCCCTTGCGGCATAATGATCAGAATATGTCCCGCATCCAGTGTGTCATACTCGATTCCTTTTAATACGACAAAATCTTTGTACTTTTTCCCTTTGATCGTATTCTTCCAGTGCCGATATCCATTATAGGTGTCATGATCCGTAACCAGCATTCCGTCAATCCCTTTAGACTGCAGCTTTTTAATAAATTCTTCAATCGGCACTTTACTGTCAATTGATCCTTCTTTTACATGACAATGCATATCTATCTTCATATTTTCATCTCCAGACCTTAAAATCGTTGGTACTGTTTTTATTATACCTCTTTTTTGATAATGCCGCAAGAAGTACACGGTTTCTTCCATCTATTCCCGCTATGTCCGCACTTGGCTCATCGTATACACAAAAAGGATGTACCTTTTTCAGATACACCCTCTCATCACTCTTATTTATTCATCATCATCTTCATCATCATCAAGGTCGATCAGCATAGTTCTTGCCATCTCAATCTCTTCTTCCTTGGAAGTTTCTTTCTTGATCGCATTTGCTCTCCGAACCTGTTTCTTGTTAATCTCGCTTGACTTCATGACAAACTGGATCACGATTCCTACAAGTGTGATTGCAATCGAAATGATCCACATGAAAATCACGTTTTTCAGCCCTGCCAGATCGTAGATCACCATTCCTGCTTCGAAACCGCCTGTCAGTGCTGTCGCGATAATCACAAATGGTTCAAACCAGATCATTGCAAGAATCGCAAAAATCAGACCAACTGCTCCACAAACTGCCAGCATGATCCAGTTCCCTGCATTTGTAATCGCAAGCACGGTACCGGCTGCACCCAGAAAGCAAAACCAGAAAGCACCAAACTTTTTGAATACACCATTCAGAATTGCAAGAACCAGACCGGAGACTCCGGCTGCGATCAGCACTACAACAGCTTCCTGTCCAAGCAGATATGCCACGGCAAATCCAATCAGTGCTCCCGCAATAAATCCGATCAGTGCACTCCAGACACGGATCAGCTTCAAACCTAAAATCCCAATGAGAACCGATATAACAATTGAAACAACCGATACAATCATGGCTTCTTTTCCGGCTACAAATACAGCAGAATTTCCACCCATGATATCCTTCAACACAATAGCTATTGATTCCATCCTAATCTTCCTCCTGTCGTCTTTTTGAACTTCCCTTTTGTTAAGTCAGACGCTTAATTTGATGAAGAGTCTGAAGATGTTGTATCCTCGGTCGTGCTCTTAACCTTTACGCCCTGATCAGCAAAGTTGATCGTATTCCATACTTTTTTATGTACTTTGATATCAGTATCCTTCTTCCACTCATCGCAAAGTGACTGGTACTGGTCGCTCTTTCTCTGCGATACAATAGATTCTTTCTTCGTATCTGTTGCATCACGGTCAAGAAGGCTGACTAACTTGGCAACATAGTATCCTTCGTCCGCTTCGATCACCTCAGTGACTTCCCCTTCTTTTAATCCATCTGCAGCTTTGACCAGATCTTCATTCGGTGAAGTAGTATCTGCATCAAATGTCAAGTCTGTTGCTTCTACTCCTGCTGCCGTTGCAAATACAGAAAAATCTTTGGCATCTCCTGCATCCTTCTGGAAATCTTCCGCTTTCTTTTTCACTTCTGCTTTCTCATCATCTGACATATCTGTTGAATTGCCGTCACTGTCTGTTGTCTTTGTAGAAAACAGTACATACTGCATCTTTTTCTGGGCTGCTTCATCATCGGATACATTGGTATCTACGTCCGCAGTCATGGCTTTTTCCATCTTCTGCTGGATCGTCAGAAGCTCCAGAACCTTCTTTACCGTCTCTTCATCACCAGATACCACATCCTTGGTATCACTGTCATTGGCATCTGAAAATTCTTTTGCAGCATCCTCGATACTCTTCGTCTCATCATCACTCAGAGATATCTCATAATCATCTTTGTGTTCATCCAGAAGATACAGCGTCTCCAGAGACTCTATGATCGAATCTTTATAATTCTCCTCATAGGTCTTTCCGTCTGAAACTTCATTACCCCAGAAATCATCTCCCAGGTAGCTTCCATAGGTCGTCTCAAACTGCGCCTGCTGATATCTTGCATAGAAGTTCGCCACATCCGCAGTGATCTTCTCATCTCCGACTTCTGCCACTGTATCCTGTCCGTTGAACTTGCTTCCGCATCCGCTTAAAGATGCAATGCAAGCAACTGCCAGTATACAGGCAACCACTCTTTTTTTCATTTATAAAATTTCCTCCTTGATCTTCTCTTCATCATGCACTCGTATAGTATATCGTTTTTTTACCTTACTGGCAATCTTTTTCATAAAAAATACACATTATTCTTCGACAAGTCCCTGAATATCTTCAACAATTTTCCCTGTATTTTCAAGAATCTGCTCCGTTTTTTCTTTTTTATTTTTCCGGAGTCTGCAGTAAATAAAATACGGATTTTCTGTATCTGCCTTAAATGTCAGTTCTCCCTTATATTTTGCCAGGAGTTCCGGAATCTTTGCTACATTTACCTTCGCTTTCTCATACATGGTAAATTTGTACTCTTCCCCTTTTTGCTCGACTGAGATAATATAAGCTGCATGTGCTTTTGCCTTCAGATGCGCAATCATCAGAAGCTGCTGCACCTTGCGCGGAGGATCGCCAAAACGGTCGATCAGCTCTTCTAACATATCATCCTGTTCCTCTTCGGTCTCAATCGCTGCGATCCGCTTATAGATATCCAGTTTCTGGTATTCATTCGGAATGTAAGACGCCGGAATGTAAGCATCGATATTCAGATCCACCGTTGTCGCATAGGTCTCTTCGGTGATCTCTCCTTTCAGTTGGCGAACTGCCTCACTTAACATCTTACAATAGAGATCATATCCTACTGCATCCATGTGTCCGTGCTGTTCTTCTCCAAGCAGATTGCCGGCTCCACGGATTTCCAGATCCCGCATGGCGATTTTCACACCTGATCCAAGGTCAGTAAACTCACGAATTGCGGAAAGACGTTTTTCCGCAACTTCCCGGAGCATTTTATCTCTTCTGTATAAAAGAAATGCGTAAGCCATGCGGTTCGATCTTCCGACTCTGCCCCGAAGCTGATAAAGCTGGGAAAGTCCCATCCGGTCTGCATCATGGATGATCATGGTATTGGCATTGGAAATGTCAAGACCGGTCTCGATGATCGTCGTCGATACCAACACATCGATTTCTCCATTGATGAAATCGTACATAATATCTTCCAACTTGTGTTCCCGCATCTGTCCATGTGCGTATGCCACATTCGCATCCGGTACAAGCTTCTGGATCTTCGCCGCCATCTCTGCGATATCCTGGACACGGTTGTAGACATAGTACACCTGTCCCTGCCGGGAAAGCTCTCTTTCGATTGCCTCACGGACCATCTCATCGTTTTCTTCCATGACATAGGTCTGGATCGGCATACGGTCGATCGGCGCCTCTTCTAACACACTCATGTCACGGATTCCGATCAGGCTCATATGAAGGGTTCGCGGGATCGGGGTTGCTGTCAGCGTCAGAACATCAATGTTTTCCTTCAGCTTCTTGATCTTTTCTTTGTGCTGCACCCCGAAGCGCTGTTCTTCGTCGATGATCAGAAGTCCCAGGTCTTTAAATGCCATGTCCTTGCTCAACACCCGGTGGGTTCCGATAATAATATCAACCTGTCCCTTTTTCAGATCTTCGATTGTTTTTTTCTGCTGCGCCGGTGTGCGGAAACGGCATAACAGATCCACTCTGACCGGAAATTCTTTCATCCGCTGCACGAAGGTATTGTAATGCTGCTGCGCAAGGATCGTCGTTGGAACCAGATAGACAACCTGCTTATTCTCCTGCACCGCTTTGAATGCTGCACGGATCGCAATCTCCGTCTTTCCGAATCCCACATCCCCACAGATCAGACGGTCCATGATCTTCGGGCTTTCCATATCCCGCTTGGTCGCTTCGATTGCAAGCTGCTGATCCTCGGTCTCCTCAAACGGAAACATCTCTTCAAATTCTTTCTGCCAGACGGTATCCTTTTCGTAGACAAATCCTTCTTTGGACTGCCGCACCGCATAGAGTTCCACCAGATCTTTGGCGATCTGCCAGACCGCCGTCTTCACCTTACTCTTCGTTCGGTGCCATTCCTGTCCGCCAAGCTTGTTGAGTTTCGGTTTTTTGGCATCCGCACTGGCATACTTCTGGATCTGGTCAAGCTGTGTGGCAAGAATATAAAGATTTCCTCCATCTGCATACGAAATCTTCATATAATCCTTCGTCACCTTGTCAACTTCAATCTTCTCAATTCCCCGGTAGATTCCAAGTCCATGGTTCTCATGCACCACATAATCTCCTGGTTTCAGATCCGAAAAGCTGCTTATTTTCTGTCCATCGTAACTTTTCCGTTTCTTTTTCTTCTTTGTCTTTCCAAAAATATCCGACTCGGAAATGACAATAAATTTGATCATCGGGTACTCGTATCCGACCTCAATATGCCCGTAGCATACCATGATCTCCCCCGGCTTCACTTCCCGTTCCTGATCTTCACTGTAAAAACTGCTCAGATCATAATCCCTCAAATCCTCTGCCAGACGCTTTGCCCTCGTTCTGGAACCAGAGATCAGAACTGCCCGGTATCCGTTCCGTTTCAGCCTTTTCAGGTCCTGTGTCAGCATCTCAAAGCTGCTGTTATACGGATTGACACTTTTTGCCTGAATTCCGAACCGCTTTCTCACAAAAAACGGCTTACACTTCATTTCCAGAGCACACATCCCGATCATGCAAAACCGGTTCAGAAATTTTACGATCTCATCAGTCGTAAAAAACTCCGGGGCTTCTTCTATCTCCCCGGTTCTTGCCATCTCTTCTGCACGGTTTTCTCTTGCCTTTTCCACTTCGTTTTCTGCCAGACGTCCTTTTTCCAGAAGGCGCGCCGGTTCATCCAGGAACACCAGTGTATCCTCAGGATCAAAATAATTGATAAAAGAAACTTTCCGGTCGCTTCCCAGTCGGTCATCCGCCGGATAAATGACGATCTGTTCCAGATTCTCTACCGATCTCTGACTGTCCACATCAAAGGTACGGATGGAATCCACCTCATCTCCCCAGAATTCAATACGGATCGGAAGCTCCTCGGTCAGTGGATAAATATCGATCAGACCTCCACGGACTGCAAACTGTCCCGGACCATCCACCTGGGCTTCCCTTTCATAGCCAAGCTTTACGATCTTCTCCTTCAGAGACTCAAATTCCACAGCTTCGCCATTTGAAATAGTCAGGATATCCCCTTTCACTTCTGCTTCCGGAGGCAGTTCATCCATGAATCCATCAATCGTTGTGATGACCGTAACCTGACTTCCCTCTTCTGCTTCCATCATCATCTGCAGGGTTTCCATTCGCTGTTTGACCAGCTGTTTCCCGTGGATATCCGCCTGATAAAAAAGGAGATCCTTCGCCGGATAATAGCTGGTGTTTTCATTTAGGAAACGATACTCTTCGTATAATTTCTTTGCCTTATCTTCACTGGACAGAACGATCAGTGTCCGCGCATAACCTTTTCCAAGTGCATACATCAGATGGGTTTTCTGTGATGTGACACACCCGGAGATGAGCAGCATGCCTGTCTCCCGGCCCCGCTCTTCATAGATTTCTTCAATCTCTGCCAGTTCAGATAAAGGAGCCGTAAGTGCATGCATTGCCTCTGCCTCCTTCTATTCTTTCTTTTTTTTGTTATATTCGTTCATTGCCTGCTCGATTTCTCCCTGCATGATCAGCACCGAAGCTTCACATGCCAGATCATATCCTTCTTCCATCAGTACGCGGTCCTCTTTGGAAAATTTTCCGAGAACATAATCGGCAAGATCATATCCTTTCGGCTTCTCTCCCACACCTACTTTAATTCGCGGAAATACGCTGGTTCCAAGATTTGCAATGATATTCTTGATTCCATTATGTCCGCCGGCACTTCCTTTTCTGCGGATCCTGAGCTGTCCGACTTCCAGACTGATATCATCGTAGATCACCAGAAGCTCTTCCTCCGGATCGATCTTATAATATTCCACCAGACTGCGGAGACTCTCGCCGCTCAGATTCATATAAGTCTGTGGCTTTACAAGAAGTACCTTCTGTCCCTCGATCACACCTTTTCCGATGAAGGCACGATGCTTTTTCGTATCGACTGCTATCTGATATTTCTCCGCCATATGATCCACTACGTCAAATCCAACATTATGTCTTGTCCCCTGATATTTTTCATCCGGGTTTCCAAGTCCTGCAATTATAAACATTCTATTCACCTCTGCTTTTTCTCTTTCCTGATTCTACTAAATCCACTCTCTTTTGTCACGCATTTCTTATGCATAAACCGTTCTTTCTTTTCATATAGTTTATTAAGCGGCACCACATGCCGAAATTTCATACTGCCTAAGGAGGTTCCTTATGAGTTCCAAGACCAAAATTATCGTGCTTCACATGAAAGAGATTATCTATACTGTTATTTTTGCCACTTTAGGCATTCTCATCCTCTGTCTTTTATTCTTTATGTTCTCCGGAAGCCGGCACTCCCAGGTATCGGACAAAAAATATACACCCGGCATTTATACTTCATCTTTCACGCTTGGAAATGAAAATCTGGAACTGGAGATTTCTGTCTCCGATTCCTCGATTGATTCGATCCGCATTTCCAATCTGAGTGAGACGGTAACTGCCATGTATCCTCTTCTTCAGCCGTCTCTCGAAGACCTGGCTGACCAGATCTGCCAGACCCAGTCCCTCGATAACCTGACACTTTCAAATGACAGTCCCTATACCTCTCAGCTTCTTCTCAACGCAATCCGTGATGCGCTCAAAAAAGCTGCGGCAAACAACTGATGCCGCAGCTCTTTTTCTTTTATTAACCTTCTACGATCAGATACTGTCCGTTCGGAAGTGCGAATACTTCTGAAGCCTCTTCCAGCTCTTCATCACTCATACCACTGATGTCCGCTCCGCTTTCATCCAGATAATCTCTCACATCCTTAATAGAATCTACAACAACCGCCATACAGTCTTCCAGAAATGCTTCTGCTTCTTCCAGTGTCTCTGCAACCGGCTCATCAAAAAGCTGTGACTGCATATTCAGGAATGTCTGCAGACATTCTTCATCATACTCATACATACAGGCAACCCTCCCTTATCTTTCTCACAGAAAAATTTTTCATCTGAACTATAAATAGTTAAGCAATTCTTCAGCATGTGCAATTGTTGCATCTGCTCCTGTCTCCACAAGAAGTTCTCTGGTCCGGAATCCCCATTCTGCTCCGACAGTAAACATACCGGCAGCCTTCCCTGTCTTCATATCTACATCCGAGTCTCCTATGTATATTCCTTCTTCCGGCGATACCCCTAATTTATCAAGTATCCACAGAAGTCCTTCCGGATCCGGTTTTTTCGGAAATTCACCCGACTGCCCCTGAATATGGTCAAAATATCCTTTTCCAAATGTACTTTCCACTACATCGATCGCCTGCAAATGTGGTTTGTTGGAAAATACTGCAATCTTTATTCCCTTCTTCTTCAGTGAATCTAACATCTGAACAACGCCATCATAAGGACGTACATGGTACATACAATTTTCTCCAAAGATTCTGCTGTAAACTTCCATACCTTCTTCAATCCTCTTAAGCTCTGTGTCTCCGGACGCACGAAGTGCACGCTCCATAAGACATCTGGCTCCATCCCCAACGAAGCTTCGGCACTGGTCTTTGGTAATCGTCTCAAGTCCCATTTCTTCTAACGTCTTATTCGTTGAATAAGTCAGCGAATCCAGCGTATTTGTCAAAGTTCCATCCAAGTCAAAAATACACGCTTTATACATTGCTGTTCTCCTGTTCTTCTGTTCTATGATTATAATAGTATGAACCTTGACAAATTTCAACTGGAAATCTCTATTTTTCTATTCACTTCGCAGATATTGTCGCATAGCCCTGAGTGCGTTCTTTTCCAGGCGGCTTACCTGTGCCTGGGAAATCCCGATCTCTTCCGCCACCTCCATCTGTGTTTTTCCCTCAAAGAAACGCAGTCTGATGATATGCTCCTCCCGTTTTCCAAGCCGGTCCATTGCCGCCTGAAGTGACAGATCCTCCACCCATCTGTCTTCCTTATTCTTTTTATCACTGATCTGATCCATTACATACATCGCATCTCCATTATCGTTGTAAACCGGTTCATTTAAGCTGACCGGAATCTGGATCGCATCCAGCGCATAGACGATCTCCTCCTTCGCGATCCCGATTTCTTCTGCGATTTCCTGCACGGTAGGTTCTTTCTGGTTTACTTTGACATAATTTTCTTTCGCATAAATAGCTTTGTATGCCGTATCCCGAAGGGATCTGCTGACCCGGATCGAATTGTTATCCCGGATGAAGCGCCGGATCTCGCCAATGATCATAGGTACTGCATAAGTTGAAAATTTCACCTCCAGTGCCGGATTAAAATTATTGATCGCCTTGATCAGACCGATACAGCCGATCTGAAAGAGGTCATCCGGATTTTCACTGCTTCCGGAAAAGCGTTTGATCACGCTCAGCACCAGGCGAAGATTACCTTTGATATACTGCTCCTTCGCCTCCTCATCTCCCGCCTTGATCCTCTCAAAAAGCATCTCCTTTTCCCCGTCACTTAACAGGGGAAGCCTGGCTGTATTTACACCACAGATTTCTACTTTATTAAGTACCATCTCAATAAACCTCCAAATCTTTACTGGTATAAATTTTTCTCAAAACGGTTTTCATTTATTCGATTTCCTGCAAAATATTAAAAATATCGCTCCTTGACTTTTTTCACACTCTTCTGAAAGAATATACATTTCGGCAATATGGTCTGATTTTCTATTATTTTAATCAAAATTATAGTATAATATACTAAAATAATTTTATACAAAGGGGTTGAGTATATGAAACTTACTTTTATCGGTGCCGCCCATGAAGTAACTGGAAGCTGCCATTATCTTGAAGCATGTGGAAAACATATTCTAATAGACTGTGGACTGGAACAGGGACCTGACCTGTATGAGAATCAGGAAATTCCGATCAATCCTTCCATGATCGACTATATCCTCTTAACACATGCGCATATTGACCATTCCGGCAAGATTCCTCTGCTCGTAAAGAATGGATTTAAAGGCGAGATCATCTGTACTTTCGCTACCTCTGATCTGTGCAGCATCATGCTCCGTGACAGTGCACATATCCAGGAATCAGAAGCCGAATGGCGGAACCGGAAGGCACTCCGTTCCGGTGCTCCGCTTTACGAACCACTTTATACCGTACAGGATGCCATGAATGCAGTCGCACTTCTTGCTCCGATTGATTACAATCAGACCATCCAGCTCTGCGAGGGAATCGAGATCCGGTTCACCGACGTCGGTCATCTGCTTGGCTCTTCCTGCATCGAAGTCTGGATCACAGAAGACGGTGTAAGCAAAAAAATCGTATTTTCCGGAGATGTCGGCAACACAGATCAGCCGATCATCAAAGATCCTCAGCATGTAGATTCCGCAGATTATCTGGTCATCGAATCAACCTACGGCAACCGGATCCATTCCGCTGTAAAACCGGACTATATAGGAGATCTTACCCGGATTCTGCGTGAGACCTTCTCCAAAGGCGGAAATGTAGTTATTCCTTCCTTTGCAGTCGGCAGAACCCAGGAACTTTTATACTTTATCCGTGAGATCAAAGAGAAAAATCTTTTACCGGAATATCAGAATTTTGAGGTTTATGTAGACAGTCCACTGGCAATCGAGGCAACCAACGTTTTCCAAAAAAATGTACAGTCCTGCTTCGATGAAGATGCGATGGCTCTGATCAATAAGGGGATCAACCCTCTGCTTTTCCAGGGACTCAGGACCACGATCACAAGTGAAGAATCCAAGATGATCAACTTCAATGAAAAACCGAAAGTCATCATCTCCGCATCCGGAATGTGCGAGGCCGGCCGTATCCGTCATCACCTCAAACACAATCTCTGGAGAAAAGAATGTACGATTCTCTTCGTAGGTTATCAGGCGGTTGGCACACTTGGCAGAAAGCTTGTCGAAAGCAAACCGGAATCCGTCCGGCTCTTCGGTGAGAATGTAGAAGTCAATGCCCGGATCGAAGGCCTTGCAGGAATCAGCGGTCATGCCGATATGAACGGACTGCTGAACTGGATCGACGGCTTCAATGAAAAACCGTCCCATGTCTTTGTTGTACATGGAGAAGATACAGTTACAGATTCCTTTGCCTCTACCATCACAGACCGTTTCGGCATTCCGGCATTTGCCCCATACTCCGGCGGCTGTGTTGATCTGGCAACGGATACGATCCTCTCTGAAGGCATCAAGCTTCCAAAGAAAGCCGTTGAAAAACCTGCCAAAACTCGTGCCCTTACTGCATTTAACCGTGTAGTTGCAGCAGCTAAACATCTGATGGATGTTGTTCTTAAAAATGAAGGTCTTGCAAACAAAGATCTTGCAAAATTCGAGTCACAGATCCAGAATCTTGCCGATAAATGGGATCGTGACGACAGATAAATACATTTCTTATCTTTCCGGAGACCGGCTTCCGACAAGGAACGCCGGTCTTTTCCTGTCTTTTTCGACAATTCTTCCAAAAAATCCAGCATTTTAGCATGTCGAATAAAATTATTCTGTATTTTCCATCTTCTGACAAAATCTGAAACACATCTTTTCTATAATAAAGCATGCTTAAGTACCAAATCTATTTAGCAGCTAAAGAGAAAGAAGGATAACTATGCAGTATGAAGTATATCTGGATGTATTGTTTCTGGAAAACATGATGATGGATTTTCTGATTCTTCTGGCAGTAAAAAAAGTATTTCCATGTTCTGCCACTTATGGAAGTCTTCTTGCCGGTTCCTTTACCGGTTCACTGCTGACCTGTGCCATTTTATTTTTTCCATGCCCGGTATGGGTCAGGTATATCCTGCTGTTTTTCCTGGTAAATTCCTGTATGACTGTGATCGGATTAAAGCTCCGGACATTTCCCGTCTTTCTGAAAGCATGGATTCTGCTCTATCTTACAAGCTTTCTGCTTGGAGGCATTATGAGCTGGCTCCGTCTTTATTTTGGAAATTTTTTCCGGATGGCATCCGCTCTTTTCGCACTGGGTATCTGTGGTTTTTTTCTTTTATACCATGGACTTTTGTTTCTAAAGAAACTATGGAAATTCCAAAACCATAGCCGCGATGTGATTTTATCTGTAAATGGAAAATCCTTTCATTTCAAAGCTTTCATAGACAGCGGAAATCATCTTGCAGATCCACTGACTGGAAAGCCCGTACATATTATAAGCAAAAGTGCCTATCAGAAGATGGATTCCCAGATTTCTCATGGTGGATTCCGGTATATCCCATACCAGACCATCCAGAAGACAAACAGCGTTCTGCCTGTTTTTTCTATCCAACAGATGAAGATAACCGGTAATTCCGAAATTCTGATCCGTTCACCACTCATTGGTATTTCTGAACAGAAGAATTTTGGAAACGGTACCTATGAAATGATATTACATCCCAAAGATTGTTAGGAGGATTAGAATGATGATAAAAGTTGCAGTTTCAGATTGTTTTAAGTTAAAGATGATTCCCTCTTTCCGCAGCGTGTTCTTCCCGGAAAAGCAGGAAATCCATTACATAGGCGGAACAGACATTCTTCCGGTTCCGCTAAGCAGTGAAGAAGAAAGCCATGCCATTTCCCTTCTTGGAGGCATTCAGGATGAAGAAGGAAAAAAGCTGTTGATCGAGCATAATCTGCGCCTGGTTGTTTATATCGCCAAGAAATTTGACAATACCGGTGTTGGTGTAGAAGATCTGATCTCCATTGGCACGATCGGACTGATCAAAGCCATCAATACCTTCAACCCGGATAAAAATATCAAGCTTGCCACTTATGCCTCCCGCTGCATCGAAAACGAAATCCTTATGTATCTGCGGCGAAATAATAAAACCAAGCTGGAGGTTTCCATTGATGAACCACTGAATGTTGACTGGGATGGAAATGAACTGCTCCTCTCTGATATTCTTGGAACAGAAGAAGATACAATCTACCGCGATATGGAAACAGAAGCCGAGCACAAGCTTCTCGGGAAAGCGATCGGACGGCTTTCCAACCGGGAACGTGTCATCGTACAGATGCGATTCGGCCTTGGAACCCCTGACGGGGAAGAAAAAACACAGAAAGAAGTCGCCGACCTTCTTGGAATTTCCCAGTCCTACATATCCCGGCTTGAGAAAAAAATCATGCAGAGACTCCGGCGCGAAATGGTACGTTATGAACAATAGCCAACAAAAAGAATGTAAAAGATCAGCCGGTCTTTTACATTCTTTTTTATTTTCTCAGACATAGTCAGAAAGAGAGGCAGTAATTTCTTACTGCCCCTCTGTTATCTCATTCTTATTTTTTGAAGAAATCCGGAATCTTAATAGACTGCTCTTTTACCTTGCTCTGTGGAGTTCTTGCGTTCTGAAGCGGTGGTACCTGAGTTGTCTGCTGCTGTACTGGTCTGTTACCGTAGATCGGTCTTTCTACATTGCTGTATTCTCCCGGATTAAACTGCGGACGTGAAATGTTGCTTGCTCCCATTCCGGCTCCACCGTTCATCATGCTTGCTTTATGTTCCAGTCTTGACTGAAGCTTACTCTGTGTTCCACCAACATTATGAAGTCCTGTTGCGATAACAGTGATGGTTGCTTCGTCTGACTTAGAATCGTCATACATTGCACCGAAGATGATGTTTGCATCTTCACCTGCAAGATCCTGTACATATTCTGCTGCATCACTCGCATCCATAAGAGTGATATCACCTGAAATGTTGATGATAACGTGAGATGCACCTGCGATGGTTGTCTCAAGCAGAGGGCTGGCAACTGCCTGCTTAACTGCTTCAAGAGCCTTGTCATCACCTTTGCCCTGTCCGATACCGATATGAGCGATTCCTTTGTCTGTCATAACAGTCTGTACATCGGCAAAGTCAAGGTTGATCAGTGAAGGTACATTGATCAGGTCTGTGATACCCTGGATACCCTGCTGAAGAACTTCGTCCGCTTTCTTAAGAGCTTCCGGCATTGTTGTTCTTCTGTCTACGATTTCAAGAAGCTTATCATTTGGAATAACGATAAGTGTATCTACGTTTTCTTTTAATTTTTCAATTCCTGCAAGAGCGTTGTTCATTCTTGTCTTAGATTCGAATTTGAAAGGTTTGGTTACAACACCAACTGTAAGTGCGCCCTGTTCTTTGGCAATACGTGCAACAACAGGTGTAGCTCCTGTTCCTGTTCCGCCACCCATACCACAGGTAACAAATACCATATCTGCACCTTTCAGTGCTGATGAAATCTCTTCTGCACTTTCTTCAGCTGCTTTTTCACCGATCTCCGGCTTTGCACCTGCGCCAAGTCCCTTTGTCAGCTTGTCCCCGATCTGCATAAGAGTCGGAGCCTTACATAACTGAAGAGCCTGTTTATCTGTATTGATCGCAATAAATTCAACACCTGCAATCTGTTCATCGATCATGCGGTTAACTGCGTTGTTTCCGCCGCCACCTACACCGATTACAATTATTTTAGCTGCTGCTTCTGATTCGTTTGTCTTAATTTCTAACAAGAGTTTCTCCTCCTTCGTCACCTTAATTATATTATACACCCTAAATGTCAATATGCGATTAGTTATACATAAGACTATAATATATTTTTTTCTGGAAAATATCAATAGAATTTTGTATATTTTCCTATTTTTTTATTCACTTGATACAGATTAGGTTCCAAGATCCGGAATCACATCTTTTTCAAATGAAATGGTAGTGTTATCTATATTAAAATCCTCAAGATGCAGGGTTCCTCCCTGATCTCCCAGTTTTTCGAGAATCGGCGATATCTGCATAATTCTCTCTTCCAGATTCGTATGTCCGACATCAATACATTTGTTTCCAAACATCAGATACAGATCCGAACCGGAACAGATAATCTTATCCGGTGTAAGATCACATTTTTTCAGTGTAAGTGTCATATCAAGAAGATTTGCAAATGCTTTTTTGTTTGCATCGCTGACCGGCAGCTCTTTATAAAGCTCTACCTTTTTCACCTGTAATCCCTCGATACACGGAATCCCGTCCCACAGCTCTGTTGTCTTCGCCAGGACGATCCCGTCTTTATCAAAATAAATACAGTTATCTCCCGAAGCAATATAACCGGCAATCCGCTTTTCCTTAAGCGTAACTTTCACTGTCCACGGATTCTTCATGGTTACATTCACTTCTTCCATTGCCGGAAGCATCTCATAATCCATCAGATGATATTTGATCATCAGATAAAGTGAATTGGTCGACCACTCATCATCCTGTACCCAGTCTGCAATCTCCTGTCTGCTCAAATACTGATTACCTGATACTTCAATTTTACGCACCTGAAAGAGTAAAAGAAACGTAATCATGGCTATGCAAACCAACATGATAACCAGAATCGCTTTCATGACCGCCCGTTTCATGATTCTCTTTTTTCTTTCTTTTTGCATCACCCCACCAGGCATCTTCCTCCTTCCGTCGTCTGTATACCTCCTGTCTAGTCTACCACTTGTGACACACTTAGCACAAGTCCCATTTCAATTAAAAGAAACATAACCGATGTTCCTCCATAACTGATAAAAGGAAGTGTGATCCCTGTATTTGGAATTGTATTTGTCACGACTGCAATATTCAGGATCACCTGTATCATCATATGTGCCATCGCACCGGTTGCGATCAGCGCACCAAAAAGATCTCTGCACTCTGACGCGATCAGAAAAAATCTCCAGATCAGCATCAGAAAAAGAAGTACGATCATAGCCGATCCGGCAAGCCCAAGCTCCTCACAGATGATGGAAAAAATCATATCATTCTGCGCCTCCGGAACAAACCCAAGTTTCTGCACACTGTTCCCAAGTCCAACGCCGAACACTCCGCCGGAACCGATCGCATAAAGTCCCTGTAAGGTCTGATAACCTTTTTCGTATTTTTCCGGATTCCGCCAGATGGCAAGCCTTTCCAGCCGGTAACTTTCAAGTGCAAGAAAGATTCCCATAAATCCTGCCCCTGCAATTCCCATCCAGACAAACTGCGCATATTTCGGACTTGCCACAAAGATCAGGATCACACCAATTCCCAGGATAATGATCGCCGTGCTTAGATTACTTGCCCCCACAAGCCCCACGATCGGCAGGATCCAGAACATGATCCTGCAAAGTGTCCACATTTTCCCGATCGTCTTAACATTCTTTGTCACAAGATCTGCCAGAAAAAGAATCAATGCAACTTTCGCAAATTCCGATGGCTGAAAAGAAAACGGGCCCAAAGCTAACCATCTTTTGGACCCGTTAATTTCTCTGCCAAACAGCATGACCGCAACGGAAAGTGCAACTGCAGCCAGATAACCAAATACTGCCATTCTTTGCCAGATGTGATAATCCATCCCCGCCACCAACAGCATCAGTACAACTCCAAGCGCCGTCGCAAACGCCTGTTTTTTCAGATAGTAGAAGGAATCATGGAATTTCACCTGCCCGTTATAAGAACTGGTACTGTATAAGATCACCAGCCCGATCACAACCAGGAGAAAAACTATCAGAAGAAGTGAAATATCCATCCGCTTCTTTTTCCCTTTTTCTTCCACTTCGGTTCACGCCCTTTTAATACAGATTATTTGAAATTATTTTATTTCTTTTATAACGCATTCACGTATTTTTTAAATTCTTTTCCGCGCACTTCATAGTTCGGAAACATGCCCCAGCTTGCGCATGCAGGTGACAGAAGAACAGCATCTCCCGGTCTTGCAAGTTCCACGCAGGTATCCAGTGCCTCTTCAAAGGTCTCTTTCAGAATACAGTCATGGAATCCACATTCTGCGGCTTCCTTCTGGATCTGCTCTTTTGTCGCACCGATCAGTACCAGATAACGGACTTTTCCGTCAAAGCTCTGGATCCATTCATGGAAATCGGACTGCTTATCATATCCGCCTCCGATCAGGATTGTCGGACGATTCATTGCCTGAATTCCTTTGATTGCTGCATCCGGGTTGGTTCCCTTGGAATCATTGTAATAGACAACCCCGTTCTTCTCTGCCACATATTCTATACGATGTTCAACCCCTTTGAAGGCAAGTACCGTCTGACGGATCACATCCAGATCTACCCCGTAAGCTGCTGCCATTGCCGCTGCTGCCATCACATTCTCATAGTTGTGTACACCAAGGATCTGCAGTTCTCCGGTCTTGCAGATGACCGTTCCCTCTTTCTCCTTCTCCGGTTTATACACAATATCTTCTCCGTCAAGATAGATTCCCTGTTCCAGTTTATGCTGACTGCTGAAAAATAGAACACTCGCCTGAAATTCATCCGCCATCTTTCTTGTCTCTTCATCTTCGTAATTGAGGACACAGACATCTTCTGCGGTCTGATTCTTTGCAATATTCATCTTCGCACGGATATATGCTTCCATCGTATGATGACGGTTCAGATGATCCGGTGTGATATTCAGCACCGCACTTACCTTTGGATGGAATGTATGGATGCTTTCCAGCTGAAAGCTTGAAAGTTCTGCAACGATTACAGAATCTTCTCTGGTATCAGCTGCCGCATTCGTATACGGAGTTCCGATATTTCCCACAACGAAAACGCTGTCACGAGCATTTTTCATGATCTCACCCAAAAGGGAAGTTGTTGTCGTCTTACCATTTGTTCCGGTTATTCCAAGCACATCTCCCTTTCCGCATACATAGGCAAGCTCAATCTCGCCCCATACCGGAATCCCTTTTTCCTTCATCTCCAGAACAACCGGCAGATCTGTCGGTACTCCCGGACTCATTACAACCAGATCAAGACTTTCCATCTCCTCTTCCGGAAAAGCTCCGAGAACTACCCGGACTTTGCTTTCCGCACCAAGCTGTCCTTTCATTGATTCTGCATCTTTTTTGTCATTTCCATCATACAGAATCACTTCGGCACCTTCTTTTTCCAGTAATCCGCAGGATCCGATACCACTGATCCCTGCACCAAATACCAGCACTTTCTTTCCCTGTAAATCCATTCTTATCAGCCTCCTATAATGCCAGCAGTGCAATCAGACACAGGATTGCTGTTACAATCGAAAATACTGCAACAACCCGTGTCTCACTCCATCCACACAGCTCAAAATGATGGTGGATCGGCGCCATTTTAAAGAAACGCTTTCCGCCTGTTTTTTTAAAATATGTTACCTGGATCATAACTGATAACACTTCTACCAGATAGATCAGTCCTACGATAATAATGAACAGCGGCATCTGAAGCATATATGCTGTCGAAGCAACAAATCCGCCCAGCGCCAGTGAACCGGTGTCTCCCATAAATACACTTGCCGGATACACATTGAATAATAAAAATCCAAGCAGTGCACCTACAACTGCACAGGTGATCGGTTCGATCCCGCTCTTTGTTCCGATCGCAACAACGGTAAAGAACGTTGCTACCAGAACCGTTACACTCGATGCCAAACCATCCAGTCCGTCTGTAAAATTCACACCATTGACGGTACCGATCACTGCGATAAAAAGTACCGGAATCGCAAGCCATCCAATGTTCAGATACTTTCCGCCTGAAAATGGGATCAACAGGGTAAGCGGTACATTTGCCACCTTCACAATATAAAATGCAAAAATTGCTGTGATCACGATCTGAAGTGCCATTTTCTGCATTGGCATCAGACCGTCTGACCTGTGAAGAACTACTTTCAGATAATCATCCAGAAATCCGACCAGTCCAAATCCAATCGTTACAAAAAGAACAGGAATCACCTTCGGATACTCTCTTACATAGATCAGCGAAGTGACCGCAATTGAAAAAAGGATCATTACTCCTCCCATTGTCGGTGTTCCAGCTTTTTTAAGATGCGACTTCACCCCGTCTTCTCTCTCTGTCTGATCCATCTTGAGTCTTCTTAAAATAGGAATTACCACCGGGCCTGCTGCCACGCTGAGAACAAACGCGATCAGCACCGGTATGACCATTGTAAAATCCATAATCCACCTCTGTCTTTCTTTTGTTTTCCAAATCAGCCCTTAAAGGCTCAGATTCTACGCTTTAGTATAATGTATCTGCCCTCTTTTTTCAACTGCTTCACGGGTTTTCTTCCCGTTCAATTCCAAGATAAGGGAGAATATTGCCGAAAATATCACGCACCACCGGAGCCGCAATTGTTCCTCCATAATAGATTCCCTGAGGATTGTAAATGATCGCCATCGCTGCAACTTCAGGATCTTCTGCCGGTGCAAATCCGATAAAGGATCCGATATATCGGTTCGCACTTCTTGGCAGCGTCTGGCTGGTCGCCGTCTTTCCTCCGATCCGGTAGCCCTCGATCTGTGCTTTTTTTCCGCCACCCTCCGATACAACCGTTTCTAGAATCCCCCTCATCTTCTCTGATGTTTCTTTCGAAAGAATCTGATTTCTTTTTCCATAAGTGATCGTCTCTTTTTTCTCTCCACTTTCTGCATCATAGACTGCAACACCAAAATGCGGTGTGATCCGCTTTCCACCATTTATCAGCGAACAAACGGTTGCCGCCATCTGCATCGGTGTCACCTGAAAGGACTGTCCGAATGACATGGTTGCCAGCTCCACCTGCCCTACATTTTCCTTTTTGTGCATGATCGTCGCCGCTTCCCCGGGAAGATCGATCCCGGTCTTCCCCATCAGTCCGAACTTTTCAAAATACTTATAAAAATTCTCCGTTCCAAGCCGCATCCCTACTTCAATAAAAACCGGATTGCAGGAGTTTTGTACTCCCTGCACGAACGTCTCTGATCCGTGTCCGGTCGTCCTCGCACACCGTATCCTTCTGTCCTCCACGATCTTGTATCCCGGACAGTAGAACGTATCTTCTTCTTTCACAACACCTTCTTCCAGGGCTGCGGAAGCGGTAAACACCTTAAAGATCGATCCCGGTTCATAGGTGTCGTTGATACTTCGGTTCCGCCACATCTGGTTCAGCATGTTCTGTTTTTCTTCGTCATTCAAAGATGGATCCGTACCTTCCGGCAGTGCAAATGGATCATTCAGATCAAACTCCGGCACATTCACACAGGCATAAATTTCCCCCGTATTAGGATTCAGGATCAGAATAACGACCGCATCTGCCTGCTTTTCCTCCATCACCTTTTCTGCTGCCTGCTGTGCATATTCCTGGATATTGTAATCCAGACTGATCTGCAGAGTATCACCAGAAACCGGCTCTACCCGGTCTTCCAGTGTATCTTCAAGCTCAATCCCCCTGGCATCTGTTGTTGTCAGAATCATCCCATTGATCCCTTTCAAATACTCTTCATACTTTACTTCCAGCCCAATGATCCCCTGATTGTCTCCCCCGGTAAATCCAAGCACCTTTGACGCCAGATTTCCATATGGATAGTACCGCTTAAAATCTTCGTCCACTTTTACTCCATCCAGTTCATATGCCCGGATCCGGTCTCCGATCTCTTTCTCCACATTCGTCTTTATTTTTTCTCTCGAAGAAATTTTTTCGACTCTTTTTCGAATGGTTTCTTCCTCCATCCCCAGTTCCTCCGAAAGCAAACGGATCACTTTCTCCGGTTTTTTGATCTGGCTGTGAATAACAGATATAGTACACACCGCTTTGTTGGTCGCAAGGACTTTCTCATTCCTGTCTGTGATCTCTCCTCTCGACGCCTTGATTTCCCGCTCCCTTTCATGTAGTGTTTTCGCCTTTTGCTGATAATATTCAGCATCAAATATCATCAGATACACCAGTCTTCCAATCAAAAAAAGGATCATCAGAAACGCACTCAGAAATACCACCAGCATTTTCTTTTTATTATAGGTCTTATTGCGCATAAAAACCCCGGAAAACAGATTCTTACTACTACTGTATGATCTGTCTTCCGGGGTTATACCCATTTACTCAGCCGGAGCCTTTGTAATATTCAGATAAGGGAATGCTTCCGCCATAATATCAGAAGCAAGCTGTGAGATCAGACTGCTGGTTGCCGCCTGATCCGGAGCATTCGGTTCATCAATGACCACATAGATCATGATCTCCGGATTCTGCTGCGGTGCGTATCCAATAAAAGATACTACGTTCTTGTTCTCACCACGAGGCAGTTTTTCCGCTGTACCGGTCTTACCACCGATATCATAGCCCTCTACCTGTGCTGAACTACCACTTCCGTTTTCTACAACACTGTACATGTAACTCTTCAATTTTTCTGAAGTTTCTTTGGAAATCGTTCTCTTCTCCAGAACCGGATCAATCGTCTGAATAACATTTCCATTTTCATCCTGAATTGCTTTTACCAGATGTGGCTGGTAATAATCTCCACCATTGATCAGAGAGCAGAAACCTGTCGCAAGCTGAAGCATGGTTACGTTAAAGTTCTGTCCAAAAGAGTTTGTCGCAAGATCTGTGTTGATCATTCCATCCGGTGACTGCAGGATACCGAGCGCTTCCCCGGACAGGTCAATTCCAGTATACTGGCCAAACCCGAAAATACTCTGGTATTTGCAGAATTCCTCCGGTCCGATTGCGAGACCGATCTGCATCAACGCTACGTTACATGAATTTTCCATAACCTGCGTCAGATCCTGCACACCATGTCCGCCCCTGTCATAGGAAATACATTTGATCTCCCACTCATCAATCTGAAGAGAACCACCGCAATAATAGGTCTCATCCCCTTTAAGCGCACCGATTTCCAGACCGGTTGCAATTGTAAAAGGTTTGATTGTTGATCCTGGTTCATAAGTATCACTGACACAAAAATTTCTCCAAAGTGCATTCAGAGCATCAATCTTATCATCGCTGCTCATCTCGGATAATTCTTCCTCTGTATAATACTTCGACAGATCTCTCGGATTATTCAGATCATAGGTCGGCGAAGATGCCATTGCCAAGATTTCACCGGTATTCGGATTCATCATGATCACCGCTCCGTTTTTGAATCCCATGCCTTCCTGCGCTTCATCCGTATGCGCCTGGTTAAATGCTTCCAGATGCTTCTCGACAATAGACTGCAGGTTTGCATCAATCGTTGTTACGATCGTATTTCCATTGATCGGCTCCTTCACTGTATTTTCAATTGTTGAATCTTCATTCTGATAGCCGTATCTTCGTCCGTCTGTTCCATTTAAAATCGAATTGTAAGACGCCTCCAGTCCGGTTGCTCCCACGTTTCCCGATACACTAAATCCCAGCACATCACAAGCCAGTGTATTGTATGGGTATTTTCTGACATAATCTTCTTCCAGCCAGACTCCCTTGATCTTGGAATTTTTCTTTGCTGCGGCTTCAAAAGTCTGTGAATCATCATATGAAATCCCCTTTTTCAGAATATTATAACGACTGTCCGGACTATCTGCTATGATCGCATCCACGTCAGATGCTTTGATCTGAAAATACTTCTTCAGTGCCTTTTTTGTAGCTGCTATATTTTCTGCTTTTTTCGTCTCATCCGAGAGTAAAACTTTGGCATCCAGAATCACGTTGTATACACGTTCACTGGTCGCCAGCTTTGTACCATTTGAATCTACGATATCACCTCTCTTGAATGGAATCGACTGACTTACATATTGCTGCTGATCCAGCACCGTCTTCGTATAATCTTCCCCTGATGAAGCATTGATATAGGTAATCCTTCCGACAAGAATAACAAAAGCCAGTAATATCGCTATAAAGAGCATTACCAGCTTTTTCTGCATTCCCACCGTGAATTTCTGCCTCAAAACAGAAGTCTTTCTTTTTCTTCTTCTTTTTGACATGCTATTCACCTTTGTTTTTTAGCCTATTTACCTGTTGTCTGTCCAAGTACTCCATTTTTCGGAATACTCTCATATTGTTTTACATAATCATTGACCGGATTCTGATATTCGATGATCTGATCAGAAGTCGCATATCCCATTCCCAGATCGTTGATCGCACGATCTCTTACTTCTTCCAGATTCACTGAATCCATCACTGAATTATATCTCGTTGTATTCTCTTCTTTTGCATCTGCCAGTTCCTGCTGCAGCTCGGTAATATGTTCCGTGCGGCTTGTAAGTTCTGCACGTACCTGCAGATACCATACACAGACCACAAGTGCTGCCACTGCTGCAATCGAAAGAAACATCACATACGCCGGATTCATCCGCATTGCTTTTCTTCTGTTCTTCAAGATCTGTCTGTCCAGTTTTTTCTTTTTATGTTCTTTTCTTGGTTCCTCATGTCGCTGCGGCATTACCTCTGCCTGGCGAACTGTATTTCCATATATGTACATTCTCTGGCCTGTTACTGTACGCCTATCTGACTGTATTCTACGACTGTATTCTGCCATACAGCACCACCCTTTCAAATTCTATGCCCGCTCAAAAATACGCAGCTTTGCACTTTTTGAACGGCTGTTAAACTCCATCTCTTCTTCACTTGGAAGAATCGGCTTTTTCGTAATTACTTTTCCTTTGGAAACTTTTCCACATACACATACCGGAAATGTGCTTGGACACGTACATGGATTTTCATTCTTTTTAAAGATTCCTTTTACAATTCTATCCTCCAGAGAATGGAAGGTAATAATACAAATCCTTCCTCCCGGATTTAAAATATCAATCATATCATCCAGAGAATCTCGAAGTACTTCCAGTTCCCGGTTACACTCAATCCGGATTGCCTGAAAAGTTCTCTTTGCCGGATGTCCCGACATCTTCTGAAACTTCATCGGTATGGACTCTCTAATGATCTCTGCTAACTGTCCAGTTGTTTCAATAGGACCTTTCTCTCTTGCCATAACAATGTGTTTTGCTATATTCTTTGCAAATTTGTCTTCACCGTAGTCACGAATGATCCGAAAAAGGTCCATCTCACTGTAGCCATTGACAATCTCCTTTGCAGATAATGTCTGACGTCTGTCCATTCTCATATCCAAAGGTGCATCAGTGCGATAGGAGAACCCACGATCTGCCGTATCTAACTGGTAAGATGATACGCCCAGATCGAGTACGATCCCATCGACCTTATCAATGCCTATCTCATGGAGCCTCGACTTCATATCACAATAATTGCTCCGGATTATTGTAACTCTCTCCCCGAAGTCGCTTAATCGGATGCCTGCTGCTTCGATCGCTGCCGCATCCTGGTCTATTCCTATAAAACTCCCCTTGTTGTTTAATTGCCGACATACTTCATACGCATGTCCGCCTCCACCAAGTGTGCCATCAACATAAATTCCGTCCGGCTTGATGTTCAGTCCTTCGATTGTCTCATCCAGTAATACTGATTTATGCTTAAATGTCATGGTATCCTCCTAAATTAAAAGATCTATTTAGATGCTAAGTCCCAAATCTTCCATGTCATTTGCAATGTCCTCGATATTTTCCTCAACATCAGCAGTACGAGCTTCCCACGCTTCTTTGCTCCAGATCTCAACCTTGTCCAGCACGCCGGCTAAAACAACTTCTTTTTCAAGATCTGCATAAGCACGAAGAGAAGAAGAAATCAAAACTCTCCCTTGTTTATCAAGCTCTCCTTCTGTAGCACTTCCAAGAAAGAAACGCTTAAAGTCTCTGGCTTTCCTGTTTGTAAGTGGTAAAGTTCTAAGCTTCTCTTCAAAGGCTTTCCATTCGTTGTCCGGATACAGAAATAAGCAGCCGTCCATTCCTTTCGTAATTACGAAATGTTCTCCCAAACTCTCACGTAACTTTGAAGGAATAATCAGCCTGCCTTTTGAATCAATACTATGATTAAATTCTCCAGTCAACATAGGAATCACCTTCTTTCAAAGTGGCCTGCCACTTTCTATGCCACTTTGCTCCACTTCACTCCACTTTCTACCACTTACGTCCATTGTACCCCACTTTAGCATCCTTTTCAAGCATTTTTTAGAATTTATCCGCTCAAAAAAAGCCCGTCAAATCGGACTTTTTCCCATTTTTTACCATTTTGTGGTGGAAAGTGGAGGCATATTTTTCCCCCACTCCCACCTGCAGCAGAAAAAAAGTGGAGAATCCGTTCCCATATGGAACAAACTCTCCACTTTCTTTTTCATCTACTCAGCGGTATTCATCGACTGAATATAATCACTTACAGCAGAATAATCAACCTCTGCTACCGCTCTTGGCTGCTTTGATTCATACAGATCATAAGCTGACCATCCGATCCATCCGACGATTGCAAGTGCAATCAATCCAAGAATCGTATAATCCAGTGTCTTACGGAAATTCTTCTTTCTCTCTTCCCGCTTTCTGTTTGCTTTTGCCTGTTTATAGTAATCTACTTTTTTCTGACTCATATCTGCAAATCTCCTTCGCAATCAATCTAACTAGTATATATTACCACACTTTTGCGACTGATACAAGTTATACTGCAATAATCACTCCACCATCATTGGCATACATGCTGCTGACACCTCTGGTATCCAGAATGATGATATCTTTTAATGTGGCCCGTTCTTCCAGCATCTTCTTCACATCCTGTGCTCTCTGCGGACAGTTGCAATGTGAAATCGCAAGTACCTTGTTCTCCGGATCTTTCAGATCTGCGATCACGCAGTCTACCATGTTCTTAAGCGCTTTCTTGATTCCACGCGCCTGACCAAGCTGGCAGATCTCACCTTTTGGGGTAGACCCCATCACTGGCTTGATATTCAGCACCGTTGCGGCAATTGCCTTAAGTCCTGTCAGCCTTCCGTTCTTACGAAGTGTCTCAAGTGTCTCAAGTACAAAATAGGTGTGCTGCTCCTCAATATATGCTTCTACCGCAGATACTACTTCCTGGAATGACATCCCCTTTTCTTCACATTCGGCAATCTTCATCCCGATCAGTGTCTGTCCCACCGATGCGGATCTCGAATTGAAAACATAAATCTCTTTCTCACCATATTCTTCTTCATACAAATTCTTCCCAAGTACGGCACTGTTATAAGAACCACTCAGTTCAGAAGATAACGTAACTGCATATACATGCTCTGCATCGCAGTGATATCCCTCCATAAACGTCTCCGGAGACGGACAACTGGACTTTGGACATGTCGGGCATTCAGCTACGTGCTTCAAAAATTCAGCCTGATTGAAAGATTCATCATCAATAACGTGATAATCTCCAACCTCCAGCCCTAAAGATGCTGTCTCAAACAGACCCGAAGCCTTCATCTCTTCTGTCAATTCTCCACAGCTATCCACAATCACTTTATAACTCATAATCCAAACCTCCGAAACGCGTCATCTACATCCATTATACGTGGTTTTCATTACCACTTCCAATATCATACCATATTTTGCTTTGAAAAAAAAGCCTTTTTTAGTCCTCCAACTTAATTCTTCTGGAAATCCCCAGTGCCATTCCCATCTCGATCATCAAAAACAGGATCGACGTACCTCCATAACTGATAAATGGCAGCGTAATTCCTGTGTTTGGCATCATATTCGTTACTACCATGACATTTAACACTACCTGGATCGCGATATGCGACATAATCCCTGTCATGATCAGCGCTCCATACAGATCCGGCGCATTCTGCGCAATAAAGAGCAGTCTGTAAATCAAAAGTCCGAACAGGACCAGAATGATGATCGCACCAAATACTCCCAGTTCTTCACAGATTGCTGACAGGATCATATCATTCTGTACCTCCGGGATGACCGTCTTCTGCACACCATTCCCCAGTCCCTTTCCAAAGAACCCTCCGGAACCGATCGCATACAGTCCCTGCACCGTCTGAAATGAGATCGTTGAAGCGTATTTTTCCGGATTCAACCATGCAATGATACGTCTGAGTCGGAAATTCGTACTATTCTCAAGAAGGCGTCCCAGAAGATAAGATCCGGCTACAAAGGCTACAAGACCGCCCCCTGCAAACCACAGAAAGATCTTCTGCTTTTTATGTACAACAAAAAGGATACAACAGGATATTCCCATTACGATGATCGCGGAGCTTAAGTTCTCAGTCAGTACATATACGCCAAGCGCAGCAACAGCTCCCCATCCAAGAACGCCTAAAGATCCTTTCAAGGTATGTACCTTGTTCCCCATCCTGCAGATCAGATACGGGATAAAGATGATCACTGCAATCTTCATAACCTCTGCCGGCTGGAATGACTGATTCGCAGGCAGTCTGAACCATCTTCTTGCACCGTTTACCTCGATTCCGAGAGGTGTGAACTTAACCAGTGCGAGCAGGAGCATGGACCCCCAGTAACTCGCTGCGGCATATTTTGAAAACCGATGATAGTCCCAGCGTGAAACCCACATCATTACAACAATACTACCAAGTCCGATGATTCCCTGTCTCTTCAGGAAATACATTCCATCCTCATATTGTGTCTGTGCTTCATAAGAACTGATACTGTACAGCATGATCAGTCCGAAACACATCAGAAATATAATGATCGCCAGAAGACTGTAATCAAAATAATGAACTGTTTTCTTTTTTACAGCCACCCTGCGTCTGCTTTTGCTTCTTTGTGCCATTTATCTACACTCCTATTTCAGCTAAAAACTACAAAGTCTATATTTTATAAAGTATAGCATACAATCAGCCCGGCATACAAGCTTTCCATCAGAAAAAAGAATTTCCCGGCACACAACATTTTTTGTTTACTGCAAGATTTCTTAAAGGTTTCATCAAAAAAATGGTGCCGCTTTTTACGCGACACCATTTTTCACCGGTCATTCTTTATTTTTTAGCAGCAACTGCTTCTTTGATCTGTTTGGTAAGTTCCGGTACGATCTTGTTAAGATCTCCAACGATACCATAGTCAGCTACATCAAAGATCGGAGCTGTCTCATCTTTGTTGATCGCGATGATCAGATCAGATTCTTCCATACCTGCTACATGCTGGATTGCTCCGGAAATACCGATTGCAAAATATACCTGAGGACGTACAGTCTTACCTGTCTGTCCGACCTGAAGGTCTTTTGGTTTCCAGCCGTTATCTACAACCGCACGTGAGCAGCTGACTTCTCCACCAAGTGCTTCTGCAAGGTCTTCCAGGATCTTGAAGTTCTCTGCGCTTCCAACTCCACGTCCGCCAGATACAAGGATCTTTGCGTCCATGATGTCAACAGTCTCAGATACAGATTTGACAACTTCCATGATCTCAACATATTTGTTATCCGGTGTAAATCCTGGATTGTACTCTTCTACGTTTGCTTTTGCTCCTTCGATCTTTGCGATCTTCTGCATAACACCCGGGCGGACAGTTGCCATCTGTGGACGGTTGTCCGGGCAAGCGATGGTAGCGATAGTGTTTCCACCAAATGCAGGACGTGTCATAAGAAGCTGATTATGTTTCTGCTCTTTTCCTGCAACTGCATTGATCGGGAAATCACCAATCTCAAGCTGTGTACAGTCTGCTGTAAGACCTGTCTGTACTCTTGCGGATACTCTAGGGCCAAGGTCACGTCCGATTGCTGTTGCACCAACTAACATGATCTCCGGTTTGTATTTTTCGATAACAGATGCCAGTGCATGTGCGTATGGCTCTGTTCTGTATTCTTTCAGTTCCGGATCGTCTACTACGATTACTTTATCTGCTCCGTATGCTGCAAGTTCATCTGCAAGTCCTTTTACCTCAGAACCGATCAGAACGGCTGCTACTTCTGCATTTAAGTCTGCTGCAAGGTCTTTTGCTTTTCCAAGAAGTTCAAATGCGATTCCGCTCAGTTTGTTGTCTACCTGTTCAGCAAAGACATATACTCCCTTATATTCTTCTAAGTTCATGATATTCACCACTTTTCCTTCTTATTAAATGATATGTTTCTCTGTTAATTTTCCCATCAGGTAAGAAACTGCTTCTTCCGGATCAAGAGTCACTTTTTCTCCTGCTCCCTTTCTTACTTTGTCAGATGCTTTTGCGATCTTTGTAGGAGATCCCTTCAGACCGATGTTTGCATCATCCAGTGTGGTAAGATCTGATCTTCCCCATGTTGTGATCTCTGCGTCACAAGCATCGAAGATTCCACCTGGTGTCATATAACGTGGTTCATTTAATTCTGAAAGTGCTGTAATCAGGCAAGGCATTTTTGCTTTCAGCACATGATATCTGTCTTCAAACTGACGCTGTACGATCACGCTGTCGCCTTCTACCTTGATATCCTGTGCGTAAGAGATTACCGGGATATCCAGGTGTTCAGAAATCTGTGGTCCAACCTGTGCGGTATCGCCATCGATTGCCTGACGTCCTGTGATGATCAGGTCATAATCCAGTTTGCGGATTGCTGCTGCGATGGTGCTTGATGTAGCCCATGTGTCAGCTCCTCCAAGAACTCTGTCTGTTACAAGGATTGCTTTATCAGCTCCCATTGCAAGTGCTTCACGAAGCACATCTGATGCTTTTGGAAGTCCCATTGTAAGTACGGTTACTTCTGCTCCATACTGATCTTTTAATCTGAGTGCGGCCTCAAGACCTGCTTTGTCATCCGGGTTCATAATTGCAAGCATTGCAGCTCTGTTAAGTGTACCGTCCGGATTAAACTGAACTCCGCCTTTTGTATCCGGTACCTGTTTTACACAAACAACTATCTTCACGATTCGTACCTCCTATTTCAATAAGTTTCCAGAAATAACCATACGCTGAACTTCTGAAGTTCCTTCGTAGATTTCTGTGATCTTTGCGTCACGCATCATACGTTCTACATCGTATTCTCTGATATATCCGTATCCACCATGTAACTGAACAGCCTTTGTGGTAACTTCCATTGCAACTTCTGCTGCGTAAAGTTTTGCCTGTGCAGCTTCTACAGAGTAAACTTTCTGTGTTGCTTTTGCCATGGCAGCTTTGTATACCATCATTCTTGCAGCTTCTACTTTTGTAGCCATATCTGCAAGCTGGAACTGTGTATTCTGGAACTGGCCAATCGTGCGTCCGAACTGTTTTCTTTCTTTTACATATGCGATTGTTCTGTCAAGTGCACCTTCAGCGATTCCGAGTGCCTGTGCAGCGATTCCGATACGTCCGCCATCCAGAGTATGCATTGCAATACCGAAACCTTTGCCCTGTGCACCAAGGAGATTTTCTTTCGGAATACGGCAGTCTTCAAAAATAAGCTCATATGTGGAAGATCCACGGATACCCATCTTCTTCTCTTTGGTTCCGAATGTGAATCCAGGAGTATCTTTTTCAACGATAAACGCAGAGATTTCTTTCATTTTTCTGCCACGTTTTTCAACGATACCTGTTACAGCAATGATGATATAAACATCTGCTTCTTTACCATTTGTGATGAAGCATTTGGATCCGTTTAATACCCATTCATCCCCATCAAGTACAGCTTTTGTCTGCTGTCCCTGTGCATCGGTACCAGCTCCCGGTTCTGTAAGACCGAAAGCTCCGAGTTTTCTTCCTGATGCAAGATCCGGAACATATTTTGCTTTTTGCTCGTCTGTTCCGTATGTCAGGATCGGGTCGATACAAAGTGAAGTATGAGCAGATACGATAACAGATGTAGTCGCACAAACTTTTGCAAGTTCTTCTACGCACATTACATAAGTAAGAGGATCGCATCCCTGTCCTTCATATTCCTTCGGCACCGGAATACCGAGGAATCCATATTTCGCCATTTTCTCAACTGTTGCTCTTGGGAAAACTTCTGTTTCATCCACTTCCTGAGCAAGTGGTTTTACTTCGTTTTCTGCGAATTCTTTAAACAGAGTTCTCGCCATTTCGTGTTTCTTATCTAATCCGAAATCCATTTATTCTTCCTCCATGTCTTTATTTAGAACATCCATTACTGTGCATCAACCGGAGTTTTTGTGCGGTCTGCATTGTATACATAGAATCCTTTTCCACTCTTAACACCAAGGTTTCCACCACGAACCATCTTACGAAGCAGTGGGCATGCACGGTATTTGCTGTCGCCTGTTTCTGCATAAAGTACATCCATGATAGCAAGGCAGATATCAAGTCCGATAAAATCACCCAGCTCTAAAGGTCCCATTGGATGATTTGCACCAAGCTTCATAGCTGCATCGATTCCTGCGATGTCAGATACACCTTCCATTTTGATGAAAGCTGCTTCGTTGATCATTGGAACAAGGATACGGTTTACTACGAAACCTGCTGCTTCGTTAACCTGTACAGGTGTCTTTCCGATTTCTTCTGCGATCTTCTTGATTGCATCTACTGTTTCTGCCGGTGTGTTTACACCTGCGATGACTTCAACCAGTTTCATACGGTCTGCCGGGTTGAAGAAATGCATACCGATCATTGGACGGGTCAGTCCGTTGCCGATCTCTGTGATAGAAAGGCTGGAGGTATTTGATGCGAAAATGCATTCTGGTTTTGCGATCTTGTCAAGTTCGCCGAATGTAGTTTTCTTAACTTCCATGTTCTCAAATGCTGCTTCTACGATCAAATCACAGTCTGCGCACAGATCTTCTTTGAGTCCCGGAGTGATTTTAGCAAGGATTGCATCCACAGCTTCCTGTGTTAATTTTCCCTTCTGGACAAGTCTGTCGTAGCCTTTTGCAATTTTAGCTTTTCCGCCTTCTGCCCATTCCTGTTTGATGTCACAGAGAGCTACTTCATATCCGTCTACCTGAGCAAATGCTTTTGCAATGCCCTGTCCCATTGTTCCTGCACCAATAATTCCTACTTTCATTGAAATTACCTCCATTTTATAAATTTAAACTTCCGGGGAGAAGATTCTTCTCCCCTTTTATAAATTGAACTTATTTGTTGAGGAAAGCTTCTACTTTTCTCTTTTCAAGGAATGCTGCCATTCCTTCTTTCTGGTCATAGGATTCAAAGCATCCACCGAAGAGTTTCTCCTCTACTACGATTGCTTCGTCCATTCCTTTTTCAAGGCCTTCGTTGATTGCCTGTTTGCAGTGTCTTACTGCGATTGGAGCGTTCTTTGCGATTCCTGCTGCCATCTTCTTAGCTGCCGGCATCAGTTCTTCCTGCGGATAGACTGCATTGACAAGACCGATTCTGTAAGCTTCGTCAGCCTTGATATTTCTTGCTGTGTAGATCATCTGTTTTGCCATTCCAGGTCCGACAAGTCTTGCAAGTCTCTGGGTTCCACCAAATCCAGGTGTGATTCCAAGACCTACTTCCGGCTGTCCGAATACCGCATTGTCTGAGCAGATACGGATGTCACAGCTCATGGAGATCTCGCATCCGCCGCCAAGAGCAAATCCGTTGACTGCTGCGATCACCGGGATCGGAAGCGTTTCGATCTTACGGAAAATGTCATTTCCTTTCTTACCAAAAGCTTCTCCTTCTTCTTTTGTAAGAGTGCTCATCTCAGCGATATCAGCACCGGCTACAAAAGATTTTTCTCCTGCTCCAGTAAGGATCAGGCATCTGACTGCGTCAAGATCCACGCCGTCGATTGTCGCATTCAGTTCATCTAATACTGCACTGTTCAGTGCATTCAGAGCCTTCGGACGATTAATGGTAATGATTCCAACCTGTCCTTCTACTTCATATGTAATAAAATCCATAATCAACATCTCCTTATGATCTGCCTAATTAGTCACGTTCTACGATGGTAGCGCATCCCATTCCGCCACCGATGCAAAGTGTTGCAAGACCTTTCTTTGCATCACGTTTCTGCATTTCATGAAGCAGAGTTACAAGGATACGGCATCCAGAAGCTCCTACCGGATGTCCAAGAGCGATTGCTCCACCGTTGACATTGACTTTGTCCATATCAAACTTCAGGTCGTGTGCGACTGCAAGTGACTGTGCTGCGAAAGCTTCGTTTGCTTCGATCAGATCCATATCGTCTACAGTAAGTCCTGTCTTAGCCATTACTTTGTTAGTAGCTGCTACAGGTCCAACACCCATGATTGAAGGATCTACTCCACCAAGTGCTCCTGCGACCCATGTTGCCATTGGTGTAACACCAAGTTCTTTTGCCTTTTCTTCACTCATAACAACGATTGCTGCTGCTCCGTCATTGATGCTTGAAGCATTTGCTGCTGTTACGATACCATCTTTTTTGAATGCCGGACGAAGTCTTGCGATTCCTTCTGCTGTTGTTCCCGGACGCGGTCCTTCATCTGTATCAACTACGATGGTTTCTTTTTTCTTCTTCACTTCTACAGGAACGATCTCATCTTTGAATTTTCCTGCTTCGATTGCTGCGCATGCCTTCTGCTGGCTTGTTGCTGCAAATTCATCGAGCTGTTCTCTTGTAAGTCCCCACTGCTCTGCTACGTTCTCAGCAGTGATTCCCATGTGATAGTCATTGAATGCATCCCACAGTGCATCATTTACCATGGTATCAACCATCGGTGCATTACCCATTCTGTATCCGTAACGTGCATTTTTCAGTGCATATGGAGCCATAGACATATTTTCCATACCACCTGCAACTACGATATCAGCATCTCCTGCCTGGATCATCTGTGCTGCCATGTTAACACAGTTAAGACCAGATCCGCAAACTACATTGACTGTAACTGCCGGAGTTTCAACCGGAAGTCCTGCTTTCAGGGAAGCCTGACGTGCAACGTTCTGTCCAAGACCTGCCTGGATTACACAACCCATGTATACATGATCTACCTGTTCCGGAGCAACACCCGCTCTTTTTAATGCTTCTTTAATAACAATAGATCCTAATTCCGGTGCCGGAGTTGTTGAAAGAGCTCCTCCCATGCTTCCGATTGCTGTACGACACGCACCTGCTAACACGATTTTCTTTGCCATCACTTTTTCCTCCTTTTACATCTTAATGGTAAGTATCACTTCTTATTAAATATGTACTGTTTTACTTTCCGTTTTTAAGATTTTCGCAAGGGACTTTTTTGTCCTCTTTTTTTAATATACTACCCATTTCCCGTTCTGTCAAATATTTATCAATCATTTTTTATCATTTAATTTTCTTTTAACATTTTCACCAACACTTTTTACAATGCATCTGCATTATTCGTCATTTTCTACACACCACTTTTATATTGACCTTTCCCAGATATGGTGCTACACTTAAGATTGTTAAAAAATATTCAACCAGAATAATACAATTAAATTATGAATGAGAAGGTGTGAAAATGAGCAAAAGTTTTGAAGAATTAATCTCAAAAGCAAATCAAAAAACCTTAAAGAAAGTCTCTGTTTCCAACGCACAGGATGAGCCGGTACTGCAGGCTGTCAAAGCTGCAAAAGAGCAGAACATCGCAACAGCCATCCTTGTCGGTGATGAAGCCAAGATCCGCGAGATCGCTGCTTCTATTGACATGGATCTGACAGATTTCGAGATCATCAATGAGCCTGATACCGAAGCAGCTGCATTAAAAGCCGTTGAACTTGTACACAACGGTGAAGCTGATATCCTGTTAAAAGGACTGCTCGAGACAAAGACATTCTTAAAGAGCGTATTGAATAAAGAAGTTGGACTTCGTACCGGAAAGATGCTTTCCCATGTATGCGTATTTGAGATTGAAGGCATTGACCGTCTTCTTTTCTTCACAGACGTCGCTTTCAATACATATCCGACACTTGCAGATAAAGTCAATATCATCAACAACGCCGTAGAAGTTGCTCACGCATGTGGTATCGAATGCCCGAAAGTTGCTCCTCTGTGTGCAGTTGAGACAGTGAATCCAAAGATGCAGCCAACAGTCGATGCTGATAATCTCACCAAGATGTACGAGGGTGGCGATTTCAAAGGATGCCAGATCTACGGACCACTTTCCATGGACCTCGCAATCGACCCGGAAGCAGCGGTTCACAAAGGTGTTGACAATCCGGTTGCCGGGCATGCTGATATTCTCCTCTTCCCGAACATCGATGCAGGAAATATCACTTACAAGATTCTTGTCCGTACTGCAAACGTTAAGATCGGTAACGTACTTGTCGGAACAAGTGCTCCGGTTGTACTTACCTCACGTTCTGATGATTTCCAGACAAAACTGAATTCTATCGCTCTTGCAACCGTAATCGCAGGATCGATCACAGACTAAGGAGGATCTTTTCATGAGCTATAAAATTTTAGTAATCAACCCAGGATCTACTTCAACAAAGATCGGTGTATACGAAGATGAAACCTTATTATTTGAGGAAACACTCCGTCACTCTACCGAAGAAATTGCCAAATATGCAACCATCGTAGACCAGAAGGATTTCCGTAAAGAACTGATCGTAGAAATTCTTGCAAAGAACAACTTCGATATCAAATCCCTGAACGTCGTTGTCGGACGTGGCGGACTTTTAAAACCAATCCCAGGCGGAACTTACCCGGTATCTGATGCACTCCTTGCAGACTTAAAAGCAGGTGTACAGGGACAGCATGCATCGAACCTCGGTGGCATCCTTGCTCGCGAAATCGGTGATGAGATCGGTGTTCCTTCTTACATTGTTGACCCGGTTGTTGTCGATGAGATGGAACCTGTTGCAAGATATTCCGGAATCCCGGAACTTCCGCGTATCAGTATTTTCCACGCGCTGAACCAGAAAGCAGTTGCCAAACGCTACGCTAAAGAACAGGGTGTATCTTATGATTCCCTGAACCTGGTCGTTGTACATATGGGCGGCGGTGTATCCGTCGGTGCTCATAAAAATGGTAAAGTTGTCGACGTTAACAATACTCTCGACGGAGACGGACCTTTCTCACCAGAACGTTCCGGCGGTGTACCGGCAGGCGCGCTCGTAAAAATGTGTTTTTCCGGTCAGTACACACAGGCTGAAGTATATAAAAAGATCAATGGAAAGGGCGGTCTCAACGGATACCTCGGAACCAACAACATGCGTGATGTTGCAGAACGTGCCTTTGAAAAAGGTGACGAAGAAGCAGCCGGCGTATTCCACGCATTCACCTATCAGGTTGCCAAAGAAGTCGGTGCAATGGCTGCTGTCCTGAATGGAAAAGTAGACCAGATCCTTCTCACAGGCGGTATCGCATACAGCGACTACGTCACATCTGAGATTAAAGAAAAAGTAGGCTTCATCGCCCCGATCACCGTCTACCCGGGTGAAGACGAACTCCTTGCTCTCGCCCAGGGCGCAATCCGCGTATTAAACGGCGAAGAAAAAGCTCTGGAATATTAAAAGAATTATCCAAAGCCCTAAAACATACAAACCACATATATCTCATCGTAGAAAAAAGTCTGGCACACCTCGCCAGACTTTTTTAGTTACTACGCTTTTATTTAATAATGTCAATAGCTTCGAGGGACAAATTGGGCAAAAGATAATGCGTCTATTCGTCTTTTGTGCAATGGAGATGAAACCCAAAAATCGTGGAAGCCTCTGCTGAACACGATTTTCGCTTTAGGGGGTTCATCGGAATGGTTTGCACAACTAGAATAGACGCATTATCTTTTGCCCAATTTGTCAGCACAACCTAAATCATTCAAAAAAAAGAGCGGATACCCCCCAAAAAGGTATCCACTCTTTTTTCTACCCTAATCTCTCTTAATGACTGCAGAGCATCCCATTCCGCCACCAACACAAAGTGTTGCAAGTCCTGTATGTACATCTTCTTTCTGCATCTCATATAACAGACTTACAAGGATTCTCGCACCTGAGCATCCAACCGGATGTCCGAGAGCAATTGCTCCACCGTTGACATTCAGCTTGCTAAGATCAAATCCAAGATCCTTTCCAACTGCTACTGACTGTGCTGCGAATGCTTCGTTTGCTTCGATCAGATCAAAATCTCCGATTTCCATTCCCAGTTTCTTCATAACTTTACGTGTAGAATATACAGGTCCGATTCCCATGATTGCCGGATCACATCCTGCAAGTTCTCCGCCGATCCATGTTGCCATTGGTGTTACACCAAGTTCTTTCGCTTTTTCTTCGCTCATAACGATAAGTGCAGCTGCACCGTCATTGATTCCGGATGCGTTACCTGCTGTAACCATACCGTCCTTCTTAAATGCAGGACGAAGTTTTGCAAGACCTTCTTTTGTGATTCCTTTACGAGGGCCTTCATCTGTATCTACAAGAATCGTTTCTTTTTTCTTCTTCACTTCAACCGGAACGATCTCATCTTTGAATTTACCTTCTGCCATTGCTTTTTCACATTTGTTCTGAGACCACGCTGCAAATTCATCTAGTTCTTCTCTTGTAAGTCCCCACTGTTCACAGATATTCTCTGCTGTGATTCCCATGTGATAATTGTTAAATGCATCGGTCAGACCGTCCTTGATCATAGCATCTTCGATTGTCGCATTACCCATACGATATCCGTAACGTCCGTTTCTCAGCATGTAAGGAGCCATCGTCATATTCTCCATACCACCCGCAACAATAATATCAGCATCTCCTGCTGCGATCAGCTTCGCTGCAAGGTTTACACAGTGAAGACCAGATCCACAAAGTACGTTGATGGTTGTTGCCGGTACTTCATTCGGGATTCCTGCGTATACGGCTGCCTGACGTGCCGGGTTCTGTCCGTTGCCCGCCTGGATAACATTACCCATATACACTTCATCAACCTGATCCGGAGAAACGCCTGCTCTCTTCAGAGCTTCTTTGATTACAATCGTTCCCAGCTCTACAGCCGATGTATTTGCGAACTGTCCACCCATTACACCGATCGCTGTACGACATGCACCTGCTAAAACAACTTTTCTTGCCATGATAAAAATCCTCCTTTTATATTCACAAAAATCTGATAGTTCTATTATAATCCCCTTGTTTTCACATTTCAATAGTTGATTGATATTTTTTTAACATTTTCTTGTGTACTATAATAAAAACATCTGTAAATTTTATTGAAACACTCCTTAATAGATGTTAAGATTTTGTCTTGTGTTTATATTATTTTAATATTTTTTATATTTATTTTATAATGCAAACATCAAAAGTATAAATTACATTCATATTCACACAAATGAGCATTTTATACTGACTTACACTCACCTCATTTTATCGAAAGGATTCTATCTCACATGAATGAATTAAGACCAAAACTTTTTGACGTCATGAAGGGCTACACAAAAGAGCAGCTGATCAAGGATATCATCTCTGGTATCATCGTTGCTATTATCGCCCTTCCACTCTCAATCGCACTCGCAATTGCTTCCGGTGTCGGACCGGAACAGGGACTTTACACCGCGATCATCGCCGGTTTCTTTATCTCCTTCTTCGGAGGAAGCCGTGTTCAGATTGGCGGACCGACCGCTGCATTTGTTGTTATTATTTACGGAATTGTCGCCAGTTATGGAACCGACGGTCTGATCGTCGCAACCATCCTCGCCGGTATCATCCTTGTCATCATGGGAATCTGCCGGTTCGGTTCTCTGATCAAATACATTCCTTACACGATCACAACCGGATTTACCTGTGGTATTGCTGTTACCCTGTTTGTTGGACAGCTGAAAGACTTCTTCGGTATGGATATCGCTTCGGTTCCATCTGAATTTCTGGACAAGATCATTGTCTATGCAAAAAATATCAGCACAATCAACATAACCGCTACTCTGATCGGACTTCTGGCCGTTGCGATCATGCTTCTCTGGACAAAAGTGACAGACAAGATTCCCGGATCCCTGGTTGCAATCGTCGTTACCACTGCGATTGCTTATTTTGCAAAACTCCCGATCAACACCATCGGAAGTGTGTACGGAAAACTGAATTCTGCATTTCCGTCTTTTCATGTACCTTCTATTACAACGAACCTGATACAGCAAATGATCTCACCGGCATTTACAATCGCCGTTCTTGCAGCGATCGAATCTCTTTTGTCCGCAGTTGTATCTGATGGAATGATCGGTGATACTCACAAATCCAACGCCGAACTGATCGGTCAGGGACTGGGAAATATTTTCTCCGGTCTCTTTGGCGGAATCCCTGCAACCGGAGCCATTGCAAGAACTGCAGCCAATGTCCGCAATGGTGGGCGGACTCCAATCGCCGGGATCGCACACTGTATCACCCTGACGATCATCCTTCTGGTACTGATGCCACTTGCGGCCCTGATCCCGATGACAACACTGGCTGCTGTCCTTCTGGTTGTCGCTGCAAATATGGCAGACTGGAATTCCTTCTTCCGTCTGTGCAAGAGCGCCCCGAAAAGTGATATCATCGTTCTGGTTGCGACCTTCTTCCTGACTGTATTCTTTGATCTGGTTGTCGCAATCGAAATCGGTGTTGTCCTCGCCGCCCTGCTTTTCATGAAGCGCATGGCAGAGACAGCAGACGTCAGAGCCTGGAAATATACAGACTCTCCTGACATCACACCTGGAGAAGCAGAAAAATTACGTGAAATTCCACACTCGATCGGTGTGTTTGAAATCTGTGGTCCAATGTTCTTTGCTGCTGCCGACCAGCTTCTTGGCATCAACAGCGATCACCGTACCAAGGTCGTTGTGATCCGTATGCGAAGCGTCCCAGCAATCGATGCAAGCGCCATGAAATGCCTGCGCGAACTTGCCGAACGTGCAAAGAAAAAGAATATCCGTCTGGTCTTCTCCCATGTTAATGAACAGCCGATGAAGGTCATGGAAAAGGACGGATTCGTCGAACTGATCGGAAGAGAAAACTTCCATAAAAATATCGTGGATGCACTGGATTATGCGGAAGTTCTTGTAAAATAATCTATTCAGACTTCTATTGAATTCTTACATATTTTTATGCTATACTGTTATGAAAAGCAAGCTTATTGCCCTGTGCATTAAGCTTATTTTCATAAGTGAGGAAAAACTATGATTAACTATCAAAATGATAATCAAAAACGTAAAAATATGATCACCTTCATAAAAGCTACACAGAAATTAATTGATACCGAAGGGCTTTCGGCTGTATCCATCCGTAAAATCGCCAACCTTTCTGGTTTTCACAATTCCACAATTTATCTCTATTTCAAAGATCTGGATGAATTGGTCATGCTCGCCTCAATCCAACATTTCCAGCAATACAGAATCCAGTTAGAAAAACAGCTACACTTGTTTGAGGATCCATATAAAAATTTTTTTATGATCTGGGAATGTTTTGCTGATTCTGCCTTTCAGGCTCCAGATATTTTCTACAACTTTTTCTTTGGAAAATACAGTCAGAATCTTTTTTCTTTCCTAAATGTTTATTACGACCTGTTTCCTGAAGAGAAAATGCTCGGAGGTGCGGATAATAATACCCTGTATTTTGGACACAATTATAAGGAGCGCTGCCACTATATTTTGAAACCACTTATCGATGATCCCCGCACTTGTGTCACACAGCAGAATATCTCACTTATTACGGAAATAATTGTAAGTATCTCTAAAGATTTTTTAAAACAAAAAGACACAGATCCCACTCTGGACAATCAGATGTTGCTGCAAAAGCTGATCCAGATGCTACACTTTCTGATTGACAAAAATGTTCCGGTCTAAAGTCCGCTCTGTAGCGATATCTATATGTTCTGAAAAAAGAACATTTCCGATTATTGACATTTTCATAGCAATTTGTTAAATTAAAGTTGCTCATATGACTGACGGAAGTGGAATGAACCACAGGGGAATATGAGGATTTGATTATTTAGCCGACCGTCTGGGCGATTCAGCTCAGATGCCGGCTTTTTTTACGCATTTTTATACGATTTTTTATAAATCAGGGCTATATAAAAAGCGTAAACATCCATCGGTTCTTCTGGCTGAACCTTTTCATATGTCCAGAATTTGCCAGAACTTTCCGGGCATAAACCGCAGCAACACAGTGTATAATAACCGGGTCATAGTTACTATGGCTCACCCACAAGAAGGAGGAATAACCAAATGATGCAGAAAGAACAATGGCAGGGATTTGAAGGAAGACTCTGGAAAGAAGAAATCAACGTTCGTGATTTCATCCAGAACAACTACACACCTTACGAGGGCGATTCTTCATTCCTTGCAGACCCGACCGAAGCAACAAACCAGCTCTGGGGAAAACTTCAGGAACTTCAGAAAGAAGAACGTGCAAAGGGCGGTGTTCTGGATATGGAAACAGAAGTTGTATCTTCTCTTACCGCTTACGGTCCAGGATATATCTGCGAAGAACTGAAAGATAAAGAACAGGTTGTAGGTCTTCAGACAGACAAACCTCTGAAACGTGCATTCATGCCGTTCGGCGGAATCAAAATGGCTGAAGAAGCATGCAAAACTTACGGATATGAACCAAACCCGAAATTCCATAAAATTTTTACAGATTATCATAAAACACATAACCAGGCAGTATTTGATGCCTACACACCGGAAATGAAAAAGGCCCGTCACAACAAGATCCTTACAGGACTTCCGGATACTTACGGACGTGGACGTATCGTCGGCGACTACCGCCGTGTTGCCCTCTACGGAATCGATCTTCTGATCGCTATGAAACAGGACGACCTTGCAAACTGCGGATATGGATCCATGCGTGACAATGTCATCCGTCAGAGAGAAGAACTTGCAGAACAGATCCGTGCCCTCAAGGGTATGAAAGAAATGGCTGCTGTCTATGGATTCGACATTTCTGAACCGGCTAAAAATGCAAAAGAAGCATTCCAGTGGCTGTACTTCGGATACCTTGCAGCGATCAAGACTCAGAACGGAGCTGCCATGAGCGTCGGACGTGTATCTACTTTCCTTGACATCTACATCAAGAGAGATATGGATGCTGGAATCCTTACAGAAGAAGAAGCTCAGGAATTAGTTGACCATATGACAATGAAATTCCGTATGGTTAAATTCGCACGTATCCCATCTTACAACCAGCTCTTCTCCGGTGACCCGGTATGGGCTACTCTGGAAGTCGGCGGAATGGGACAGGACGGACGTTCTATGGTAACAAAGACAGACTACCGTTTCCTGCACACCCTGGAAAACATGGGACCTTCTCCGGAACCGAATCTGACTGTACTTTACACAGAACGTCTTCCGAAGAACTTCAAGGATTACGCTTCTCACATCTCCATTGAGACAAGCTCAATCCAGTATGAAAATGATGATGCAATGCGTCCGGTATGGGGCGATGACTACTCAATCTGCTGCTGCGTATCTGCAACACAGACAGGTAAGGAAATGCAGTTCTTCGGAGCAAGAGCAAACCTTGCCAAATGCCTTCTTTACGCGATCAACGGTGGTATCGACTGCAAGTCAAAAGATCAGGTAGGACCGGCTTACACACCGATCACTTCTGAATACCTTGATTATGATGAAGTAATGGCGAAATACGACAAGATGATGGACTGGCTCGCAGGACTGTATGTAAACGTACTGAACCTGATCCAGTACATGCATGACAAATACTACTATGAAGCATCTCAGATGGCACTGATCGATACCGATGTACGCCGTACATTTGCAACAGGTATCGCAGGATTCTCTCACGTAGTTGACTCTTTAAGTGCAATCAAATATGCCAAGGTTAAAACCATCCGTGACGAAAGCGGAATCGTTGTAGACTTCGAGACAACCGGTGACTTCCCGAAATACGGAAATGATGATGACCGCGCAGATGATATCGCAGTATGGCTTCTTCAGACATTCATGAAAAAACTGAAAAAACATCACACATACCGCGAATCAGAGCCGACAACTTCTATCCTGACCATTACTTCTAACGTTGTATACGGAAAAGCTACGGGAGCACTTCCGGACGGAAGAAAAGCCGGTGCACCACTTTCACCTGGAGCAAACCCAAGCTACGGCGCAGAACAGAGCGGACTTCTTGCTTCCCTGAACTCTGTTGCAAAACTTCCATACGAATGGGCACTTGATGGAATTTCAAATACACAGACTATCAACCCGGATGCAATCGGACATACACCAGAAGAACGGATCAATAACCTTGTAAATGTTATGGACGGATACTTCTCACAGGGTGCTCATCACCTGAACGTCAACGTATTCGGAACCGAAAAACTGATCGATGCTATGGAACATCCGGAAAAAGAAGAATACGCAAACTTCACAATCCGTGTATCAGGATACGCTGTTAAGTTCATCGACCTTACACGCGAACAGCAGCTCGATGTAATCGCAAGAACCTGCCACGATCGTATGTAATCTACAGAACTTACACTCTTTTGCCTGAAATATATTTTATAATGTAAGTGCCAGAAGTCATGCATTTTAAAATGCATGACTTTTGGCTCATATAAAAAAGAAAGCATTTAACATACTCTGCCTGATCCGCAGATTTTCAATCATACTATTTCAAAAGGAGATTTTCATATGACTCAGATCAAAGGACTTATTCACTCTACAGAAAGCTTTGGTTCCGTTGACGGACCAGGGGTGCGTTTTATCATCTTTGTGCAGGGATGTCCCTTAAGATGCCAGTTCTGCCATAACCCGGATACCTGGAATATGACGGATAAAAACGGTGCTACTTGGCGCACTGCCGATGAGCTTCTTACCCAGGCTCTTCGTTACCGTACCTACTGGAGAAATGGCGGTGGAATCACAGTCAGCGGCGGAGAACCTCTCCTTCAGATTGATTTTCTGCTGGATCTTTTCAAAAAAGCGAAAGCAAAGGGCATTCATACCACGATTGATACCGCCGGCGGACCTTTTACCCGAGAAGAACCATTCTTCTCCAAATTTCAGGATCTGATGCAGTATACCGATCTTCTGCTTGTTGATATCAAGCATATCGATGAAAAATGCCATAAAGAACTAACCGGAAAAACAAACGAAAATATTCTTGACATGATCCGGTATCTTTCTGATATCAGAAAACCGATCTGGATCCGCCATGTCCTTGTGCCGGAGCGCAGCGATTATGACGAATATCTAAACCGGTTAAATGATTTCATCCAGACACTTGATAATGTGGAACGGGTGGAAATCCTTCCTTATCACACACTTGGTGCGTATAAATGGAAGGAGCTGGGGCTTGATTACCCGCTTGAAGGAATTCATCCTCCATCAAGAGAACGGGTAGAAAACGCAAAGAAAATCCTGCACTGTTCTTAACTATATTCCAAAAAACAGTTGATGGTTTTTCTTCATATTTTACTCACAATGTGCTATGATTTAAGTAGCGTATTTAAGAGAGGAGCATTATAGCAATGAACGAAAGAATGGAACGCGTATTGGAAAAAATGAGAAAGAAAGGAATCGATCAGTTACTCGTATCTGATCCACTGAGCATCCGCTTTTTAACGGGCATCACGGTAAATCCTGGGGAAAGATTATACGCCCTGCTGCTTCGTACCAGCGGAAAGCATACGATCTTCCTGAACTATCTGTATTATGTTTCTGATACAGGTTTTGAAGAAGTATGGTTCAGCGATATGGACGATCAGATTGGTATACTGACAGAGCATATCGATACCAAAGGCGTGCTCGGTATTGACAAGGTATTCCCGGCACGTTTCCTGATCCCGCTTCAGGAGCGCTGCCCTGAGCTTAAGACCATATGGGGATCTGACTGTGTAGATGGTGTCCGCGCCGTAAAGAATGCAGAAGAGATCGAGATCATGAAGCATTCTACCGAGATCAATGATCTGGTTATGGAACGGGCTGCCGCTTATATCAAAGAAGGCATGACCGAAAAACAGATCGCTGATTTCATTGATGCTGAATACCTCAAAGAAGGTGCAAGCGGTGTCAGCTTTGATACCATCGTATGCTTTGGTGCAAACGCTGCTGACCAGCATCATTCACCAAGCGAAACAAGAACCTTAAAAGCCGGTGAATGTGTTCTGATCGATATGGGATGCGTATGGCACGGCTATTGTTCTGACATGACAAGAACCTTCTACTGCAAGAGCGTAGATGACGAACAGGCTGAAATCCATGATATTGTCCGCACTGCTGTAGAAAAGGCAGAAGCTGTGATCAAACCGGGTGTACGTTTCTGCGATATTGACGCACAGGCAAGAGATTACATTGATGAAAAAGGATACAGTGAATACTGGAAGATCCGTCTCGGACATTTCATCGGTCAGGAAGACCACGAATATGGCGATGTCAGCCCGATCAACAAGAATGTGGCTGAACCTGGAATGATCTTCTCTATTGAACCAGGTATCTACATCGAAGGCAAATATGGAGTTCGTGTAGAAGACCTTGTTCTGGTAACAGAAGATGGACATGAAATTCTGAATAAGGTGGAAAAGAAATATCGGATTGTTGGATAATTAAGTATATGAAAAAGACACGCATTACTGCGTGTCTTTTTTGGTTAACCCCTGGATCGCGTTAATAATTTCCATATACGATTCTTCGATTTCATCCTGTCCAGGAACTCCTTTAATAAGTTTCTGTCCTTTTTTAACAGCTGCCTTCAGCTCTTTTACAGATTCATCTGTATAGGTCTCTGTCTTAATAGATTCCGTGTTGTCAATTAATTCTTTCAACTGCTTCTTGTCTAACTTCTGTGGTGTGATGGTAATTGTATCGCCAGCCTTTTGTGTGGTATTCTTTCCCCCACTCAATTGTTGCCGTACAAAATAAATACCTCCACCAATCACCACACATACAAGAAGTATGACAAGAACAGAACCTACCTGTATTCCACGGTCACGGTGAGGTTTCTTCTTGTGTCTTTCCTCTGTTGCGATATTTGGATTCGTATGCTTATTCATATATAAATAACCTTTGTAAAACTTCAGGTAGCTGTGAGCATGCTCACAGCTGCCTGATTAAATTCACATGATTTTATCTTATCGCTAAGAACAAATTATGCGTTTCTTCTTCTGAAGAATGCTACAACTGCTGCAGCACCTGCAATAAGAAGAGTTGCTACGTATACAAATACGTTGCTGTGATCACCTGTCTGAACTGTGTCAGATTTCTTTTCATCTGCTTTCTTTGCAGATTTTTTCTTGGTGTTTGTTGTTTTCTTTGTATCTTCTGTTTTCTTAGTAACGTCAGACTTTTTGTCATCTGTCTTTGTGTCGTCTGTTTTTGTATCGTCTTTAGACGGTGTATCCGGATTAGCTGGATCTGTTGGTTCTACCGGATTAACTGGATCTACTGTTGTTTCTTCAAAAATCGGTTCTACAGCAATATATCCTACAGTTTCATCTCCATAGAAATATCCCAGTCCTGCTGTTCCAAGCTCATATGCATCTGCATCAAGACGAAGGCTGTTGCTTCCTTCTACTACCCATCCAGCAAGCTTATAACCATCATATGCTTTTACTTCTGGAAGTGCAATTGGTTCTTCTGCAAATTCATCAAGATCTGTACGAGTAATTGTTGCATGTCCGTCTTCGATTCCTTCTCCAACGAATTCTCCCTTGTTTGGATCAATTGCAATATTTACTGTTACTGTTCTCTTTTCTACCGGAGTTTCTTCTGCCTCAAAAATCGGCTCTACTGAAATGTATCCTACATTTTCATCTCCATAGAAATATCCCAGTCCCGCTGTTCCAAGCTCATATGCATCTGCATCAAGACGAAGGCTGTTGCTTCCTTCTACTGCCCATCCAGCAAGCTTATAACCATCATATGCTTTTACTTCTGGAAGTGCAATTGGTTCTTCTGCAAATTCATCAAGATCTGTACGAGTAATTGTTGCATGTCCGTCTTCGATTCCTTCTCCAACGAATTCTCCCTTATTTGGATCAATTGCAATATTTACTGTTACTGTTCTCTTTTCTGCCTGAACTTCTTTAAATACTGGTTCTACTGAAATGTATCCTACGTTTTCATCTCCATAGAAATATCCAAGTCCTGCTGTTCCAAGCTCATATGCATCTGCGCCAAGGCGAAGGCTGTTGCTTCCTTCTACTACCCATCCATCAAATTCATAACCATCATATGCTTTTACTTCTGGAAGTGCAATTGGTTCTTCTGCAAATTCATCAAGATCTGTACGAGTAATTG
>CAKRFP010000008.1 GCA_934320645.1 uncultured Bariatricus sp.
GAAGGAATGAAGGAACTTATGTCGATTTATCATGTAATTGGGAAGATTCCAGCTGTTCGGAATATCTCGAACAAAATGTTTGTACTGGTCAAAAGGAAAGATGTTGAAGAGAATCATGTGGTGTGACGACGACAAAATTAAACCCTATTTTATAGAGGCAGGAAAGAATTTGACATATGGAAATCTGAGAAGACAGATGTCAGATAGCCTGGAAGATAAACCATTTCCCGAATTGCCGGAAGAATTGCAAAAACATACATTTTGGGAATTTGGAAGTAAAGAAGAACATTTTAAATACAGAAATGCAGTGATGCAGACTTATATACATGGCAACTTTCCCGTTTTTGAGGGATTTAACCATATGCAATATCAAATCCAAAATCCGGAAGGGTTTGCCAGAATGTTGGAAATGATTATTGAGACTGACCGATTACCGGAATTGGCATTTGCAATGTGATATAAAGGAAAATAGCATTACAAATTGACTATCCGAATCCGAACAAATTTACATCTGCGTTTCGTGCAGAGTATGGTGTGCCGCCAATGATATACCTAAAGAAAAAGACATAGGAAAGTCTGAATGAATAAAAACGTTCACAAAATCTTCACAAAAGAATTAGCACTCGCATCTTGACAGTGCTGATAATAAGTGTTATATTACAGATAGAACAAAGGAAGGGGAACAAAAAGAGATGATAAAGATTCCACCGACCGGTGTTTGAGATGACAACAACACTTCAGAGTAAATCCGAATGTGCTAAATAAATTAATAAATGTCTTTTGAAAGGAGATATGACTTATGTTAATGCCTAGTATTTTTGGAGAGAACTTATTGGATGATTTCTTTGGAGAACCATTTGGAGGATATGATTACAGTGAATCAGGACTTATGACAACGGATGTAAAAGATACCGATAAAGGCTATGAAGTAACGATGAACATGCCTGGAGTTAAAAAAGAAGATGTAAAAGCAGAACTGAAAGATGGTTATCTGACAGTCAGTGCTGAGACGAACACGAAGAAAGATGAAAAAGCTGAAGATGGCAAGTACATCCGCCGTGAACGTTACAGTGGATCTTGCAGCAGGAGCTTTTATGTAGGCGACGGTGTCAAACAGGAAGACATCAAAGCCAAATTTGAAGACGGTACATTGAAACTGTTCGTACCGAAAGAAGCAGCAAAACCTGCTGTAGAACAGAAGAAATACATTTCCATTGAGGGATAATCAGAATGCGGATTGTAAGCGTCCGGTTACAAGGCTGCCAGATGAGGCAGCCGCTTAAAAAGAAAGTTAGCTAAATTCAGATAGATTTATAAGGAGGAACGACTTATGTTAATGCCTAGTATTTTTAATGATAACTTATTTGATGATTTCTTTGATTTTCCATTTTATGATAATAAAGCAGATCGTAAGATCCAGAGAAAACTGTATGGACATCATGCAGGCAATCTGATGAAGACAGATATCAAAGAGAAAAAAGATGGATATGAACTGGAGATCGATCTTCCGGGATTTAAGAAAGATGAAGTTACAGCAGAACTGAACGATGGATATCTGACCGTCAGCGCAGCCAAAGGACTTGATCAGGATGAACAGGAGAAAGAAACTGGTAAGTATATCCGCCGTGAACGTTACGCAGGAGCCTGCCAGAGAAGTTATTATGTAGGCGAAGATATCACGGAAGAAGATATCAAGGCCGAGTTCAAGCATGGTATCCTGAAACTCTTTGTCCCGAAGAAAGAAGTAAAACCGGCAGTAGAAGAGAAGAAATATATCAGTATCGAAGGATAATGACAATACGTTAAAAACTTTCAAATACACCATATGATGAGGGCAGCATACAGGAGCAAAATCTTGTATGCTGCCCTTTTTGCCATCTATATAAATGGAAATTAGAGAAAGTCTGGATAAAAATGATGAAATTAAAAGCATCAAAACACATGAGTATGATGAGAATGGTAATGAGATTAAGTTGACAATGTATGATGGCGAAAATAATGTGAAAAGCGTTAAGACTTCTGAATATGATTCAAATAATAATATAACGAAAGAGACATTCTACGACTCAGAGGGGAATATTGTAAGTTATTATGTTTTTGAAGAGCCAGGGGATATGTCTGCTTATACAGAGTATGATGCAAAAGGAAATGTTATTTCACATAGGAAATAATTAGAGATAAAGGTAGAGTATGTAGAAAAGACCAGGGGAGAACCACAAATGATGAACTATTACGAAAACCAGATTCCATGGAAAGACTGGCATATCGTGCGTCGATTAGGAGGAGGCGGTTTTGGAACCGTCTATGAGATTGAGCGGGATTTCTATGGGGAAAAGGAACTTGCCGCAATGAAGATCATCCGGATTCCAAAAGAGGAATCGGATCTGGATGATGATTACAACAGTGGAATGACGGAAGAAGAGCTTCGGGAAAAATATACTTATATCCAGAACTATTTTTCAAAAGAATATCAGCTGATGCTGGAATTTAAAGGGCACAGCAATATTGTAAACTGCCACGATTTTTCGGTTGTGTCAAATCCAGATGGGCCGGGATGTGCACTTTATATCCGGATGGAGCTTCTGAAACCATTGAAAGAAGTACTGAAAACGGAAACATTTTCAGAGGCAAGAATCGTGCAGCTCGGAATCGATATCTGCTGTGCGCTGGAAATCTGTGAGCAGAGGGATGTCATCCACCGCGACATCAAGCCCGACAATATTATGATGTCGGAGTTCGGGAACTTCAAGCTGGGCGATTTTTGAATTGCGCGGACGATGGAGAAGACCATGAGTGCGTCCATGGCTGGGACAGACTGGTATATGGCACCGGAAGTGGCGAAGAAGATGAAGTATGGGAAAAGTGTGGATACCTATTCCCTCGGTCTGGTACTTTACTGGTTGCTGAATGACGGACGCCTGCCATTTGTTCCTGAAAAAGACCGGATTTCGGTAAAGGATATGCAGACAGCATACGGACTTCGTATGAGAGGAGAACAGATTCCAGAGCCGAAGGCGGGAAGCACACAGCTAAAAGCAGTTGTGTTAAAGGCACTTTCTTTTGACAGAGAGAAGCGTTATCGTTCTGGAAAAGAAATGTTAGAAGCTCTTTTGAAAATAGAAAAGTTGACAAAAGTGGAAGGCGTACAGGCACAGGGAACGCAAAGAGGACAGCAGATTGATAAGGAGCAACAGTCAGAGAATAAAATTACAGCAGAAGAAAATGCATGGAGAATCGCATATGCGGATGAGATTCTGAAAAAATCAGAAGAGTATAGACGTTCAGAATATACGATATCTCCTGACAGTGTGCTTGGTATTTACGTGGATACAGAGATAATTCATGTACGGACCTGGATGAATGGAAAGAGCAGACCAGTTCTCAGCATGCCGGCGTATTACATTCTGGATGAGCTGGAAGAGATTCTGACAGGCAGCCGTGCCGTTGTTCATGCCAAAATGAATCAGGGAAAAAATTTGCATTCGGTGATTGCATTCATGCAGGAAGCAGTCGGACTGGTTGGTTCTACAATGGAGTCTTGTGCGATACAAGATTGTATTGTGCTGATGAAGGAGCTGAGAAAAGAGCTTGAAAAAACTGCATTTGCACAGATAAAAGAGTGTGTGGTTACAATTTCTGTACCGGAGATTGTAATACAGAAAAATGTAAGGACTGCCCTGGAGAAGGCGGGATTTCATGTGTTACGGGCGATGAGTGCAGTGGAAGCATGTGCACTGTCAAAAGCTTATTTGATGAATAATGACCAGCAATTTCTGGTGCATGTGATCGCAAATAAGGAGAGACAGAATCTAAAAACAGACTATTCCGGATGTATGGAAGAACTCAATGTACTGGAAGGACTGGAATATACATTTGGAGAGAAAATGCCGGAGATGACTCCGGGGCTGAAATGTTATTATTTAAGTGATGAGAAATCCAGAAAAGAGCTTGGACGGGAGGTAGCCGGATACGAATCACTTTCTGAGATTGCGGCAGATGGGGCAGCAGTTCAGGGAGTCAATCTTACCAAGGTTGCGGCAAAGCATATTACAATGCTTGTGTTTTTCCCGTGGAGGGCTGGAATTGAAATTGAAACCATCAGATGGGGAAAGGAATGTATTCCATTAACCTGGCTCATCAAGGAACAGGATGTAATTCCTATGAGAACAGACTGTCTTGACATTTCACTGGATTCAGGAATTGAAGGGAAAAGACTTAACCTGTACCTGGAGAATGATGGTACTAAAAGAAAAATCAGAACCTGGAAGATGGAAGAGATATGTCCGGAATTTCCAAAGGACACAAGCCGGATGAAGGCATGGATCGAAATAGGAACGGAAGGCGGAAATCTCATATTGATATTGCAGGCAGGAGAGAAGAAAACGGAAATCGATCTGAATCAATATCATGAAGAGAAAATAAATCGTTTCTCTAACGTGCCGGTTTTTGTGCCGGAATCGATTGTTGGAAGTGTGCTTCATGCCGGGAGAGAATTCTGCCAGGGGGCAGAAAATCTGGATAATACAAAAACAGATTTTGCAATCGCAAAGGGAATCCAGATGATTGCCGGACAGACAAAAGAAGTCTTTTCAGACTGTATGTATGGAAATACGGATATCAGGGTCAGTACGTTTATCGAAAAGATGCTGGCTGTGAAAGATAATATAGAGTATGGTATTGCCAGTGCAGAAAAAACGACAAAGCGCATGGACTATATGAAGGAGAAACTGCTTCTGGTAGATTTCCGAAAAGTGCTGGAGCAGAGTTTGTACCAGTTGAATATTGTGCCGGTTGAAGCGAATGGTGCGGTATTTGATCCGTATATTCATGAGGCGGTACATATAGAAGAAACAGATCTGGTAGAAGAGAACCGGGTTGTCAGTGAAGTGCAGAAAGGGTACTTCTTCGGAGGAAAGCTGTACCGACCGGCAAGAGTTGTTGTCTCAAAAGGAATCGGCTCAAGAAATAGTTGCAGGGACGAGAACTGGGATGACTATGATGGGGAGACGATTGGAAGGTAGAACGGAAGATAAGAGGTTTAAAAAGGAGCAGGTGACTGCTCCTTTTATAATGCATATTTTTTCATCTTCATACACAACAGTCCGGTCGCATCCGCAAGAACCCATCCGATTGGGATTGCAAGCCAGATTCCGGTTTCACCGATATAGGCAGAAAGGACATAGGAGAGAAGAACACGGGTTCCGAGTGAGATCACGGTCAGCACAACTGACATTTCCGGACGTTTGATTGCGCGGTAGTAGCCGTATAGAAGGAAGAGGCAGCCGATTCCACAGTAGAAGGTTCCTTCGATTCTAAGATAATGGACACCGGATGCGATCACGGCAGTTTCCGCTTTGCTGACGAAGATCTGCATCAGTGGAGATGCAAAGACAAAGACCGCAGCAGAGATGATCACGCAGAAAAAGATGCTGAGTGCAAATGCCTGGTGTGTTCCTTTTCGGATCCGGTCTTTATTACCGGCACCATAATTCTGTGCAACAAAAGTAGAGTATGCATTTCCAAAATCCTGCACCGGAAGGTAGGCAAAGGTATCAATCTTTACGGCTGCGGCAAAGGCTGCCATGACGGTCGAACCGAAGCTGTTGACCAGTCCCTGTACCATCAGGATTCCGAAGTTCATTACAGACTGCTGGACGCAGGTCATGGACGAAAGATTCAGGATTTCTTTCAGGATCTGTCGGTCAAAATGCAGTTCTTCTTTTGCAGGCAGAAGTTCCCGGCAACGAAGCAGCACATAGATCAGAATGCCGATTCCAGACACATATTGTGCAAGGATGGTGGCAAGTGCAGCACCTTTGATTCCAAATGGAAGGACTGCGACAAAGAGCAGATCCAGCACAATGTTCAGAATTGCGGAGATGGCAAGGAACACAAGCGGGATGGATGAATTTCCCAGTGCGCGGAGCAGACAGGAAAAGAAATTATAAAGTGACGTCGCGATCAGTCCTGCAAAAATGATCAGCAGATAGTTGCGCATGCCGTCCCATACGTTTGCCGGAACCCTAAGAAAAGTGAGGATCGGATTCAGGAAAAGGTAGACGAGTGCATTGATTACCAGAGTAACTGCCATGATCAAAAGAAAAGAATGGCAGATGGAAAGTCGGAGTGATTGGTCATCTTTTTTTCCACGATAGATGGAAAAGAGTGCGCCGGAGCCAAGGGACAGTCCAAGAAAAATGGAAGTCAGGAATGTCATCAGGGTATAAGCTGAGCCAACGGCTGCCAGTGCATTTTTCCCAAGCACCCGTCCAACGATCAGGGTGTCGGCGATATTATAAAACTGTTGAAGTAAATTTCCGGCGATCATCGGAAATGCAAAAAGTAATAAAGATTTTGAAATATTTCCTTTGGTTAAATCGTGATACATGATAAAATTCTCCATAAATCTTTTGTAAAAAATCTATCTTTTATTATAGCAAAAGCCCTGCTTTATGCAAGGCTTTTGAAGTATAGGAGAGATGCACACTCATGCGAATATGAAGGATGTTGCAAGCGGTCTGTGCTCCGCAATACGCTCGACGCGAAGAGGTGCAAGAAAAATTTTTTTGCTTACCAGATTCCAAGCACATGCTGCATGGAAAGACTGGCGATCGTGATGCCAACCCAGCAGCAGAAACCAAGTGCGAGTGGCTTGCCACCGGTTTTTACAAGTTTGATAATATTCGTATTCAGACCGACTGCACTCATGGCGAGGACGATGAAGAACTTGCTGAGTGTCTTCAGCGGAGTAAATACATCTGCGGATACGCCGGCTGAAGTTGCGATCGTTGTGATCACGGAAGCGAGAACAAAGTAAAGGATGAACATCGGGAAAATCTTTTTAAATTCCACTTTCTTTCCTTCGGCTTTGGAGCTGCGTGTCCGGATAAATGCGAGAACCAGTGTGATCGGGATGATCGCGAGCGTTCGGGTAAGTTTGACCGTAACTGCTTTATCCAGTGTGGCAGAACCGAGGGCGTAGAGCGAATCCCAGGTGGAAGCTGCTGCGGTTACGGAAGAGGTATCGTTGATCGCAGTTCCGGCAAAGATCCCGAAGGCTTCTCCGCTTTTGGTTGAAAATCCAAGCAGTGCACCAAGTGACGGGAAGAACAGTGCGGCGAGCATGTTGAAAAAGAAGATAACAGAGATTGCCTGTGCAACTTCTTCATCATCCGCATCAATGACCGGTGCTGTTGCGGCAATTGCAGAGCCTCCGCAGATGGAAGATCCGACACCGACCAGTGTGGAAATATTTCCCGGTACATGCATAACTTTATGTAACAGATATGCAATGATCAGGGACGTTGAAATCGTCGTTATGATAATTGGCAGTGACTGTTTTCCGGTTTCCAGAATCACGGAGAGATTCAGTCCGAAACCGAGAAGGATTACTGCGTACTGAAGAACCTTCTTTGACACAAAAGTAATACCGTCCTGAAACATGGATTTGTCTTTTAATAATAAAGTGATGATCATTCCGGCAAGGATACCGAATACCGGTCCGCCGATGATCGGAAATGTCTGTCCGAGAAACCAGCATGGAACGGCGATGACCAGACAAAGTAAGATGCCTTTCCAGCTTTTTGTTACAAAATTCATAGAAATACCCCTTTCAAGTGAAATAAATAAGTTGCTCTCATAACAATCCGTCCTATCATAGCATAAAAACAGCAGAATAAAAAGATGAAGGAAGGGAAATTCCAAAAGTAATTCCAAAAGTAATTTTAGAATAAGGTGGAAATAACGAAAGATTCCCGATATAATAACAATATATGATTTTGGGGACAAGGAGGTAAAGTGTGATAAAACGGGGAATCCGGACATTGCACAAAAGAAAGTGATGCATACACTGAAAAAATTCGTAAAATATTATGCGCCGTACAGGACAGTATTCTTTCTGGATCTGATCTGTGCGGCGATCATCAGTCTGGTGGATCTTGCATTTCCACAGATTTTAAGATCACTGACAAAGACTTTATTTACAGAGGATCCGTCACAGATCCTTGGAGCACTTCTGCCGATCGGACTGGCTTTGCTTGTGATGTATATCATACAGACGTTTTGTAAATATTATGTCAGTTATCAGGGCCATATGATGGGGGCACATATGGAACGGGATATGCGCCAGGAGTTATTTGATCATTATGAGAGACTTTCTTTTTCTTATTATGACCAGAATAATTCCGGACAGATGATGAGTAAGCTGGTGTCGGATCTGTTTGATATTTCCGAGTTTGCGCACCATGGACCGGAGAATCTATTTATATCTGTAATTAAAATCGTTGGTTCGTTTACATTTTTGTTTCTTATTAACTGGAGACTGGCGATTCCGCTGCTTGTGATGGTTGTATTTATGCTGATCTTTTCTTACAAACAGAATCGTCAGATGCAGGCAACCTTTATGGACAACCGGAGAAAGATCGGGGATGTCAATTCCAGTCTGCAGGATACGTTGGCGGGAATCCGTGTGGTGCAGTCTTTTGCAAATGAAAAGATTGAACGGGAGAAATTCAAGAAAAGCAATGAAGGATTTCTGGTATCCAAAGATGCAAACTATCATTGTATGGGAAGTTTTATGAGCGGCAATCTTTTCTTCCAGGGAATGATGTATCTGATCACATTAGTGTTCGGCGGATGGCTGATCGCACATGGGAAAATGGAAGCTGCCGATCTTGCCATGTATGCGCTTTACATCGGAATTTTTATCAGCCCGATCCAGATTCTTGTGGAGCTTACCGAGATGATGCAGAAAGGTCTTTCCGGTTTCCGGCGCTTTCTGGATGTTGTGGAGACGGAGCCGGAGATTGTAAATGCACCGGATGCGGAGCCACTTGAAAATGTAAAGGGTGAAGTGGAATATAAAAATGTTTCTTTCCATTACAGCGATGATGATACGCCGGTACTGGATCGGGTATCTTTTAAGATCCCGGCTGGCAGATCTATTGCCCTTGTGGGACCATCGGGAAGTGGAAAGACGACGATCTGTTCCCTGCTTCCAAGATTTTATGATGTGACCGGAGGTGTGATCACGATCGACGGGCAGGATGTAAGAAAGCTGACACTGGAAAGTCTGAGAAGTCAGATTGGGCTGGTACAGCAGGATGTCTATCTGTTCTGTGGATCGATCAGGGAAAATATTGCTTATGGAAAACCGGGGGCATCGATGGAAGAAATTATCGATGCGGCGAAGAAGGCAAATATCCATGAATTTATCATGTCCCTGCCGGATGGATATGACAGCTTTGTAGGAGAACGAGGAACCCGTCTGTCGGGTGGACAGAAACAGAGGATTTCCATTGCAAGAGTATTTCTTAAGAACCCACCGATCCTCATTCTGGACGAGGCGACCAGTGCGCTTGACAATGAGAGTGAGCGCTGGATCCAGCAGAGCCTGGAAGAGCTTGCGAAGAACCGGACCACGATCACGATCGCACACCGGCTTTCTACGATCCGCAATGCAGATGAGATTCTTGTGGTTGCAAATAATGGAATCGCTGAACGGGGGAATCATGATGAATTGCTTGAGCAAGGTGGAATTTATGCACATTATTATGAGATGTCATAATAGTAAGTGAGAAAATCAAAATAAGTAAACAAAAAAGCTTCTTTTCAGAAAAACAGGAGGGCCGTTTCTGAAAAAGAAGCTTTTCATTTATAAAAAGCCAAAGCTTTTTATATCGTAAAATTGCAAGCAGTGTGTGCTGGTCTATATTTGCAAAACATTACACAGCTTAATCACACATATGGCAGGCTGCGCATGCAGACGGTGTCGTTGCGCATCCGCCGAGGGCTGTCTCGCGAAGCTCTGCCGGAAGACGCTTTCCTACAGTGTACACAGCTTCCAGCATTTCATCGAATGGAATCAGTTGTCGTACTCCGGAAAGTGCGATCTCTGCAGCGATCGTTGCATTTGCCACACCGGCAGCATTACGGTTCTGACAAGGATATTCGACCAGCCCGCCGACCGGATCACAGACCAGCCCGAGCATGTTCATAAGAACAGTGGATGCTGCGGCAAGGGACTGTTCCGGGGATCCGCCCATCAGTTCAACGGTTGCAGATGCCGCCATTGCAGATGCAATTCCGACTTCTGCCTGACATCCGCCGACTGCTCCGGCGACAGTTGCATTGCGCATAGCAAGATAACCGATCGCACTGGCATTATAAAGTCCCTGTTTGATCTGCTCATCGGAAAGATCATAGGTTTCCTGGAGGGCAAGCAGAAGTCCCGGAACGATACCGGCAGATCCGGCAGTCGGGGAGGCTACGATCACACCCATGGAAGCATTGGTTTCCAGAGTTGCCATCGCGTAAATGACAGCTCTTTCCAGAAGATCCCCGCAAAGACCTTTTCCAGCATCTTTGTGATCTGAGATTTTTTTTGCTTCGCCACCAATCAGTCCCCCCATGGATTTGACCGGGGTATGGATCGGAGTAGAAGCGGCTGATTTCATGATCTCAAGAACACGGTCCATTTTGCGGTCTGTCTCTTCCGGATCCTGTTCTCCTTCTGTGAGCTCTCTCTGAAGCATCACAGCGGAAATTGAAAGGCTCTGTTCCTGACAGACTTTTAATAATTCTTTTGCATTTCTAAAATCCATAATCTGTATTCTCCTTCCAATTACATCTGAACAACCATAACGTTGTATACATTTTTGTTTCGTCTAATGGTATCTGCGATATCTTCCGGTACCAGATCATCGGATTCTACGATGGTATAAGCGGTATTTCCTTTGGATTCGCGGAACAGACGCATGAATGCGATATTGATTCCAAGTTCGCTGAGGCATTTGGTAATGTAAGCAACAACGCCCGGTGCATCTTTCTGGACAACGACGATCGAGCTGTATTCTCCGGTAAAATCAACTTCCACACCATTGATCCGGCACAGACGGGCTTTTCCGCCGCCTAACGATTCTCCGCGGATCGTCATCTCCTGACCTTTTTCATTTACCATCAGGATATCAACGGTATTCGGGTGTACGTCGGTCTCTAAGTTGTTCGGAATGAAAGCGTATTCGATTCCATTGTCTGTTGCGATCTGGAAGGAATCGCGGATCCGCACGTCATCGGTGGCAAAACCCATAATACCGCCGAGAAGAGCACGGTCCGTACCATGACCATGATAGGTTTTGGCAAAAGATCCATAAAGGGTAAATTCTACTTTTTTAAGAGAACCGGTGAGAAGCTTTCTTGCAAGCAGAGCGATTCTGGCAGCTCCTGCAGTATGGGAGCTGGATGGCCCGATCATATTCGGTCCCATGACATCAAAAACACTGATAAAGGACATAGTAAACCTCCTGTAAAATAATTGTTTCACGTACGTAAAAAGGATTGACGTCTTATTAGTTATATTGTACCATCAACTTATGGGTGAAACAAATTCATAGATTTTATGAAGACGTTGAAAATTTTTCATAATGGAGTTAGATGATGGAATTACGTCAATTACAGACTTTTATACAGATCGCGCAGATGCAGAGCTTTTCCAGAACGGCAGAGATGCTGGGGTATTCGCAGTCGGCAGTGACGGTTCAGATCCGCCAGCTGGAAAACGAACTTGGGAAAAGGCTGTTCGACAGGACAGGAAAGAAAGTGGTGCTTACCCCGCAGGGGGAAGAATTTCTGGAGCATGCCAACCGGATTCTTTATGATGTTCATCAGGCGAAAGCATCCATGAATGATACGGATGAATTGAAAAATCCACTTCACATCGGGACGATCGAGTCTCTGTGTACGGTGAAATTTCCAAAGATCATAAGGAAATTCAGGGAACAGTATCCCAGGGTTTCTATCCGGATCACGGTAGATTCTCCGGAAAAGCTGATCCAGATGATGGAACATAATGAACTGGATCTGATCTATATTCTGGATACACCAAGATGGGACAGCAACTGGATCAAGGTGATGGAGAAGGCAGAACCGGTTATGTTTGTGACATCGGTCAGTCATCGATTGGCAAAAGAAAGAAATTTGTTGCTTGATGATCTGCTGAAAGAGCCTTTTTATCTCACAGAGCGCAATGCCAATTACAGGCAGGCACTTGATGGCCAGCTGGCGTTAAGAAGAAAAGAGCTTTCTCCGATGCTGGAGATCAGTGATACTGCATTTATCAAAAAAATGCTGATGTATGGGGGAGGCGTTTCATTCCTGCCACGTTTTGCAGTGGAAGATGATATTGAGAAAAAGAAACTCACACTTTTGGATGTGAAAGATATAGAAATTACGATGTATCGTCAGATTTTCTATCATAAAAACAAGTTTAAAACAAAAGAGATGGAGAAATTTACAGAGTTTGCTCTGGAGGACAACTAAGAGAAAATACAGCTATGGATAAGAAAAAATATACTGGGAGAATCCGGAACAAGACAATACTGGTATTTATTGTTATGTTTATCGGGATAAACTGTGCGGTGCATTTGCAGATAATGAACCGTATAAATGAAGAAAAACTAAAAGCGACGTATACAGCGGAGGCTACAGTCCGGAGAATAGAGGCGCAGATTAATAAATATCTGTCAAAATCCGATCTGCTGAAACAGATCATTGAGTCCGGAAGTACGATATCCGATGAACATTTTACGGAGCTTTCCGGGTTTATGATGGCCGATGATGATGTGATCGATGTGATCGAACTGGCAAAAGGCGGCACCGTATCGTCTGTGTATCCGCTGAGTGGGAATGAAGAAGCAATGGGACTGGACATGCTTACTGACCCGGATCGGAAGACAAGTGCAACAATCGCAAAAAACAGTGGAGAATATACGATTGCAGGTCCGTTTCAGCTGGTGCAGGGCGGAGATGGCGCATTATTATTCGATCCGGTCTATGTGAAAGGAGAAAACGGGCAGGAAGAATTCTGGGGATTTACGATTCTGGTTATTGACTGGGAGAAATTTATAGATGAGGTTAAGCTGGAAAAGCTGGAGGAAGCATCTTATCATTATCAGGTATGGAAAAAGAATCCTGTCACAGGTAAAAAGCTCACGATTGCGCAATGCGAGGAACCGGTGATGAATAATGCCCTGGAAGTCGTATGTGAGGTTCCGAATGATACCTGGTATTTTGAAATATGCCCGAAAGAAGGATGGTATTCCAAATCACAGCTTTGGCTGAACAGTCTGTTAGGTGCACTCCTTGCGGTCCTGATCGCGATGCTGTACTGGCAGCGTGGAATGCGGAGTTATAAAGAGGCGCGTTACGCAGAAGAAATCAAAAAGTCGGCAGAGGAAGCAAAGGCGGCGAACACTGCGAAGACAGGATTCCTTTCCCGGATGAGCCACGATATAAGGACACCGTTAAATGGAATTATCGGTTTACTTAAGATTGACGCGAAGCATCCGGACGACAGAGAACAGGTAGATAAAAACCGGGAGAAAATGCTGGTAGCAGCCAATCATCTTCTGGCACTGATCAATGATGTGCTGCAGATGAGCAAACTGGAAAGTGGAGAGATGGTTCTGGCACATGAGGTGGTAAATTTAAATGAGTTATCGCGGGATATTCTGACGATCATGGAGCAACGTGCAGCAGAAGCAGGTGTTAACATAGAGTATGACAGAACATCGGATAAGGTAGAGTTCCCGTATGTGTATGCGAGTGCATTACATGTCCGTCAGCTTTTCCTGAATGTGTATGGGAACTGTGTGAAATATAATCAGGTTGGTGGAAAAGTAAAGATCCGTCTGGAAAATTTAGGGTTGAAGGATGGAATTGTCACCTATCGATGGATCATTTCAGATACGGGAAGAGGGATGAGTCAGGAATTCCTGAAGCATATCTTTGAACCGTTTGCGCAGGAGCATACGGACGCAAGAAGTGTTTATAACGGGACCGGACTTGGAATGGCAATTGTCAATACACTTGTCCACAAAATGAATGGTACAATCGAAGTGAGCAGTACAGAGGGAAAGGGCAGTACATTTATCATTACGCTTCCTTTCGAAGTGGCACAGGAAAAGAAAAAGGTGGAAAGCCTTCCGGAAGAGGAGACTCCGAGTATCTCTGGACTCAGTCTTCTGCTTGCGGAAGACAATGAGTTGAATGCGGAGATTGCAGAGGTATTGCTGAAGGATGAAGGCGCCCATATTACTCTGGTGAAGGATGGACAGCAGGCGGTCGATGCATTTGACGGAAGTGAACCGGGAACTTTTGATGCGATCCTGATGGATATCATGATGCCAAACATGGATGGAATCACCGCAACGAAAAGGATCCGTGCAATGAACCGGCAGGATGCAAAAGATATTCCGATCATTGCAATGACGGCAAATGCATTTGAAGAGGATGCCAGAAGATGTATGGAAGCAGGAATGAATGCACATCTGCCGAAGCCATTTCAGATGAACAAAGTAATTGAGACAATTGCGGAATTTTGCAAAAATAAATAAAAAAAATCAGTTGACAAATGGAAAATATCAGCATATACTGTAACCAATTAAAGCAATAAACCGATGAACAAGAGGAGTAAGTAAAGATATTTATTTCCAGAGAGCTGCCGGTGGTGGAAAGGCAGTAGTAAGAGTTTTTACCGAATGGACTTGTGAGGGCAGCTTGAAACTGCAGAGCAGGAGTAGACGCTGACGGGATGCTCGCCCGTTACCAAGGAGATGTGTATGTCAGTACGCAGTTGAGAGGTCGGCGCAGACCGGCAATAAGGGTGGTACCGCAGAAGTAGAATTTCAAGAGCTTTTGTCCCTGTATAAGTGAAAACTTATACGAGGACGAAGGCTCTTTTTGCGTGCTACAAAGAGGGCGTGCACGTCCGAAAAAGAATCATTTTGTGCTCGCACAAAGAATGATTCTTTACAGGACGTATAAGCAGTCTTCACACGACCGAGATGCAGCGTAAGCGTAATCGAGGTGTGTAAAGACGCACGCCCAGTGTAAATCATTCAAAAACAAGCTTACTCAACATAAAAACAACAACGAAAATTCAGGAGGAAAGAATCATGTACCCAGATTGTGATGATATTTTAAAAATGGCACCGGATTATGACATCATTCCGGTTTGCCGTGAGATTTACGCAGACGTTATTACACTGATCACACTTCTACGGAAGCTCGCAGCAGTCAGCAAACGCTATTATCTGCTGGAGAGTGTAGAGGGAGGCGAAAAGTGGGGACGTTATTCTTTCCTTGGGTTTGATCCGGTGATGCGTGTAAAATGCAGTTGTGGAAAAGTAACGATAGAAAAGGACGGCGAAGAAACGGAAAAGGTGACAGACAAACCGCTTGAAGTGCTGCGGGAGATCCTGAAAGATTATAAAGCGCCGCGGCTTGCCGGACTGCCACCATTTGCCGGAGGATTTGTCGGATATTTTGCTTATGCGATGATCGGATACGCAGAGCCGAAGCTCAAGATCAAAAAAGGAACCTTCAATGATTACGATATGATGCTTTTCGATAAAGTGATTGCCTACGATCACCTGAAACAGAAGATCAGCATTATCGTCAACATGAAAACAGATAAGGTGATGGAGAATTACGGAAAGGCAACCGCACAGATCCAGGATCTGGCAAACCTGATCCGAAGCCAGCAGACAGCAGATATTCCGGTATCAAAAAGCAAGATTGATTTTACCTGCAATGTCAGTAAAGAAGAGTATTGTAAGCTGGTTGAAAAGACAAAAGAGTATATCGTGGACGGAGACATTTTCCAGGCAGTCATTTCCAGACAGTTTTCCAGCCCGTATGAGGGAAGTCTGATCAATCCTTACCGGGTGCTTCGAACAACCAATCCTTCTCCGTATATGGTTTATATGCACATTGATGACGAGGAGATCATAAGTACCTCGCCGGAGACGCTTGTCCGGCTGGAAAATGGCAGGCTTACCACATTTCCGGTAGCCGGTTCCAGACCGAGGGGAACGACCGAGGAAGAGGATCAGGAACTGGAAGCAGATCTTCTCTCTGATGAAAAAGAGCTTTCCGAGCATAACATGCTGGTAGATCTTGGAAGAAATGATCTGGGGCGGATCTCCAAATTCGATTCGGTGGAAGTTACGAAATATATGATGATCCACAAGTATTCAAAGATCATGCACATCTGCTCACAGGTGGAAGGAGATATCCGGGATGACTGTGATGCACTCAGCGCGATCGAGTCTGTACTTCCGGCAGGAACTCTTTCCGGTGCGCCAAAGATCCGTGCATGCGAGATCATCGAGGAGCTGGAAAGCGAAGAGAGAGGTGTCTACGGAGGCGCACTCGGATATCTGGATTTCACCGGCAATATGGATACCTGTATTGCGATCCGGATGGCAGTCAAGAAAGACGGAAGAGTCTATGTACAGGCGGGCGGCGGAATTGTAGCCGACAGTATTCCGGAAAATGAATACCGGGAATCAGCAAACAAAGCAGCCGCTGTGATGAATGCGATCAAAGCAGCAAAGGAGGTACTGGAATAATGATTCTTTTAATTGATAATTACGACAGCTTTTCCTACAATCTGGTGCAGATGGCAGGAAGTATCAACCCTGATATTAAGGTCATCCGAAATGATGAGCTTACGGTAGAAGAAATTGAGAATCTGCATCCGGATAAGATCATCTTATCTCCGGGACCGGGATATCCGAAGGATGCCGGTGTGTGTGAAGAAGTGGTACAGAAGCTGCAGGGCAAGTTCCCGATCATGGGAGTCTGCCTTGGGCATCAGGCGATCTGCGAAGCCTACGGCGGTGAGATCATCCATGCAAAGGAATTGATGCATGGTAAAAAAAGCAACGTAAAAATTGACACAGCAAGTCCGATCTTTCAGGGAATGCCGGAAGAAATCGATGCGGCAAGATACCATTCTCTGGCGGCAGATACCGAAAAGATACCGAGAACTTTAAAAGTGATAGCTACTGCAGATGACGGAGAAGTGATGGCAGTCCAGCACAAAGAGTATCCGGTGTACGGATTACAGTTTCATCCGGAATCGATTCTGACACCGAAGGGAAGGAAGATTCTGGAGAATTTCCTGGGGCTGTAGAGAGGAAAGGTGTTGCCTGGATCATATGGTATCGAACAGAAAGAAGAAGTAAGGATTTCAGGTACACGTGAAAATTTAACAAAATACATTTTACATAAAATAGCAGAGACAACAAGGCAGACAAGATGGAGGAAAAAAATTATGATCAGAGAAGCAATTGCAAAGTTAACAAGAAAAGAAGATCTTACATACGAAGAGGCAAGAGGTGTCATGGAAGAAATGATGGATGGTACTGCAACGCAGGCGCAGATGGGAGGTCTTTTGATGGCACTTTCCATGCAGGGTGAGACCATTGATGAGATCACCGCATTTGCAGAAGTGATGCGTGAAAAGGGTGTGAAGATCAAACCGGAGAGGGGAGTCATTGATATCGTCGGAACGGGCGGAGACCAGGTGGGAACCTTCAACATTTCCACAACCTCTGCATTTGTAGTGGCAGCAGGCGGCGTGCCGGTTGCAAAGCATGGAAACCGCAGCGTGTCCAGCCGGAGCGGAGCAGCTGATGTTCTTGAAAAGCTTGGCGTGGAAGTTGCACTTACTGCGGAGCAGAATGAAAAAGTATTAAACGAGACTGGTATCTGCTTCATGTTTGCACCGGTTTACCACTCTTCGATGAAATATGCAGCACCGGTCAGAAAGGAGCTGGGAGTGAGAACGGTATTCAATATTCTCGGACCTCTTTCCAATCCGGCAGCGGCAACCATGCAGCTTCTCGGTGTATATGATAAAGAGCTTGCAGGAACGATGGCAAAGGTACTTTCCAACTTAGGTGTAACCAGGGGCGTTGCTGTTTGTGGCGAGGACGGACTGGATGAAATTACACTCACCGGAGAAACGGATGTACACGAAATCCGTTTTGGAGAAATTACTTCTTATACGATCACACCGGAACAGTTCGGGCTGTCCAGATGCCCGCTTGCCGATCTGATCGGAGGAACACCGGAAGAAAATGCACAGATCACGATGGATATTTTGACCGGAAAAGAGACTGGGGCAAAGAGAGATGTGGTTCTGATGAATGCAGGTATGGCACTTTACCTTGGAATTGACGGAATCACGCTTGCCGAAGGCGTGGAAAAAGCAAAAGAACTGATCGAGAGCGGAGCAGCACTTAAGAAATACGAAGAGTTCCGTGATGCAACAAAAGCAGTCGCAGCAAAATAGGAGAGGGCAATGATTTTAGAAAAGATTGCAGCAGATACGAAGCTGCGTGTGGAAAAAGCAAAAAGAAAGGTTCCGTATTCGGAAATCTGCAGAAGGGCAATGGCGATGGATGCCAATATTGGATTTCCATTTGAAAAGGCACTTGCAGAGCCGGGGATCCATTATATCTGTGAGGTGAAAAAAGCGTCCCCGTCAAAGGGTGTGATCGCGCAGGATTTCCCGTATCTGGAGATTGCGAGGGAGTATGAAAAAGCAGGGGCAGCCGCGATCTCCTGTCTGACAGAGCCAAAATATTTTCAGGGGAAGGATGCTTACCTGAAAGAGATTACGGAAAATGTATCGATCCCGGTGCTCAGAAAGGATTTTACCATTGATGAGTATATGATCTATGAGGCAAAGACACTGGGGGCTTCGGTGGTGCTTCTGATCTGTGCACTTCTGGATACCGAGACACTGAAAAGATACATAAAAGTTGCGGACCGGCTTGGTCTTTCCGCACTGGTGGAAGTCCATGATGAAAAAGAAATGCAGTCAGCGATTGAAGCAGGAGCAAGGGTAATCGGTGTAAATAACCGGAATCTGAAGGATTTCACCGTGGATATCGGTAACAGCATCCGGCTCCGTGGCCTGGCACCGGAAAATGTACTTTTTGTGGCAGAAAGTGGGATAAAGACAGCGGAAGATATTGAAAAACTGCGCGAGGCGAAAGTGAACGGGGTATTGATCGGTGAGACACTGATGAGAAGCCCGGATAAGAAAGCGGCGCTTGAAAAACTGAATGGTGGAAGCTTATAAATGGGAAAAACTAAAATTAAAATATGTGGTCTGAAAAGACCGGAAGACATCGGGATCGTGAATCGCCTGAAGCCGGATTTTGTCGGGTTTGTATTTGCGGAAAGCAAGAGAAAAATTGACAAAAAACAGGCGGGAAAACTACGTGAAGCACTGGATCCGGATATTCCGGCAGTCGGAGTTTTTGTAAATGAACCGATCCAAAATGTCACAGAACTTTGCCGGGAAGGGATCATTCAGCTGGTGCAGCTTCACGGGAATGAGGATGACTGTTATATAGAAGAGATCAGGAAGAACCTGCCGGATACTCCGCTTATCAAGGCGGTGCGGGTGCAGTCAAAAGAGCAGATCCTGGAGGCAGAAAAGCTGGATGTGGATTATCTGCTTCTGGATACTTATGTAAAAGGGCAATATGGTGGCAGCGGAACCGGTTTTGACAAAGCACTGATCCCAAAGCTTACAAAGCCATATTTTCTTGCAGGTGGTCTGGATGCAGAAAATGTAAACGAAAATATTTCCAGATGCAATCCGTTTGCGGTGGATGTGAGCAGCGCAGTCGAAACGGATGGCGTGAAGGATGAAACAAAAATAGAGGAATTCATAGAAAGGGTACGAAATCATGAGTAAAGGAAGATATGGAGAATACGGCGGACAGTATGTGCCGGAAACACTGATGAATGCGGTGCATGAGGTAGAAGAAGCCTACGAGAAATATAAAAATGATCCGGAATTTAACCGGGAACTGGATGATCTGTTAAAGAACTATGCAGGTCGCCCGTCACTTTTATATGAGGCAAAGAAGATGACCAGAGATCTTGGCGGAGCAAAGATTTATCTGAAACGTGAAGATCTGAACCATACCGGTGCACATAAGATCAACAACGTTTTAGGACAGGTGCTTCTTGCAAAGAAAATGGGAAAAACCCGTGTTATTGCAGAGACCGGAGCCGGACAGCACGGCGTGGCAACAGCGACAGCCGCAGCACTGATGGATATGGAATGTGAAATCTTTATGGGAAAAGAGGATACGGACCGTCAGGCACTGAATGTCTATCGTATGGAACTTCTTGGAGCAAAGGTACACGCAGTTACAAGCGGAACCATGACGCTCAAAGATGCGGTCAACGAAACTATGAGGGAATGGGCAAACCGTATGGATGATACTCTTTATGTATTAGGTTCTGTTATGGGACCACATCCATTTCCAATGATCGTCCGTGATTTCCAGAAGGTCATCGGAGAAGAGATCAAAGCGCAGATGCTGGAAAAAGAAGGACGTCTTCCGGATGCAGTGATTGCCTGTGTCGGAGGCGGAAGCAATGCGATGGGAACATTTTACGAATTTATTCCGGATAAGGCAGTCCGGCTCATCGGATGTGAGGCAGCGGGACTTGGTGTGGATACTGAGAAAAATGCGGCAACGATCGCAAATGGTACAACTGGAATTTTCCATGGTATGAAATCTCTGTTCTGCCAGAACAAAGACGGACAGATCGCACCGGTTTACTCGATTTCAGCAGGACTGGATTATCCGGGAATCGGACCGGAGCATGCAATGCTTGCAGATGAAGGAAGAGCGGAGTATGTGCCGATCACCGACGAGGAAGCGGTAAATGCATTTGAATATCTGTCAAGAACAGAGGGAATCATCCCGGCAGTAGAAAGTGCACATGCGATCGCCTATGCAATGAAGCTGGCACCGACTATGGACAAGGACAAGATCATCGTTGTAACCGTATCCGGACGTGGAGACAAAGACGTAGCGGCAATTGCTAGATACAGAGGAGTGGAAATCTATGAATAAGATAAGCGAAGCATTTGAAAATAAAAAAGCATTTATCCCATTTATCACAGGAGGGGATCCGTCCCTGGATGTGACGAAAAAACTGATCCTTGCAATGCAGGAGGCAGGAGCAGACCTGATCGAGGTCGGAATCCCATTTTCTGATCCGATCGCAGAAGGACCGGTGATCCAGGAGGCTGATGAACGGGCACTTTCAGCGGGCTGTACATTGGACAAATTATTTGATGCGATAAAAGAAGTAAAGGATGAGATCCATATTCCGATGGTATTTATGACTTATGTCAATCCAATTTTTACTTACGGAAAAGAGAAGTTCATGCAGCGATGTGTGGAATGCGGTATGGCAGGCGTGATCGTACCGGATGTTCCGTTCGAGGAAAAGGGAGAGCTTTCAGGAGTCTGTAAGGAATATGGGATCGAACTGGTATCGTTGATCGCGCCGACTTCTCATGAAAGAATCAAAATGATTGCAAAAGAAGCGGAAGGATTTCTCTATTGCGTGTCTTCACTTGGTGTTACCGGAGTCAGAAAGCAGATTACAACCAATATCGGTGAGATGATCGAGAAGGTAAGAGAAGTGACAGATATCCCTTGCGCGGTAGGTTTTGGAATTGCCGAGCCGGAGCAGGCAAAGGAGATGGCATCCCTTTCCGATGGTGCGATCGTGGGATCGGCAATCGTGAAGATCGTTGCAAAGTATGGTGAGGATTGTGTGCCGTATGTGGCTGAGTATGTGAAGAAAATGAAAGCGGCTGTAGAAGAAGCCGGAAAATAAAGAGATATGGGAAATGGCTGTCCGGGTGGCAGCCATTTTGTGTGCATATGGAAAAATACTGATTTTGGCTTGGATATATTACGAAAATTTATCTGAAGAGCAGGGAGAGAATAATATTTTCTACGTCATCTTGCGAAGGCCCAAAAAAGGATTTATACTAAAAATTAGCAGAAAATCATAAGAGGAAAGAAGGAAATAAAAGATGGATAATTTCACATTTTATGCACCGACTTATTTTGCTTTTGGTAAGGATACTGAAAATGATACCGGAAAGTATGTAAAACGTTTTGGCGGCAACCGTGTACTGCTCCATTATGGCGGAGGTTCTGTCATTCGTTCCGGACTTTTGGACCGTGTTAAAAAATCTCTGGACGGGGAAGGAATTTCTTATGTAGAATTAGGAGGCGTAAAGCCAAATCCGAGAAGTGGTCTTGTATATGAAGGAATTGATCTGTGCCGGAAAGAAAAAGTAGATTTTGTACTGGCAGTCGGAGGCGGAAGTACCATTGATTCCGCAAAGGCGATTGCGGCAGGTGCGGTTTACGATGGAGATTTCTGGGATTATTATGAAGGAAAGCTTGTCGAAGAAGCACTTCCGATCGGAACAGTTATTACGATTTCAGCAGCAGGAAGCGAAGGATCACCGGACTCTGTTATTACAAAAGAAGAAGGAATGTTCAAAAGAGGGGCAACCGGAGAAGCATTCCGTCCGAAATTCACGATCATGAACCCGGCACTTACACAGACACTTCCGGCATATCAGACAGCTTGCGGAATTACGGATATTATGGCACATCTGTATGAGCGTTATCTGACCAATACCGAAGAAGTAGAGGTGACAGACCGTATGATCGAAGGGCTTCTTCTGACGATGATCCATGAAGGACCGAGAGTCATTGCAGATCCGGATAATTATCAGGCAAGAGCAAATATCATGTGGGCAGGTATGATGGCGCACAACAATTCCTGCGGAGTAGGACGTACACAGGACTGGACAAGCCATAATATTGAGCACGAATTATCTGCATTATATGACTGCGCACACGGTGCAGGGCTTGCGGTTGTTATGCCGGCTGTATTTACTTATACACTGGAACACAATGTGATGCGTTTTGCACAGGCTGCAGTCCGTGTCTGGGGGTGTCAGATGGATTTTGCAGATCCAAAGAGAACGGCACTGGAAGGAATTGAGGCACTTCGAAACTTTTTAATTTCGATTGGAATGCCAAAGAATTTTGCAGAGCTTGGAGCCAAAGAAGAAGATATTGAAAAGCTGGCACATACCTGCTGTTATGGAGATGTAAATACTGGTACAGTGGAAGGATTTGCAACTCTTGATCAGAAAGATGTGGAAAATATTTATAAACTGATGGTATTTTAGAAAAGAAATATCGGAAAACAGGAGATTTGGAAAAGGGAGTGTGTGACTTAAACTCAAGTCATACACTCCCTCTTTTTGAAGTCTATTTTCCAACAGGCTATGCATTTTCATAAATCGGTTCGAAATCATCTGCGCCGTGTCCACAGAGCGGGCAGGTGAATTCTTCCGGAAGATTGCTTCCTTCGTATACATAATTGCAGATCTTACAGCGCCATCCGATAATCTTCTTATCCTCTTTTTTCTGTTCCGGTTTTGGCTTTATATGTGCCTGATAATCTGCGTAAGTCAGAGGCGGATTGTCACTTAAAAGTTTCGCATCGGTTACTTCAGCAATAAAAAGGGTATGTGTTCCAAGATCCTGTCTGAAAACTACTCTTGCGCTGAGAACAGAACATGTCTGCCACCCGAGGTAAGGAACTGCATTTTCATCTGCAGGTGCAGTGATATTTGCGAATTTATCAACATTTCTGCCGGACTGGAAACCGAAATGCCGGATCGTTTCAAAAGAGCAGGTCTGGTCAAGCAGGCTTAACGTAAAAATGCCGCTCTCTTTGATCAGATCACAGGTATAGTTGCTATTCAGCACAGAGATTGCGATCCGTACCGGATTATTCGCAACCTGGATGCAGGTGTTGGTAATACATCCGTTTACTACATTCCCAGAGCGTGTTGCAAGCATAAATACTCCATAAGATAAATTGTAAAGTGCTTTTTTATCCATATGACATTCCTCCTGACTTTCAAAACTCAATAATAAGAATAATTACTATAATTAAAATATACATGATAAAAGAGAAATTGTCAATTACAAAATCAGGATTTCCGGAAAATCAGAATCACAAAAAATGTGATGATTTCTGATCCTAAGAAGGAAAGCCAGATTCCATTCAGCCCCAGGATCTGTGAGAACAGGATCGCACAGAAAGCAATTGCGATAATGCCGCGCATGACAGAACCAAGGACGGCAGGACGTGCCCGGTCGATTGCGGAAAAATAGGCAACCAGCACAATATTGATACCGGCAACTAAAAAGCCCAGGAAATAAAGCCTGAGACCGGTATGGGCGTAAGCAAGCAGCTGGAGATTATGTTCGCTGTTAAAGATTCCGACGAAGGTATCCGTAAATCCGTAGATCAGTGCAACGATCACAAGCTCAATCAGAAGTGCTGCAGCAAGAGACCAGTTGAGAAATTTACGGACGAGATCATGTTCGCCCTTTCCGTAACTCTGGCTGATCAGCGGCTGTGCACCCTGGGCAAGTCCGTTTAGGATCGCCATTGCGACCAGTGAAATATTTGCAACGACGCCGTAGGCGGCAATTCCGATATTTCCGGCAATACGCAGGATCAGCATATTGAATATAATTGTAATGACAGCAGAGGAAATTTCTGCAAAAAATGCGGAAACACCAAGCTGGCAGCACCCGATGATCCGGTGAAGGGAAGGGGTGCGCCAGTGAAATTTTATATGGTTATTCTTTCCCAGATAGTGGGTCGTACATACCAGCATAGTCACTACTGGCGAAAGTGCAGTTGCAAGTGCAGCACCGGTAAATCCAAGATCTAACGGGAACATGAAAATATAGTCGAACAGAATGTTGAAAAAACTTCCGGAGATCGATCCGATCATAGCAATTGAGGTAGCGTGATCGTTTCTTGCAAATGCTGTGAAGGTATAATTTGCCATAAAAAACGGGGTGAAGAGCAGGACGATACGCATATAGCTTCGTCCAAGCCGGATCAGTCCTGCGTCCGCGCCCAAAAGTGCCAGTGCCTTATGCGGAATAAAAATACCTGTCAGCATAAAAGGAATGCTGCATACCAGACACCAGAAGATGGACTGGGTAAAATAATAATCGGCCGGTGCGCCTTTTGCGGTACTGATATTGTATCTGGTGGCGGAGCCAATCCCGATCATAGATCCGATCGCGAAGACCAGTCCGAATACCGGAAGGATCAGATTCAGGACAGCAAGTCCGTCTGCGCCACATTTGTAAGAGATAAAAAAGGTATCTGCCAGAATGTAGACGGAGACACCGATCATTCCGGAAATACTTTGTGAAATGTATTTAAAAAATTTACGAAACATGTTTTTGAATTCCTCGTCTTTCTTAAAGCCAGATTAAATGAAATAACCATCTGTACCAGCCATGGTAATAAGCCGACTCTGACATCTCCATATAAGAATAGCATAAACATACGGGTTTGTCGAAAAAAATAATCTTGCAATTACTGCGTTAACGTGCTATAGTAAGTTCTGTAGAACTAAATAATGCTTCAGGGCGGGGCGAAATTCCCCACCGGCGGTAAAGCCCGCGAGCCGTAAGGCATGAACTGGTGAGATTCCAGTGCCGACAGTAAAGTCTGGATGGAAGAAGTTGAATCGTTGCTGATAGAAGCGGATTCTATCATATATGCAGGAATAAAAAGTAAAACGCTCTGGAATGGGAATCATTCCAGAGTTTTTATTTTCCGGAAAATAAAATGCCGGGTCCGGATTCGATAAGAAAATGGTATTTCCGGGAAGTATGACAGAGCGTACAGCGATATAACTGAGAAAGAAAGCCCTGACAGGTAAGAGAATCTGTCAGGGCTTTTACTATATGCCAAAGCACATTTTTTTGAAAAGAGACGTATCCGGCAACATACCTGAAATGTTTAGCAGAGTACATTTCCCGGGGCTTTTCCGGGAGAGATGAGAAAGGAGAAAAAATGACAGATGAATTTTACATGCGCCGTGCAATTGAACTGGCAAAAAAAGGACGTGGATGGACAAATCCAAACCCGATGGTTGGTGCCGTGATCGTAAAGAATGGAACCATTATCGGGGAAGGGTATCACGAAAAATGTGGTGAGCTTCATGCAGAACGGAACGCAATTGCATCCCTGACAGAAAGCGCCGAGGGAGCAACAATTTATGTGACGCTGGAGCCGTGCTGCCATTATGGGAAGACACCACCGTGTACGGAAGCGATTCTGGAACAGAAGATCGCACGGGTTGTGATCGGATCGAGAGATCCGAATCCGAAAGTGTCCGGCAAAGGAGCAAAGATTTTGCGCGAGGCAGGCGTCCAGGTGGAAGAGGATTTCCTGCGCGAAGAGTGTGATGCGTTAAATCCGGTCTTTTTCCACTATATCACAACAGGGCTGCCATATGTGGTGATGAAATATGCAATGACGGCAGACGGAAAGATTGCGACAAAAACAGGAGCATCAAAATGGATATCCGGTGAGGAAGCAAGAAGTCTGGTACATGAGATGCGCCATGATTATATGGGGATCATGGCAGGAATCGGAACGGTTCTGGCAGACGATCCGATGCTGAATGTGCGTCTGGAGGGAAAGAAAAGTCCGGTCAGAATTATCTGTGACAGTATGCTCAGGATCCCTCTGGACAGTCAGATCTGCCAGACAGCAGGAAGATACCGGACAATCGTTGCATATGCCGGTGAAAAGGGGAATGCGATTTATTTAGAAGAGAAAAAACGCAGTCTGGAAAAGCTTGGAGTCGTGCTTCTCAGAGTTCCTTCGGAAAAGGGGGAGATCAATCTGCAGCTTCTGATGAGAAAGCTTGGAGAGCTGGGAATTGACAGTGTACTTATTGAAGGCGGTGGAACTCTAAATGAGGATGCCCTGCAATCCGGTATCGTAAATGAGGTGAAAGCCTTTATCGCACCGAAAATTTTTGGCGGAAGAGGCGGCAAGACTCCGGTGGAAGGCTTTGGAGTTGAGAAAGTAGACGATGCCATAAAGCTACAGCTTATGAGAATCTCGCAGGTTGGAGAAGACATTCTGGCAGAGTATAAGGTTTTGGAGGAAATTTAAATGTTTACAGGAATTGTAGAAGAAACCGGATCCATCCGGTCACTCCAACTTTCTGGATCATCCGGGAAGATTGCGATCCGGGCAAAAAAAGTACTCGGTGGAACCAGGATCGGAGACAGTATTGCGGTAAATGGTGTCTGCCTGACGGTGGTTTCCCTGGAAAAGGATGGATTTACCGCAGATGTGATGGCGGAGACGGTGCGAAGAACCAACCTCGGTGACACAAAGATCGGTGAAAAAGTGAATCTGGAACGCGCGATGGCGGCAGATGGCAGATTCGGTGGACATATCGTTGCAGGGCATATTGATGGGACCGGAATGATTGAGGAACTCAGAAAGGAAGAAAATGCAGTATGGGTAAAAATCCGGACAACGCCGGAGATTCTGGAACTGATCGTAGAAAAAGGTTCAATCTGTATTGATGGGATCAGTCTGACCGTGGCAGAAGTAAGTGAAAAAAGCTTTCAGGTATCAGTCATTCCACATACCGGAGAGGAAACCACACTGCTGAAGAAAAAAGCTGGGGACAGGGTGAATCTGGAAAATGATATTGTAGGAAAATATATTAAAAAGTTTCTTACACCATCGGAACCGGCTGGAAAATGTGGCGGACTTACCATGGAATTATTAGAGGAGTATGGAATTTGATGCGAAGTAATTCCGGGATTGGAATGGAGAGCACACAGAAGAACAGGATAAAAAAGAGTTATAGAGATCGGACAGGAGGAAGTAACAAATGGAGAAACAGTATCAATACAATAGCGTAGAAGAGGCACTTGAAGAATTGCGCCAGGGAAGGATTGTTCTGGTAACGGATGATCCGGACCGGGAAAATGAAGGGGATATGATCTGCGCGGCGGAATTTGCAACCCAGGAGAATATCAATTTTATGGCATGCCATGCGAAAGGGCTGATCTGCACACCGATGAGTGCGGCGCTGGCCGGACAGCTTGGGCTTCCACAGATGGTCTCCGAAAATACAGATAACCATTCGACTGCATTTACGGTCTCCGTTGACCATGTGGATACGACAACGGGAATTTCAGCAGCAGAGCGCGGATATACCATGCGCAGCCTGACAGAAGAAGGAACGAAACCACAGGACCTTCGAAGACCGGGGCATGTATTTCCGCTGGTGGCAAGGCATGGAGGTGTGCTGGTAAGAAATGGTCATACCGAGGCAACGGTTGATCTGATGCGTCTTGCCGGACTGAAAGAATGTGGAATCTGCTGTGAGATCATGGAAGAGGACGGAACGATGATGCGGACAGAGAATCTCTGGAAGCTGGCGAAGAAGTATGACCTGAAATTTATTACGATCAAAGATCTGCAGGATTACTGCAGGATCCATGAAAAACATGTCGTGCGGGAAGCATGTGCAAAGATGCCAACCCAGTATGGAGAATTTCAGATCTATGGGTATGTGAATGACATTACCGGTGAACATCATGTGGCACTGGTGAAAGGTGAGATTGGTGACGGGGAAGACGTTCTGTGCCGTGTACATTCCGAGTGCCTGACCGGCGATACTTTCGGATCTCTCCGCTGCGATTGTGGAAAACAGCTGCAGTCGGCGATGAAACAGATTGAGAGAGAAGGAAGAGGAGTTCTTCTGTATATGCGACAGGAGGGAAGGGGAATCGGTCTGATCAACAAGCTGAAAGCGTATGAACTTCAGGAACAGGGATACGATACCGTGGAAGCCAACATCCGTCTGGGATTTGCACCGGATCTCAGGGAATACTGGGTAGGGGCTCAGATTTTATCGGATCTGGGAGTAAAATCACTCCGGCTTCTTACTAATAATCCGGAGAAGGTATATGGACTTTCCGGTTTCGGGCTTGCAATCCATGAAAGAGTACCGATTGAAATAGCACCGCAGAAATTTGATGCATTTTATATGAAGACGAAGCAGGAAAAGATGGGACATATCTTTAAAGAAATCAAATTTCAGTAAAAAGAGAATAAACAATATTTATATAGAAGAAACACTTTAATTACAGGAGGAAAAAAACATGAGACAGATCAACGTATTAGAAGGAAAAGTAGTAGCACCAGAGGGAATGAAAGTAGGAATTGTTGCTTCAAGATTTAATGAGATTATTGTTAATAAACTACTTGGTGGTGCGGTAGACGGGCTGGTACGCCATGGCGTGGAGGATGAAAACATAACGGCAGCATGGGTACCTGGAGCATTTGAGATTCCGACAGCAGCTTCTAAAATGGCAGCGTCCGGAAAGTATGATGCAGTGATCTGCGTCGGAGCAGTGATCCGTGGAGACACAACTCACTATGATTATGTCTGCAATGAGGTGTCAAAAGGAATTGCACAGGTAGGTCTTGCGACAGGCGTTCCGGTATTATTTGGTGTGATCACGACTGAAAATATCGAACAGGCAATTTCAAGAGCCGGAAGCAAAGGTGGAAATAAGGGATATGATTGTGCACTTTCTGCAATCGAAATGGTAAATCTTCTGAGACAGATGTAATTTCCGACTGCCGGTTACAGAAAAAATCCCGTTTTCTGGAAGAAAAAAGGCAGATGCCGGGATTTACTGGACATTTATGCAGGAAAAAGGTATCATATCTGGTAGGAGAAATCTGTAAAAGAAATAGTAAAGTTTCATTTCAGAGATAATAAAGGAGGAAATGAATTATGTATGCAGCATCATCTGAGAGATATGATACCATGGTATATAACCGTTGTGGGAAAAGCGGGCTTTTACTGCCGGCGGTTTCTTTAGGACTCTGGCACAATTTTGGAACCAATGCGGATCCGGAGAATATGAAGGCAATGTGCAGGACAGCATTTGATCTGGGAATCACCCATTTTGATCTTGCGAATAACTATGGACCGGAATACGGAAGTGCTGAGACGAATTTTGGAAAGATTTTAAAAGAAGACTTTGCACCATACAGGGACGAGATGATCATCAGTACCAAGGCAGGCTTTGATATGTGGCCGGGACCTTACGGGAACTGGGGAAGCAGGAAGTATCTGATCGCAAGCCTTGACCAGAGCCTGAAGAGAATGGGGCTGGATTATGTAGATATCTTCTATCATCACAGAATGGATCCGAATACACCACTGGAAGAGACCATGGGAGCACTGGATTCTATTGTAAAGAGCGGAAAGGCACTTTATGTCGGAATTTCTAACTATGATGGTCCGACAATGGTACGTGCAGCGGAGATTCTGGAAGATCTGAAATGTCCGTTTGTCATTAACCAGAACCGGTATTCCATTTTTGACCGGACGATTGAACAGAACGGCCTGAAAAAGACGGCGAACCAGATGGGAAAAGGAATCATTGCATTCAGTCCGCTGGCACAGGGGCTTCTGACAGATAAATATCTGCACGGAATCCCGTCAGACAGCAGGATTGCTGTGGATGGAAGATTTCTTCATGCCGATGCACTGACGAAAGAAAAGCTTGCGCAGATTGAGGCACTGAATAAGATGGCAGCTGAGAGAGGACAGTCTCTTGCACAGATGGCGCTGAGCTGGATCCTGAAAGATGAGGATGTGACCAGTGTGCTGATCGGAGCCTCCAGACCGGAGCAGATCATTCAGAATGTGGAGATTGTGCAGAATACGAAGTTCACCCGGGAAGAACTGACAAAGATCGATCAGATCAGCAGGGGCAATCTGTAAGTGAAACCTACGCGAAGAAATTATGCGCAAAGTTGCGCAAAGGAAATATTGAATAAATGATTGACAGGAAGCAGCCATTGTGCTATTATAGTTTATGGTTGCTTCAGCAATCAACAATTTCATATAGGGGATTGGTCAAATGGTATGACAGGAGTCTCCAAAACTCTTAGCGGCAGTTCGATTCTGTCATCCCCTGTAATTTGAAGGACTCAGTTTGAGTCCTTTTTTTGTATGTGATGAGCCGAATGCAGAATGGTGATAGCGCAAGGAGTTATTGATTTGTTTTTGGGTTTTGGAATTTGAGAGCAAGGAAATAGGCTTGCGTTGTTGACTTATTTTAGATTTCTATAGATTGCAATCAACGTAATTAGCTGGAATCGTTGACTTATTTTAGACTTCTGCAGGCCTCAATCAACTATATTAGCTGGAATTCTTGACTCATTTTAGATTTCTACAGATCTCAATCAACAATATAAGTTAGAATCCTTGATCTATTTTAAATTTCCGCAGATTCTAATCAACATTATAAGCAAAATACATTGATCTAATTTTGATATCCGCAGATTCTAATCAACATTATAAGCAAAATACATTGATCTAATTTTGATATCCGTAATTTCTAATCAATTATATAAGCAAAATATATTGATCTAATTTGGGTTTCCACAATTCTCAATCAACCTAAGATCGGGAGAAAGGGATTCATTTTAACTTCCGCAAGTCAAAATCAACTCTTCATTTCCCAAAACAAAATAACCATCCCTCCAGATATATATAATCGACATAGTTACTATACAGAGTGCATAAAAACAAAAGAAAATAATTGTGAAAAAACGCCAAAAATTTAACTGTGCGAAAGCCAAAAATCCGTCAAAAAAGAATCTCGAATGCTACAAAATAAAAAAAGTGTCAAAAAAAAGAAGTAAAAACAGCTAAAGAAAATGAAAGAAAAACAGATGCAGATAGTGAAAATAGATAAAAAAATTGGTTTTTTTACTGTACAATCTGCAAAAGCTGAAAATATTGACAAAGAAAAAGTGTGAGCGTAATATAAGCATGACTTTTGGAGGATACTCTAAAAGTCACCGTAAATAAGAATAAAAAGAAAGGGAGGGAGCGATACGGAACATTTAACAGAGACTCTGTTAGAAGAGCTGAATTGCGAGACGGTGTTTACGATTCCGATATTCGGCGGAATACCGGTAAAAGAGTCGGTCGTAGTTACCTGGATCATCATGGCGGTTATTGTAGGACTTTGTATCATATTTGTCCGGAACTTAAGTGTCGAAAATCCGGGGAAGGTTCAGCTGTTATTGGAATCCGCAATAGGAAAAGGACTGGACTTCTTTGAAGACATCATGGGAAAAGAAAACAGGAAATATATTCCGTATCTGATTACAGTGCTTATCTATATTGGGATAGCCAATATCATTGGTCTGTTCGGATTTAAGTCACCGACAAAAGACCTCAATGTAACAGCAGCACTTGCGATCATGAGTATGTGCCTGATTGAATTTTCCGGAATCCGGAAGAATGGATTTAAACACTGGGCGGCGCATTTTGCAAAGCCGGTACCATTCGTAGCACCAATTATGGTTCTGGAGATTGTGATCAGACCATTATCACTTTGCATGCGTCTGTTCGGTAATGTATTGGGAGCGTTTGTTATCATGGAGCTTTTAAAAGCAGTGGCTCCGGTCCTTATCCCGATACCATTTAGTTTTTACTTCGATATTTTCGATGGATTCCTGCAGGCATATGTATTCGTATTCCTGACAGCGCTTTTCATGAATGAAGAGCAGGAATAATCACAAAATGACAGAAGAAACAAAAATTTACAAGAAAAAAGGAGATCAAGATTATGTTAGTAGCAATTGGAGCAGCAGTAGCAGTTTTAACAGGTTTAGGAGCAGGACTTGGAATCAGCCTTGCAACAGGTAAAGCAGTAGACGCAATCGCAAGACAGCCGGAAGCAGAAAGCAAGATCAGCAAGAACCTGATCCTTGGTTGTGCACTTGCCGAGGCAACCGCTATTTACGGTTTCATCATCGGACTTCTCATCATCTTAATGCTTAAATAAGAAAAGTAAAATAAAGAAAGGCAGGTGGGACAGGTGATACAGTTTAATGTAAGCCTTCTCTTTACGATCATCAACCTGATTGTCTTTTATCTTTTGCTGAAAAAATTCTTATTCAAACCAGTAATGGGAATTATGGAAAAACGTGAAAAAATGATTGCTGACGGACTGAAAAATGCCAGTGATAGTCAGGAAGAAGCGGCGAGACTGAAAGCGGAATATGAAAAGGCTCTGGAAGGAGCAAAGGCAGAATCCATTCAGATCGTGGAAAAAGCTAAGAAAACTGCAGCCGGAGAATCAGAGCGTATCCTTCAGGAAGCCAATACGGAAGCCGTAGGAATCCTGAAAGATGCCAGAGTGACGATCGAAAATGAACGCAAACAGACCATGAATGATCTGCAAAGTGAGATCGCAGGACTGGCAATGCAGGCAGCACGTAAGATTGTGGATGACACAAAAGGAAATCAGGATATATATGATCAGTTTCTGAAAGGCGCAGGTGATGCTCATGTCAATGAAGAGGTTAAATAAAGAGTATTGCTGTAGCCCTTCGGCAAAACAGTATGCACGTGTTTTATATGAACTTGAGATTCCAAAAGAAGCAGTAAAACAGACAGAAAAGCTTTTTGAAGAAGTACCGGTTCTTGAAGAAACATTTGCAAGTCCGGTGGTACCGATGCAGGAGAAATTAAGTTCGATAGACAGGATTTTTCCACAGGAGATAAGAAATTTTCTCAAAGTTGTATGCCGTAATCAGCGAATGAGCGAGATCGCCCAGATCCTTTTTGCATATGACAAATATAGTAAGAAGCAGGAAGGGATCCAGATGGCAACGCTTACCTGCGTGGAAGCACCAGATGAAAAGCGGCTTGAGAAAATCAGAGAATTTCTTTGTGAGAAGTACCATAAGACAGATGTGAAGATCGAGATAGTCAAAGATCCGGCATTGCTTGGCGGATTTATCTTAAAGACCGGTGATGATGAATATGACTGGAGTCTGAAAGGAAGATTATCGAGATTGGAGCAAAAATTGACCTGGAGGTGAACAAGGTGAGTTCAATAAGTTCAGAAGAAATTATTTCTATTCTGAAAAATGAAATAGAGAATTTTGATCAGATCAGTAAAGACAGCGAGGTTGGAACGGTTGTCTCTGTCGGTGACGGAATTGCAAATATCTATGGAATAGAACATGCAATGTACGGAGAAATCGTGACATTTGAAAATGGACTGAAAGGTATGGTTCAGGATATTCAGAAAGACACCATTGGCTGTATTTTGTTCGGATCAGATGTTGATATTAAAGAAGGTACGAAAGTGATGCGTACCAAAAAGAAAGCCGGAGTACCGGTTGGCGATAAATTTATCGGACGTGTCGTAAATGCACTTGGAGCTCCGATTGATGGAGCCGGAGAAATCGAAGCAGAAGATTACAGACCGATTGAAAATGAAGCACCTGGAATTGTAGACCGTAAATCCGTCAGTGTTCCAATGGAAACAGGAATCCTTTCTATCGATTCTATGTTCCCGATCGGACGTGGACAGAGAGAGTTGATCATCGGAGACCGTCAGACAGGAAAGACTTCCATTGCTACAGACACGATTTTGAATCAGAAGGGCAAGGATGTCATCTGTATCTATGTAGCGATCGGTCAGAAAGCATCAACGATCGCAAAGGTTGTCAATACCTTTAAAAACGGCGGCGCAATGGATTACACCATCGTAGTAGCATCAACAGCAAGTGACTGTGCACCGCTTCAGTATATTGCACCTTATGCAGGAACCGCTATTGCAGAACATTTCATGCACAAAGGAAAAGATGTCCTGATCGTTTACGATGATCTTTCAAAGCACGCAGTTGCATACCGTGCGCTGTCCCTGCTTCTTGGACGTTCACCGGGACGAGAAGCTTATCCCGGAGATGTTTTCTATCTGCATTCAAGACTGCTTGAGAGATCAAGCCGTTTAAGCGATGAAATGGGAGGCGGTTCGATCACAGCACTTCCGATCATCGAGACACAGGCAGGAGATGTATCTGCATACATTCCGACCAACGTCATTTCCATTACAGACGGACAGATCTTCCTGGAAAGTGATTTGTTCTTCTCAGGAATGAGACCGGCGGTTAACGTAGGTCTTTCCGTATCCCGTGTTGGTGGTGCAGCACAGACAAAGGCAATGAAGAAGGCAGCCGGAAGTATCCGTATCGATCTTGCACAGTATCGTGAGATGGAAGTCTTTACACAGTTCAGTTCCGATCTGGATGCAGCAACAAAGGAACAGCTGGAATATGGATCCGGTCTGATGGAACTTCTGAAACAGCCACTTGGACATCCAATGTCCATGCATGAGATGGTCATTACCTTATGTGCAGCAAGAAATAAAGTACTGCTTGGTATTAATACAAAAGAAGTCAAGAAATTCCAGATGGATATGCTGAATTATTTTGCAACAGTTCATCCGGAAATCAGTGAAGAGATTGAGCAGACAAAGGCTTTGTCCGATGAACTGGCTGCAAAGATCGTGGAAGTAGCGAAGGAATTCAAAGACAGCAGGTGTTAATATGGCAAATATCAGAGAAATACAGACTCGGATCAACAGTGTAAAAGATACAATGAAGATCACAAACGCCATGTATATGATCTCATCTACCAAGATGAGACAGGCGAAGAAAAAGCTGGCAGAGTCAGAACCGTATTTTTACGGACTGCAGGGAGAGATTTCCAGAATCCTGCGTCATATGCCGGAAATCGAACATCTCTATTTTGATAAGAGAGAAGAGGTTCCGAAAGAGAAACGAAAAATAGGTTCGATCGTTATTACTGCAGATAAAGGACTTGCTGGAGCGTATAATCATAATATTGTAAAAGTAGAGGATGAGCTGCTGAAAGAGCCCGGGGAACATAAATTATTCGTGGTCGGTGAACTTGGAAGACATTATTATGCGAATAAAGGTGTGAAAATTGATACGAATTTTCTCTATACAGTTCAGAAACCTACAATGCATAGAGCGAGAGATATTGCAGAAGAGATCTTTTCACAGTTCCGCGAGGGTGAGCTGGATGAGGTATATATCGTTTATACCCGAATGGAAAATTCCATGCTGACAATGGTTGAGAAGATGAAGATCCTTCCACTTGAAAGATCTTCTTTCAATGAGATGAAGATGCCGATCAATATCCATCGTGAAGCGATCGCACTTTATCCATCAGCTGAAGCAGTTCTGGACAGTATCGTACCGAACTATGTGGTTGGTATGATCTATGGATGTCTGGTAGAGGCATATGCAAGTGAACATAATGCGCGAATGACAGCAATGCAATCAGCAACAGACAGCGCGCAGGAAATCATCAAAGATCTTTCTATTATATATAACAGGGCAAGGCAGGCTGCGATCACACAGGAAATTACTGAGGTTTGTGCAGGTGCCAAAGCCCAGAAACGGAAAAGGAAGTGAAAACAGGTATGAATAAAGGACGTATTGTACAGGTCATGGGACCAGTTGTTGACGTTGTATTTGAGGACGGAAATCTGCCGCGTATCAAAGATGCCCTGCAGGTGGAGAACAACGGAAAAACCTGTATTATGGAAGTTGCGCAGCATCTGGGAAATGATGAGGTTCGTTGTCTGATGCTGGCAGCAAGTGAAGGCCTTTGCAAGGACATGGAAGTAACCGCTACCGGTTCTGGAATTAAAGTACCGGTTGGAGAGCAGACACTTGGACGTCTGTTCAACGTACTTGGAGAGACCATCGATAATGGTGAAGAAATAAAAGGAGATACCGAACACTGGGTGATCCACAGAGATCCGCCGTCATTTGAAGACCAGAGCCCGGTTGTAGAAATCCTGGAAACAGGGATCAAGGTTATCGACCTGCTTGCACCTTATGCAAAAGGTGGTAAGATCGGTCTGTTCGGTGGTGCCGGTGTAGGTAAGACTGTACTGATCCAGGAACTGATCCGTAACGTAGCCACAGAGCACGGCGGATATTCCATTTTTACCGGTGTTGGAGAACGTTCCCGTGAAGGTAACGACCTCTGGACAGAAATGAAAGCATCCGGAGTTCTGGATAAGACAGCCTTAGTGTTTGGTCAGATGAATGAACCACCTGGAGCACGTATGCGTGTCGCTGAGACAGGACTTACGATGGCTGAATATTTCCGTGATAAAGAACATCAGAATGTGCTTCTTTTCATTGATAATATTTTCCGTTTTACACAGGCAGGTTCCGAAGTATCCGCACTTCTTGGACGTATGCCATCAGCCGTAGGTTATCAGCCGACACTGGCAACTGAAATGGGTGAACTGCAGGAGAGAATCGCATCTACAAAGAATGGTTCTGTCACATCCGTACAGGCTGTTTATGTACCTGCCGATGACCTTACAGACCCGGCTCCGGCAACTACATTTGCTCATCTGGATGCAACAACCGTACTCTCCCGTAAGGTTGTAGAACAGGGTATTTATCCGGCTGTTGATCCACTGGAATCTAACTCCCGTATTCTGGAGGCGGATATTGTCGGAGAAGAGCATTATGAAGTTGCAAACCGTGTAACAGAGGTTCTGCAGAAATACAAAGAGCTGCAGGATATCATCGCAATTCTTGGTATGGAAGAGCTTTCCGATGAAGACAAGGCAACGGTTATGAGAGCAAGAAAGATTCAGAAATTCCTCTCCCAGCCATTCTTCGTTGCAGAGACATTTACCGGAGTTCCGGGAAAATATGTACCTCTGAAGGAGACGATCCGTGGATTTAAGATGATCCTCGACGGAGAAATGGATGAGTATCCGGAGAATGCATTCTTCAATGTAGGAACGATTGATGAAGTCATCGAGAAGGCAAAGGCTGAAAAAGCAGAATAGAGGTGCCGGGTATGGATACATTTGGACTTAAAATTATTTCCAGTGACCGGGTATTCTATGAAGGACGCTGCAGAAAGATGATCGTGCCGGTACCGGATGGCGGTGGAATGGAAATTCTTCCGCACCATGAAAATATGGTGATCGCTGTGGTGATCGGTGAGGCAATGCTTCAGTTTGAAGAAGGCGAATGGGTGAACCTTGCGGTTGGAGCCGGATTCCTTGAGATCGTCAACAACCGTGTGACGATGTTGGTGCAGACGGCAGAGAAACCAGAGGATATCGATGCCAGACATGCCCAGGAGCAGATGGAGTATGCAGAAGAAAGGCTTCGCCAGAAACAGAGTATACAGGAATATTACCGGACACAGGCTTCGCTTTCAAGGGCGATGAACCGGTTGAAGGTGTCGAAGCGAAAAAAATGGTAAATAGAAAACAAATTTATGTGGAAGCGCGTAATCTACTACAGATTGCGCGCTTTTTCAATACGGAATTTTTGACAAAATTTATTGGGAAAAATGGTACAATCTTTTACAAAATAAAAGTTCCGATATAGGGTAGTTTGTGGTAGAATATATAACAGTGTGCGTGTACCGAGAAACAAGATTTTGGGGTGTTAAAATAGAGTGTATTTCATCATAGAAGGAGCAAAAACGTGGAAAAAGAGGAGCTTACGCAATTATTTAATTTCTTTCGGGAGATTGATAAGGAAAAATTTATTGGAAGGCAGACATATCTGACGGATGGTGTGCGTAAGGAGAATGATGCGGAGCATGCGTGGCATATGGCGATCATGACGGTTCTGCTTGCGGGATATTCCAATGAGAAGATCGATGTTCTTAAGACAGTGACGATGCTTTTGATCCATGATATTGTAGAAATTGATGCGGGGGATACCTATGCCTATGATGAAGATGCGAAGAAGACGCAGAGGGAACGTGAAGTGAAGGCTGCGGACCGGATTTTCGGACTTCTTCCGGAAAAGCAGGGAAAGGAATTCCGGGCGCTCTGGGAGGAATTTGAGGCACAGGAGACTGCTGAGTCGAAGTTTGCCCGGACGATGGACAATATCCAGCCGATCATGTTAAATGCGGCTACAGACGGCAAAGCGTGGGAGGAACACGATGTTCATATCGAACAGATCCTGAACCGTAACCGGAATACGGCAAAAGGCTCAGAAGCGATCTGGGAGTATGCAAAGGAAGAATTTTTAAGACCGAATCTGGAAAATGGCAAGATAAAAAAATAACATAAAAAAAACAAAAATCCCCCTTTTCATTTTCGTGAATATGGGGTATCATATACTACAGAGCGCAAAATATAGTGGAGAAACTTAAAAGTGACACTATATTTTGTGGAGCGATAGAACAAAGTTAGGAGAAAGTTGGGATGGGTTTGGAAGTAAAGACGAGAGTAATCAAAAGAAACGGTGAGGAAGTAGACTTCCGGCTGGAGAAGATTGTGAATGCGATCAAAAAAGCGAATGAAGAGGTTGAGAACATCCACAAGATGAATGACTTTCAGATCATTGCAATTGCGGAGAAGATTGCACAGCAGACAGAGGAATTTACGCATGCAGTGAATGTGGAGGACATCCAGGATATGGTTGAGACCGGCATTATGGAGATGCGTGGTTATGAGGTTGCCCAGAAGTATGTCCGCTATCGCTATAAGAGAGAATTAACCAGAAAGTCGAATACAACGGATAACGGAATCCTTGCATTGATCGATCATATGAACGAGGAAGTAAAGCAGGAGAACTCCAATAAGAATCCTGTGATCAATTCTACACAGAGAGATTACATGGCAGGAGAGGTCAGCAAGGACCTTACCAGGAGAGTCCTCCTTCCGGAAGAAATCGTCCGTGCACACGAAGAAGGAATCATTCATTTTCATGATATGGACTATTTTGCACAGAAAGAGCACAACTGTGATCTGATCAACCTGGAGGATATGCTCCAGAACGGAACTGTCATCAGTGAGACGATGATCGAGAAACCACATAGTTTCTTTACCGCGTGTAATGTGACCACACAGATCGTTGCACAGGTTGCAAGTAACCAGTATGGCGGACAGTCATTTACGCTGTCACATCTTGCACCATTCGTAGATGTAAGCCGTCAGAAGCTCCGCAAGAGTGTCATTGAAGAAAGAATGGAATCCGGAGAGGTTCTGGATGATGCGATCATCGACAAGATCACAGAGAGAAGGCTTCGTACCGAAGTACAGAGCGGAATCCAGACGATCCAGTATCAGCTGATCACACTGATGACCTGTAATGGACAGGCACCTTTCGTAACTGTTTTCATGTATTTGGATGAGGTTCCGGAAGGAAGAACCAGGGATGACCTTGCGATGATCATCGAAGAAGTGATGAAGCAGCGTATGCAGGGGGTTAAGAATGAAAAGGGTGTATGGATCACACCGGCGTTTCCGAAGCTGATCTATGTACTGGATGAAGATAATATTACCGAGGATTCCAAATACTGGTATCTGACTGAGCTGGCTGCAAAATGTACGGCAAAGCGTATGGTGCCGGATTATATTTCTGCAAAGATCATGAAAGAACTGAAAGATGGAGATGTTTATCCGTGCATGGGATGCCGCTCATTCCTTACCGTAGAAGATTCCCAGAGAAATGCAGACGGAAGCCATAAGTTCTACGGACGTTTCAACCAGGGGGTTGTGACGATCAACCTGGTTGATGTGGCATGTTCAGCAGAAGGTAACATGGAACGTTTCTGGGAAATCCTGGATGAGAGACTGGAGCTTTGTCACAGAGCACTCAGATGCAGACATGAGCGTCTTCTCGGAACCGTTTCAGATGTAGCACCGATCCTGTGGCAGAACGGGGCACTTGCCCGTCTGAAAAAGGGAGAGACCATCGACAAGCTGTTATTTGATGGATATTCAACCATTTCCCTCGGCTATGCGGGACTTTATGAGATGTGTATGCGGATGCTTGGCAAATCCCATACAGATCCGGAAGCAAAGCCATTTGCACTGTCAGTTATGCAGCGTCTGAACGATAAATGTAAAGAATGGAAAGAAGCGGAAAACATTAGCTATTCCGTATATGGGACACCGATGGAATCTACCACATACAAGTTCGCAAAATGTCTGCAGAAGCGTTTCGGAATCATTCCGGGCGTTACAGATAAGAACTATATTACAAACAGCTATCATGTACATGTTACTGAAGAAATCGATGCATTCAGTAAGCTGAAATTTGAATCGGAATTTCAGAAGCTTTCACCGGGTGGAGCGATCAGCTATATTGAAGTGCCGAATATGCAGACCAATATTCCGGCGGTACTTTCCGTATTACAGTACATTTATGAGAATATCATGTATGCAGAGTTGAATACCAAGAGTGATTTCTGCGAAGTCTGCGGTTATGACGGAGAGATCAAGATCATCGAGGACGAGACCGGAAAGCTGGTATGGGAATGCCCGAACTGTGGCAACCGGGATCAGGATAAGCTCTTTGTAGCGAGAAGAACCTGCGGATATATCGGAACCCAGTTCTGGAATCAGGGAAGAACCCAGGAGATTAAGGACAGGGTACTGCATCTGTAAGGATGGAAATGTTTTTGAAAATTTTAATAGTGAGAAGATATAATAAAGGACACGGCTTTCGTTCAGAGAAGCCGTGTCCTTTATTCACAAGTTATTTAAAGTTAATTGGATAAACGTCTTTGATTAAACCATCCTGATCATAAGAAAAATATATCTTTTGGACTATTTCTTTCTTATCGACTACAAAAGTTACAAGAACAGTTTCGGAATCATCTGTTTTGGAGTCAAGCGAAATATCTTTTACAGCTATTTTGGTATTATTAACAGCTGCCTCTGACAGATAGGTCTGACCATAGGTTGAAACAAAATATTCTAATCGGCTGCTTTCAAAATATTTTCCTACAAGCTTGTTCCAGTTCTCAAGAATTTTCTCAGAATTGGCGAAAGCATCATCAGAATTTGCATCAGTATTTTCACCGATTACGGTAGAAGCATCCGGAGAGTATAATTCTTCATTTGGCGCGGTAAACATTGCATTGATTACTGCTTCGGCTTCCGGACTTACGGCTGATTCAGATGTTTTTTTTCCTGAGCAGCCAGTAAGCAGAATAAACAAAAGTAACAGAATAAAATAAATTTTTGGTGCTGCTTTTTTCGTCATGAGAATCCCTCCTTTATAAAAGATCAAATATGTTAATTTAATAATATGATTGTAATAATAAAAAGTCAAGATAATAAAATAATAAAATTTTAATATATAGTAGATAGATTAAAAGAAGAAGTTTATAATATAATCAGGAGGCGATAATATGTTAAAAAAGAGATTAACAAATAAACAAATGGATGTAATGAATATTTTATGGGAAAATGGTAAACCAATGGCTGCATCTGAAATTTTGAAAGCAAATAAAAAATTGAATATTAATACGATTCATGCATGCATTAGAAAATTATTAGAAGAAGAATATGTAAAAGTTGCATATATTGATTATAGTGGTAATGTTATGAGTCGTTATTTTATTCCAACAGTTTCTAAAGGAAAATATTTTAGTGAGAGCTACAAAGATATTATTGGATCAAAAAAAATAATATTAACCTCTTTAATAGAAACGGAAACTAATATTGAGGAACTCGAACAGCTTGAAAATTTAATTAGGAAGAAGAAAGAAGAATTAAAGGAGTAGCCGGATATGTCATTATCATTGGGACCTTTTATAACATGCTTCTTGTGTACAAATATTCTTTGCATAATATTGTATTATTTGATATATAAGAAAAAAATATTTTTTGATAAAAGTTTACGTTTTATATTCTGGATAATAGGAATTATATTACTAAGGATGGTACTTCCATTTAATTTTCCATTTACATATACTTTTTATTCAGACAATATTTTACCCAAAATAGTTGATTTCATCTATTATAAATTACAACATGGGAAAATAATGATATTAGATATTGGTTTGATTATCTGGGGGATAGGAAGTATATTTCAGATCACAATAATGATACGAAGTAATATAAGATTACGAAGATATGTTAAAAATTATGTGATTAGTATGGAAAATCCAATAGCAGAAGAAATAATAGATATAGTGCAAAATGAGTTACTTTTTGAAAAAATAGAAGTAGCTGTATTGCCAGAGCTTGTGTCACCTGCAATTATTGGGATTAAACAACCAATATTAATTATTTCGGAAAAATTTTGTTTTTCAAGACAGGAATTGAAATTGGTATGTGAACATGAAATAAATCATTATATAAAAGGTGATTTGATCCTAGTGGCAATTATAAATATTGTTAGCTGTATACAATGGTGGAATCCTGTAATTCATTTTTTAAAGGAAGAACTAATTTTAGCGTTAGAATTATCTAATGATTTTCAAATTATGGAAAATCAATCTGATGCTGAAAAAATAGAGTATGCAGAATTAATTTTAAAAATTGCCAAAGAAAAAGAGTATTTTAGAATAATTGATAGAAGTTTTGGTGCTTGTTTTGTCGGAAAAAATCAAACGAATTTAAAAACAAGAATAGGGTATATCTTGAAGAAGGATGAGAAGAAAAAGGGGGTAGTGTATATAATTAACGTATTGATGCTAAGCGTAATGCTATTGGATTTTTTTTGGGTTCCGGAAGCAACACATCCGATAGATCCGGATAATCAGGAAAATTCAATAGAAATGTCTCCCCAAAATACATATTTTCTAAAAACGAGAGAAGGGTATCAAATATTTGTAAATAATAAATTGTGGGGAGAAGTAAAAGAGATTCCGGATGGACTGGAGAATATTCCTATACGAAAGAGTGTCAGACATTAAATATTATAGTATGGGTAAACTTTTTTAAAGACATTTATAATTTGCTTTTTCAATCATAATGCGTACTCATCCTTTGTGTGAAAAAAGTTTTCACCTGATACTATCAGAATAGTACAGACAGAAAGTGATGTCAAAGAAATACGGTTGATTTCCGGGTGCGATTTGCTATAATTGTAAGAAGAGTAAGAACCGACAAAAGCGCAGTTCAGATATAATGTGGAAAAGGAAAGTATAAAGATATGAATTACGGAACAATCAAAAATTATGATATCGCAAATGGAACCGGCGTCAGGGTCAGTCTTTTCGTATCCGGATGCCGGCATCACTGTAAAGGATGCTTCAATTCCGAAACCTGGGATTTCAATTACGGCAATTCATACACCAAAGAAGTTGAAGCACAGATCCTCGAAGCACTCAAACCGGCATATATCCAGGGATTTTCCCTCCTGGGCGGCGAACCCTTCGAGCCAGAGAACCAGAAAGAACTCGCAGGACTCCTGCAAAAGATCAAAGAAAGCTACCCGGAGAAAAATGTCTGGTGCTACACCGGATATCTCTATGATGTAGATCTCATCCCCGGCGGAAAAGTCTACACCGAATACACGGGCAAGATGCTCGCCTGCATCGACACCCTCGTAGACGGCGAGTTCATCGAAGCCGAAAAAGATCTCACCCTGGAATTCCGCGGAAGCCGCAACCAGAGAATCCTGCATCTTGATGAAATGCGAAAAAATGCGAAAAACTAAAATAATTCATTGACAAAAAAAGACCACTGTGCTATAAATAACAAGTGGTCTTTTTTAGATCATAAAATCAAATAGGGGATTGGTCAAATGGTATGACAGGAGTCTCCAAAACTCTTAGCGGCAGTTCGATTCTGTCATCCCCTGTAAAGTCCTCTCGGAAGTAGTTCCGGGAGGTTTTTCTATTAAAAAGTCAATTCAACAAAAACACTTTTTAAAAGGATATCTAAAACATTCAACAGCACTCATTTCATCGCCGCTTAAGGTGCACTATCCAACCCCGTGATTTTTACAAGTTGAGACAATGATTAGATCTATAACCAATAACCTTGAGCAGCATCAGACAAAAATAATTCCCACCAGATTCAATTTTTGTGCAATGGAGAGGAAACTCAGGAATCGTGGAAGCCATTGCTGAACACGATTCCCGCTTTCAGAGGTTCCTCGGAATGGTTTGCACAAAGAATCTGGTGGGAATTATTTTTGTCTGATGATGACACAACTTATATTTTTTGTAAATCAATATATTTCTTTAGAAATTAAAATCAAGTTCATACACCTTAACCGGCCTTCCTTTCGCATTGGTTGTCTGCGTATACGCGAGCCTCGCAACTCCTCCATTTTCCAGATTCTGAATGATCCGGTTCGCATTTCTCACCGTACTTCCCATACGTTCGGCAAGCTCATGCGTTGTAATCTTATTTGATCCGGCAGCATGCGTACTGGCAAGGACTTTCTTGATCGTAACCGGTGAAAGATTACACTGCTTTGCAATCTTTCCAAGATTCTGCACATACTGATTCTGGATCACTTTTCGGTCGGATGAACCAAGAGGTCCGATCATATCCCCGTTTTCATTCTGGATAAAACTTTTTCCAAACTGAACAGCCTCTTTGCGGGCATTTACAGAATTACGGATCGCATTGTCAAAATTTGTCCCGATTCCGTATCCTACAGCACATTCAAAATGCAGTTTGCCGGTGAGAAATTCATTCAGTTCGCAGACCTTGTTATTGTGCGTAATATGTTGCAGCATTTCCACAGTGGTCAAGGCACTGCAGTGATTATCCACTTCCTGAGGGATACAATTCATCAGATTCTTTTTAAAGAAATCTTCCATACAAACATAGATCTGCTGGATATTTTCCGGTGTGTTATCTGTCGAACTACGGGGAGATATATTGATGATAACCGGAAGGTTGGAACGCATGTGCTCCAGCTCGATCGTGGACAGAAGTTCATTTGCAAGATCCCGGATATGGCTGACACTTGGCAGCGGATAGATCGTCGGGATCCCGTGCGCACGAAGCTCCGGCAGGATATTACTGTACTGACAGAGAACCATATCCATTTCATTGTTGTTCCACATACGGATCAGCTCTGAAAGGACATGATTTTCAATCGTACTGATACTGGTGCGGGTCAGTGCCTTGGTCCAGTTGTTAATATGCGGTGGAACTGTATCAATGTCCAGCTCCTTAAGGAAAGCGGTTGCAGTACAGCCGCCGTCGATCGGAATCAGGAAATCCAGAATAATCCGGTCCATATCCAGATCCCGGTTGGAAATCAGCAGATTCAAAAGAGCACGGTACAGACCGGCTGTATCAATTTCAAAGGATACAATCGGACGGTTATAAGCGTGCGCAGTTGACTCAATGGCAGCTTTTGCAATCTTACCACTGATAAGAAATCCATCAGTGTCCCCGGCGTAAGAATCGTAAACTTCTGATATTGTGTCAAATTTGTTGTAGGAAACCACCTGGATGTCGCAGTTTAGTTTTAGTTCCGAGACGATCTGCGAGACAGGTTCCTTTAAGTACTGGCTGGTAATAGCCACAATTTTTCTTCTCATTTTCATTCACCTCTCAAAAAGTATCATATAAAATTATCTTCCATAAATCAACTATAATATTCTGAAAATTAAAAAAATAACGATTAAATAGGTAAAAACAACGAAAATCAAGAATATTCTGTAATATTATTGACTAAAATTTTAGAAGTTGGTATTATGTAATCATGATAACTATTCTGTAAATGTTCCAAAAACAAACAAAAATATTCTGTAAATATTCTAAAAGTAGAACAGTATTTTTAATGTAAATGGCAGGAACAAAGTTAAAGGAGGGCTTAGTATGAATTACTATGAAAGAGCATTGGAATTAAAGGATGAAACAATTGCAAACCGCAGACATATCCACAAAAATGCTGAAACTGGTCTGGATCTTCCAAAGACCAAAGCTTATGTTATGGAAAAGCTGACAGAATACGGACTTGAGCCGAAGGATTGTGGCTACGGGGTAACAGCTACACTCGGCAAAGGGGGAAAGGTTCTTCTTCTGAGAGCAGATATGGATGCACTTCCGATGCCGGAAGAAAGCGGAGAAGAATTTGCATGTCCTACAGGAAAAGAAGCACATGCATGCGGACATGATTTCCACGCTGCAATGCTTCTTACAGCAGCAAAGATGCTGAAAGAAAAAGAAGATACACTGGAAGGAACTATCAAATTCATGTTCCAGCCGGCAGAAGAGACTTTTGAAGGAAGCAAGAATATGATCGAGAATGGTATTCTTGAGAATCCTCCGGTTGACGCAGCACTTGCATACCATGTATCACCGGGAAAAATGCCAATCGGACTTTTTATGTACAATGATAAGGATACGATGATGTATTCTGTAGATGGATTTAAGATCACCATCCATGGAAAAGGATCCCATGGTGCTTATCCACATGTAGGAGTTGACCCGATCAACATTGGAGTTCATATCCATCTTGCATTGCAGGAACTGATCGCAAGAGAAAGCGATCCGACACATTCCTGTGTACTTACAATCGGACAGTTTGCAGGCGGAACTGCAGCAAACATCATTCCTGAGACCGCTGTTCTCCAGGGAACGATCCGTACCAACAAGCCGGAAGCAAGAGAACTTCTGGTCCGCAGAATGAAAGAAGTTGCTGAAAAGACAGCAGCTGTATATAACGGAACCGTTGATATTGAGATGATCTCAGAAGTTCCTCCGCTGATCTGCAATCCGAAGCTTACCGACGAAGTGGTTGGATATATGCAGGAGCTTGGAATTCCGGGACTCACACCATATCCGGGAATTTCTGCAAGTGCTTCTGAAGATTTCGCAGTGATCGCTGAAAAGGTTCCAAGTACATTTATGTATCTGTCAGCAGGATATCTGGATGAAAGAGGACAGTATCCGGCACATCATCCGAAAGCACAGTTTAATGAGGATGTTTGCCCGATCGGAGCAGCTTGTCTTGCACATTGCGCTTCACAGTGGCTTAAAAATAACAAATAGAGAGTAAAGGTTTCTTTAGGAACAGGAGGAAAAGAATATGAGTAAAGAACAGCAGGCTCAGGCACAGCCACAGGTTGCGATTCCGCTTCCGAAGGCAAAGAAAAACTTGGTTCAGATCGGATGTATCTGCATGATGCTTTCCGTAGCAATGTATGGACTGGTATTTGCAACGTTAACAGCACCTATCCTTAAAAACGTTGATGCGATGGGATATGTAGGACTCTTCTCTACCGTAGGTGCGATCGGTGTATCGATCATGACTCCGATCGGAGGAAAATTAGGTGACCTTATTGGTAGAAGAAACATTGTAGTGATTCCTGGAATTATCTGTGCAGTTGCAGGTTTTGGATTTGCATTTGTCAGATCTCTGATTCCACTGATGATCCTCAGACTGGTTGTCAGCCTTGCGCAGGGCGCATTTACAGCAGCTCCTTACATTATCGCAGGACTTATCAATGAAAGAAAAGATGTACCAAAAGCTATGGGTATGCTCGCAACAGCAATTGCTGTAGGTGGATTTGGCGGAAGTATCATCGCTGGTATCTTAACAGATATGGGAATGCTTACAGTTGCAATCATTATGCCGGCAATTCCGCTGATCATTGGTATTGTCCTGATCGGAATGAATATGCCGAATCAGAAAAGAAAAGGAAAAGTTACGATTGATGTTCCAGGTATGATCGCACTGATTATTGCACTTTGCGGTATCCTTCTTGCACTGAACTTTGGATCATCTGTAGGATGGACAAGTCCGGCAATCATTGCTGGATTCGTAATCGGTATCATCGCTCTTGTTGCACTTGTTAAGATTGAAAACAAAGCAAGTGAACCGCTGATCCCGATGAAATTATTTAAGAACAAGAATTACACAGTTCTTCTTATTGTCGGATTTATCTGCTATTTCTATCAGAACGCTATGAACGTATATGCACCGATCGGCGCAATGCAGGTAATGGGAGCACCTACAAGTGCCGCAGGAGCTCTTCAGATGCCACGTACAATTATTACTATTATTCTTCCGACCATCGCGGGCGCCTGGGTTGGAAAGAAAGTAGCCAATGCATGGAAAGCTATGGTAATTGCTACTGGTTTGGTAGCTATTCCGATGGCAGTGATGGGAGCAATGACAAATTCAGGTGCTTCAATCGTGATTTACTTCGTAGCTTTGGCGATTACAGGTATTGCAGAGAGTTTTCGTGCCGTATCTATTACACCTACAGCACAGGGTATGTTAGCTCCGGAAGATATGGGAGTTGGAACTTCACTTGTAAACTTTGCAAACTCTCTTGCAGGAACAATTGCAGCAGCAGTATTTGCAGTAGCATATAACGCAAGTACGGCAGCAGATCCTACAAACGTAGCTTTAATTCAAAGTGGTGTTAAATCAGTATTCTGGACAGCAGCAGTTGTATTAACAATCGGACTTCTCCTGGTATTCTTCATCGTAAAACCACAGATGAGCAAGAAGGCAGAAGAAAGCAAATAGAATATTTGAACATGTGAATAAGAAGCCGGGGCGGATGTGAAAAAGCATCTGCCCCGGTTGTTATCTGGAGAAGTCTTTTATAGATCTGCCGGATACAGGGATGAGAATGGAAATGACATATGTTTCAGGTAAATGCAGATTGCATTTCAGAAAATCAAGAGTATAATAAGAAATAGTGAAAAGAAGAAAGGCAGACATATATCTGTCTTTTTATAATTATAGAGACAATTTTAAAGATATAAGAAATAATATGATTTACCGGAGGAAAAGAATGCTTGGAAACTATCTGGATGAAGTACGAAAAAAAGCACCACTGATACACAATATCACCAATTATGTGACGATCAATGATGTGGCAAATATGGTTCTTGCCTGCGGTGCAAGTCCGATTATGTCAGATGAGCCGACTGATATTGAAGAGATCACATCCATCTGTCAGGGACTGAATATCAATATGGGAATGCTGAATCCGCGTAAGATTGAAAGCATGCAAAAAGCAGGAAAGAAATCCAATGAACTGTATCATAAAGTACTGTTAGATCCGGTTGGAGCAGGATCGAGTTCGTTCCGAACAGAGGCGGCACTGAATCTGATACGTGATATTCAGTTTGATGTGATCCGGGGAAATATTTCTGAGATCAAGACCTTAGCAGCAGGACATGGTACAACGAGTGGTGTGGATGCAGACGAGGCAGATACACTGACGGAGCAGAATCTGGAGAAAATGATTCCGTTTATAAAGGATTTTTCCAGAAGGACAGGTTCCGTGATTGCTGTGACTGGAGGAATAGACCTTGTAAGTGATGCAAAGAGGTGCTTTGTGATCCGGAACGGTCGTCCGGAGATGGGACGGATCACCGGAACCGGGTGTCAGCTTTCCGGGATGATGACGGCATTCCTTGCGGCGAATCCGGAGAATAATCTGGAAGCAGCGGCAGCAGCGGTCTGTGCCATGGGGCTTGCCGGTGAGACTGGCTGGAAATATATGCAGCCGGGAGATGGAAACGCAACCTACCGTAATCGGATCATCGATGCGATTTATAATATGGAAGGAAAAGAATTGGAAGAAGGTGCAAAATATGAGATTAGATAAGAAAGATATGGTTCTGTATGCGGTAACAGACCGCCACTGGCTGAATGGAGAAAGCCTGTACAGCCAGGTGGAAAAAGCGCTGAAAGGTGGGGCTACATTTATCCAGCTCAGGGAAAAAAATCTGGGTGAGGAAGAGTTCCTGGAAGAAGCAAAAGAGATTGCCAGACTCTGTAAATCCTATCATGTACCATTTGTGATCAATGACAATGTTGAGATTGCAAAGAAGGCAGATGCCGATGGTGTGCATGTGGGGCAGAGCGATATGGAAGCTCTTGATGTGCGGAAAACACTGGGCGAGGACAAGATCATCGGTGTTACGGCAAAGACGGTCGAGCAGGCGCTAAAGGCGCAGGCACATGGAGCCGATTATCTGGGAGTCGGTGCAGTCTTTGGCACGACATCAAAGGCAGATGCAACAAAGCTGGATCATAAGGTTTTAAAGGAAATCTGCGAGACGGTGGACATTCCGGTTGTGGCAATTGGGGGAATCACGGGAGAGAATGTGACAGAGCTTGCCGGAAACGGAATCTGCGGAGTTGCCGTGATCAGTGCAGTTTTCGGACAGCCGGATATTGAGCAGGCTACAAAAGAATTAAAAGAGAAAGTAGAGGGTATGTTGAAATGATTTTGTTTACTAGCGATTACACAGAAGGGGCACATCCGAGAATTATCGAGAAGCTTGCCGAGACCAATATGGAGCAGACAGTAGGATATGGGGAAGATCCATACTGTGAAGCTGCAAGAGAAGCCATCAAAAAAGTATGCGATGCACCAGATGCAGATGTGCATTTTCTGGTGGGAGGTACACAGACGAACTTTACGGTAATTTCTTCTATTTTACGCCCGTTCCAGGGAGTGATCTGTGCAGATAGCGGACATATCAATGTCCATGAGACAGGAGCAGTGGAAGCGACTGGTCATAAGGTTCTGGCACTTCCTTCAAAGGAAGGAAAAATCACAGGACAGCAGATCAAGGAATATTACGACCTGCACTGGAGTGATGAGTCTCGTGAACATATTGTACAGCCAAAGATGGTTTATATTTCACATCCGACAGAGGTAGGAACATTGTATACAAAAGCAGAGCTTGAAGATATTTCTTCTATTTGTAAGGAATGTGGACTTTATCTTTTCCTGGATGGGGCAAGAATGGGTTATGGGCTGATGGCACCTGGGACAGATGTGACACTTCCGGATATTGCAAAATGCTGTGATGTATTTTACATCGGTGGAACCAAGGTTGGTGCATTATTTGGAGAGGCTGTAGTGATCATAAATCCATGTCTAAAGCAAGATTTTCGTTACTGTATTAAACAAAAAGGTGGAATGCTTGCAAAAGGAAGACTGCTTGGCGTTCAGTTCCTGGAGCTTTTTAAAGATGGTCTTTATTTTGAAATCTCCAAACATGCGATTGATATGGCAATGCTTTTGAAAGACGGACTGAAAGAAAAAGGATATGAATTCTTCATGGACAGCAATACCAACCAGCAGTTTATTATTATGAAAGATACGAAATTGCAGGAAATCCGTCAAAAATATGGTGTAACATACCAACAGAGATACGATGAAACCCACAGTGTTATCCGATTATGCACTTCATGGGCAACAAAAGAGGAAAATGTGAAGGCATTCCTGCAAGATATGTAATTGCTGTTTGATTCGTCATAAATTAGAAGAAAAGCTATATAAAGAATAGATATTGTGAAAGAAGAGGACTTTTTTACCTGGAAAGGGGTAGAAGAGCCCTTTTTCGTATAATAAGAAATCCCGGAGGAACTTCCTGTTATATAAAAGGCACTACATGTCTGAGATGTGCACTCGCGTGAAGAAAAATGATTAGGCATATAATTATTTGTTTGTAAAAAATATGATAAAAATATAAATTATTGAGAATAAATATTGACTTATATAGAAAACACGACTAGAATAACGATTAGACATCTAATGAATAGACATCTAATTAAATTGTAATAGGAGGTGAAATGGTGAAGTCGGGAAAATTTAAATATGAAGACTTCTCAAGAGAGAACATGCCGGTACAGCTTTTGCTTGCACAGGTGGGGCATATGTATAAATGGTATGTAGGAAAACTGATGAAAGATACGCAGATGAAGCCGGGACAGGCAGGAATTCTGGTAATTTTGCAGATGATAGGACCAATGTCCCAGAGAGAGCTTGCTGACCGGATCCATATTACGCCACCATCTGTGAATGTAGCTGTCCAAAAGCTGGAGAAGCTCGGATATGTGCGCAAAGAGCAGGACGAGAAAGACCAGCGCATGACGAAGATCCATCTTACAGATTGTGGAGAGAAAACGATTGAAAACATGCATGATATTATTCAAAGGACGGAAGATACTCTTCTTAAGAATATGAGCACAGAAGAAAAAATACTGTGCCGAAGACTTCTATTGCAGATGAGTGACAATCTTTTTCAAGAAAAGGCCTTCAGAGAAATGCCTTGTAAAAGTCCATTTGAACAATAAAAATAATTATTAAGAAAGGAAATAATTGCTATATGAAAAAATTATTTAAGCATCTGAAGCCATATGCAGCAACTATAGCAGTGATCGTTATGGTTTTGATCGTTCAGGCATACTGCGATCTGTCATTGCCTTCTTATACTTCAGACATCGTCAATGTCGGAATCCAGCAGGGAGGAATCGACGAGGATATTCCGGATGCAATTGCAGAAAAAGAGATGGATAAGTTGCTTCTTTTTGTTTCAGAAAAAGATCAGCAGACGGTGCTGGATGCCTATGAGAAGAAAGAATCCGGCACTGGTTATGATTATGATGGCGCTGTATACATTTTGAAAGATTCTGTGAAGAAGGATGAAGACAAATCCGGAAAGATCTTTGATATTCTCGGAAAACCAATGCTTCTGACTTATGGATTTGAATCTGGAAGTGATACAACGAAGAAGATGGAAGAATCCATGAAAGAAAATATGATTTCTTCTATAGAGGAACAGGCTGAAAAACAGGCAGAGAGTATGCAGTCCCAGATGACAGATGAGCAGAAAGAAGCACTTGCGGCAAATCCGGATCTTGCCAAGAAACAGCAGGATGAAATGCAGAAAAAGATTGATGAACAGGTGAAAAAGATCGAAAATGCAGATATCTTTGAGATCCTGAACATGATACCGGATGAACAGAGAGCAGACGTTATTGATAAGATTTCAGAAAAAATGGACGATATGCCGGATACCATGCTGGAACAGGCAGCAACTTCATTTATTAAAGAAACCTACAGTGTTCTGGGTGTGAATACCGATAAGCTCCAGAACAGATATATTTTAACAACTGGCGGTAAGATGCTTGCCCTTGCATTTTTAGGAATGATTGTAAGTGTACTTGTCGGACTTCTTGCATCAAGAGTTGCGGCAAGTACAGGACGTGATCTGAGAGGAAAGGTATTCAAAAAAGTTGTTGGATTTTCCAATGCAGAATTTGACAAGTTCTCAACAGCATCGCTGATCACAAGAAGTACCAATGATATCCAGCAGATCCAGATGCTTGCAGTTATGCTTCTGAGAATGGTTATGTATGCACCGATCATGGCAATCGGAGGAGTTTTCAAGGTTCTTCATACGAATGTCAGCATGTCATGGATCATCGTACTTGGGGTAATCCTGATCGTGATGGTTGTTGCTGTATTATTTATTGTGGCAATACCAAAATTCAAGATTCTGCAGAACCTGGTTGACAGACTGAACCTTGTTACCCGTGAGATCCTTACCGGACTTCCGGTTATCCGTGCATTCAGTACAGAAAAGCATGAAGAAGAACGATTTGATAAAGCGAACAGAGATCTGACAAGAACCAACTTATTCGTAAACCGTGCCATGACATTTATGATGCCGATGATGATGCTGATCATGAACGGAATTACTATACTGATCGTATGGAGCGGCGCACATGGTGTCAATGACGGACAGATGCAGGTTGGAGATATGATGGCATTTATCCAGTATACAATGCAGATCATCATGTCCTTCCTTATGATCTGCATGGTTTCCATTATGCTTCCAAGAGCAGCCGTTGCAGCAGAACGTGTGGATGAGATCCTGACAAGCAGGACAGCGATCGAAGATCCGAAAACACCGGAAAAACTGGAAGAATCCAGAAAAGGCGAAGTAAAATTTGACCACGTATCCTTCCGTTATCCGGGAGCAGAAGAAGACGTACTTCATGATATCAGCTTTACAGCAAAACCGGGACAGACAACGGCGATCATCGGAAGTACCGGTAGTGGTAAATCTACGATGATCAACCTGATTCCAAGATTCTATGATGTAACAGAAGGTACGATCACATTGGATGGAAAAGATATCCGCACCATTTCACAGCATGATCTGCGGGATGAGCTTGGATACGTTCCACAGAAAGGTGTACTTTTCTCAGGAACAATTGAGTCCAATATTCTGTACGGCAATCCGGATGGTTCCGAAGCCGAGATGAAGAAAGCAGCGGAAATTGCACAGGCAACCGAATTTATCGAAGAAAAACATAAGAAATATAACAGCCCGATCGCGCAGGGAGGATCCAATGTATCCGGAGGTCAGAAGCAGCGTCTGTCCATTGCACGTGCGATCGCAAAAAATCCGAAGGTTTATATTTTTGACGACAGTTTTTCAGCACTGGATTATAAGACGGACGTGGCACTTCGTGCGGCGCTGAAAGAAAACACACAGGACAGCACAGTGATCATCGTAGCGCAGAGAATCAGTACGATCCTGCATGCAGAGCAGATCATTGTCCTGGATGATGGAAAAGTTGCAGGAATCGGAACGCATAAAGAACTTCTGAAATCCTGTGAGGCTTATTATCAGATTGCTTCATCCCAGCTTTCAGAAGCAGAGCTGGCAAGAGACTTGAATGATGAGACTGACGGAAAGGAGGAAGCATAGTATGAGTAATCAGCCAAGAAGAAGAGGACCTATGGGCGGTGGACATGGAAGAATGGGAACCGGCGAAAAAGCAAAAGATTTCAAAGGTACTATGAAGAAACTTTTTACTTACCTTAGTGAATATAAAATCGGTATTTTCTTTGTTATGATATTCGCAATCGAAAGTACAGTTTTCAATATTATTGGACCAAAGGTTCTCGGAAAAGCGACGACCGAAATTTTCAAAGGTCTGGTCGGAAAAGTATCCGGTGGCAGCGGAATTGATTTTACAAAGATTGGTAAAATCCTGTTAACTTTATTGTGTCTGTACGTGATCAGCGCATGTTTCTCCTTTATCCAGGGATATATCATGACAGGCGTATCACAGAAGCTGACCTATCGCATGCGAAAAGAAATTTCTGAAAAGATCAACCGTATGCCGATGAATTATTTTGATACGACTACACACGGTGAGGTACTTTCCAGAGTAACCAATGACGTAGATACTCTGAGCCAGAGCCTGAACCAGAGTGCAACCCAGATGATCACATCCGTGACAACAATCATCGGTGTACTGATCATGATGCTCAGTATCAGTCCGCTGATGACCGTGATCGCACTTCTGATCCTGCCGGTATCTATGGTACTGATTTCTGTAATCGTAAAACACTCACAGAAATACTTCAAAAGCCAGCAGGAATATCTGGGACATATCAATGGTCAGGTAGAAGAAGTATATGGCGGACATAATATTGTCAAAGCATTCAATAAAGAAGAAGATGTGATCCGCGAATTTGATGAGACTAATGATATCCTGTTCCGTTCTGCATGGAAATCACAGTTCCTTTCCGGAATGATGATGCCAATCATGCAGTTTGTCGGAAACCTTGGATATGTAGGAGTTTCTATCTTAGGAGGTTACCTTGCAATCAAACAGACCATCGAAGTTGGAGATATCCAGTCATTTATCCAGTATGTAAGATCCTTTACACAGCCGATCCAGCAGGTTGCGCAGGTGGCAAATATGCTCCAGTCGACAGCCGCTGCATCCGAGAGGGTATTTGAATTCCTGGACGAAAAAGAAGAAGACCAGTTTGCTGAAAATCCAGTATCTGTAGAAGGATTACAGGGAAATGTAGAATTTGAACACGTACACTTCGGATACAATCCGGAGCATATCATCATCAATGATTTCTCTGCAAAAGTAAAAGAAGGTCAGAAGATCGCCATCGTAGGACCGACAGGAGCCGGAAAGACAACCATGATCAAACTGCTGATGCGTTTTTATGATGTCAACAGCGGGGCAATCAAGATCGATGGACACAACATCAAAGACTTCAACCGGAGCGAACTCAGGCAGATGTTCGGAATGGTACTTCAGGATACCTGGCTGTTCAGCGGAAGCATCGAAGATAACATCAAATACGGAAAACTCGATGCCACCCACGAAGAAGTCGTAGCAGCAGCCAAAGCTGCCCACGTACATCGTTTCGTCCAGACTCTTCCAAGCGGATACAACATGATCCTCAACGAAGAAGCCAGCAACGTATCCCAGGGTCAGAAACAGCTCCTCACGATCGCCAGAGCCATCCTGGCTGATCCAAAGATTCTGATCCTAGACGAAGCCACCAGCTCCGTAGACACCAGAACCGAAGTCCAGATCCAGAAAGCCATGGATAACCTCATGAAAGGCAGAACCAGCTTCGTAATCGCCCACCGACTTTCAACCATCAGAGATGCAGATCTCATATTGGTAATGAAAGACGGCGATATCATAGAGCAAGGGAACCATGAAGAATTACTTGAGAAGAATGGGTTTTATGCGGAATTGTATAATTCGCAGTTTGAAAACGCTACAAGCTGTGCATAAAAATGGAAAGATGCCGAAAATCATGCTCGCATGATTTTCGGCATCTTTTTATTTTTATATAGAGCGCCAGCTCTCATTCGGATGATGCGACAGCATTAGCCGAATGCAGCACAGCGTATGTGTCGGGGCAAAAGAGTAGAGTGCATCATTCCACAAACTAATCAATCTCCAGCGGAACAGGAGCTTCAGCTCCGCTTCCCGCGCCTGTCTTGCGTTCCCTAAATTTAATTCAATTATTTTCCAACATCTCTAGCAACGCCGAATTTGTTGATTTATTTATGATTTCTGTAATTTTCAATCAACCAGATTAAACGAATTTGTTGATCTGTTTTTAATTTCTGAAATTCTAAATCAACGCTATCTGCATATTTCGTTGATTAGCTTTGAATTTTACAGTATCTAAGTCAATAAAATATTCTTATTCTGTTGACTTGTTTTTGAGTTTTATAGTATCTAGATCAATAATAGTTCCTTATTTCGTTGATTCATTTTCGGCTTTTAAGTTTTGCAATCATTTTTTTCAGTATAACGCATGTAAAAATGTGTATCAATGAAGCAAAAAATAAATATGAAAAACTGTAAAAAATATTGCCATCAATAAAAATCATATATATGATATTTATAAAGAACAAAGGAGGTTTAAAATAATGCCTATGAAAAAAAGATTATCCAGTTCCATTGGTACTATTATTGTTCTCTGTGCGATAATCATAATATCGTTGCAGAAATATCAGCCGGACAAAGAAGTAATTACTACTTTCATATATGAATGGCTAAATGACGATTCCAGGGCAGAGACAGAATACAAAAAAATTCTGGAAACCGGAAGTGATAATCAATCCTTATCTCAGCCTTTGCAAAAATACTTCATAACAGAAGCGGCATTCCAATCTTTCTTAGAGACATTTTATTATTTACCAGTAAAAATTCTGCAACAATACGATTCCTACAATTTAATAGACATTAACATAACAAAAGAATCTAATAGTTACTTTGTAAAAGTAGACTTAGAATTGATAAAAGAAGAAAAATCAAAGAATCATTCCATCACAATAAAAATTCAAATGGATCATAAAAAGTTTACCTATTTTACCATCACAGAAGGAAAAGAAATTTAACACAAATAAGCGGTTGAAAGATAAGAAACAAATAGGATATAATAACCCATAGATATTCAGGAAGGGAGGAAATCTTTCATGCAAAAAGTAATCAGTATCGGAAAACAGAATTTTGTATCTCTTCGGGAGAATGATTGTTTTTATATTGATAAAACAGATCTGATCTGTAAGTGGTGGGAATCAAAAGATGAAATTACTTTGATCACCAGACCGCGTAGATTTGGAAAAACATTGAATATGAGTATGCTGAATTGTTTCTTTTCCAATCAATTTACAGGACGGGAAGACCTTTTTAAAGGATTGGCAGTCTGGAAAAAGGAAAAGTATCGTAAAATGCAAGGAACCTATCCGGTAATTTTTCTGAGTTTTGCCGCAATTAAAGGCAGTAATTATGAAGATGCCAGAGATGGGATTATCATGGCGATCAATGAAGCCTATTCAGAACATAGGTATCTGCTTGAAAGTAATGAACTTACGGATGGTGAGAGGAAATGCTTTGAAGAGTTAGATTATTATGCAAAAAATCCAGGAATCAAAAAAACAGGTGGCAAATGATACAATCTGTAATGCGGTAAAAAATCTGGCAAATTGCCTGAGCCGGTATTATAAAAAGAAAGTTATTATTTTGCTGGATGAATATGATACCCCGATGCAGGAAGCTTATCTCTATGGATATTGGAAAGAATTTACAGCATTTATCAGAAGTTTATTTAATGCAACGTTTAAGACAAATCCATATTTGGAAAGAGCAATGATGACAGGGATTACACGCGTGGCGAAAGAATCTGTATTTTCAGATTTAAATAATCTTAACGTTGTAACAACGACATCAACGGAGTATGAAACCTGTTTCGGATTTTCGGAAGAAGAAGTATTTCAGGCGTTAGAAGAGCGTGGGATGAACAATCAGAAAAAGCTTGTAAAGTCCTGGTATGATGGTTTTGTATTTGGAAATACGCATGATATCTATAATCCTTGGTCAATTACTAATTTTTTAGATAAAAAACAGGTCCGTCCTTATTGGGCAGATACCAGTTCAAATAGTATGATTGATGAACTGATTCGAAAAGCTTCCACAGACATCAAAGAAAAGATGGAAGAATTGCTGCAGGGAAAAGAAATCGTAGTTAATTTTGATGAACAAATCGTATTTGAGCAGCTTGATCAAGATGAGAAGGCAATCTGGAGCCTGATGCTGGTAAGTGGTTATCTGAAAGCAGAGCAGATAGAATATCGGGGCGTTTTGTTAGAGCCATGGTATCATCTGCGAATCACCAATCTGGAAACAACAGCAATGTTTACAACTATGTTTAAAGGATGGTTCGCAAAGAATCAATCCAATTATAATCAGTTCATGAAGGCATTATTAAGTGATGATATAGATGCTATGAACTATCGTTGGAAGACACTGTGCAGACGGCACTGACACAGATTAAAGAAAAATGTTATGATGCAGAACTATATGACAGAGGTCTAAAAAAAGAAGAGATTCATCATTATGGTTTTGCATTTGAAGGAAAAAAAGTATTGATAGGATAAAAAGAAGAAAGTCAAACTGCTATTGCGATTTAAAATTTTTTCATATAGCAGTTTGACTTTATCCGTTTTATAGATTAATGTAAATAAAATCCCAGATCCAATATACATTCCGGAGGCAGATATTCTCGCGGAATATTCACAAGTGCAGTAATTTTCCATAAGATACCAAATCCAATCAGAATGAGTAGCATTCCTCTGACACATTTTCTATAATCTCCGGCAGGAAACTTATACAAATCTTTAATTCCAAAAGCAAAGATAAAAATTAAAATCAGGACGGTTATTCCAAACAAAAAGAAAAAAGATTTTTGCTTTTCTAAAATACGTCTGTTTTCACCAGACTGTTTTTTATGTTCCCCTTCCTGATCGATGGTGACTTCATCTCCATCTTTTAATGGATATGTAGACCATTTTATGATCTGCAAAAGTTGTCCTTTTTCATCTTTTTCTTCCGGAAGAAGAATACTATCTGCGGTTATGGAAAGAGGATCGACAGCCTTTGAAAAGGCGAGAAATTTTGTTCCGAATACTCCTTCTTGCTCTGCCAGATAAAAAATCATATTTGTATCGGTATTATAGCAACTTTTGGGAATACGGATGGTAGAATTAAGCTTTTCTTCTTCTGTCTGACTGATCGTTGCAATCTCTACAGGTATCTGCATCCATTTTTCTATACGGATGGATAAAATAGTACAGATCATTAAAGAAATCAGGATCATACATCCGGCATTCCAGGTTTTCTTTTTCATCATTTTATCAACTCCATAAAATATCTTTTAGTCCATCCGTCAATTCTGTATTGTAATATAAAAAGAAAAATGTCACTGGAAGTAAACATAGTAGACCACAGACGGATTGAATTCCAACAGCATTTTGATTGAGTGATGCGAGAAAAACAGAAAGGGGATAGTCGGTTTCTTTTTCGAGAAAAAGGATAGGTTGTTCAACCATATTCCAGCTTTCTGTAAATACTAATATAAATAATGTGATAACGGCAGGTTTTGAATTTGGAACTATAATGTAGCGAATCATTTGTAGCTGATTTACGCCATCCATTCTTGCGGCATCAAGTGTAGAATCTGGGATTGCCTGGAAAACGAAAGTAAGCCATACAGTTCCAAAAGGTGAAAATATTGCAGGGATTATCAAAGCTTTCCAACTGTTTAAAAGTTTTAGTTTTTCTAATAAAATATAATTCGGCAGCAGTGTTACCTGAATCGGTAAAATCATAAATAGTGCAAATAGTATAAACCAGAATTTTTTCAGAGGAAAAGAATATTTTGCAAATGCTGTTCCTGACATACAGGAAAAAAGGGTTTGTCCTGCCGCAATCATCAGACACATGGCAAGGCTTCTCCAAAATTTTATCAGATAATCAGATTTTGCCAGAAAAACTTTATAATAATTCATCAGAGAAAATCCGGTATCTGAATGAAAAACTGAAAATACAATCAGATAGATAATTGGAAATAAAAAAATAAAGGCTATGATCGAAAAAACAAAGAGCCGGGTGTACTGTTTGTACTTATGCATCGGCAGTCCTCCTCTTTAGAAAATAGTATATCATATAGATAAGACCACTTAGAAAAAGAATAAATACGGTAATAATAGTTGCACTGGCGGAAACCTTTTGGTAATTCAGATTTTGTAAATTATTATTCATAAAATGTTGTAAAAAATAAATACTGTTGTCTGGATGAGTTCCGCCAAGTAAAAAGGCTTCTCTGTAGCATTTAAACGCATTCATTATGGAGAGTATTAATGTAAAAAGGATAACCGGAAACAATATAGGACAGGTAATATAATAAAAGCTCTGCCATTTTCCGGCTCCGTGAAGACTGGCATATTCATAATATTCTTTCGGAATCATCTGAAGTCTGGAAGAATAAATGAAAATATAATATCCAACAAATTTCCAGAAATATAAAATACAGATGATCCAAAAAGCGCTTGATGTATGAAGCCAGTCTTTTTCAGGAAGATAAAAAAAGTTTAGTATCAGATTCAAAAAACCATTATTTTTGAAAAAAAACTGGATGACTAAAACTATAGATGCGATTGGCATGATGATTGGATAAAGAAAAGAGAGTCGGAAAATTTTCTGACCTTTCGTAATCTGTTGTAAAATTACAGAAATACAGAGAGCTGTCCCTAAAGTAACTGGTATTGTAACAAGCATATATTTACAAGTGTTTTTTACTGCCAGTAAAAACATTGTATTTTTAAATAGTTCTTTATAATTATCAAGACCTACAAATTCGCGTTTTCCGATACCAAAAGAAACAGAATACCACAAAACAATCAAAAATGGGATCAGATAAAAGAAAAGAAATCCTGATATTGCAGGGAAAGCCAGTAAGAATCCCTTCTTCTTTTTTTTCATTGCATCACGCTCGCTTTCACTTAAAACTATTCTGTCACCTGTGTATGATAATCATTCCATGCTTTGTCTGCTAAAGCCGAAAGCTTATCTTGCCATATCTTTTTAAAATCAGTTTGCGGACCATATAATAAACTACTATTTTCTATAATCTCTTCATAAATAAAATGTTCAACTTCTGTCGGAAAATATGCTCCTTCTAAGGACTGAAATGCTTTTATAGCTAAATCCTGTTTTGACTGATCTAAGAAGGACAGTTTTGTACGGATGGCAGATACTTGTACCGGATAATCTGTTCCAAGGACACCATTTGCGCTTAGTGACATTCCATTAGTACTAGTTGATTCCTGAATTACGTTATTTAAAAAATACATTAAGAAGTGATAAGCTTCTTCTTTATAATCAGATGCCATACTTACAGCACCAAAGCAACGAATGGCAGCCATTTTTTTTCCCTGAATATCAGGGATTATGTCTATTTGCGTTGTGTGTTCGTTTATGTCATCCAAAGATGAGATTAAAATATGCGAAGAGCTAGTATCAGTATTATTTGTCTTTTCATTTTCTAAATAATCTTGTTTAAATAATAAGTATTCTAATGCGAAATTACTCCACTTTTCCTTATCAAAGAAAATCTGACCGGAATTGTAATCCGCAGCAGGTTGAAACCAGTTACCACTGATATTATCTAATTCGAATAGTGCATTTTTCAGAGCGTGGTCAGAAGAACTTTTTATATTTGAAATCCAATCTTCTAAGGTATCATTTTCCTGTGTATAATCAAGTACAGTATCGGAGATTAACATATTATAGTGGCAGGAAAGAGGAAGAATATATTGTCTTTCCTGATATTGACCGGGGAGAAGAAAAGACGGATTATAGTTTTCCTTTTGCCAATAAGAATCTTTTTTCATATATTTATCCAATGAGGCGAATACACCACTTTGCATTGCCTTATAAGGATTTTCAAAAAGAGGTTCGTTCATCTGCGCAGCTCCATCGGTGGAACAGTTAACAAGATATAAGTCAGGACCTTTTCCAGACATGATCTGTGTACGGAGTTTCTGAATTTCTGCAGATCTTTTATCAGGATCAGGAGATAATATTTTAATTTCAAATTCCAGAGAGTTATTTTTGGATGTGGCATATTTTACAGCATCATGAACCTGCTCCTTAAAAGCAGGTTCTATAACAATAGAGAGTGTTTTGGAGACATCTTTATTTAGCTTTGTACATCCGGATAATCCAATTGAAAGGATGAGGAGCGGAAGAAGAGCAAATTTAAAATTGAACATTGGTATGATCTCTCCTTAAAAATTACAAAGTATAATTGATTGAATTTAAATGATGTACATGTCTTAGTATCTAAATTTTAACACAAAAATAAAAAGATGTCAAAAAATATAAAGGAATTTTTTGAAAATGAAGTAGTTCGTATGATTTTGTTGATTTTCGAAGAATACCAGAGGACGCTTGCATTTCAAAAAAATACAAGTTATCCTTAAGAAGATGTACAAAGGAGGAAAAGAAGATGCAGCTTGCAACAGCAATGAATCTAAGAAAAGCAATGGATGAGGAAACCAAAAGAGAGCGGTTCGCTTCCTGGTACAGCACACTGCCTGGAATCCCGGCACATGAAAAAGAGATCATAGAAAGGTCTTTAAAATATAACGTGTGGAAAGAACTCATAAAACTCTTTGTCGTTTATATGATCCTTTCACTGGTATGGTTTTTCGGAGCCGGTCGGTATGATCCGTTTGAAAGTGTAACAGGATATTTTCTCATAGGAAAAAAGAGCGTAATTGGAGTTGTGCAGGAGGATGGCGAGTCATTGCGCTTGAAAAATCCGAATAAAGGCGAGCATGTAAGTTACACACTTGCAGAACTTGGAATGGATCCGATCAAATATTCTTATGGCAGTCGGTTTCAGACATACTGGGAAAAAGAAAAGAATGGGGAATATCAGTTACTTGCGGTATTGCCGGAAAAGCAGGTATCGAAAATAGAAGGTCTTTATTATGGCGTAATGGGAGTCGGATATTTTGCAATTCTTATTGGCGGGCTTTGTGCGTTTTTTATCCGGAGAAAACGATATACAGGATGGTTTTTATCGTTCTATTACAGGCTGGAAAAGTTTTACTCAGAATATGGTGTATGGCAGAAATACAGTATTGAAAGAGGTTATGACACGGTCGATGCGATTATTGCTTACGGAAATGAAAATCCGATTTATTTTGTAAACGAATTTTCTACTATCCATCTCACAAAAGAGGAAGTAAAGAAAAAGAAATCAAAGCTTGCCATGGTCTGGCTAACATCAATAGCGGTTATGGCTGGGATTATACTTGTTATTTCACTGTATGTGAATATTACGTCAGCGATCGAGTGCAGGCAAAATGAGGCAAGGACAGCAGCAGTTTTAGAAAAGCTGCAGAATGCGATCGATGAAAAAACGACAGGTCTTGGTGACGAATCGGAATATTACAATTATGCGGACATGATCGACCGGGCAAGGGATACATTCCCGGAAGAAGATGTCTACTACAAGCTTCAGACAACGGAGGATTATGTTACGATAATTGTCGCAACAAAAAAGAAACAAAATGTCTGCTTTGACCGGTATGTGCCGGTTCGGGGATCCATTGGTGATGAGGATACAGAGTATAAACTTGAAATTGCTATGGTATCGGATGCGATGCAGCCGGACGACATTTTACATAATTATACAGGGATACTTCAGATAAAGTAAGGTAATGGCAAAAAGATGATTCTGCGAAAGGACAAAGGAGAAAATTTATGAAAAAGAAAAGATTTGCAATGGCAGCAGCATGCGCAGTCATGACTATAGCACTTGCGGGATGCAGTATGCTCAGCTCCAAATTGAACGATATTACAGGAAAATTAGTCGGTAACTCATACACGATCACGACCTATGATAATTACGGGAATCGTGTAATGACAACCACAGGAGACAAGATCAATGTGCAGGGAAATGCCGTGGAAACCTCAAGCTATGATTCAGACGGTAATGTTATCACGGGATATGAGCTTTCCTCTGTCATTACGATTACAATCGATGGAAAAGAAATCGAGAGCTGTGGCGATACCTGTATTTTTGCACAGGATGCGTTGAAAGCGGATGTGGATTTCACACAGGAGGATATTGAAAGCAATGCAAGCGGTAAAATTACGGATAATACTGCGATCGCCGGTGTCTTAAATAAATATAAGAATATGTTTGGAAAAGCCAGAGTGGTTGTTATCAAATCCCAACTGGGACAGCCGATTGTAGCGTATAGTGGAGAAGATGTGTACTGGGAAATCCCGGATGATCTGCCGAAGTTTACGAAGTTGATGATCGATGGGAAAGCGCTGTACATACACCGGGCGAATTTCCAGATCATTGATAAGAGTTTGTTGGAATCCAACTGATAAATTTACTGTGTTGAAATTTTAGGTCTGATATAATCAAAACATGGGTGCTATCATAACGGTAGGCGGTTAGTCCTTCTTCAGAGGGTGCAGAGTGCTAGAGGCACTCGTTTTGCAATGACCGAAGTAGAACGGAAACCTGTGACCCTCTGATTACATAGAAACCTTGATAAGGAATCTGCTGGAAAGGAGGGCTAAGCCAATGAGTATTTTGGATTTTATTGCAGTTGTGAGTTTTGGAATCACCTGCTTTTGTGCCGGATACACATTCGGCAAAGATAATAATAAGACACAAAAATAACCGCCCCAGCCTGCAAACTGAACGGTTATTTTTAATCAATTAGTATAAGGACTAACCGTCTATCGGTAGCACTCTTTTTCTATAGTCATATTATCATGTGTCTGTTGAAATGTCAAATTTTCTTACTTTAAATTGGGGTTAAAACCTTATATTTTAGGTCAAAAATTTTTGGTTTATATTTTGTTAGCGTTTCTGAAAAAAATTTTTAGTGTAGAAAAATTCACAGTTTAGATTCAAACTTATTTCTCAAAAATATATTTTAATAGAGAGCCACATTCCAAAGAAAATGAGTAACTGTAAGTGAGAGAATGCTAAATTTATCAGGGAAAAAAGTTCTTAAAGAACAATATAAAATGGAAATAATACATGTATTAATAACCTGTGTAAAAGAATAAGTAACAGGAAAATGCATCAATCCAAAGAAAACAGAAGTAATAAAAATAGCAAAGAAATTATTTGATTTCTTTAACAAAAAAGTCAAAACAAATCCACGCCAGAGAATTTCTTCGGTCAGTACATTTAAAAGCATATTAAATATGTAGAAAAAGTTAGCTATGTTTATTCGGTCAAATTTAGCAATTATATTACGGAGTGCTTCAGAAAAAGGTGGTGGGGATAAGAAAGTAAAACGGAAAAAGATTCCCATAAATACATAAAGAACGATTCCACAAAATAATTGAATTATTGGTTTGTGGAAATGAAATCCGTATTCTTCAAGAGACTCATGATAGGCAGAAATATAAATCATAATTGCAATTGACGGAATAATCGTAATCAATAAAAAGAGCATTTCTGAAATGAGACCATTCAAATATACATAGATAATTCTTTGCAATAATAATGCACCTGAAAGAGTATAAATTGGGAGAGCTAAAAAAAATATCCATTGTTTTGTTGTAGATTTCATACAGAATCTCCTTTTTGATTTTTTTGTGTAGTAATTGAAAGGTCTTGTTAGTTAAACTGGAATACAGAATCTTTTTTCTTTCACATCTACAAAATGACCGCAATCAATCACATGCCGCCCAATGATCAGCGCGGCGATCATTCCGGCAAATACTTTTGCGTTCACGGATCATTAGATATCCGTCGAGCCTGTATCCGTACACGATAAAAAGCAGGGACATCACCAGAGTTGGGATGGTCAGCTCTTTAAAGAACAGCACGATCAGGACCACGCCGATTCCGGCGATAGAGAAACAATAGCCAAGCGAGATGAACCAGACAATTTTTTTAAACCCGATCGAACTGATGACCAGTGCAATAATCAGTAAAATTAGAAACTTCATATGTATGTCTTTTTTCTGTAAAATTGAATTAGTATAATGATAACACTTTTGCGGAAACAGGTAAAGTAAAGTTATTCCGTGCTTGCATTTCCCCGAAATACCAGTTATCCTTATCAGTATATCAGGAGGAGGCACAAAAACATGGAAGAAATAAAAAAGTTATCATGTATAGACTGTAATGTCAAGAAATGCAATGCAAAGCAGAATATAGAGAACAACAAACCATATCCGGGATTTTGCGTGTCACATAATATGGACTTGAAAGACCGGCAGCAGGCGCTGGATACTTATCTGGGAGATGAAAAGGATCTGAAGATCATGCGTGCAAGTGCTGAGATCGAGCACGATTTTTACTGCCAGGCAACCCGGGTGGAGGAGACGATCCGCTGGGCAAAAAAACTGGGCGCCAAGAAGATCGGAATTGCAAGCTGTGTGGGATTCTTAAAAGAAAGTCATCTGCTTGCAGGACTTCTGCGAGAGTATGGATTTGAAGTGTACGGCGTGGGCTGCAAGATCGGAGAGGTTCCAAAGACAGAGGTCGGCATTCCGGAACGGTGCGAAGAAGTTGGCGTACACATGTGTAACCCGATTCTGCAGGCGCAGATGCTGAACAAAGAGAAGACAGATATTAATATCGTGATGGGACTTTGTGTTGGCCATGACAGTCTCTTTTATAAGTATGCCGAGGCGCCAAGTACGACGCTGGTTGTAAAGGACCGTGTGCTTGGAAATAATCCGGTGGCTGCTTTGTATACGCTGGACTCTTATTACAAAAAGTTACATCATCTGAAGCTGGAGGAAAAATAATGCTCATTCGACATATTTTATTTGATCTTGACGGAACGCTGCTTCCGATGAACCAGGATGAATTTGTTACTTTTTATATGCCGCTTCTGGCAAAAAAATATTTATCCGAAGGAATTTCCTTTGATCCGAAAGCATTTATCGCATCCGTGTGGAAGGGCTATGACGCGATGGTGAAAAATGACGGAAGCTGTACCAACCGGGAAGCATTCTGGAAATATATGGACGAACTGCTTCCGACGGATCCGGAGAATTCCGAACGGATTGCCCTTGATTTCTATGAAAATGAATTTAACCAGGCGATTTCAGTTACCCAGCCAAGCAGTCTTTCGGACCAGATTGTGAAAAAAGCGAAGAAAAAAGGAATTCGCACCTACCTTGCAACCAATCCGGTATTTCCAAAGGTGGCAACGGTGAACCGGATCAAATGGGCGGGACTGGATGCAGAAGATTTTGAACTGATCACGACTTACGAAGACAATTGTTACTGCAAGCCAAATACGGATTATTACCGGACAATTCTCGAACGCTTTCAGCTTGCACCGGAAGAATGTCTGATGGTGGGAAATGATGTAGAAGAGGATCTTGCAATCCGGAAACTGGGTGTAAAGACTTTTCTTGTAACGGATACGATGGAAAATAAAAAGAACCTTCCAATCGAAAGTGATTACCAAGGATCGATGAAAGAGTTGCTTGCGTTCGTGGAAAGCCTGGAAAATGCTTAAAAAATTATTGAAATTCCAATCTTTTATTGTAAATGCAAGGCGGACGTGGTAAATTATTCTAAGTAGTATCCGGCGGAAAACGGAGAAGAGTATATAATAAGAAACAGAGGGAAACTGATATGAAGAAAAAGTTACTTGTTGTTTGTGGTGGACAGTCCAGTGAGCATTCAATTTCACGAATTTCCTGTAATTCAGTGATGAAGCATCTGGATAAAGATAAATATGAGATTACACTTGTCGGCATTGCAAAAGATGGGAAATGGTACATCTTAAAGCAGGAAGATAATGACCTGTCAAAAGATACCTGGCTCAACGGAGCAGAAGCGGTAGAAGATGTATTCGGTCTTTTGAGAAGCCAGGACATAGCGTTCCCGGTACTTCACGGACTTTATGGAGAAGACGGAACGATCCAGGGATTATTTGAACTGGTACAGCTTCCGTATGTAGGATGCCGTGTATTTGCATCCAGTGCATGTATGGATAAGATTTTTGCAAAGAAAGTATTTGAAAGTGCAGGAATCCCACAGGTCAGATCTGTATATGTGAAGAAGCGCAATGATGGAAAGCTGGTTGTAGTTGAAAAGAACATGGAGGAGACAGAAGAAGTAGAAGCTTCCATTATGAAAGAACTCGGAATGCCATGCTTCATCAAGGCAAGCCGTTCAGGATCCAGTGTTGGATGTTACCGCTGTGATAAGCAGGAGGAGCTGATTGCAAAGCTGGAAGAAGCTGCAAAGTATGATACACACATCGTTGTAGAAGAATGTGTAGACTGTATCGAGCTTGAGACAGCCGTTCTTGGAAATGATGACATCATCGTATCCAGAGTCGGACAGATCATGCCACATGGAGAATTCTATACCTTTGAATCCAAATACGAAGATGCAGAAAGTAAGACCTGCATTCCGGCAAAAGTAGATGAAGAGATTCAGGAACAGATCCGTAAGTATGCAGTACGTGCATTTAAGGCGATAGATGGACACGGGTTGAGCCGTGTAGATTTCTTCCTGGATAAGAAGACCAATCACATTTACCTGAATGAGATCAATACCCTTCCGGGATTTACAAGTATCTCCATGTATCCGCAGTTGATGGAAGATTATGGATATAGTTATTCTGAACTGCTGGATAAGCTGATTGAGATTGCTGATGAGAACTAATTACAGATAATAGAAGAATGTTTTGCTGCCGCCGTAACTGGCGGCAGTTTTTTGTTGTGCAGAAATGCAAAAAGACTGTAAATATAAAAAAATACTTGAAGAAAACTGAAAATAATATATAATTAAAGTAATACAAATGGATGGTGGAAGGAGGTAATCCTGGTATGAAAAGAAGAAATATTATATTATTGATTTCGATTCCGTTAGGCATTATGTTAATTGTATATTATGGCTATACCGCATTAGATACCTGGATCCAGTTTCAAATTATAACAGGAAATGGTATTTTGGTAGCAAATAATGAATGGATATTTTCCATTCAAAACACATTTCTTTTCATATTGAAATGGTTTGGACCGATCTTATCAATCATATGTATATACGGAATTCTAAAATTGTTAAAAAAGAATGAATAAAGAAAAACTCCAGAATCAATTTTATACTGCTGATTCTGGAGTTTCTTTTACTTAGAAATGATATAATTTCACTTTATTACTTCTCTTTACTATATTCCAGAGAAGCTTCCACAAATCCCTTGAACAGCGGATGTGGTTTGTTCGGGCGGGATTTGAGTTCCGGATGTGCCTGTGTTCCGATGAACCAAGGATGTTCCGGAATTTCCACCATCTCTACGATTCTGCCGTCCGGAGAAAGTCCGGATAAGAGCATACCGTTCTGTGTAAGAGAATCACGGTAGTCATTGTTGACTTCATAACGATGACGATGACGTTCGTGGATTTCTTCCTTTCCGTATAATTTATATGCTTTTGATTCTTTGTTAAGAACACAAGGATAAGAACCAAGGCGGAGGGTTCCACCGATGTCTTCAATACCGATCTGGTCAGGCATGATGTGGATGACCGGATGTGTGGTGTTTGGATTCAGTTCTACGCTGTGTGCATCATGATATCCGACAACGTCTCTTGCGAATTCTACGATGGCAAGCTGCATTCCAAGGCAGAGTCCGAGGAACGGAACCTTGTGTGTTCTTGCATATTTGATGGCTTCAATCTTACCTTCGATACCGCGGTCACCGAATCCACCAGGTACGAGGATACCACTTACATCACCGAGAAGTTCATCGACATTTTCAGGTGTGACAGTTTCAGAGTCAACCCATTTGATATTTACGGTTGTGTGGCTGTAGATGCCGCCATGTTTTAATGCTTCAACAACACTGATATATGCGTCATGGAGCTGGATATATTTGCCGACCAGGGCGACTGTTACATCCTGTGTCGGGTGCTTCAGGCATTCGACCATCTCTTTCCAGTCTTTCAGATCCGGTTCCGGACAGTCAAGCTTCAGGCATTCGCATACAACGGAAGCGAGATGTTCTTCTTCCATGGCGAGTGGTGCTTCGTAAAGGTATTCCACGTCCAGGTTCTGAAGAACGTGATCAGATGGCACGTTACAGAAGAGGGCGATCTTGTCTTTGATTCCCTGATCCAGTGGATGCTCGGAACGGCAGACCAGAATATCCGGCTGGATTCCCATTCCCTGTAATTCTTTTACGCTTGCCTGAGTCGGTTTGGTCTTCATCTCCTGGGAAGCATGCAGATATGGGATCAGTGTGACGTGGATCAGTGCAACATTGTCATGTCCCATATCATGCTGGAACTGACGGATAGATTCCAGGAAAGGCTGGCTTTCGATGTCTCCGACGGTTCCGCCGACTTCGATGATCGCAATCTCGGTATCTGTAGCTGCAGGATTACGATAGAAACGGCTCTTGATCTCATTCGTGATATGTGGTATGACCTGTACGGTTCCTCCACCAAAATCTCCACGACGTTCTTTCTGAAGAACGGACCAGTAAATCTTTCCTGTCGTTACGTTCGAGTTCTTGGTAAGACTTTCATCGATAAATCTTTCATAATGTCCAAGGTCAAGGTCTGTCTCAGCTCCATCGTCTGTTACAAAAACTTCACCGTGCTGTACCGGATTCATAGTACCCGGGTCAATGTTGATGTACGGATCAAATTTCTGCATTGTAACTGTGTAACCGCGTGCCTTGAGCAGACGCCCAAGAGAAGCTGCTGTGATTCCTTTTCCAAGACCTGAGACAACGCCTCCGGTAACAAATACATACTTAACTGCCATAGTTCCAGTTCCCTCCTTATGGTATCCTTTTTTGTGTCTACTACTCATTGTGTTCTGTAAAAAATAAGTTAGAATGTGATTTTTATTCATCAGGAAATTTCAAAAGAACCCTCTGACGGATAAAAATAGAAAAAACCCCATAAAAAAATTTATGTGGCTCCCTCGCTACTTTGATTTCCCCTTGAAATCAATTCCCCTATAAAATACTTTAAAAGTATACACCCATTCCAGAAAAAAATACAACAATTTTTTTCGAAATGGGTGTATAAAAATCAGAAATATTTCATTTTCCTACTGATAGATCGGTTTTTTCTCATATTTTGGTTCAGATGTTACCTGGATCGATAACTTCTGGAACAGACGGATATCAACATTGGCAAGCATAACCGATACATGTGCCTGGCATCCTTTGAGGTTCGGAACCTGTCTGAGTGCCTGTTCGGCAACCGGATTGGAAGAAGCACTGATAGAAAGTGCGATCAGAGCTTCATCTATGTGAAGTCTTGGGTTCTTGCTTCCAAGGAATTCGGTTTTGACTTTCTGGATCGGTTCCAGGGCAGTCGGTGAGATCAGGTGCATATCATGATCGATTCCGGCGAGTTCTTTTAAGGCGTTCAGGATCAGGGCAGCAGATGCGCCAAGCAGATCAGAAGTTTTTCCTGTTACGATGCGTCCGTCAGGAAGCTCCAGAGCGGCAGCCGGTGCACCGGTTTCTTCAGCGCGTGCAAGAGCGGCATCAACAACCTTACGGTCATGTACGGTAACTCCTGCCTGATTCATCAGAAGCTCGACCTTATAAGTCTCTTCCTTCGGGCATTCACCGGAAAGGAAACGGTCCATGGTGCGGTAGTAGCGGCGAATGATCTCCTGACGGGAAGCTTCTTTACAGACTTCATCGTCACAGATGCAGTTACCAGCCATGTTAACACCCATGTCTGTTGGTGATTTGTATGGATTTTCTCCGTAAATGCGCTGAAAAATTGCACTCAGTACAGGGAAGATCTCGACGTCACGGTTGTAGTTGACGGTAGTAACACCGTAAGCTTCCAGATGGAACGGGTCGATCATATTTACATCGTTAAGGTCAGCGGTAGCTGCTTCATATGCTAAGTTGACCGGATGCTTTAACGGGATATTCCAGATCGGGAAGGTTTCGAATTTGGCATATCCTGCGCGGACTCCGCGTTTGTGCTCATGGTAGAGCTGGGAAAGGCAGGTAGCCATCTTTCCACTTCCAGGTCCCGGTGCGGTGATGACAACCAGAGGTCTGCTTGTCTCAATATATTCGTTCCTTCCGTATCCTTCGTCACTTACGATCAGCGGGATGTTGGAAGGATAACCTTCTATTACATAATGGATATAAACTTTAATGCCAAGCTTTTCCAGACGTCCTTTGAAAAGATCGGCACTGTTCTGGCCGGAGTACTGTGTGATAACAACACTTCCGACAAAGAGACCATTGGCTTCAAATTCATCTTTCAGACGGAGAACGTCAGTGTCATAAGTGATCCCGAGGTCACCGCGGACTTTGTTAGCCTCAATATCGGCTGCACTGATAACGATCACAATCTCTGCGGTATCCGATAATTCTTTTAGTAAATGTAATTTGCTGTCCGGCTGAAATCCCGGAAGCACGCGGGAAGCATGATAGTCATCGAAAAGCTTTCCACCGAATTCAAGATACAGTTTGTTGTCAAACTGATTGATTCGCTCACGAATGTGAGAAGACTGCATTTGCAGGTATTTTTCATTATCAAACCCAATTTTCATAAAGTTCCATCCTTTTTGTCCATATTTTTACTTTCATAGAAGCAATCCAAACCTAGTATACTATAAAATATGACTTTTTTACAATCTTTTCATAAATTTTTCATTGATTTCTAAAAAACGCCTACTTATAATAGAGAAGACGACATTTAGGAGGTAGGTATGGATAACCAGAATAATAGAAATAAGCAAAACCTTCCGGGAAATAATAATCCGAATAATAAAAATAACCGTCAGAGATGGAATATTATATTATTTACCGTTATGCTGATCTCGTTTATCGTATTTGCGTTGTATCAGTTCCGGGAAGACACAGATGCCCAGGAGATTACCTATGACCAGTTCCTGAACATGGTAGATTCCGGGGAAGTTAAGAAAGTTGTGATCGAGGATGACAAGATCGTGATCACAGCGAAGACAGAAGCTGAGATGAAGAACAGCAAGAAGAAAGGCGCTTCTGAGAGCGATGTGGTCGAAGGTTCTGTAGCAGATAACAATGACAGCAGCAGTAAGGACAGCAGCGATGAGAGTACAGGCCTGTTCAGTAATGTGACAAGGAAGCAGTATTATACCGGTATTGTGAAGGATGATACCCTTTCGGACAGACTGTATAAAGCAGGTGTTGAGTATGAACAGAAGATACCGGATTCTACATCTTATATGGTGATGAATCTTCTGGTCAACATTGTTCCGCTTGTGATCATGATCGGTCTGGGCGTGATGCTGATGCGTCGTATGACAAAGGGTGGCGGCATGATGGGCGTTGGCAAGAGCAATGCCAAGATGTATGTGGAAAAATCTACCGGAGTCACATTTAAGGATGTAGCCGGTCAGGATGAAGCAAAAGAATCCCTGCAGGAAGTGGTCGATTTCCTGCATAACCCTGGCAAATACACCGGAATCGGAGCGAAGCTTCCGAAGGGAGCACTTCTTGTAGGCCCTCCCGGAACCGGTAAGACACTTCTTGCAAAAGCAGTTGCCGGAGAAGCAAAAGTACCGTTCTTCTCCCTTTCAGGTTCTGCATTTGTTGAGATGTATGTCGGTGTCGGAGCATCCAGAGTACGTGACCTTTTCAAGCAGGCACAGCAGATGGCTCCGTGTATTATCTTTATCGATGAGATCGATGCAATCGGAAAGAGCAGAGATTCCCAGCTCGGTGGAAACGACGAGAGAGAACAGACACTGAACCAGCTCCTTGCAGAGATGGATGGATTTGACAGCAACAAAGGTCTGCTCCTTCTTGCGGCAACGAACCGACCGGAGATCCTGGATCCGGCACTTCTCCGTCCGGGAAGATTTGACAGACGTATCATCGTAGATAAGCCGGATCTCAAGGGACGTATCGATGTCCTGAAAGTACATGCCAAAGATGTCCGTATGGATGAGACGGTCAATCTGGAAGAGATCGCGCTTGCAACTTCCGGAGCGGTTGGTTCTGATCTTGCGAACATGATCAATGAAGCTGCGATCAATGCAGTAAAAAAAGGAAGAAATGTGGTATCCCAGGCAGATCTTTTTGAGGCAGTGGAGGTCGTTCTTGTAGGTAAAGAGAAGAAAGACCGTATCATGAGCCAGAAAGAGCGCCGGATCGTATCTTATCATGAGGTTGGACATGCACTGGTAACTGCCCTCCAGAAAGACGCAGAGCCGGTACAGAAGATCACGATCGTTCCGAGAACCATGGGAGCACTCGGTTACGTTATGCAGACACCGGAGGAAGAGAAGTTTCTGAATACCAAAGCAGAACTGGAAGCCATGCTGGTAACAGCACTTGCAGGACGTGCGGCAGAGGAACTGGTGTTTGATACCGTTACAACCGGGGCATCCAACGATATCGAGCAGGCAACCAAGATTGCAAGAGCGATGGTAACACAGTATGGTATGTCTGAAAAATTCGGACTTATCGGACTGGAATCTATCCAGAACCGTTATCTGGACGGAAGAGCTGTTATGAACTGCGGAGAGGCAACCGCGGCAGAGATCGATCAGGAAGTTATGAAGATGCTGAAGGGAGCATATGCTGAAGCGAAGAGAATGCTTTCCGAGCATCGAGAGACGATGGATCAGATTGCCGGATTCCTGATTGAGAAAGAGACGATCACCGGAAAAGAATTCATGAAGATTTACCGCAGATGTGAAGGAATTCCGGAACCGGAAGAAAAGAAAGAAGAGAATCCTGTAAAAGAGCAGACGATCGAGATGCCGAAGAAAGAGGCAGATACCGAAGCTGCACAGCAGGAAGAGAAAGAAACACAGAAGAAAGTAGAAAAAGATGAAGACGGATTCATCCTTCCACAGAAGCGTGACTAGTCTAAAATAACCGAAGATACAGAGGTTTCAGAACAATAGGTTCTGAAGCCTCTTTTTTCTTCGGTAGATTCTTTTGCAAGAATGACTTGTATTGTCTGCAGGAAGCAAGGTATAATGTGACTATGGAAAATCAGACATTTATTATTGAAGACGAACTTAAAAAACTTCCGGGGAAACCGGGAGTCTATCTGATGCATGGGGAAAAGGACGAGATCATTTACGTTGGAAAGGCGATCAGCTTGAAAAACCGTGTCAGACAGTATTTTCAGCCGAGCAGGAACCGGGGAGCCAAGATTGACCAGATGGTGACACATATCACCCGGTTTGAGTATATCGTGACGGATTCGGAACTGGAAGCGCTGGTTCTGGAATGCAATCTGATCAAGGAACACCGGCCGAAGTACAATACGATGCTGATGGATGATAAGAGTTATCCATTTATCAAAGTGACAACCGGTGAAGCATATCCAAGGATTATGATGGCAAGGCAGATGAAGAAGGACAAGTCAAAGTATTTTGGCCCTTATACCAGTGTGACGGCGGTAAAAGATACGATTGAACTGATCCGGAAGCTTTACCATCTGCGTAGCTGTAACCGCATTCTTCCGCGCGATATCGGGAAAGAAAGATGCTGTCTCTATCATCATATCAAGCAGTGTGATGCACCGTGTCAGGGGTATATTTCGCAGGAAAAATACAGAGAGTCGGTTGATGAAGTACTCAAATTCCTGGGAGGAAATTATGATAAAATCTTAAAGGATCTGGAGGAAAAGATGCAGGAGGCATCGGATGATCTGGAATTTGAGAAAGCAATTGAATACCGGGAGCTTTTGCACAGCGTAAAGCAGATTGCACAGAAGCAGAAGATTACGGATACAGGGGGCGAGGACCGGGATATTGTGGCTCTTGCAAGAGAGCGTGAGGATGCGGTGGTACAGGTATTCTTTATCCGCAATGGACGCCTGATCGGGAGAGATCATTTTTATCTGCGTATTGCAGAAGGGGATGAAAATGCAGAGATCCTCTCCAGCTTTATCAAGCAGTTTTACGCAGGAACACCGTATATTCCGGGCGAGCTGATGCTTCCTGTGGAGCCGGAAGAGCGGGAGATCCTGGAAGCATGGCTTGGGGAAAAGCGTGGACACAAAGTGCATTTCCGTATTCCGAAAAAGGGAGAGAAGGAAAAGCTTGTTGAGCTTGCGGCAAAGAATGCAAAGATGGTACTGGAAAAAGATAAAGAACGCATCAAACGCGAAGAAGGAAGAACCATCGGTGCAGTAAAAGAAATAGAAAAATTGCTCGAACTTCATAATTTGGTGCGTATGGAAGCTTATGATATTTCCAATACCAATGGATTTGCATCGGTCGGCTCGATGATTGTCTATGAACGAGGCAAACCGAAGCGCAACGATTACCGCAAATTCCACATCAAAGGCGTGCAGGGAGCAGATGATTATGCAAGTATGCGTGAAGTTCTGACCCGGAGATTTAAGCATGGTCTGGAGGAGCAGCAAAGCGGAAAAGAACTGGGAAGCTTCAATGTTTTTCCAGATCTGATCATGATGGATGGTGGAAAAGGACAGGTCAATATTGCGTTGGAGGTACTGGATGAGCTTCATTTATCCATTCCGGTCTGTGGCATGGTGAAGGATGATCATCACAGGACAAGAGGACTTTACTATCAGAATGTTGAGATCCCGATCGACCGGAATTCAGAAGGATTCCATCTGGTAACAAGGGTGCAGGATGAGGCGCACCGCTTTGCAATTGAATTTCACAGGAAGCTACGCGGCCAGGGACAGGTACATTCGATCCTGGATGACATACCGAGAATCGGACCTGCGAGAAGGAAGGCTCTGATGCGTACCTTTGCCAGTTTGGATGAAATCAAAAACGCAGAGGTGGAAGATTTGAAAAAAATTCCATCAATGGATGAAAAATCAGCGAAAAGCGTGTATAATTTTTTCAGAGGAAGTGAAACGGAAGAGACCGGGACTACTCTGACGGAAGAACAATAAAAGGAGACAGGACTATGGGAGTTACATTAACAAAAATCGTAGAGAAGATGGAACTTAGAAATATTACTCCGGATGTCGATATGACACAGCGGGAAGTAAAAATTCCGGATATTAACCGTCCGGCACTTCAGCTCGCCGGATTTTTTGATCATTTTGACTGTGAACGAATCCAGATCATTGGATATGTAGAGTATACTTATCTGCAGACACTGGAATACAATCATAAGATGAAAATATATGATACATTGCTGGGATATGGAATCCCATGCTTTATTTTCTGCAGGAATTTGCAGCCGGATCCAGAATTTCTGGAAAAGGCAGTGAAGAACAATATTCCGGTATTTATTACGGATAAGCAGACATCTTCTTTTTCAGCAGAGCTGATTCGCTGGATGAAGGTAGAACTTGCGCCGTGTATTTCCATTCATGGGGTACTGGTAGACTGCTATGGTGTTGGCGTTCTGATCATGGGTGACAGTGGTATTGGTAAGAGTGAGGCGGCACTGGAGCTGATCAAGAGAGGACACCGTCTGGTAACGGATGATGTGGTAGAGATCCGGAAGGTCAGTGATGATACGCTGGTTGGTACTGCACCGGATATTACTCGCCATTTTATTGAGCTTCGGGGAATCGGAATTATTGATGTAAAGACGTTGTTTGGTGTGCAGAGTGTAAGAGAGACACAGAATATCGATCTGGTCATCACATTGGAAGACTGGAACAAAGACCGTGAATACGACAGACTGGGACTTACAGAGGAATACACAGAATTCCTTGGCAACAAAGTAGTATGTCACAGTATTCCGATCCGTCCGGGACGTAATGTTGCAATCATTGTAGAGTCTGCGGCAATCAATCACAGACAGAAACAGATGGGATACAATGCAGCACAGGAGCTGTACCGTCGTGTACAAGAAAATCTTAAAAAGAATATGTAAGGAGCAGACAGATGAAATATTGTTTTGGTATCGACATAGGTGGAACGACAGTAAAGATGGGACTTTTTCAAGAAGACGGAGAGCTTCTTGAAAAATGGGAGATCAAGACACGTACTGAGAATCAGGGAGAGGCGATTCTTCCGGATATTGCAGAGTCAGTCAAAGCGAAGATGACAGAAAAGAAGCTGGAAAAGGCACAGATCATCGGACTTGGAATGGGACTTCCGGCACCTGTAACGGATGATGGAATTGTTCGGAATACAGCAAACCTTGGATGGGGCTATAAAGAAGTAACCCGTGAACTGGAGAAGCTGCTTGATGGAATGAAAGTAATTCCGGGAAATGATGCGAATGTAGCTGCGCTTGGCGAGATGTGGAAAGGTGGCGGAAAAGGTCAAAAGAACGTGATTATGGTCACACTCGGTACTGGTGTGGGCGGTGGAATCATCGTGGATGGAAAGTGTCTTGTAGGAGCACATGGAGCCGGTGGAGAGATCGGACATCTGTGTGTGAACTATCATGAGACAGAACATTGCGGATGTGGCAAGAGAGGATGTCTGGAACAGTATGCTTCTGCAACCGGAATTACAAGACTTGCAAACATGCGCCTTGCAAAAGATGAGAAACCGAGCAGCCTCAGAAATGTAGCTGAGATGTCTGCAAAAGAAGTGTTTGACGCGGTAAAAGCAGGGGATGAAGTTGCAATAGAGATTGCAACCGAGTTTGGAAATTATCTGGGACATGCACTTGCTAATCTTGCAGCTGCATGTGATCCGGCAGTAATCGTAATCGGTGGCGGTGTATCAAAAGCAGGAGATGTCTTGCTGGACTACATCAAGGGACCATTCATGGAGCAGGCATTCTTTGCAGATAAAGATACAGAGTTTGCACTTGCAGAGCTTGGTAATGATGCCGGAATCTGCGGAGCAGCGAAACTGGTACTGAAATAAGTGAAAGATATTATAAAAAACAAAAATCTTGTGAGAAATATTTAACATTCTTGCAAGATTTTTGTTTTTTGCAGAAGAAAATGCAGAATGACAAATGTTTACATTTGACATTCTGCACAAAATGATATAGACTTATCGTAGTAACATTATTAAATAAGCCTATGAACTCTAAAAAATTGTGAAAAGGAAGACAAAATGATAATACGTAAAACATTAAGAGAGCAAGTAGTTGAAATTTTAAGACATAAGATTTTATCAGGAGAGATCAAACCGGGAGAACGAATTATAGAGGCAAAAGTAGCAGAAGAGCTGAAAGTCAGCAGAGGTCCTTTAAGAGAAGCTCTCAGGCAGATCGAAGAAGAAGGGTTGGTTGTATATGAAGCACAGAAAGGCTGTGTAGTAAAGACGATGACTTATGAAGAGATGCAGGAAACATACCTGATCCAGTCTACGCTTGAGAAACTGGCAGTGCAGATGTGCGGGGGAGAGATCAGCAAAGAACAGGATGAAGAGATGCAGAAGCTTGTTCTTTCCATGGAGAAAGCGGCCAATCAGAAAAATCTGTATGATGTTATAAAATTCGATGAACAGTTCCATGAATGTATTGTGAAGACCGCACACAGTGAAAAACTTCATAGAATCTGGAAAATACTGGAAGGAGGGAATACGGCGGCATATTATACGATGGATACAAAAACTCTGGTACCATTTGATGTGGTTCACATCAATCATCAGAGAATTTTGGATCTGTTTCATAAAGGGACAGTCGAAGATATCTGTAAAGAGATAGAATTACACTACATGGTTGTCCCGCATGTTCTGTATGAAAATCAAAAGAAAAAAGGAGAAAGGAACTGAAGGTATGGTTAAATTTATTGGGAAAAGGCTGGCATATGCTGTTTTGACATTGTTCTTGATTACGACAGCGACATTTTTCTTGGTAGCAGGTGCTCCTGGAGATCCGATCGCTGCGAAGGTTGGTCAGATGCCTGAACAGGCACAGCAGATTATCCGTGAGAAATACGGACTCGATCAGCCGGTAGTAAAACGGTATACAACTTATATGAAGAACCTTCTTACAACAGGAGACTTCGGAGAATCTATTATTTATACCGGTCAGTCAGCAAATGACATTATTAAAAACAATACGCTGGTATCAGCGAAGATAGGTTTGTTGGGACTACTCTTCCAGACAACGATTGGTATATGTCTCGGAATGGTAGCGGCTCTTAACAGGGGAAAACCGGTGGATCATGTCATAAGGGTACTCGTTGTATTAGCTATTTGTGTTCCTAGTTTCGTATTTGCATCTGTATTGCAGTATTTTCTGGCATTTAAGTGGAAACTGGTGCCGGTATTCGGCTGGGGACAAATGAAACATTATATTCTTCCGGTTGCCGCATATGCGATCGGCGGTATCGCATCTTATACAAAATATATGAGAAGCAGTACCTTATCTGTTATCGGAGAAGATTATATTATTACAGCAAAAGCAAAGGGATGTACAAAGAAGAGAGTTGTACGGAAACATGTTTTGAGAAATGCAATGCTTCCTATCATTACTATGATCGGACCTTCTCTGGCAGGAATTTTTGCAGGATCATTCATCCTTGAACGTATGTTTGCGATTCCGGGACTTGGATTCTACTATGTAAAAGCAGTTTCGGATAATGATTATACGATGGTAATCGGTCTTACAATTTTCTTTGCTATTTTGTTCGTTGGCTCGCTGATTGTAGTAGACATTCTGTATGGAATCGTCGATCCGAGAATCCGAGTTGCAAAAGGTAAGAAATAGGAGGGCTTCTGATGAGTACAAAAGAGGTAGTAATGACAGAAGAATGGAATGAATCAGATGATTTTAAACGTGTTGGGACGGAAGGATTATCTGGTGAAGATATCGGACAGAAATCCCTGACCTATTGGGCGGATGTCTGGAGAAGATTTAGGGAAAACAAACTTGCAATATTTGGTCTTATATTATTAGGCGTGATCGTAGTGATCCTGTTTGTCGGACCGCTGATCACAGGACAGGATTATCAGCTGATCGATGCGTCGATCAAGAATCAGGGACCAAGCAGTGCACACTGGTTTGGCACAGATGATATGGGAAGAGATCTCTTTACCCGTGTCTGTGTAGGCGGGCGTATTTCAATCTATATTGGGTTATGTTGTACATTGGTAATGTTTGTGATCGGAGCACTCCTTGGAGCGCTGGCAGGATTAAAAGGCGGACTGGTAGATGACATCATCATGCGTATCTGCGAATTTATCGGAAACCTGCCATATCTGATCATTGTAGTAATTTTATCCATGGTACTTGGAAGAAGTATGTTCTCCCTTGTTTTTGCAATGAGCCTTACCGCGTGGGTAGGAACTGCGCGTATGGTAAGAGGACAGATCCTTCAGATCAAGGAACAGGATTATGTGCAGGCAGCAACAGCACTTGGTGCATCGACCGGACGTATTATTGTCAAACATCTTCTTCCGAATACACTTGGAATTATTATGGTTGATATCACGATGTCAGTTCCGGGATTTATTTTCAGTGAGGCTTTCTTAAGTTATATCGGACTTGGAGTAAGACCACCGGAAACCAGCTGGGGAGCACTTGCATCAGCAGGACAGCAGCAGCTTATGTTTTACCCACATGAATTGTTCTTCCCATGTCTGATGATCGTACTTACAATGCTGACCTTCCATCTGATTGGTGATGGACTTTCAGATGCTTTGGATCCGAAGCTGAGAAAATAAAAGGGGGAACTACAAGATGAAAGAAAAAATACTGGAAGTGAAAAACCTGGAGGTATCTTTCAAGACCTATGCCGGAATCTCACATGCAGTAAGAGGAATCGATTTTAATCTGCATAAAGGAGAAACTCTTGCGATTGTAGGAGAGTCTGGCTGTGGTAAGACAGTATCTTCAAAAGCAATCATGCGATTGCTTCCAGAATCGAACACATTAATAAATGAAAATTCTGAAGTATTGTTCCACGGGGAAGATCTTCTGAAAAAATCAGAAAATGAAATGGTTTCCATTCGGGGAAGTAAGATTTCAATGATTTTCCAGGATCCAATGACTTCACTGAATCCGACCATGAAGATCGGAGATCAGATTGCGGAAAGTATTCTGATCCATAGACAGATTTCTAAAGAAGAAGCATATAAAGAAGCTTTAGAAATGCTGCAGCTGGTTAAAATACCAAATGCAGAAAAACGAATGAAACAGTATCCGTTTGAATTTTCAGGCGGTATGAGACAGAGAGCGATGATCGCTATCGCCCTTGCATGTAAACCGGAGATCCTGATTGCGGATGAGCCGACAACTGCTCTGGACGTAACCATTCAGGCACAGATTATGGAACTAATCGGAGAACTGCAAAAAGAACTGGATATGGCGATGATCCTTGTAACACATGACTTAGGTGTTGTAGCGAGTGTTGCAGATAAGATTCAGGTTATGTATGCAGGAAAAATTGTAGAACGTGGTGATGTACGTGAGATTTTCTATCAGTCTACACATCCTTATACGAGAGCTCTTCTGGATTCCGTTCCGAAGATTCATTCTATAAACAAAGAAACATTGTATTCCTTAAAAGGAACGCCGCCGGATCTTATCAATCCGCCGGTTGGATGTTCTTTTGCTCCGCGTTGTGAGTATGGAATGAATATCTGCAGAAAGAAATATCCGGAGCTTACAAAATTCAGTGATACACAGGAATGCAACTGCTGGCTTCATGATCCAAGAGCGGATGTGAGCAATCTTCCTGAGAATATGATAAGGGGGAGACAGTAACCATGGATAAGAAAGAAGTACTGATCGAAGTGAAAGACCTGAAGAAATATTTTCAGGTTGGAAGAAACCAGACACTGAAGGCAGTGGATGGGGTAAACTTTAAGATCTATAAAGGTGAGACTCTTGGAATCGTAGGAGAATCCGGCTGTGGTAAAACAACCTGTGGAAAGACGGTTATGGGGCTTTACAAGGCTACAGGCGGTGAAGTTCTTTTTGACGGAGTTGATATTAATAAACTGAATAAAAATGAAAAGAAAGAGTTTACAAAGAGAGCTCAGATTATTTTCCAGGATCCGTATTCTTCACTGAATCCGAGAATGACAGTTGGTGATATCATCGGGGAAGGAATTGACATTCACAAGCTTTACACCGGAAAAGAACGCCAGGAAAAGATTTATGAATTACTGGAACTGGTCGGACTTAACCGAGAACATGCGCTTCGTTTCCCTCATGAATTCTCAGGTGGACAAAGACAGCGTATCGGAATCGCAAGAGCACTTGCTATTGAACCGGAATTCATTGTCTGTGATGAGCCGATTTCAGCTCTTGATGTTTCCATTCAGGCACAGGTTGTCAATCTGTTGATCGAACTTCAGCAGAAGAAAAACCTGACCTATCTCTTTATCGCACATGATTTGTCTATGGTTAAACATATTTCAGACCGTGTCGGTGTAATGTATTTGGGAAATATGGTTGAATTTGCAGAGAGTGATGAATTATATCAGAATCCACTTCATCCATATACAAAAGCGTTGATGGCAGCGATTCCGATTCCGGATCCGGACACAGAAGAACAGAAGAAGAGAATTCGACTCGAGGGAGAGATCCCAAGCCCGGTTAATCCAAAACCTGGATGTAGATTTGTGACGAGATGCAGATATGCAACAGAAAAATGTCATCAGGAGACACCGCAGCTTGAAGAACTCAAACCGGAACACTTTGTAGCTTGTCACAGAGCAAAAGAGTTAATGGAAGATCACCCGCAAGAGTAATCTTGCTGGATATAAAGGAGGAAGACTATGAAAAAAAGAAAAACATTAGCAATGGGGCTCGCAGTAGCACTGGCTGTCAGTTGTCTGGCAGGCTGCGGCGGAGATGACAAAAAAGCAAGTTCAGACGGAAAAACAGAACAGGTTCTGAACATCTCCAACAACAGTGTGGTTGTCGGACTGAACCCGCTGATCAACACAACTGGTCCTGATAACTCAGCATTTAATATGGTGTTAGACCCACTCGTTAGAAGAGTAACTCGGGATGGAAATACTTATGAGATCATTCCTGCTGCAGCAGAAAGCTGGGATATAAGTGAAGACGGACTTACTTATACCTTCCACATGAACAAAGATGCAAAGTGGAGTGATGGAACGAAAGTAACAGCAAATGACTTTGAATTTACTTTCCAGAAGATGGCAACTCCTTCCGTTGCAGCAACAAACGCATGGTTATTTGACGGTGTTATCGAAAACTTCACAGAAGCTCTTTATGATCAGGGAAAGAAACCGGAAGATATCGGTGTACACGCCATTGATGAAGATACATTGGAAATCAAAATTATCCACCCGGCATCTTACTTCCTGGAACTGGTTTCTTCATCAGCTTATCCGGTAAACAAAGCAATGTATGAAGAGCTTGGAAGTGATTATGCAACATCTGAAACAAAGACTGTATTTAACGGACCATTCAAGATTGAAAGCTGGAGCCAGAATACAGAAATGGTAGTGGTAAGAAATGACCAATACTGGGGAGCTGACGATGTGAAGCTTGACAAGATCAATTGCAAGATCATTCAGGAATCAGGTACTGCAGTTCAGTCTTACATCAACGGTGAGTTGGATGTGATCGGTACAACGGATGCAAACTGGGGAAAGACTATCGAAGAACAGGGAGAATCTGAATCTTATCAGGTTCCGGATAGTTCACCGGAATTCTTCATGCTGAATGCAGCAAACGAATATCTGTGTAATGAAAAGATCAGACAGGCTTTAACTGTAGCTTATGACCGTCAGGAAATGATCGATACTCTTCGTAATGGAAAAGGCGTTCCGATTTATTCTATGATGCCAGATACTGTTCAGGTTGGAGAAAAAACTTATACAGAATTAGTTGGCGGAAAGAATCATTTCGTTCAGGAACTTCAGGAAGAAATCAAAGATCCGAAAGCTTTACTTATTGAAGGATTAAAAGAACTTGGTAAAGATCCAGACCCGTCAAAGGTAACAATCCGTTATGCAAGCCGTGGTACAGCTGAAGTATCTAAAAAGATTGCTGAATGGATGAAGCAGCAGTGGGAAAGCGTTCTTGGAATCAATGTCGAAATCGATATGATGGAATGGAACATCATGTGGGATAAGATTGACGCCGGTGATTACGATATCGCAACAGGCGGCTGGGGACCATACTACAATGAACCAAGTGCTCTTCTTCAGTTATTCGATCCTGATAATGGATACTTCAACGCAGAAAAGACAGGATGGTCAGGAGAAGATCCTAAGAAATACCAGGAACTTTTAAATGAAGCAAAATTTGAAGTTGATGACCAGAAGAAGGCAGAGCTTTATCTGCAGGCAGAAGAACTGGTTGTTAAGTCAGGACTGATCGAACCTACGTATGTTGAAGAGGCACCTACATTTGTTAAGAAATATGTGAAGAACTACTTCGTTTCTACAGTTGGTCAGGTTGATTTCTCTCAGGTTTATATTGAAAAATAATATATTGACTTACAGAGTAAACTAAATTGAAATGTCATAGAGGTTGTAAAACCTCTATGGCACTTTAGATGTGCGCCTAGCGGCGCACGTTTCTAACGGGTTAAAGTCCCAAATCCGCCCGGTAGTGGGAAGGATATAGC
>CAKRFP010000009.1 GCA_934320645.1 uncultured Bariatricus sp.
AAAGGCTCTTACGTATCAACCTTCTTCCCGAAAGCATTTACGCTTGACAATTATATAAAACTATTTACTGATACATCCATTTTAAATTTTCCGCAGATGTTTATGAACACATTGTTTATTGCAATTTGTTCCTGCATTTTATCAGCATTTTATGTGCTGGCAGTTTCCTACTGTTTGTCCAGACTGAAATTTAAAATGAGAAAACCATATATGAACATGGCAATGATTCTGGGATTGTTCCCGGGATTTATGTCCATGATCGCTGTGTACTTTATTTTAAAGGCGATGGGACTTACAGAAGGAAACCTGATTAAATTGGCTCTGATTTTATGTTATTCCGGTGGTGCAGGACTGGGTTTCCAGATTGCAAAAGGATTCTTTGATACAATTCCGGTTGCAATTGATGAAGCTGCACTTTTGGATGGATGTACCAGATGGCAGATTTTCAGCAAGATCACACTGCCACTTAGTAAGCCGATCATTGTATATACAGTGCTGACATCTTTCATGGCTCCGTGGCTCGATTTCATTTTTGCGAAGGTAATCTGCAGAGCAAACTCAGACCAGTATACGATTGCAATTGGACTTTGGAAAATGTTGGAAAAAGAATATATTGACAGTTGGTACACCAGTTTTGCGGCAGGTGCGGTTCTGATTTCAATCCCGATTGCGATTCTGTTCCTGTTTATGCAGAGGTATTATGTAGATGGTGTATCAGGTGCAGTTAAAGGATAAGTAAGGCGATGAAAGATAAGATGATGAAAGATAAAACAGAACTGAAAAAGTATTATTCTACAAAGGAGTTTCTCGAAAATTATATTTATGAGGGAAATAATCTTGGCGTAGAATGTACAGAAGAAGGAACGGCATTCCGCCTGTGGTCACCACAGGCGGAACGCATTAGTTTAAACCTGTATCAGACAGGAGATGGAGGAAATGCATACGAGCAGATTCCGATGAAAAAAGAAGAAAAGGGTGTGTGGAGTTGGGAGAGCAAAGAAGAACTTCACGGCGTTTATTATGATTATCTGATTACACGCAATGGCGAAGAAGTCCGATCAGCAGACCCATATGCAAAGGCATGCGGAGTTAACGGATTGCGCAGCATGGCAGTGAATCTGAAAAAGACCAATCCAAAAGGATGGGAAAAAGATCAGACACCAGAAGAAGGACCGGAGAGAATCGTATATGAACTTCACGTAAAAGAATTTTCATGGGATAAGGCGGGTGGTTTTCCGGAAGAATATCGTGGGAAATACAAAGCATTTACGTGCAGACATACGACTTTGAATGAGGATGGGATTCATCCGACCGGTCTGGATTATTTAAAAGAACTCGGGGTGACACACATTCAGATTATGCCGATGTATGACTATGGTTCTGTAAATGAAGCAGGGGAAGATACAGAATTCAATTGGGGGTACGATCCAGTCAATTACAATGTGCCGGAGGGCTCCTATGCGACAGATGCCAGACATGGTGAAGTTAGAATTCGGGAAATGAAAGAAATGATCCAGGCAATTCATGAAGCTGGTTTTGGTGTAATCATGGATGTTGTCTACAACCATACTTATTCGCTGGACTCCTGGTTTCAGAGAACTGTACCTTGGTATTTTTACCGGGTATTTCCGGATGGGAAGATCTCCGATGGTTCCGCATGTGGAAATGATGTTGCAAGCGAAAGAGAGATGTGTGCGAAATATATTCTGGAATCAGTGCTTTACTGGACAGAGGAATATCATATTGATGGATTCCGTTTTGACCTGATGGGACTTCTGGATGTAGATTTAATGAATCGGATCCGAAGTGAACTGGATCAGCGATACGGAAAAGGAAAGAAGATTATTTACGGAGAACCTTGGGCAGCAGAACAGACAGCTGTAGAAGGCGGTAAAAAACTGGCAACAAAAGAAAGTATTGGGCTTCTGGATGAAAATATCGGAGCGTTCTGTGACAGCACCCGAGATGGAATCAAAGGCTCTGCACTCCGGGCAAAGGAAGCCGGATTTATAAATGGAGCGGAAGGAAAAGAAGACGAAATGCTTGCAAGTGTGGCTGCATGGTGTACAAATCCTTATCATGCAGAAGGATTTGAGAATGTCAAAGCACCTTCACAGATTGTTACCTATGTATCAGCACATGACAATCATACCCTGTGGGATAAATTAAAAGAGACAGTCCCGGAGGAAGAATGTATGAGGCTGAATAAAATGGCAGCAGCAATCTATATGACCTGTCAGGGAACGCTGTTCTTCTTATCGGGAGAAGAATTTGCCCGTACAAAAGATGGACAGGATAATACCTTTAAGGCGCCGATCACTCTAAACCGTCTCGACTGGGAAAAGGCACGGGAAAATAAGGAACTGGTTCGTTATTATCAGGGGCTGATTGCACTTCGAAAACAGCTCTCTGGGCTTTGTGACAAATCAAAAGACAGTTATAAACGAATTACGGATATGTGGAAAGAAAAAGACGTAGTAGGGTTTACAGTGCTCAATGATGAAAAAGCAAGATGGAGTCAGGTAAAAATAATTTACAATGCAAGAAAAAGTAGCTATAAAGAAGTTTTGGATGACGACTGGGAAATATTGAGCGATGCAGATGACAGCTGGTGCTGGGAAAAAGAAATTTGTGCAGGCAGACAGATAGAGGCTGTACCGCAGAGCGTTTTGATACTTGGACGTAAGTAATTAAGGAGGAGTGGTGCATGAAATGCATTTATGGAAGACAGGATTGGAAAACGCTGGAGAGAGGTCTTGAAAATTGCTATTTATTAACCAATGGTCTAGGAGGTTTTTCTTCGCTTACTATGACCGGAGCTGTGGCAAGAAATGATCATTCGGTATTTATGGCATGTACGAAAGCTCCAAATCACAGAGTGAATATGGTTCACCGTATAAAAGAAGAACTGGGTATTGGGGAAACAAAGTATGTTCTTTCAACTCAGGAATTTGCAGATGGAGCAAAAGAAGAAGGATACCGTTATCTTACAGAGTTTTCTTTTGGAATTCTTCCTTTGTGGCGTTATCTGACAAGTGGAATAGAGATAGAAAAAGAGATTGCGATGGCACAGGGATGCAATCAGATTGCAGTGAATTATCATCTGAAAAACCGAGGTCAGAAAGAGGCCGTTCTCTGTGTAACTCCGTTTTTTCAATTTGAACCTAAAGGGGAAGATTTGAAAGAAGATAAGATATTTTCAAGACAAGAGCAAAAGATTACCGATGGAAAGTATAATCTTTTCTTTGAAACAAATGGGGAGGCAGAAGAATTTCAGGAAAAGAAAGAAACGTATTTTTATCGTTACGATGAATGTGATGGAAGACGAGAAAATGGAACCGCAAGCGCAGTGTATCAGATTAAAAAGCGGGTAAAGCCAGGAGAAGAGACAGATTTGACAGTAATTTATTCGCTGGAAAGTCAGATTGGTATGGATGCAAAAAAATTATTTGATAAAATGAAAGAAGAACAGATCCATCACCAAGAGAAGCTTATAAAGACTTCAGGTTTGAAAAATAAACTGGCACAGACACTGGTATGTAGTGCAGACAAATTCCTTTCGAAAAGAGAGTCCACGGACGGATTGACCATTCTTGCCGGTTTTCCTTTTTTTGAGGATTGGGGAAGAGATACAATGATTGCACTTCCGGGAATCTGCATCTCCACAGGAAGATTTGAAAGTGCAAAATCAATTTTGCGGACATTTGCATTTTATGAAAAGGATGGATTGATGCCAAATCTGTTTCCAGAGGGGGAGAATGAGCCACTTTATAATACTGTAGATGCGGCACTATTATTTATCAACTGTGTGTGGTTATATTATGAAAAAACTCAGGATATCAAATTTGTAGAGGAAATGTATCCGGTAATGCAAAGAATTATTTCCGGTTATGAAAGAGGAACAAATTTCAATATCCATATGGAAGAAGATGGTCTTATCAGTGCCGGAGCGGGGCTGGATCAGGTAACGTGGATGGATGTACGTGTGGGAGAAATCCTTCCGACACCAAGACATGGGAAACCGGTGGAGATCAATGCTTACTGGTATAATGCACTTTGTATCATGCAAAAGTTTTCTGAAGTTTTGAAGAAAAATGAAGAGCAGAAATATGGAGAACTCGCACAGAAAGTGAAAGAATCTTTTGCACGAGAATTCTGGATGGAGGAAAAACACTGTCTGAAGGATGTAATCTCAGAAACAAAGGCAGATACACAAATTCGCTGTAATCAGATATGGGCGGTGTCTATGCCATTTACAATGTTGGACGAAGAAAAAGAAAGACGGATTGTGGATACGGTGTTTGAAAAGCTGTATACGCCGTATGGACTTCGGACATTAGATCCAGAAGACGAGGAATTTCATGCAAGCTACGGCGGAGAGATGATAAAAAGAGATCTTTCCTATCATCAGGGAACCGTTTGGACTTTTCCGATGGGTGGATATTATCTCGCATATCTAAAAGTAAATAAAGATTCAAGAGAAGCAAAAGAGATTGTGGCAAAGCAGTTGGAAGTGTTGGAAAGTGCAATGCGTGAAGGATGTATTGGCCAGCTCCCTGAGATTTATGATGGAGAGATTCCGGTTTCTTCAAAAGGATGTTTTGCACAGGCGTGGAGCGTAGGGGAAATCCTGCGTGTTTATGAAAAATTGGAGGAATAATAAGATGGAGTTTACCGGGGTATATCATAAAACATCAGAGCAGATGAGTTATTCGTTGGATGAGGACAGACTAATTGTAAATATTAAGACCGGGTATGATGTAAAACAGGTATTTATTCATTATGGAGATCCTTATGAAGCAGGAATCTTGGGTGGAAAGGAAAAGTGGATTGGAAAAAGAGAGGAAATTATTTATAAAAAACGTCTGTCGCATCAAATCTGGTGGACAACAACGCTTCTTCCTGCATATAAAAGATGTAAATATTATTTTGAACTGAGGACAGAAAAGGAAGTCTGGTATTATTTTGAAGACGGTTTCCTGACAGAAGAACAGCTTCAGATGGATGGTCGTATGCAGCAGTGTTTTATTGTACCATGGATGAATCCTGCAGATATAAATCGCACACCTGCATGGGTAAATGATACGATCTGGTATCAGATCTTTCCGGACAGGTTCTGCAATGGGACACCGGAAAAGAATGGAAATGATATCACACCGTGGAGAAATCACGGAACCGTGACAAATCAGGAAAAATTCGGAGGAAATCTGGAGGGAATCCGTCAGAGACTACAGTATCTTCAGGAGCTGGGAATTACCGGAATTTATCTGAATCCGATTATGGAAGCAGAATCTAACCACAAATATGATACTACAGATTATACAAAGATTGATCCGGCTTTCGGCAATGAAGAAATGATGAAAGCACTTTGCAGGGAAGCGCACGAAAAAGGAATCCGTATTATGGTTGACGCAGTATTTAATCACTGCGGAAGAAAATTCGCGCCGTGGATGGATGTACTGGAGCATGGGAAAGATTCCCGTTATGCGGACTGGTTTATGATAGAAGACTGGGAACAGATCGGAAAAAGAGCAGACACCAGAGACAGGCGCTTTTACTCTTTCGCATTTGCAGATACGATGCCAAAATTAAATACGAATAACGAAGAAGTAATTGAGTATTTTTGTAAGGTCTGCGAGGAATGGGTTCAAAAATTTGATATAGATGGAATCCGTTTTGATGTAGGAAATGAAGTATCACATCGGTTCTTAAAGCGGATGCGAGAACATTTAAAAACGATAAAACCGGACATTTATCTGTTGGGAGAAATCTGGCACGATGCAAGCCAGTGGCTGCAAGGAGATGAATATGATTCCGTTATGAATTACCCATTGCTCAGCGGAATCCATGACTTTTTCCTTGATAAAACGATGAAAAAAGAGGAATTTGAATATATGGTAAATCGTTGCTATACCATGTATATGCAGCAAAATAATGATGTACTTTTCAACCTGCTGGATTCCCACGATACAGAGAGACTTATGAATCGTTTTCATGATCTGGATAAATTTTATCAGCAGCTTGCAATTCTCTTTACGCTTCCGGGAAGCCCTTGCATTTATTACGGAACAGAAATCGCAATGGAAGGTGCCCATGACCCGGATTGCAGAAGATGTATGCCATGGAGTGAGATTGAAAGCAAAGAGAATCAGGAAAAGATTGCAATGATGCGGAAACTGATCATGCTTAGAAGAAACGAGAAAATGTGCAGAAGCCCGCATTTCCATTTTCCGGATACATATGAAAATGATCGGTGTGTAGAATATATCAAGTTAGACGAAGAAGGTGATCAAATTGAGGTTCTGTTAAATGCATCGGAGGAAGAAGTAAAAGTAAAAGGAAATGGGGAAATTCTTTTTGCCCGAGAATTTGATGGAGAGATACTTGGCGTAAATGGAACGCTCATTCGTAGAATTTAGAGAACATAAAGAAAGGAGAAGATATCCCGGTAGAATCAGAAAATCTGCCGAAGAGATATCGAGACAGAGCATGGAAAATAAGAATAAATGGTGGAAAAATGCAGTTGTATATCAGATTTATCCGAAAAGCTTTCAAGATTCGGATGGAGATGGAATCGGTGATATTCCAGGAATTATCAGCAGATTGGATTATTTGAAAAAACTTGGAATAGATGCAATCTGGCTTTCACCGGTGTATCGTTCTCCACAGGATGACAATGGATACGATATTTCAGATTATCAGGATATTGAGCCAATGTTCGGAACAATGGAAGATATGGAACGATTATTTGCGGAAGCAAAGAAACGTGAAATCCGAATTATGATGGATCTTGTGTTAAATCATACTTCAGATGAACACAGATGGTTTTTGGAGGCAAAGAAAAGCAAAGACAATCCGTATCATGATTATTATGTGTGGCGTGACGGAGAAGAAGGTATTTACCCAAATAATATGAATTCTGTGTTCGGAGGACCGGCATGGGAGTGGGTTCCAGAACTGGGACAGTATTATTTTCATCAGTTTTCAGTGAAACAGCCAGATCTGAACTGGGAGAATCCGAAAGTGAGAAGAGAGCTCTATGATATGATTCTCTGGTGGATGGAAAAAGGAGCAGGTGGATTCCGTCTGGATGTAATCGATCAGATTGCAAAAGAGCCAGATCTTAAGATCACAAATAATGGACCAAAGCTGCATGAATTTCTGCGTGAACTAAGCAGAGAAACATTTCAGAAGGGGGATATGATCACTGTTGGAGAAGCCTGGGGAGCAACACCGGAAATTGCAAAGAAATATAGTAATCCAGATGGCAGTGAATTTTCTATGGTTTTTCAGTTTGAGCACATTATGCTTGATCAGGAAGAAGGAAAAGAAAAATGGGATACGATTCCATTGAATCTGGTTAAGCTGAAAAAATGCCTTGCAAAGTGGCAGAATACTTTATATCAGACAGGATGGAACAGTCTGTTCATGAATAACCATGATCTTCCTAGAATCGTGTCGCGTTGGGGAAATGACGGAAAATACAGAAAAGAGTCGGCAACAATGCTGGCGACAATGCTTCATGGAATGCAGGGAACTCCTTACATTTACCAGGGAGAAGAGCTGGGAATGACGAATGTGCAGTTTGACAGCATTGAAGAATATGAAGATATTGAGACATTGAATATGTACAAAGAGCGCCTGGAAAAAGGATATCAGCCAGAAGAAATCATGCATTCTATTTATGCAAGAAGCCGTGATAATGCCCGTACTCCGATGCAGTGGAGCGGGGAGGAGAACGGAGGATTCACAACAGGAGAACCATGGTTTGCCGTGAATCCAAATTATACCAGAATCAATGCCAAAGAGGCACTGGAAGATGAAAATTCGGTATTTTACTATTATCAGAAGCTGATTCGTTTAAGAAAAGAAAATCCAGTATTCGTGAATGGAAAATTTGAACTTCTTCTGCCGGAAGATGAGAGAATTTTCGCCTATACGAGAACAGATGAGCATACAAAGATGCTGGTATGTACAAACTTTACGGATGAGGAAGTTAGCTGCCCATTGTTTGATGAGTGGAAAGCCGGGGAAGTCTGGATCCGGAATTATGAGGACGACAGAGAAGGAAATATATTGCGTCCTTATGAGGCGGTGATAATTGCATTTACTGGCAAATAGATTGAGTTTTTTTGGGCATCAAAATTCACTTACTATATTTCTTCCTGCCACGCTCCTCAAGAAAGAACGCCCATTCTTCCTTGAGGTATTTCGGCATACGGGGCATAGAGGACACCTCCTTTGTGCTGACAATCGTTGTGCCAATGGCTGCACCGCCGCTGACAAACAGCAAGGCAAGCCACAAAGCAAAATTGCTGGAATCGCCGGTCTGTGGAGATCCGGAATCGTCCTTCAGTTTTGCCGTTACAGTTTCTGCTTTTTTGATTTCCTTTGTACCATCCTTGTCGCTGTAATATTTACCGCAACCGTCGCAGTACCAATACTCGATATTGCCCTCGGTGGTCTTTGTCGCCGCCTTTGCCGGGAAGTGCTTTAAGTTGGTGTGGTTCTTCGGATCAAGCTCACCGTATTCCGCACCGCAGACTTCGCACTTTGCCTTGTCCTTGCAGGTCGCTTTACCGCCGGTTTGGTCGTTTAATATCATAACGCTCTTTTCCGCTTTGAGGGCTTCCGTTACGCCCTCTTTTTCGGAAATCTGCTTTACCAGCCGAGAAAACAATGCTTCTGCCTGATGATGGACTTTTGTACAGTCGGTGTTGCAAAACCTCTGCCTTGTGCTGTTCGGATAAAACTCTTTGTCGCACTGTTCGCAGATACGCTTCGGGTACTTATGACCGTCATTCGCCGCCCAGCGTTCCGCCTTGGTTTTGGCTCTATGCGCAGCATTGCTCTCACGCTGCCGTCTTTTCTTGCGCTTGGCTTTTTCCACCGCTTCTTGCTCGGCTTATGCAAGCATTGCCTGAAATTCGGGATGGTTGAAGTTACGCCCTGTGTAACCGTCATTTTTCAAAAGATTGTTTGTAAAAAATTTGTAATTCTAAAAATTCATATAAACTGTAATCTATGTTATCCTATATAAAAGTAAAAATACTGATGAAGAAAGCAGGAGGAAATTTATGAACATTGAATTAAGTATTTTGGATTGGCTCCAGACGTTGCATACGCCTTTTCTGGATAAAATCATGGTATTTATCACAAGACTTGGGGATGCAGGAATTATATGGATTGTGTTGAGCATAGTATTGCTTCTGATTCCTAAAACGAGAAAAAGCGGTGCGGTTATGGTGGCTGCTTTAGTAGTAGATGTATTACTTTGCAATATTGTTTTGAAAAATCTTGTAGCACGGACAAGACCATATGATGTGAATACAGGTGTACACCTTCTGGTAGCAAAGCTTCATGATTATTCTTTTCCGTCCGGACATACGGCAGCTTCGTTTGCTTCGGTAACAGCTTTGTACCTGGCAGGTGAAAAGAAGCTTTGGAAATTTGCGCTTGTGCTGGCATGTCTGATCGCAATATCGAGGTTGTACCTGTATGTACATTATCCGACAGATGTTCTTGGAGGAATTCTGTTCGGTGTGATTTCGGGATATTTGGGATATCGCAAAGTATTGAAATGAAGATGACCAAAGATTGCCGATCGGGAATCATATGCCGAAATTCCTGAAAGTGATCAAAGAAGTAACAGATGATGATTCCTACAAGAACGTATCTTTGGCGAGATTATGAGGAAGTAAGCTTTTCTATAAAAAATCATATCCATTACAAAATGAAAAATTTAGATACAAAAAAAGGACCTTGCAAGCCCGCAGGTCCTTTTTTAGTGACGGTTCATTGCTTCGAGATACAGATAATTCGCAGCATAAAATTCGATCACTTCATGCATATAATCTTTGATTTTTTTAATCATTCTTTCTTTCATGATTTGTTCTCTCCTTTCTTTTCTTTATGTGGTCATTATAGCTTGAAAAGCGGAGATATGCTTGCCAAATCTGATGAAAAAGTAGACAAATCTTGCAAAAATGCTATATAATAAAATAAAAAAAGCACTTGTTCAAAGAGGAAAGGCTATGTATTTACATTATAAAAATACGAATCGGAAAATACAGACCATGCAAAAAAGAGCCAGGCATGCAGGACCGCATCTGCACAGCACCTTGGAGATGATCTATGTGACAGAAGGCACTTTAGAGCTTGGGATTGGACAGGAATTGTATCATCTGGAAACAGGGGATCTGGGAATTGTATTTCCGGATGTGATCCATCACTATCAGGTATTTGGAGAGGACGCACATAAGGTGTATTGTGTGAATTTGATTCCGGATAATCTTGGATTTTTCAGTGAGGCACTGCAGAAATATGCACCGGTCTATCCCGTTCTTAAAGGCAGAGAATTAGATGAAGAGGTTGCGTATGCCTTGTGCCGAATGATGCTTACTAATGAAGAAGAATTTCTGATTTTGCAGGCTTATTTACAGATCGTTCTGGCGCGCTGTATTCCGCTTTTGGAATTGGATGAAAAATCCAAAATCGGAAGTGACGATCTGATTTATCAGACGGTGGCATATATATCCGGGCATTTTCGGGAAAATGTGACACTGGATAAGATGGCACAGGAGATCGGAGTCAGCAAGTATGCAGTTTCGAGAGTTTTTTCCGGGACATTTCACAGTAATTTCAATCAGTATCTGAATGATACCAGACTTCGTTATGCCTGTGCGAAGCTGGAAAATACAACGGATTCGATTATTGAGATTTGTCTGGACAGCGGATTTGAAAGTCAGCGGACATTTAACCGGGTATTTAAGGAGCGGTACCGGATGTCACCAAGTGTATATCGGAAAAAGATCAAGGAACAGAGCACGCAGATTTTACATTGATTTTACAAAAACAACACGTGACAATGATAGATGGAGCAGAATCGCAGATGTATAATCGGAACTAAACGCTATGGAAAAGAAACTAACAGAAATCACGAAAAGGAGATACCAAATGAAGAAGAAAACAATGAAATCAGAACCATATATGATGAATCGTGAATTGTCGTGGTTAAAATTTAATGAAAGAGTGCTGAATGAAGCAGGAAATCCAAGAGTACCGCTTGCAGAGCGTCTTACCTTTGCATCAATTTACCAGTCTAATCTGGATGAATTCTATATGGTGCGAGTGGGAACCTTGATGGATCAGATGGAATCTTCTGAAGTTGTACGTGAAAATAAAACAAATATGACCAGCGAAGAGCAGGTGAAAGCAATTATTGAAGCTACGAGAGAGCTGGATATTAAAAAAGCGGTGATTTATGAACAGCTTATGGGAGAACTGGAGCCGCAGGGAATCCGGATTATCAATTTCAACAAGCTTTCCGGAAAAGAAGGGGAATTACTGGAAACTTACTTTGATAATGAAATTGCACCATATCTGTCTGCGAATATCATCAGCAAACAGCAGCCATTTCCATTTTTACAGAATAAAGAAATCTATGCGGTTGCACTGCTTGCAACGAAGGGTGGAAAGACAAAAACTGCGATCATTCCGTGTAGCAATAATGTGTTTAAGCGTCTGATCGATATCCCGACCAGACCGGGAACCTTTATGCTTTCGGAAGAACTGATTCTTCATTTCCTGCCGAAATTATTTAAAAAATATGAAATCAAAGAAAAATCTCTCCTGAGAATTACGAGAAATGCGGATATTGATACAGAAACCATTTATGATGAAGACATGGATTACAGAGACGCCATGGAAAATCTGGTAAAGCAGAGAAAGCGTATGAATCCTGTCCGCATGGAATTTTCCAGAAAGATCAATAAAAAGCTGATCGCAGAGATATGTAAATATATCCATATGGATAAAAACCACGTATTTATGTCGAGGGTACCACTTGATTTATCATTTGTATTTGCAATCCAGAATTATCTGAGAATGCAGGGAGCAGAAAAGGAAAAGCTGTTCTATCAGAAGAGAAGTCCGCGAATGACACCGCAGCTGAATGAAAGAGAAAGTCTGATCGCACAGATTGAGCAGAAAGATGTTCTGTTATCTTATCCATTTGAAAATATTAAATCATTTACCAACCTGCTTTACGAAGCAGCAAGGGATGATTCTGTAGTGTCCATCAAGATGACCTTGTACCGTCTGGCAGTTCGAAGCCAGATCGTAGATGCTTTGGTTGAGGCAGCGGAAAATGGCAAAGAAGTTGTGGTACTTGTTGAACTCCGTGCAAGATTTGATGAAGAAAGTAACATTGAATATTCCAGAAAGCTGGAAGAAGCAGGCTGTCGTGTCATTTATGGACTGAGTGGTCTCAAAGTACATTCCAAACTTTGCCTTATAACAAGAAAAACGGAAAAAGGTCTTGAATATATCACACAGATTGGAACGGGTAACTATAATGAAAAGACTTCAACATTATATACAGACCTGTCGCTGATTACTGCAAAGCAGGAAATCGGAAAAGAGGCAGCAGAAGTATTTGCCTGCCTGATGCGAGGTGAGACGATTGAGGAAACACACATCCTGCTTGTTGCGCCGAAATGTCTTCAGAACAAAGTCCTTGATATGATCGATGAAGAAATCTGTCATGCTAAGAATGGGGAAGACGCTTATGTCGGAATCAAGATCAATTCACTGACTGATAAAGTGATTATTGAGAAGCTTGTGGAAGCATCTCAGGCGGGTGTGAAGATTGAAATGATCGTCCGTGGAATCTGCTGTATGATTCCAGGAATCAAAGGATATACAGAAAATATTAAAGTAATCAGCATTGTCGGAAGATTTCTGGAGCATTCCCGCATTTATCGTTTCGGAACGCCGGACAGAGAAAAAGTGTATATTGCATCGGCTGATTATATGACAAGAAATACGCTTCGTCGTGTAGAGGTTGCTGCTCCGGTTCTGGATGACAAGCTGCGTGAAAGACTGGACTGGATGTTTGATACCATGATGAAGGATGACGAAAAAGGAAAAGAGCTGACTGCAGATGGCGATTATGTAGATCGTGATATCAATAATGAAGATAAGTTGGATTCACAGGAATTGTTCTATGAGACGGCATATAAAAATGCGGAAAAGAAGAATGTTTAATTAACGTATTGTTTTATAACGAATACGGATCTGTTATAAAATCAGCAGATACAGTTGACAAAGATGGACGTTTGTGATATTTTAATTAAGTCGCAAACGTCATATGGGGGATTAGCTCAGTTGGGAGAGCGCCTGCCTTGCAAGCAGGAGGTCACGAGTTCGAATCTCGTATTCTCCACTTTAGTGTATAGTGTAGTAGTATTGCTATTGCACTATTTTTGTGTATTTGACAAATTTATATATGTGCTTTATAATACACTTAACAGGAAAGTCGGAAGGTAACCGCAATTTACCCACTCCGGCGAAAATAATCTAGTTTAGAAAGTAGTCGTCAACTCGCCAAAAGTTTAGGACGGCTACTTTTTATGTGTATAATTAAGTATTGCAACAATAAGTACCGCAACGGATACGATGAGTTGTAATTCTTCATATGTACTCATTAGCACCACCTCCGACAGGCTCGGAGCGGGTGCAGCACGTCCCCCGACTTCCCGGTTAAATGTATTATGTTGATAAATATTATCATTTTTCAACTGCGCAGTAAAGCAAAATATAAAAAAGTTATAACTGAAAAAGGTAATTAAAAATGCAGTTCGTGAAGAATTTTCAACCATTTATGCAAGCAGGCTTTTACAGCCTGCTTTCTGTGTTATGCTATTTTTAGCAGGAAAAGAAACAGAGATAGAATAAATAAGGTGGTTTCAAAATGAAAATGAAGTATGAGAATATCATAAAACAAATGACATTAGCTGAAAAAGCACAGATGATGTCAGGTAAAAATACATGGGAGACGGTAGATTTTGAAAAATATGGAATTCCATCGATGACAATGTCAGACGGGCCTCACGGGGTGAGAAGGCAGGCAGGAGCAGGGGATCATCTTGGATTAAACGCCAGCCTTCCGGCGACCTGTTTCCCGACGGCAGCAGGCGTTGCAAACAGCTGGGATGAGGCACTTGGAGAAGAAATCGGAGAGGCACTTGCGGAAGAAGCAGTTACCATGGGAGTCAATGTGATCCTTGGACCGGGACTCAATATCAAAAGAAGTCCGCTGTGCGGAAGAAACTTTGAATATTTTTCAGAGGATCCGTATCACGCAGGAAAGATGGCAGCAGCCTATGTGCGTGGAATCCAGAGTAAAGGAATCGCCGCATGTCCGAAGCACTTTGCAGCAAACAGCCAGGAGCTTCGCCGCATGGCGAATAATTCTGTAGTTGATGAAAGAACGTTCCGTGAAATCTATACCACCGGATTTGAGATTGCAGTCAAAGAAGGAAAATCAAAATCGATCATGTCTTCTTATAATGAAGTGAATGGTATTTATGCAAATGAAAACAGCCATATGCTACAGGAAATCCTTGTGGATGAATGGGGATTTGATGGCTTTGTAGTTTCTGACTGGGGTGGAAGCAACGATCATGCGCTGGGTGTAAAGAACGGAAGCCATCTGGAAATGCCGGGAACCGGAAAATCCGGTATGCGTGATATTATCCGTGCAGTGGAGAACGGAGATCTGGAAGAGTCCGTACTGGATCAGAGACTGGATGAGCTGTTAAATGTGATCTTCGCAACCCATCAGGCAACCGAGGATGCAAAAGGAAAGCAGTTTGATGTAGAAGCACATCATAAACTTGCAAGAAAAGCAGCGGAAGAGAGTATCGTTCTTCTGAAAAATGAAGATCAGATCCTTCCGTTAAAACCGGGAGTCAAGGTCGCTGTGATCGGAGATTTTGCAAAGACACCAAGATATCAGGGAGCAGGTTCTTCCCTTGTGAATCCGACCAAACAGCCGGAGGCGATCATGGACGTGATCGGTGAGAGCGGCGTGGATGTCATTGCTTACGAGCAGGGGTATATCCGTAATAGGAAACCGAATAAAAAGCTGATGAAAGCAGCAATTGAAGCGGCAAGAAAGGCAGATGTGGTTATCTTCTTCGGTGGATTGGATGAGATCAGTGAATCGGAAGGACTTGACCGTACCCATATGGATATGCCATATGCGCAGGACACGCTTCTGGATGAAATAACGACGGTCAATTCTAATGTAATTGTTGTTCTTTCCGCAGGATCTGCAATTGAAATGCCATGGTACTCATATGTAAAAGGAATCGTACATGGATATCTGGGTGGACAGGCAGGCGCCTCTGCGATGATGAATGTGCTGACAGGTAAGGTCAATCCGTCCGGAAAGCTGAATGAGACTTATCCGCTTCATTACAAAGATACGCCGGCATATGCTTATTATCCGAGCAAGGAACGGAGCAGTGAATACAGAGAATCCCTTTATGTGGGATACCGTTATTATACAACGGTTGGAAAAATGACACGGTTCCCATTTGGATTTGGACTCAGCTACACGAATTTTGAGTATAAGGATCTGAAGGTATCTTCCGAAGGCGTGAAATTTATTGTTAAGAATACAGGAAATGTAGCAGGAACTGAGATCACACAGCTTTATGTAGGAAAGCAATCCGATACCATTTTCCGTCCGGCCCGCGAGCTGAAAGGGTTCAAGCGAGTGGAACTGGAACCGGGAGAGGAAAAAGAAGTCCGGATTTTATTTGATGATAAGAGCTTCCGGTTCTATGATACCAGAACGGACAGTTGGGAAATTGAATCCGGAACCTATCAGATTATGATCGGTGAGAACGCAGAACATATGCTTCTGGAAGATACTTTGGATGTAGTGGGAACCGTAGAAAATGGTCGCTACAAAAAAGAAGAAATACCGGAATATTTCAGTGGACAGATCAAAGACATTTCGGATGAAGAATTTACCCGTCTTTACGGAAGAGAGCTTCCGGATGGAAGCTGGAGCGGCGAGATCCGGATGAACGATGCTGTGTGCCAGCTGTATTATGGAAAAGGGATTTTTGGAAAGCTGTTCTATGGTGTACTGAGAATCCTGCTGAAGATCAGCGAATGGCAGGGTAAACCAAACTTAAATGTACTGTTTAACTATAATATGCCGATCCGTGGATACGCAAAGATGACCGGTGGATTTGTGACGATGGAAATGGCAGAAGCGTTGACCGAAATGGCGAACGGACACCGGATTAAGGGAACAGGGCATCTGATTCGGGCAGCAGTAAAGCGAGACTAAAAGAAAAAAGTAGAAATAGACAGGGACTTGTACTAAAATAATTTTAAGTGCAAGTCCCCCTTTGGCGTATTTAATGGGAAAGGAGAAGGGAAACCAATGATAAAGATTGCAATCGTAGAAGATGAAGCACTGTATGCGCAGCAGTTACAGGGTTTTCTGCATCAGTATGAAAAAGAGAACGGAGAATTGTTTGATATTACAGTTTACACTGACGGAGACCAGATCGTGCACAAATATCAGTCGCAGTATGATTTGATCCTGATGGATGTGGAAATGAAATTCATGGATGGAATGTCTGCGGCAGAAGAAATCCGCAAGATGGATACCGAGGTTGTGATCATTTTTATCACCAACATGGCACAGTATGCAATCCGAGGATATGCAGTGGATGCGCTGGATTACGTGCTGAAGCCGGTTTCTTATTTTGCTTTTTCCCAGCGACTGAACCGGGCAATCGGACGTATGAAAAAGAGAGAACAGAAAGTGATCATGGTGAATATCAAAGGCGGTGCCGTGCGCGTCAATATCGCTAATATTTACTATATCGAAAGTCAGGGACATACTCTGATCTTGCATACGATCCTGGGAGATTATGAGACCAGCGGAACGATGAAGGAAATGGAAGAAAAACTGAAGGGGATGAATTTCTGCCGTGGAAATAAAGGCTATCTGATCAACCTGCAGCATGTGGACGGGATCCAGGATGGATGTGCGACGGTAAAAGGGGAACAGCTGGTGCTGAGCCGTGCCCGGAAAAAAGAATTTATGGAAGAACTGACAAAATACTGGGGAGAGGTTGTAAAATGATGGATCATATTATGCCGGATATTCCACGGTTTTATACGGCACTGGCTGAGTGGATGGCGTGTATGCTTTTTATTCTGCCACTGAAAAAAAGAATGGATAGGCAAAAGACGATTCTGCTGATGACAGGGGCACTGGCAGTTCAGAGTGTGTTCCTTGTAGTGACGGGCGATCTGGCGATTTATTTCTGGATTCCGTGTATGGTCATTGCGGTAATTTTGATGATTGGATTTATTTACGGATGCTGTGATGTGAGTAGGACAGATGCAGTTTATTTTGGAATGATCGCATTTGTAGTGGCAGAATTTCTGGCATCAGTGGAATGGCAGGTAGTATGTTTCTTCTGGAACGGACAGATGCCGGCAATTTGGATTCGGGCTCTGCTTCTTATCGGGATTTATGGATGTATTGCGTTCGTATTGCTGAAAATTTTACATACGCATTTGCCAAAAGACGGGAAAATGAATATCAGTCCAAAAGAATTATTTTCCGCATTACTGATTGCGGTTGCGGTATTTGCGGTAAGCAATTTAAGTTTCCTGACAAGCAATACACCATTTTCCGGGACGTATTCCTTTGAGATTGGAAATATCCGGACCTTAGTAGATGTGGGTGGAATTGCAATTTTATACGCACATCTGATCCAGTGCGGTGAACTGCGTGTGAAAAAGGAACTGGAAGCCGTGCAGAATGTCCTTCAGAACCAGTATGTGCAATACAAGCAGTCGAGAGAAAGTATCGACCTGATCAATTACAAATATCATGACCTGAAGCATCAGATCGCGGTGCTAAGAAGTGAGGAAGATCCGAAGAAGCGGGAGGAGTTCCTGAATCGGATGGAAGAGGAAATCCGCCAGTATGAAGCGCAGAACAAGACCGGAAATAAAGTATTGGATACGGTACTTACGACCAAAAGCCTGTACTGTAACAAGCATGGAATCACATTTACCTGCGTGGCAGACGGAACACTTCTGGATTTTATGGATGTCATGGACATCTGCAGCATTTTCGGGAATGCACTTGACAATGCGATCGAGTGCGAAATGAAGATCACGGAAAAGGAGAAACGCCTGATTCATGTGACGGTATCAAGGCAGAAAAGTTTTCTGATTCTTCGGTTTGAGAATTATTATGAAGAGAAATTGCAGTATAAAGAAGGTTCGCTGATCACAACCAAAAAAGAAAAATCATCTCATGGATATGGACTGAAGAGTATTAAGTATACGGTCAATAAATATGAAGGTGCGGTCAGTATTGATACGAAGGATCATTGGTTTGACCTAAAAATTCTGATTCCGATGAAAGAAAATAAAAAAAAGAATTAAAAAAGGTTTTGTAAAAAAGCGTCATGGTTATGTGAAAATGCATAAAAACATGACGCTTATTTTGTGGAAAAGTTATAGCACAGAAACCGTTTGTGCGGAAAAAGTGCAGATTATGCAGATTTTTACCAGGGGAGAAATGATGTGATAGGATAGGAACATAAGATAAATAAAACGGAGGAAAGAGGTTATGAAAACGAAAGAAGAAAGAAAACAGCGAAAAGCGGAAAGAAAAAGAAAACCGCATTTTGTAAGACATTCTTTTGGGATGGCATTTGGAGTGATTTTCCTGGGAGCAGCTATTGTAATTCCACAGATTACAATGCCTTTTAATGGAATGCTCCAGGGATTTATGGGTGATATGGATATTGATATTACAGAAAAAAAGACGCAGGATATCTTAAATCAAGGGAAAGATTTGTCTATGGATATCGAACGGGAAGGAGCAGTACTTCTGAAAAATGAAAATGAAACATTGCCATTAGCGAAAGATGTAAACAAGGTCAATGTATTTGGCTGGGCTTCTACACAGTGGCTTGGAGGTGGCTCTGGCTCTGGCCAGATTATAAGTACTGATGAAACAATTCTTACAGCACTTAAAAATTATGGAATTGAATATAATGAAGAACTGGAAAAAATGTATCAGGATTTCTGTGGTGAAAGAGAGTACAAAAATGCACTGATAAGCTGGCCGAAAGATTTCAGCCGTCTATATGAGCCGGATATCAATGATGGAGAATCCTATACAGAAGAATTATTGCAAAATGCAAAGGATTATTCAGATACAGCAATTGTTGTAATTGGTCGCCCGACTGGTGAGAGTAATGATAATCCGCAGAAGCAGTATAAGATCAATAAAAAGGATGGAGAAGTTGTTGTAGACGATACCAGAACTTCTTTAGATTTATCAACGGAAGAAGAAGCATTACTTACTTATGCAGGAGCGAATTTTGAACATGTGATCGTTGTGTTAAATACCGGAAATGTAATGACGCTTGGACAGATTGAAACGATTGATGGAATTGATGCATGCCTGCTCGCCGGATATACAGGACAGTATGCAGCGAGTGTACTGCCGGAAATCCTGTGGGGAGATGTAAACCCGAGTGGACATACAGCGGATACATGGGCTTATGATTTTAATACAGCAGCCAGTTATGCAAATGCTGGGGAAAATGGTGTAGGAAGTTATTCTAATGGAAAAGGACTTTATCCGTATAATGGAACCAGTAATGGTAACCTTGGAGAAGAATTTCAGTATGATCAGGTATCCTATGAAGATTATGCGGAAGGAATTTATGTTGGATACAAATGGTATGAAACTGCAGATGCAGAAGGCTATTGGAACCAAGTAGAGAATGATCATGGAAAAGGATACGAAGGGGTTGTACAGTATCCGTTTGGATATGGTCTTTCTTATACAACTTTTGACTGGGAGCTGAAAGATCACAGTGTAGAGATAGCTAAAGATGGATCAGTATCGGCTACAGTAAAAGTGACAAATACAGGAGATAAAGCAGGAAAAGATGTTGTAGAATTCTATTATACAGCTCCATATGAGAAGGGCGGAATCGAAAAAAGCGCGGTAGAGCTTGGTGATTATGCAAAAACAAAATTACTTGGACCGGGAGAATCAGAAGAAGTTGTTGTAACTGTATCAGCAGAGGATATGGCAAGTTATGATGCTTATGATAATAATAAGAATGGTTTTGCGGGGTATGAGCTGGATGAGGGTACCTATACTTTTTCTATCAGAACAGATTCCCATACTGTAAAAAATCAGTTTAATATTGATCTTAAGGATAACATTCAATATCAGGAAGACGGAACAACCGGAAATACGGTATCGAATAAATTTACCGGTGCAGACGCAGTAGACGGAGTCAGTCTGGATGGTTCGGAAAGTGAATCAGGAATTATATATTTAACACGTTCGGATTTTGCAGGAACATATCCAAAAGAAAATATCAAAACAAGGGAAATGGCAGAAAATGTCAAAAAACTGAATCTGTATACCGATGAGATGGCAAATGACTGGATCGATGAAAATGATGAGCCGATCACAACAGGTGCAAAGAATAATCTGAAGGTAGAAGAAAACGGTAAGCTTACAGAACTTGGAATAGAACTTGGATCTGATTATGATGATCCAAAGTGGGAAGATGTATTGGATCAGTTGACAATCAAAGAAATGCAGACAGCTGTAAATTATGCATATGTAAATACAGGGGCATTTGAAAGTGTTGGAAAGCCAATTGCGTTGGATTTTGACGGACCGAACCAGGTTGGATCGTTTACACAGGGAATGAATGCATCAGGAACTGGTTTCGCAAATGCAACAGTACTGGCACAGACATGGAATAAAGATCTGGCATTTAATCAGGGCTTACAGATGGGACAGGAAGGAGCAGCCTTTGGATATGATGGTTTATATGGTCCATCCGTTAATATCCATCGTTCTCTACTTAATGGTAGAAACTATGAATATTTTTCAGAGGATTCAATACTTTCTGGCTTGATGTCCGGAAATGAAGTAAAAGGTGTTATGAGTGCAGGTATGTATGTGTATATAAAACACTTTATCTGTAATGATGGAGAGTCCGGAATTTACCGTGATTCTGTATATCTGTGGATGCCAGAGCAGGCATTACGTGAGGTTTATCTGAAGCCATTCAGAATCCTGGTTGAAGATTATGGCGCAACCGGACTTATGACTTCTTATAATCGTATCGGAGCTGTATGGGCTGGCGGAAGTGAAGCACTTTTGACTGGAATTCTTCGTGATGAATGGGGATTCAAAGGAACGGTTGTCACAGATTTTTCTGACCATGCAGAATATATGAACGGTGGACAGATGCTTCGTGCAGGTGGAGATATCTGGATGAATATGATGAGTCCGATCAATGGAGAAACAGAGTCGGCTTCTTATCAGAAAGCACTTCGTGAAACGGCAAAACATATTATCTATACTTATTTGAATGCTCGTGTGACAAACATGAATTATGCAGAAAAAACAGGAAATACGGATATATTAAGACCGACGATTACAAAGCAGACGAATCTGGTTCAGAAGATCGTAAAGGTACTTTATGTTCTGGCTGCTGTTTTAATTCTCTGGATGGCTTATGCTCTTTGGAAAGATGTGAAAAAGAGAAAAATTTTAAAAGCAGAAGGCTATTATGAAAAGAAGAAACAGGAAAAGCTTGCGAAAAAGAAAAAATAAGAATGTATGAAAGAGGACTGCATATGATAGACAGTATTAAAATTTCATGGCAGCACTTCGCAGACAAGCATCCCGGAGCCTCCAAATGGATCCGGGAGGGCGGTCTGTTCGTGATCGTCAGCAACCTGATCACAGTGCTCAAATATTTACTCTTGTTGTTCCTGCCGTTGGCATTTGCAGGACTTCCAAAAGTAGATTTCGGATTTCCGGGAATTGACATTACTTTATTCGGTGAGACTTTCAAGTGGAACATCATCGGATATGACGCCGCACATGGCGGACTTCCTTATTTTTGTGCGTACATGATCGCGATGGTAGTCGGAGAGTGTATTAACTTTCCGATCCAGCGAAATTTTGTATTCCGCAGTAAAGGAAAAGTATGGTATCAGGCATTCTGGTATCTGATCGCATTCTGTATTGTTACCTGTATCGTAAACTCGATCAACTGTATCTGGGTTGCGGTAGCCGGGATGTTTGTGCCGGGATGGTTATACAATATTGGAACGACAGTGTTGAATGGAGGGGTATCGATGGTGGTATTCTTCTTCGTAAATAAGATTATTTTCCCGGAAGGGGAAGGAAAGTAAACGTTGTCAGGATTGATGGCGAATAAGAAAATAAAACGGGACAAATCCGTTGCGCAGGGCATTCCGAGAAGCCTCTGAGAGTGAAAATTGTGTCAGCAAAGGCTTCCACAATTTCTGAGTCTTCTCTCCATTGCACAACAATTGGATTTGTCCCGTTTTATTTTCTTATTCGCCTGACAACATTTTCTGCAAAACCAAAAAAAAGTGATAGAATAGAAGTAGTAAATTGTCAGAAAAGGAGAATCATTATCATGAAAGAAAATTTAAAAGTACTTATGATCAACGGAAGCCCGAAAGCAAACGGAAACACAGCCATTGCATTAAAAGAGATGGAGAATATTTTCAAAGAAAACGGAGTAGAAGTTGAGACAGTTGTTATCGGTAACAAAGCAGTTCGTGGCTGTATCGCCTGTGGTTCCTGCTACGAAAAAGGCAAATGCGTCTTTGATGATGTAGTCAATGAACTGGCTCCGAAGTTTGAAGCGGCAGATGGTCTTGTAGTCGCAAGCCCGGTTTACTATGCATCTGCAAATGCAACCCTGATCGCCTGTCTTGACCGGTTATTCTACAGCAGTCATTTTGACAAGACCATGAAGGTCGGAGCAAGCGTTGTCTGTGCAAGACGTGGCGGATGTTCTGCAACATTTGATGAGCTGAACAAATACTTCACCATTTCCGGAATGCCGGTCGCATCCAGCCAGTACTGGAACAGTATCCACGGAAGAACACCGGGAGAAGCCGAGCAGGATGGAGAAGGAAAGCAGACGATGCGTGCACTTGCAAGAAATATGACATTCCTGATGAAGAGCATTGCACTTGGTAAAGAACAGTTTGGACTGCCGGAAAAGGAAGAGCGGATCGCGACACATTTTATCCGCTGATGGCAGTTTTACTTTTTCTTATAAGGGAGAAAAATCATGATTTGTGGAATGACATACTATCAGATATGCTGGTATTTTCTGATATATTCCTTTGGAGGCTGGATTGTTGAAGTGATCTTTCATGCAGTAGCTTTGGGAAAGGTTATAAACAGAGGATTCCTGAATGGCCCGGTATGCCCGGTATATGGATTTGGAGTACTATCTGTTTTTGCCATGATAAATACACTGCAAAGCAGTGGTTATCAGATGAATGATGGCATGATATTTCTATTCGGAGTTATTCTGGCGACTGTAGTGGAGTTAATAGCCGGATGGCTGTTAGATGTATGTTTTCATGCGAGATGGTGGGATTATTCAGATAAACCTTTAAATTTTCATGGGTATATCTGTTTGGAATTTTCGTTGATATGGGGACTTGCAATTGTGCTTGTTGTGAAAGTTTTTCAGAAATATGTGGAAAACCATACATCGCCACATTCAGATTCGACTTTTGGCTGGATCGTACTGGCAATTTTATATTGTGTGTATCTGGCAGATGTTATCGTGACAGTAGCTGTTATACAAGGACTGAATAAGAAACTTACCAGATTGAATAAAATCCGTTCAGATATGCGGATTGTGAGTGATAAAATCAGTGATACCGTTGCGAATACAACAATAGATACAGCGCAGGTTATAGAAAAAGGAAAGGTGCAGACCGCTCTTGCAAAAGCGGAATTGCGTGAAGCTGCTGAAACGAAAAAAGACCAGTCCCTTGAGAAACTCCGCAAAAAGAAAATGGAACTTCAAAGGGAATTTGATGAACTTTCTAATTCTATAACCAATCATACAATTGTTGGACAGGGAAGAATTATTAAGGCATTTCCGGAGATGAAGCACCGGTATTACTATGAACTGATTCAGGAATTAAGAAAAAAATTTGAAGACAAGTAAAGAGGTTGTTGAACGGGTAATAAAATAAATAGGAGGAGTTTGTTGACAGTCTGTCCTTCTTGTTCTATAGTGAAAGTTGCTATTTAAAACATGTTATTTAAAAGAGAGGACTTTTACTATGGAACTAATAAAATCAGTCATTATCCTTGTCATAGGATTTGTACTTTTGTTAAAAGGAGCGGACTACTTCGTAGAGGGTAGCTCTTCCGTTGCCAGACAGCTTCGGATTCCATCGATGATCATCGGTATGACGATCGTTGCGATGGGAACAAGCCTTCCGGAATGTGCGGTCAGTGTAACGGCATCCCTGACTGGCAATAATACTCTTGCGGTAAGTAATGTTGTCGGATCAAACATTTTTAACCTGATGGTTGTCTGTGGTGCCTGTGCTTTATTTGCACCGCTTACGATTGAAAAAGATACACTGAAAAAAGAATTTCCACTGTCTATTTTTTGCGCGGCACTGTTGATGGTACTTGGGTACATCGGAATGATTCTTGGACATGTAGATGGTTTTATCTTTTTGATTCTTTTTGTATGTTATCTTCTGTGGATGATCAATTCTGCAAAGAAGGCGAGAGCAGCACATCAAGAAGACAAACTGATGCAAGAAGAGGGAGAATTTGTTGACGAAGAGATCAAGATTCTTCCGATGTGGAAATGTGTAATCTTTATTGTTGGAGGAATGATCGCAATCAAATTTGGCGGCGATTTTGTTGTAGACAGTGCTTCAGCGATAGCGTTGGCATTTGGCTTCAGCCAGACACTGATCGGACTTACGATCGTTGCGATGGGAACCAGCCTTCCGGAGCTGATGACATCCATCGTTGCGGCAAGGAAGAACGAAGTGGATATGGCACTTGGAAATGTAATTGGTTCCAATATTTTCAATATTCTTCTGGTACTTGGTGTCGCAGGTGCAATCAGTCCGGTTGTGTTCCTTATGGACAACATCATTGATACGGTTGTATTGATCGTGATGAGTCTGGTTGTTCTGGTATTCGCATGGACATCTAAGGTGATTAATCGCAAAGAAGGAATTGCAATGCTTTGCATGTATGCCGTGTATATGGTATATATCTGCATCCGTTGACAGAGAATCGACTGTCTGTTCTGGGAGTCGATTTTTTCACGCATTACGTGTTGGAGATGATGTAAAAGAATATTTATAATGGAAAAATAACTGTGGATACTTTGTTCGCAGTTATTTTTATTATATAATAGAAAATGCCGCTTTTACCGTATGACAGGAATAGATAAAAGTTACTGCACAAAGGATACGGTAATCAGTAATGAACAGCATACTTTATAAGTAGGAAAATATTGACATACCATAGAAAATGCGGTATAAGAGACGGAGAAAGAATACAAAGGAGTATACAGATGGGAAAATACAATTTTGATGAAGTGATCGACAGACATGGAACGGACTGCCTGAAATATGATTTCGGAATGAAGAGAAAGGGAAGAGATGATCTGCTTCCGCTCTGGGTGGCAGACATGGATTTCCGCCTGCCGGATGAAATCCTGGATGAATTTCACAAGAGAATTGACCATGGGATTTTTGGTTATACAGATCCGCTTGATGAATATTTTGCGGCGATGAACCATTGGTTCTCAACACGCTATGGCTACACGATCGAACCGGAATGGGTAACGCTTGGTGCCGGAATCGTCTATGCGCTGGGAACCAGTGTAAGAGCATTTACCGAAGAGGGAGATGCCATGATGGTGATGCAGCCGGTATACTATCCGTTCAGTGAAGTTATCAAGAATGACGGAAGAAGACTGGTGAACTGCCAGCTGCGTTATGAGAACAATCATTATTCGATCGACTTTGAGAAGATGGAGAGAATGATCCGGGAAGAGGGCGTAAAAGCACTGATCTTCTGTAATCCGCACAATCCGGTCGGAAGAGTCTGGACAAGAGAAGAACTGGAGAGAGTTGCAGAGATTTGTCTGAAATACAACGTGACCTGGATGGTGGACGAGATGCACTGTGATTTCATTTTCCCGGGACATACCTTCACAAGTTGTATGAATCTGGACGAAAAATACCGTCAGATTCTTGCGCTCTACAGTTCCCCGGGAAAGACATTCAACGTGGCAGGACTTCAGCCGGCAAATATCATCATTCCAAACGAAGAGCTGCGAAAAAAATACCAGTGGGCGAATACACAGGCCGCTTACAGCCAGGGAAGCCTGATGGGACAGCTTGCTGTCAAGGTATGCTACACCAAAGGTGCCGGGTGGGTAGATGAACTGGTACAGTATATTTACGAAAATGTACAGTACATGAGCAGGTTCGTAAAAGAGAATTTCCCGAAGGCGAAGATGGTAGAGCCGGAAGGAACCTATCTGGTATGGGTTGATTTCTCCGGATACGGATTCAGCAATGAAGAGCTGGAACATCTGATGCTGGAGGAAGCGAAATTGTGGCTGGATTCGGGAATTATCTTTGGACCTGAGACGGCGCAGTTCGAGAGATTCAATGTTGCCTGCCCTCGTGTGACTGTAGAGCAGGCACTGACACAGCTGAAAGACGCACTGGATAAGCATCTGGCAGCAAAATAATATAAAAAAAGGATTGAGAGGAAAAAAGATGGACAAACAAAAGAAAAATTTGGGGGCAGTGGCATTTCTCCCATTGATCGTATTTCTGGTATGTTATGTAGGGTGCGGGATTACATTTACACTGCTTGGAGCAGACGAACCGTTCGGAAAGTTCCCGCGTCACGTCGCACTTCTTGCAGGGTGTGCGGTAGCACTTCTCCTTAACCGTGGCATGGGTGTACAGGATAAGCTGAATATTATGACAACGAACATGGGAAATTCAGGAGTTATGATGATCGTTCTGATCTACCTGATGGCTGGTGGATTCCAGGGAGCAGCAGCGGCAATGGGCGGAAAAGATTCGGTTGTGAATCTTTGTCTGCATTTTATTCCGGTGAAGCTTTTAGTTCCGGGTGTATTTTTGATGTGCTGTTTTATTTCTACATCGATCGGAACATCCATGGGAACGATTGCAGCGATGGCTCCGATTGCGATCAATGTGGCACAGGGAGCGCATTTAAATGTTGCGGTAGTCGGTGCGGCAGTGATCGGAGGATCTTATTTTGGAGATAACCTTTCCATGATTTCAGATACAACTATTTCCGCAGCAGAAGGATGTGGTTCTGAGATGAAAGACAAATTTAAAATGAACTTTTTCATTGCTCTTCCGGCGGCAATTGTGGCAATGATCCTGTACTCGATTTTTGGCGGAGTCGGAAGCGGAGCAATCGAAGCAGGAAGCTATAGTATCATCGAAGTCCTTCCTTATTTTATTGTTCTCATTGCGGCACTTATGGGAGTTAATGTTGCGGTAGTCCTTTTTGTTGGAATACTTGCATCCGGTATCATTGGACTTTGTGTTGGAAGCTGTGGACTTTTTGAATGGATCCAGGCAATTGGAAGCGGTATGAGCGATATGTTCAGCATCAGTATCGTTGCCATTCTTGTATCTGGTATTATCGGTCTTGTACGTGAATATGGCGGTGTTGAATGGCTGGTGGGCGCGATCAGCAGCAAGATCAAGAGCAGACGTGGTGCGGAATATGGAATCGGACTGATGTCAGGTATCCTTTCCGCAGCTATGGTAAATAATACGATCGCAATCATTGTTACCTGTCCGATCGCAAAAGAAATCGGGGAAAAATATAAGATCGCACCGAAGAGACTTGCCAGTCTGGTGGATATCTTTGCCTGCGCATTTATTGCACTGATGCCACATGATGGTGGTATGCTGATGATCACAGCACTTGCTGATGTGTCGCCGCTTAGTGTATTAAAATATTCTTTCTATATGTTTGGATTGATTCTTGCAACCTGCATCACCATTCAGTTTGGATTAATGGATAAGAAAAATTAGACAGGAAGAAAAATAAAATATGAAAGATCTAACAAAAGGGAAACCGTCCACGCTGATTCTTGCATTTGCGCTGCCAATTTTTTTCGCAAATCTGCTGCAGCTTACCTATAGCCTCGTGGATACCAGAATTGTCGGAACTTTTCTAGGGGAGGATGCGCTGGCAGCAGTTGGCGCGACCTCAACCTTAAGCAATCTGATCATTGGATTTTTGCAGGGGCTTTCAGGAGGCTTTGCAATCATCACAGCACAGAAATTCGGGGCAAAAGACTATAAAGATGTAAAAAAATCATTTGCTATGTCACTACTTATAGGAACAGGAATTGCATTATTTTTTACAATATTCGGTCTGTTATTTTTGCAGCCGATTTTAAAGATGCTGAATGTTCCTGTAAACCTTCTGGAAACAGCTAAAAGTTACATTTTCATAATTATCGCAGGACTTGTGGTAACTTATCTTTATGATGCCTGTGCGGCAGCACTTCGTTCACTGGGAGACAGTGTGACACCACTTGTGATCCTGGCAATATCGGTTATCTTAAATATTATTGGAGATTTATTTTTTGTTGTAATATTAAAAAGCGGCGTGAAAGGTGCGGCAATCGCAACGGTACTTGCACAGTCGATTGCATTTATTGTTTGCTGGATTTATATGATAAAGCGATATGAACTTTTGCGGCTTGGTCGGGAAGATTTTAAAAACCCGAGTTCTGCAATGGTGAAAAATATGCTGAGTGCCGGTTTGTCTATGGGCTTTATGAGTTCTCTGGTCAACATTGGTTCTCTGACTTTGCAGACAGCGATCAATAAACTTGGAAGAGATTATATCGTGGCGCAGACAGCGGCAAGAAAGCTGACAGAAATGTTTATGCTTATGTTTGGCGTGTTTGGAAATACAATGGCAACCTATTGCGGGCAGAATCTGGGAGCGGGAAAGATAGACCGGATCAAAAGAGGAATCTGGCTTTCTATTTTATACACCTGTATCTGGTGTACATTTGCTATTATTGCAAGTTATACGATTGGAGATAAGCTTGTCTATCTGGTGACCGGAACAGATAATAAAAATGTAATTGAAAATGCAACCCGATACCTGAAGTTTGATACACTGTTCTACTATGTAACAGCGGTGATCTGTATTGTGCGAAATGCGATGCAGGGGCTGGACGATCATATTACTCCGATTGTGTCAAGCATGCTTGAAATGGTTGGAAAAATAGTGATCGCTTTTACGTTGGTTCCGCATCTTGGATATACGGGAGTTATTATTGCGGAACCAATCGTGTGGTTTATCATGGTAATTCCGCTTCTTATTCAGATTTTCAGGATGCCGGTGCTAAAAGAGAAGCTTTCTTGACACTGTAAGATAGGCTGTGCTAGGATGGATTTGCTACAAAAATCCCATCTTTGACAGTTTGAGAAAAATAAACTCGCTATAAAGCTTGTAAATACAGGCATTGTAGCGAGTTTTGCCGTTGTTTTAAACTATATTGTGATCAGAATGAAATGTGATCTGGACAGATTTTGTCTGTTGTTCTTTCTAATATTTAACTGTCAAACTCCCGGGAAACATCATATAGTATGCCATGGGAGTTGATAAGTACAGTCGGATGTATTATACTGTTGCCAATAGTTATTTTTGTACTTATTTTTGAAAAACAGATTATGGAAGGTGTTATGACCGGCGGTGTCAAGCAATAAGCGGAGGTATGAGTAATGTCAGATATTTTCAGATTAAGAAATGGAAGATCAAGAGCTATAAATGCTGAAAATCCAACTGGAGAAAAGGGAAAGGGCGGAATGGCATCAAGCCATCTCGGCCCTTCAAGAAAAGGCAGTCCTTGCCTGAATAATATTATGCCAAATGAAACGGTCGTATTGGCTGAAATGGATGGACCGGGTATCATCCAGCATATATGGATTACGGTTGATAATAAAACGTCAGATGCGGATTGTTATGTACTCCGTGATTTAGTACTCCGCATGTACTGGGATGATGAGGAAGTTCCATCGGTTGAAAGCCCTTTAGGGGATTTCTTCTGCTGTGGCTTTGCAAGAGAATGTCTTGTTACATCTATGCCAATATCCGTAATTCCAAATAGAGGTTTTAATAGTTATTTTCAAATGCCATTTCGTAAAAAAGCAAGAATTACTTTAGAAAATCAACATGATAATCCAATTCCGGCTTTCTTTTATCAGGTAGATTATTGTTTGTATGATGAGTTACCGGAAGATACAGCCTATTTTCACGCGCAGTGGAGACGTCAAAGAATAACAGAACTGGCAAAGGATTATGTTATTTTGGATAATGTGAAAGGAAAGGGTCATTATATTGGTACATATCTTGCGCTGACAACACTTGAAAGATATTGGTGGGGAGAAGGCGAAGTTAAATTTTATATTGACGGAGATGAAGAGTATCCTACAATATGCGGTACGGGAACAGAGGACTATTTTGGCGGGTCATGGAGTTTTGCCCACCAGGTAAACGGAAAGACGGTAGAACAGACTTATAATTCTCCGTTTTTAGGATATCCTTATTATTCAGCACACGATGAATTGGTGCATAATCCATATCACAATAATGATTGTCCGCCAATGAGAGGATTTTATAGATGGCATATGATGGATCCGATTTGTTTTGAAGAAAATTTAAAAGTTACTATTCAACAGATTGGTGTATGTTATAAAGGATTATTTGAGAGACAGGATGATGTTGCCAGTGTAGCATATTGGTATCAGAGTGAACCACATCAGGCTTTTAAACCGTTAATGGATAAAAAAGAAAGGTGGCCAAGATAGGAAGGAAGCTTCCTTGACACTGTAAGATAAGCTGTGCTAGAATGGATTTGCTACAAAAATAAAATACAGAATGCGTAAGGTGTCAATCAGATCATTTGTCTGGATTGGTGAAAAGGGAAACAGGTGCAAGTCCTGTGCGAACTCGTCACCGTAATTTGCGAGTTTTTGTTAGAAACCACTGGGAGACCGGGAAGGAAGACGAAAAACGTCTGAGCAATCAGTCGGGAGACCTGCCTTTCGCAGTACAGGAACGGAAAGTTCATGCCACGAGTAACTGGCAGTACGAAAGATAGAGACTTCAGACTGATTCTGCACAGAGCAGAAGGTCGGTTTCTTTTTTGTACGCCCTCGGTAAATTTACATACGAGGGATTTTTTTTGCTTGAAAAAAATATGCTGTAAAGTGCGATGAATATAATTCTGTTTCCTGAAAGTATGACAAAAATCAGGGAGGATCAAGATGAAAAAACGATTATTAGTAGCATTACTGGCAACGACACTTACTGTATCCATGATGAGCGGATGCGGAAGCAAAAAAACAGAGGATACTTCTTCTACAAAGACAGAAGATACTTCAAAGGACAACGATCAGGAGGCGGCAGACAAGGTGGCAAAACTGATCGATGATATTTATGTACAGGAAAGAACAGATAAGACAGATGAACAGTGCAAAGCTGCAAAAGAAGCATGGGATAAGCTTACCGATGCACAGAAGGAACTGGTAGAAGGCGAGAACGCTGACCCGGATTATTTTGGAAGGGATACAGGCGATGCATCGAAAGATGATCCGTTGAACGAAGATAACATCGGAGAAAATGAAATTCTGGTTGTAAGCTTTGGTACATCTTTCAATGACAGCCGTGCAGAGGATATCGGTGGTGTGGAAAAAGCACTTCAGGCAGCATATCCGGACTGGTCTGTAAGAAGAGCATTTACAGCACAGATCATCATCAACCACGTACAGGCCCGTGATGACGAGAAGATCGACAACATGGATCAGGCACTGGAAAGAGCAGTCGACAATGGGGTTAAGAACCTGGTCGTACAGCCGACACATCTGATGCATGGTGCCGAGTATGATGAACTGACAGAAGCAGTTGAGAACTACAAAGATAAATTTGAATCTGTAAAAATTGCAGAACCACTTCTCGGTGAAGTCGGAGCGGATGAAACAGCGATCAACGAAGATAAAGCAGCTGTTGCAGAAGCAATTACAGCAGAAGCTGTAAAGACAGCTGGATTTGACAGCCTGGATGCGGCAAAAGAAGATGGAACCGCATTTGTATTTATGGGACATGGAACTTCACACACAGCAAAGATCAGCTATTCTCAGATGCAGGCACAGATGGAGAGTCTTGGTTATGAGAATGTATTTATCGGAACCGTAGAAGGCGAACCGGAAGATACTGCTTGTGAAGCAGTAATCGAAAAGCTCAAAAATGCAGGATACAAGAAAGTAATCCTTCGTCCGCTGATGGTTGTAGCAGGAGACCATGCAAACAATGATATGGCAGGCGATGATGATGATTCATGGAAGAGCCAGTTTGAAGCATCCGGAGCATTTGACAGTATTGATACACAGATCGCAGGTCTTGGTGAGATCGATGCGATCCAGCAGCTTTATGTGGCACATACACAGGCTGCAATTGATGCAGAATAAATAAAAAAAGAGGGATTTATACGATGAAAAAGAAACTGTTAGTATTGGTATTATCTGCTGTAATGGCAGTGGGAATGATGAGTGGATGCGGTGCAAAATCAGACACATCAGATACGAAAGCAAAGACAGCAGAAAGCTCTTCTGCGAAAGAAAAGGAAACAGGGGAACAGACAGAGTGTGAGCTTGAAGACGGAACCTACACAGCAGAGTTCAAGACTGACAGCGGAATGTTTCATGTAAATGAAGCGAATGACGGAAAAGGAACACTTACCGTAAAAGACGGAAAGATGACGATTCATGTCAGTCTGGTTTCTAAGAATATCGTCAACCTTTTTGTTGGGAAAGCAAAAGATGCGAAAAAAGACGGGGCAGAACTGCTGGAGCCTACAACCGATACGGTGACATACAGCAATGGTGCTACTGAAGAAGTCTATGGCTTTGATATTCCGGTTCCGGAGCTGGACAAAGAGTTTGATGTTGCGCTGATCGGAACCAAAGGTGTCTGGTATGATCACAAAGTAAGTGTGACCAATCCGGTGAAAGTCGAAGAATAATTAATGATAAGTGAAAGGACTGTTTTTCTGAGAAATGGGAAATGGTCCTTTTTTTTGCTTGGGCATGAACTGGATAACACTATACTTTTATATGTCAGATAGTGTATACTAGGCAGTGGAAGATCATACAAAAGAGAGAATGTTTTGTATATAAAAACTAAAATGTGGAGAGGAAGTTAAAATACGATGTACTACGTACCAGATGGCACGAAAGAGTGTGGATTTTATGAATGTAAAAAATGTGGGAACCGTTTCTTATCCTTACAGACAATGAACCGGATCCCATGTCCGGAATGTGAGGCAGAGATCGACTATGAGATCGGACCGGACGAATCCATGGAAGATGTTTTTGATACGGCAGAATTACTGGAAAAGATCGTTGGTGAAGAAGAGGTTGAGAAGATGGACGGACTTTTAAGCCTTGCAATCACAGGTGGGGATTGTAACTGGATTTAGCCAGGTCAGGCGGCGAAGAGGATAGCGAATATCTGCCGGGCTTTTCCCAATACATTGTCAGATATATAGTCAGGCAAAACAAAGTGGGTTATAATAGAAATATGAGTAAAAGAGGGAGAAAATAGATGGACATTCATGATTTGAAAATATTTCTGATGATCGCACAGGAAGGCAGTGTTTCCAAAGCATCCAAAATCCTTTATATGACACCGCAGGGAACAAGTAAGGTACTGAAAAACCTTGAAACAGAAATGGGATGCCAGCTGTTTATCCGGGATAAGTCAGGGATGAAGCTTACAGAGAGCGGAGAGAGATTCCGCGAGTATGCGCTGAAGGATGTAGACGATTATTATCAGGTAAAAAAAGATATTCTGCATATTGAGCAGAGACAGAAGAAGGTTGTAGATCTTTTGTCAGCATATGGAATCTTGCGTCTGCTTACGCCGGACTGTCTTGTGGCATTTAGGGAAAAGTATCCGGATATCGAGTTCCATTACCGGGAATATCCGGATCTTCCAGTCGAACAGCTTTTTGCCGGTAATGAAGGAAATGTGGCATTTTCCATCGGAGATTTTGATGAGCATTTATATCAGGTTGTGCCGCTGGAAACATTTCCAATCAGGCTTCTGGTAAATGAAAAGCATCCACTTGCACAGAAAGAAAGTGTTACGATTGAAGATCTGCAGGGAGAGCCGATGTTTATTGAGAGCAGTCAGTTCCATATCTATCACTTGATCACGGAAAGATGTGAGGAGGCAGGATTTGAACCGGATATTATTTTCCAGACCAGTGGTTTCAGTTTGTGCCATAAGATGGTGAAAGCAAACAAAGGAATCTCGGTTGCGGTAGATTTTGTCTTTGATGATATGCGGGAAGATGGTTTGAAACTGATTCCGTTTTCGGATGGAAATTATGAGTGGAAGGCCTGCATGCTTACCAGAAGGGATGAAGAAGAGAACGAAGGCGTACAGTGTTTTCGGAAGCATGTGCAGGAATGGCTGCAGAAGATCCGTTCCGGAGAGATTATACGATAAGAAAAAAGTTGATAAGAAGTAACGAAAAGTTGAAGATAGATCACAAACTATACAGAATGCATGAAAATGCAGTGTATGGTTTGTGATTTTTTGTCGACATTTTCGCTTGAATAGAAAGTAACTATAATAATGGAATATTTATAGAAAAGATGAATTTAAATAAAATACACAAAAGAATATAATAGTAATACATGGATGCTGGCAGAATATACAAATAATCGCGCCGGCACAAATATAATTTTACAGGAGGTTTTGAAAATGAATATTGGGGTAACAGAAATCAGTCCAAGAGAGGTGCAGAGAAAGGCAGAGAAATGTTTTAAAGATGGATATTACTGCTGTGAAGCTCTGGTCAGCACAATCCGCGATGAATTCAAACTGGATGTGCCGAAAGAGGTTGTAGCTATGGCATCCGGAATGGCAGTAGGAGCAGGAAAATCAGGATGTGCCTGCGGTGCATTTAACGGAGGAATTCTTGCACTTGGAATGTTCTTCGGCCGTACCGAACAGGATGGACCGACCAACCCGAAGAGTATCAAATGTATGGAGCTTACGCACGAACTTCATGACTGGTTCAAGAAGGCAAATGGTAAAAATGCAATCTGCTGCAGAGTTCTTACAAAGGAATTCAATATGGGACAGGGTGAACACAAAGAACAGTGTATCTATTTTACAGGACTTTGTGCATGGAAGGTAGCGCAGATCGTCTGTCGTGAGCTCGGCATCAAGAATCTGGATGAAATTGATGAACCGTGCGAAAGAAGAAAAATTGCAGATATCTAAATAAAGTGGTAACGACAGCCGCTTGATGAGAGAAAGGGAAAGAAACAATGAAAGACGTAATTAAGAAAGTACCGATTCCGCTTTGCGGAGTCATGCTTGGCGCGGCAGCACTTGGAAATTTACTTCAGAGCTATTCAGAAGGAATCCGTTATGTATGCGGTATATTCGCAGCATTTCTTCTGATACTGGTGCTTTTGAAGCTGATCATGTTCCCGGGAGCAGTGAAAGAAGATATGGGAAATCCGATCATGGCAAGCGTATCCGGAACATTTCCGATGGCACTTATGATTCTCAGCACTTATGTAAAACCGTTTATCGGAAAGGCAGCTTATTACATATGGCTTCTGGCAATCATTCTTCATATCATTCTGATCATATACTTTACGGTGAAATTTGTTCTGAAACTTCAGATGCCGAAAGTATTTGCAAGCTATTATATTGTATATGTAGGAATCGCTGTAGCGGCTGTTACAGCACCGGCTTATGAGCAGCTTGGAATCGGAACCGCAGCATTCTGGTTTGGATTTGTAACACTGATCGTACTTCTTGTACTTGTAACCTATCGTTATGTGAAGTTTAAAGAAGTGCCGGATCCGGCAAAACCTCTGATCTGTATCTACGCAGCACCGACCAGCCTGTGTATTGCAGGTTATGTACAGTCCGTAACACCGAAATCATACGGATTTTTGATGGCAATGTTTGTAGTGGCAACTGTTATTTACATTTTCGCACTGGTAAAAGCAGTTGGCTATCTGAAGATGCCATTCTTCCCAAGCTATGCAGCATTCACATTCCCATTTGTTATCAGCGCAATCGCAAGTAAACAGACGATGGCATGCGCAGCAAATATGGGACATCCAATGCCGTTCCTTCAGTATGTAGTTCTGATCGAGACGATCATTGCGGTAGCACTTGTTGTTTACACCTATATCCGTTTCATGGGAGCTATTTTCGGAGGAAAGAAATAAAAGATTTGACCGGATGGACAAAAAAGGGTAAACTTAAGTTTATCAAGAATATGTCGGATGAGGGACGTCCTAGACACCGCAAGGGGCCGAAGAAGCAAAGCGTAAGGTACATCTTCCTTTCGTGGAAACTGACAGGCAAAAAGGAAGGCGACCTGACGAATCTTTGGAGAGTGTGCAAAAGAAAGCACCACCTACGAGGCTAGAACCAACTGGTAAAAGGACAGAGAAAACAGATGAACGATTTTTTCGTGCATCTGTTTTTTTCTGTCCTTTTTATATGGGCACTTATATGAGATGGGACTGTTAGCAGAAAGTACGTGGTGGCATACAAAAGTATTATCCGGGGAAGAAGGGAAAGGGCATTTTTTGAATAAAATTTGACAGAAGAAAAGGAAAAGCAGGAGGAAAAAAAGATGAGAATGATGCTTGTAGGAGCCGGTGCTGTCGGTGAAAGTATTTTAAAAGTAATGCAGTGGAGAGATCCGAAGGGAGAATGGCTGGAATATGTCCTGGTCTGTGATTATGATCTAAAAAGGGCAGAAGAAGTTGTTACTATGATGAGGGGGGATACCCGTTTTGAAGCCTCTAAGATCGATGCGACAAATACAGAGGAAATGGCAGAAATGATCCGAGAGCATAAAATTGATTTCGTGATGGATGCGGCACCGCCTTTTGCCAGTAATATGATTTTTGACGCTGCGTTTAAAACAGGTGCAGACTACGGAAGTATGGGAACCTGGTCTGTTCCGATGGAACATCCTGCGTATGGTCTGGGAATCGAGAACAGCTATACAGAACCAATGACAAAATATAATTTTGACCGCCATGAAGCCTGGAAGAAGCAGGGGAATATGGCTGTGATCTGTATGGGGATAGATCCGGGTGTTGTAAATGTATTTGCAAAATATGCGGCAACGGAGCTTCTGGATGAGATCACAGAAGTCCATGTAAAAGACGGCGGAAATCTGTCTGTTCCGGGCGCAGATCCGGATGATATCATGTTTGGATTCAACGTGTGGACGGTATTGGATGAGGTCATGAATCCAAATGTTGAGTATGATGAGGAAAAGGGTGGATTTATCGTAGAAAAAGCGTTTGCAGGGCAGGAAGTATATGAGATGCCGGAAGGAGTTGGCGCAAATACGCTGGTCAAAGTTGAGCATGAGGAAGTCGTGACGATGGCACGCTACTTAAGCCAGTATGGATTGAAAAAGGCAACCTTCAAGATCAGCCTTGACGAAAATCTGATCACTGCACTTAAGGTGCTGGATAAGCTGGGACTTCGCAGTATCAAGCCTGTGCAGGTAGGGGATGTGAAAGTAGTTCCACGAGATGTGGTTGCAGCGTGTGCACCGCAGCCAAAAGATATCGGAGATGAGATGACAGGGAAAATGCTGGTGGGAGTACATTGTGTCGGAAAGAAAGACGGAAAGGAAAAAGAATACTTCCTGTATCAGCCATTTGATAATCAGGAGTCTATCGAAAGATGGGGAACCCAGGCTGTTACCGCCCAGACAGGCTTTGGAGCAGCACTTGCACTGGAGCTGATCGGAAGAGGAATCTGGAAAGAAGCAGGGGTATATGCACCGGAATATTTTGATCCGAAACCATACCTTGAATTAATGAAAGAAAGCGGCTATAAATACGGAATCATAGAGAAATAAGATAGCTGTTTATTTATAGAATCTGCAAATAAAACGCCGGGAAAATCATAGGGTTTTCTCGGCGTTTTTGACTGTTTTAAACAGAGTGATCGCGGTAAGAGTGACACATCCTACAGACTTGATTTTTCGGGCTATTTTTGGTTGACTTTTGATATTCTTATTTGTAAGATGAGTACGGTTTTGAAATACAAAAAGAACGGATTTAAAGCAGGGTAGCAGAGGTGTGCAGAAGTAATTTCCGTAGATGAATAATGAAAAAAAATGAGAGGTAGAGAAAGATGATGAAGAGAAATGTATGTATGATTTTAACCGCTGCTATGGTATCTATGGGACTGACAGGATGCGCGCAGATGAAGGGTATTTCCGAAGTAAAGGCAGCTGATAAAAATGAGGATAAGATTCAGATCGTAACCACAGTTTATCCGGAATATGACTGGGTAAAACAGGTGCTTGGAAACCGTGCAAAGGATGCAGAGATCACACTGCTTACCTGTGACGGAGAAGCGCTGGCTGCTGAAGATAAAGAGAAAATTGAAGAAAGTGATCTGTTTGTATATGTTGGAGGAGAGTCCGATGCATGGGCAGAAGAGATTGCAGATAACAGTGACGTGAAGACGATCAATCTGATGGAAGTCCTTGGCAAAGATGCAAAAGAGGATGATGAGCATGTATGGCTTTCTGTAGAAAATGCGAAAGTGATCTGTAGTGAAATCGCAGACACTCTGGGCGAGATTGACACAGAGCATGCAACAGATTACAAGACATATCTTAGTGCATATATGGAAAAACTGAACGCACTTGATTATGAGTTTAAGGCATCTGTAAATGGAGTTATCGGAAAAGAGCTTGCGGTGGAAAATGCTGAGGCATGCAGTAATCTTCTGGATGATTACGGTGTTAATTATGTAGATGCGGAAGATGCATCAGCAAGACAGCCGATCACCACACTGAACACAATGGAAGAGATCACAGATGACAGCATTGATTATGTACATTTGATGGGACAGAATCTGGATGTATTGAGACAGGCACTTAGAAAATAAACCGAATATGATAAGAAGAAAAGGCACGAAGTCATGGAACTTTGTGCCTTTTTACGTCAGGTGCATACATTTCGGTGTGCAATTTTAAATTATATCAATTTACATTCTTCAGTCCATTTGGAAACGAAGGTCAGCAAAATGATGATGAGATTATCGTATATGAAACAGTTGGAGTAGCGGCGCAGGATCTGGTTGCTGCAAAGATAATTTATGATAAAGCAGTGGAGGCTGGAAAAGGTCTTTCCTGGGGATAGAAGCAGAGAGAGCATCCTACAAAAAAGCGCGGGAGTTTCCCGTGTTTTTTTGTACTGTTCGTGGGAGAAACTTTATGTTACAATAAGCTGTATCTGTGAAAGTGCAGAAAGTATGTGATAAGCTTACATAGAACAGGAGTTTTAAAAGAAAATGATAAGTACATGGATTAAAGCAGTATATCAGTTCTTATGGGGAGATCTTTTCAAAATACCACTTCCCGGAGGTTCCAGACTTGGTATTTCACTGCTTATTATACTATTAATTCCGATAGGAATTTATTTTACAATCCGAACCAGATTTTTACCGATTCGCCTTTTCCCGGAGATGGTTCGCGCACTTACCGGGAAAAAGAAAGACGATAACAGTCTTTCGACCTTTCAGACCTTGATCGTGTCCACAGCGACAAGAGTCGGAATGGGAAATCTGGTTGGAGTTGTTGCAGCGATTTCAGCGGGTGGCGCAGGTGCAGTATTCTGGATGTGGATTACAGCAATCATTGGAGCATCAACAGCATTTATTGAAGCGACACTAGCACAGCTTTACAAGGAGAAAGATCCGCTTTATGGTGGTTATCGCGGTGGCCCGGCATATTATATGCATCGTTATGCAGAGCAGCGTACCGGAAAGAAGAAAAAGCACGTGTGGATTGCAGTATTATTTGCAATTTCAGGGCTGATCTGCTGGTGTGGAATCAGTCAGGTGATCAGTAATTCCGTTGCATCTTCGTTTGAAAATGCATTTGGGATTCCGCCAATCTATACCACGGTTCTTCTGGTCGTTGTTGCAGCAATGATTGTACTTCGGAAAAATGCTACGGTAAAAGTTCTGGATATCCTGGTTCCGATTATGGCAGTCTGTTATTTTGTAATTACAATTGTGATTATTCTTCTGAATATACGAAGTCTTCCAGGTGTGTTTGAGCGGATCATGCAGGAGGCATTTGGAATCCGTCAGGCGGCAGCAGGAGGATTTGGCGCTGTGCTCATGAATGGAGTGAAAAGAGGGTTATTTTCTAACGAAGCAGGATCCGGTTCAGCACCTTGTGCGGCTGCAGCAGCAGAATGTGATATGCCGGTCAAAGCAGGGCTTACGCAGGCACTGGGTGTATTTATAGATACGATCGTAATCTGTAGCTGTACGGCAATGATCATGCTTCTTGTTCCGGAAAAGATGATAGCAGGGCTGGAAGGAATGGAACTTTTGCAGACAGCAATGAATTATCATCTCGGTAAAGCAGGTGTTATCTTTATTGCAGTAACATTGTTCCTTTTCAGTTTTTCAACATTTCTTGGAATCCTGTTTTATGCAAGAGGAAATGTGGCATATCTTTTCGGGGATAAATGGTGCTGGCAGACAGCATATAAAGTTCTTGCACTTGTGATGCTCTTTGTCGGAGGAATTGCGGCTTATCACATTGTATGGGATCTTGGCGATGTGGGAATCGGACTTATGACGATTTTTAATATTGTGACTTTATATCTTATGGGTGGAGAGGCACTGGGAGAATTGAGGAAGTACGAAAAAAATAAACAGCAGTAGAGGAAGCAATCTGGTTCTATGGCTATGTCAGTGAAAAAGGAGAAGCTTTTCTGAAAGAGCATGATTATTCGGAAGAAGAGGTCTTCGATGGGTTGCAAATGCTGGCAAAGAGAAGCGGATATGAAGAGCTGATCGGATTATTGTAGTATATTTTTCTGGGAAAATGTATAAATTCATAGTTTCGGACAGATAATACCATTGAAAAACGAAGAGAGGAAGCTGAAAATCATGGTATTAAATGAGAAGGAACGAGCAACGATTGAAGATTTGCAGACACAGGAGAAAAGTTGTGTGGAAAAATACGGAATGTATGCCGGTCAGGCAAAGGATCCGGAGCTGAAAAGCTTATTCCAGACATTGCAGAACAAGGAAAAAGAACACTATGAATCGTTGGAAAAAGTATTGAACGGTACAGTGCCGGAGTGCAATTGTAATGACACTGACGGACGGGATTATGAGCCGAAAGCTACTTATACAGCTATGAGTTCTCCTGAAGACAAAATGCAGGATGCATTTCTTGCAACAGACTGTATAGCGACGGAAAAGCTGGTATCCGGAGAATATAACTCAGATGTATTTGCATTTGGCGATACGAAGCTGAGAAAATTACTGGCGGATATCCAGGTGGAAGAACAGAATCATGCTGAGATGCTGTATAAATATAAGATGGTAAACGGGATGGTTTAGAGGAAAAGAAGAAAAAATTCCGGGAGTTCAGATGTTGGACTTCCGGGATTTTTTTAGTGATTTTTTTGGGAAGAAAATCTTTTTACATTTCAGAAAGATATGATAAAATACGGATGTATACGAATCAACAGCAAAAAATGACAGGAACAAAAAATGGACAGTATAGAGAAAAGAAGAAGTATCCGTAAATACAAACCAGATAAAATAGAAAAATCAGTGATTGAAGAGATTGTAAGAGCTGGTATTCTGGCACCGTCTGTGAAGAACCGGCAGCCATGGAAATACATTGTGTATACAGGAGCCTCAAAAGAGCATCTGCTTGATGCCATGGAGAGAGGGCTTGTCCGAGAAAAGTCCGGCAAGGCTTTATTACCAGAGTCAGCGTTTGGATTGCCAATACCTGCTTCGCATATGATGAACTGGTAGAATATATTGGTACAGAAAACCAGCTTGTAGGTGCAGTTGCACTTGGTGTGCCGGATGAGGAACCGGCATCGCGGCCAAGAAAGCAGCTGGAAGATGTACTTGAATATCGATAGACAGAATTGACAAAATACAGAAAAATAAACAGATTAGAAATAAGGCAATGAAACAAGAGAAAAGAGGACATCAAGATGGCATTAGAACAGGCGAAGAAATATTTAACAGAAAAAGGTTATGCAGACAGGATTATTGAGCTGGAGGAATCGAGTGCAACGGTGCAGCTTGCAGCAGAGGCACTTGGCGTTGAACCTGGAATGATCGCAAAGACCATGTCATTTCTCCAGGGAGAACAGCCGGTACTGATTCTGACAGAAGGAACAGCGCGGATTGACAATCGGAAATACAAGGATACGTTTCATATCAAAGCAAAAATGATTCCATTTGAAGAGGTAGAAGAGATCATCGGACATGCTCCGGGCGGAGTCTGTCCGTTTGGTGTGAAAGAAGGGATCAAGGTCTATCTTGATGAGAGCCTGAAACGGTTCGATACGGTCTATCCGGCAGCCGGAAATGATCACAGTGCCGTGAGACTTACCATTGAAGATTTGGAAAATGCAGTAGATTCTGAAGGATGGATTGATGTCTGCAAAGAGATTGAAGTTTAAAACAGACCGGGATACAAAGAGAAGTAAAAGCTTTGAAAGAGAAAGTCAGAGCGGAAGATATTGGAGAGAAAAGAAAATGGGAAACGATGAAATGGAAAAGAAAGATCCAGGACTGCAGGGAAACGAAAAAATGGAAGCTGCGATTGCTGGATTGCAGCAGGAACCGACACAGGAAATGCTGGCACATACATTGACCGTGATCCGCAGAAGAATGAAGGAAAACGGACAGCTGATTATCGCAGTAGAACCGCCAAAAGGTGATGGTCAGATTCAGCTTCAGGCAATTCAGACTGAGGATGGAAAAAAATGGTGGGCAGCGTTTACCAGTTTTGAGGAAGAGTTAAAAGGTGGTGGAAGTGTCAAATCTACATTTATGACAGATATCCATAAACTCTTTCAATCAGCACTTCAGGTGGACGAAATTGAAGGAGTTATCATCAATCCATGGAACCGGACGATTATGCTGAGCAAGGTATTGATTAAGATTATCCTGGGAGTGGAACAGGTGTGATAGGGATCAAAGATGTAGAAATAATGAAATAAAGGAAGAAGTATCGTCGGTCAAAAATTTGGCTGGCGATTTTTTTGTCAGGAAATCTGAAAGTATAGTGAAGAGGATATTTACAGATTCTGTGCCGCATCAGAAATGCTTTCCGAGCATCCTCTTGGGAAAGCAGTGGTAAGCTGTTTCAAAAAAGAAAAGAAAGAATCTCTTTTAAAACCGGAAGAATTTCAGATGATTCCGGGACGCGGTGTGAGCTGTGTGGAAGGCGGTAAAAAGATTCTGGCAGGGAACCGGGAGATGATGGAAGAGAATCAGATACCGGTTTCTAACGAGGTATTTCTGATAACAGAGGAATATCTGAAACAGGGCTGTACACTGATTTATCTTGCGACAGATGGAGAACTGGCAGGATATCTTGCGCTGGCAGATACGATTCGTGAAGAAAGTACAGCAATGATCGATGCACTGAAGGCATTACAGGTGGATCCGGCACTTAAGAAAGCGGATGTCGGAATTGCCATGGGCGGTGTTGGGAGTGATATCGCAGTAGATGCGGCAGATATTACACTGGTAGATGATGAGGTAAAAGAACTTCCACATCTGCTGGCACTGTCCAGGAGAATGATGTTCACGATCAAATGCAATATGAGCTTTTCAATGGGACTGAATTTTCTGGCGATTGTACTTGCTATACTTGGAATTTTGAACCCGGTTGTAGGTGCGCTTGTGCATAACGCGGGATCGGTTCTGGTCATTATCAATTCCGCACTCCTTTTAAACTGGAAAAAGGAGTAAATGATTAAAAATATCAACAGCAATTTGCCTAAAATTTACCAGTGTAATTTGGTAAATAAGCAGATTATAGAGAAAATATTTGACACAGTATCCGTTCTCTCGGTATCATAAATATGGATACAAAATCAAGTGCACAGAATCCATGGGGATTGGGGCATGAGATTACGGGAGGAAAAATGAAAAGTAAAAAGATCGGGATGCAGGCATTGAAAATTGCCTTAGGGAGTAGTCTGGCGATTTATATTGCGAATCTGATAGGACTCAAATATTCGCTGGCGGCGGGAAGTGTTGCGCTTCTTACAATGGTAACTACGAAATGGAAGACGGTGAAGTTATCGATCGCCAGGGTAGTGACGTTTGTGATATCGGTACTGATGGCGATGATTATATTCTCTATCGTAGAATCAGAATGGATTGCGTATGGTGTATATGCATTTTTTGTTGTTATTATTGCTGAGATGATCGGCTGGGGAGCGACAATATCGGTAAATGCGCTGATCGGAATGCATTTTCTGGAAATCCGGGATTTTGAAGTAGATTTCATTGTCAATGAATTTATGCTGGTGCTGATCGGCATTACGATGGCATTGATCCTGAATCTTTTTTATGACTATGGAAGTCAGCGCAAGGCACTGGTGGAAAATATGCGTTACACAGAAGAGCGTCTGCAAATGATCCTTGGTGAGATTTCTGCATATCTGGCGAACAAAGAGATGCAGAGAAGTGTATGGGCAGATATCTGCGAACTGGAGGAAGAGGTACAGGGATTCATTCAGGATGCATATGAATATCAGGATAATACGTTCCAGTCACATCCGGGATATTATATTGATTATTTTGAAATGCGTATGAAGCAGTGCAACGTGATCCATAACCTTCACTATGAGATGAAAAAGATTCGAAAGATGCCGGAGGAAGCAATGATCATATCCGCTTATGTGCTGGACATGCTGGTCTGTGTGAAAGAGCATACCGTTCCGACTGCGCAGCTGGACGAGCTTCATGAACTTTTTGACATTATAAGGAAGAATCCTCTTCCGAAGACCCGGGAAGAATTCGAAAGCCGTGCGATGCTGTATCATATTCTGATGGATCTGGAAGAGTTTCTGGTATTCAAGCGAAGATTTGTGGACGGACTGGATGACACAAAGCGAAAATTGTACTGGGATAATTAAGCTATTACTTGTAAAAAAGGAAAGGTCTGCTATACTTGAAAGAGCAGGAGGTTTTGACAGATGAAGCAGTGTATGGATTCGGACAATCTGCATCGCAGATTGAAAAAGATCATCGGACAGGTACAGGCAATCGACCGGATGATCGATGAAGATATTCCGTGTGAAGATATTTTATCGCAGATCAATGCAGCAAAATCAGCACTTCACAAGTGTGGTCAGGTTGTTCTGGAAGGACACATCAAGCATTGTGTAAAAGATGGAATTGAGCATGGGGATGCAGATAAGACGATAGAAGATTTTACAAAAGCAGTCGAGAGATTTGCAAACATGGGATAGTCAGGGAGCACAGAAAGATGTTTTTCTGACAGCGATAATAACAGAAAATGGCGCCAGTCGAGAGTGGACTGGACGCCATTTTTTTACTTATGAACCGGAAGGAATACGGATAATAATTTTTTTCCCATCTTTCATTGAAGAGGTGAGGACCGGAATGTGTTTTTTACGAAGCTGATGAACGATCGGATAAAGAGAAAACAGATTCCCATTTACATAGACTGCCTCAGGTTTCGTCTTCAATAATTCTTTTACCTGATCCTTCACATACGTTTTCCATTCTGGCTTTTCCATAGTAACTTCCCCATAGATTCCATCCAGGGTAAGTTCCGGGAACTCTGGAAGGGATTTATGAATAATCTTTGCATGTGCAAGTCCCGGAAGCTGTGCAAGGAGTGTATCGGCGGAAGTATCATCACCGAGATTTACCAGAGTAATCTCTTCGGTAAATGCATCCAGACTGATCTGGCATGCCCGGATAGCATCTGACAGATCTCCAACGGACATCAGAAAGCCACCCTTATGACAAAAAGTGGCACTGGAAAGACCGGTTTCTTTCTGGAGTTCTTCATTTTCCAGACCAAGCCATTCGGATGGGAAGCTGCATTTGTAGTTCAGAGAATATTCCTTTTTCTGTGGCTGGATACAGTAGCCGCCGCGGTTGGACGGGAAGATGACGAAAGCAACTTCTGTTTCGGAAAGACGCTTCTGACACGGAATAAATTCCGGGAGAACAAGAATACGGGAATCGCCGGTCTGGTCACGGGTTTCAAGAACCTCTTCAATTCGTTTGTCTGCACGTTCATTTCCAAGATAGCGGGCGAATTTATTTTCTAATATCATACCGGCAACACTGACAGCGCGGAAAAAGGCTTCATCCGTCCCGCCGTTCTCATCCCAGGAAGGATTGAAGCTGCCGATCAGAGAAGCAAGTTCATTTTTCTCACCGGTATTGTCATTGTTATCAAGTGGCTGGACGAATGCCTCGTCGAATTTTTCAGCAAGCTCGTCACCTAAGATTTCACACCCAAGATCTTCCCATAAAAGTCCGAAAGCTGCATAAGGGATTCCATTTTCACGGATACGGCTGTCCTTCTGGTGGTGGTCATATTTGCCGCGTCCGATATCAAATACGATGCCGTCAAAATCCTCCGGAACTTTGTTTCCGCGGGTGATTGTGATTTCCGGATTCAGATAGAGTAAAAGTGCAGATGAAAAGACATCATCTGCATGGAATTTTCCACTGTGTGTAAAGGCAGAAGCGTCTTTCTGCCGGATCATTTTTAATAACTGGTTCATATGAATTCTCCTGAATCATAAAAGATTTTGCCTCAAATATCATATAAACTGATGTGAAAAATGTCAAGAGCAGAAAAAGAATGCCTATTAATTTGAAAACAAATCGGGCAGAAAAAGTATCTGGCAGGAAAAAGATAACATTTGCCAGAAAATCTGTTACAATGAACGGAGAATACAGACCGGAAAGGAAGAGACAGATGGAGAACAGACACTTAAAATCATATAGCTTAAAGGAAATCCCAAACTACAAAATCCACGGAAGAACCGATGAGACAAAATATCCGCTCCCGGTATTTTTCAACGGCGGAGGAATTGAGGTAAGCGTGACAGGAAAAGAGCTCTGGATAGACATAGAATCAGTATACAAGGTGCATGAGATGTGGATTGCCTATGAGATAAATGGAGAACTGATAGGCAGACAGATGCTTCCTTACGGACGCACAAAGATCTGCCTGTTCCGGAATATGAGCCCGGATACGGTGAAGAATGTCTATCTGTTCCGCGAACTGCAGGCAATGACAGAGGAACGGGATCACCAGCTGCTGATCTGGGGAATGGAAAGTGACGGGGAGTTTCTGCCGGTAGAGGAAAAAGCGTATAAGCTGGAATTTGTAGGAGACAGCATTACATCAGGTGAGGGAACTTATGGTGCACAGACAGAAGAGGACTGGATCTCCATGTTCAAAAGCTGCAGTCACAGTTTTCCATATCTGGTGTCAAAGGAAATGCATGCGGAGTTCCGTGCTATTTCACAGAGTGGCTGGGGCGTGCTGACCGGATGGGATAATAATCCGGATCACAATGTGCCATCACGTTATGAGAAAATTTGTGGATTTGAAGAAGGAAAGACGGCGGGAGAATCCGGTGCAGATAAGCCATATGATTTTGCTGAATGGATTCCGGACGCCGTGATCATCAATCTGGGAACCAATGATGCGAGTGCATTTAAGGAGCCAATGTGGAGGGACTGGCAGAGTGGGAGGACGTTTAAGCAGCATAAGAACGCGGATGGAACTTATGTGAGAGAGGATGTTCTGCGACTGGAAAAAGCAATGACAGACTTCCTTGCCATGGTGAGAAAAGACAATCCGGCAGCACATATTTTGTGGGCATATGGAATGATCGGACATGAGCTTTCGCCGATCATAAAAGAAGCAGTGGAAAATTATAAGAAAGAATCAAAAGATCTGAATGTAAGTTTTCTGGAACTCCCGGACACATCAGAAGAACAAATGGGATCCCTTCAGCATCCGGGGAAAAAGTCACATGAATGTGCAACTCGGGTGATTGCAGGTTATCTGAAAAAACAGCTTAGTCGTTAAAAACCGTTTCCAGAATCTGTGCGAAATGTGTAAGCCCCGCTGTATCCTCTTCATCAAAGCGGGCGAGGAGGGGACTGTCGATATCCAGAACTCCGACGATCTCATCGCCTTTATGAAGTGGGATTACAATCTCGGAATTGGAGGCACTGTCGCAGGCAATATGTCCCGGGAACTGGTGGACATCCTTTACTAGCATGACCTGGTCTTTTAAGACAGCGGTTCCGCAGACACCTTTTCCGATTTTAATTTCAATACAGGCAGGTTTGCCCTGGAAAGGACCAAGGACGAGTCTGCCTTCTTTCATTAGATAAAAACCAACCCAGTTGATATCCCGAAGCGCATCCCCGAGAAGGGCAGATGCATTTGCCAGATTGGAGATCTGGTGAGGAATCCCGTCGATCAGACCGCGGAGGCGGATGGAAAGCAGGGAATACAGTGGCTTTTTATCAACTGGCCATTCAAAATTTGAAGCATTCATAAAAATCTCCTTAAATATTTCCGTTCAATACCTGTTCCAATGTAATTCCATAAAAGAAATCATGTACCATTCCATCGAACTTTTTCCATAAAGGAAGGGTGATGCACTGGTTTTCACGGCTGCAGGCTTCTGCACCCGGAACCAGGCAGGCGACCGTGGCAAGATTGCCCTCTGCAAGTTCAAGAATTTCACCGATTGTATATTCGGAAGGAAGTCTGGTCAGACGATAACCGCCTCCTTTGCCGCGGCGTCCTTTCAGAAGCTTTTTCTGTACAAGAATCTTCAGGACAATCTCCAGATATTTTTCGGAAATTTCCTGCCGGTCTGCTATTTCGTTCAGTGGAACATATTCCTCATCCATGTGCTGGGCGAGATCAATCATTACGCGGAGTGCGTAACGTCCTTTTGTAGAAATCATAAGTAGTTTCCCCCATATTTTCTGTCTGTATAATAGTGGCACCGGAGTCCATTTAGGCTCTGGTGCCTTTTAACCTATTATATCGTAGGGTTATAGGTGTTTCAAGGGAAAAACAAAAAAATGCAATAAACCTATTGACTTAGTAGGTAATAGATGGTAATATACCTACTAAATTGATAGGAAATAAAGGTTAAACAAAACACCTAGTGATAAAGAACAGGAACGGAGGAAAAACAAATGGCAGAATTTGATTATGAAGTAGTAAATGGAAGAAAGATCCGTGTACGTCCGCAGGAAGTTGTATCGGAGATAGATGAGAATGGATATTTTGTCCGCCAGCCAAATCATTTTACAGAAGGATTTGGAGAAGGAAGGAATCCGGTAGAAAAAGGAAGATACCATCTGGTATGGGCAAAGCTTTGCCACTGGTCCAACAGAGCATCGATCGTAAGAGAACTTCTTGGACTGGAAGATGCGATCAGTGTCAACATGGTTGATCATGAAAAACATGAGAAGAATCTTGGATGGGAATTTGTATATGACAAAGATCATATTGATCCGGTTCTTGGAATCCAGTTTTTAAGTGAAGCATATTACAAAGCAGATGATGATTATACAGGAAGAACAACGGTACCGGCTCTGATCGATACCAAGACAGGAAAAGTTGTAAATAACGATTACACCTGGCTTACCAATTATTTTGAAGTAGATTTTAAACCGTTCCACAAAAAAGGAGCACCGGATCTTTATCCGGAAGAGCTCAGAAAAGACATCGATGAGATGAATGACTGGCTCTTTGATAACATTAATAATGGAGTTTATAAAGCAACCTTTGCAAGATCAAAGGAAGCTTACTGGGATGCCTATAATTCTTTTTATGCAGCAATGGATATTCTGGAAAAACGTCTGGAAGACAAAAGATTTCTTTTTGGGGATTATGTAACAGACAGTGATGTAAGGCTTTATGTAACACTGGCAAGACTGGATATCCGTTATACCTGGCAGCTTGGACATACCAAACACCGCCTGATCGATTATCCGAATCTGTGGGGATATGCAAGAGACCTGTATCAGATTCCGGCATTCAGAAACAACACCTACTTTAAGGATTTCGCAAATCCCAACAACAAGAAGGTCGGCGCATTATTCTTTGAATCTTTCAATGCAAGATTTCTGGATGAGATCAATTTTGATGCATACTGGGGTGCACCACTTGACCGTGCACACTTAAGCAGCGATCCGGGCAACAAATTTAAGGCAGAAGAACAGTAGGAGGAACGAATCATGGCAGAGTTTGAATATGTAGATGTAAATGGAAGACAGATCAGAGTAAGACCAAGAGAGACTGCACAGGAAATTGATAAATATGGAAATTTTCACCGTCAGCCGAACCGCTTCACAGAAGGCTTCGGAGAAGGAAAGAATTCGGTAGAAAAAGACCGATACATTCTTTTCTGGGCAAAAGGATGCAACTGGTCCAATCGGGCAGCGATTGCAAGAGAGCTTCTTGGACTTGAGGATGCAGTGAAGGTTGAGATCGTAGACTGGACAGACCGGGAAGAAAATCTTGGATGGGAATTTGTAAATTCTCCGGATCATATCAATCCGGAAACGGGCGCACAGTTCTTAAGTGAGCTTTACTACAATGCGGATGAAGAATACACCGGACGTACAACTGTTCCGGCATTTGTAGATTATAAGACAAAGAAAGTAGTAAATAATGACTACCACTGGCTGACCAATCATCTGGAAACCGCATTTAAGCCATTTCACAAAAAGAACGCCCCGGATCTTTACCCGGAAGAATTAAGAGACGAGATCGACAAGCTGAACAAATGGCTGTTTGAAAACGTCAACAACGCTGTTTACCGTGCACAGTTCGCGGAATCCTTACAGGCATTTGCAGACGGATATGAGACATTCTTTGCGGGACTGGATGCAATGGAAGAAAGACTTGCAGACAGGAGATTCTTATTCGGAGATTATGTGACAGACAGTGATATCCGTCTTTATACAACCATCGCAAGACTGGATGTGTCTTATTCAAGAAATATCGGACCTTGCAAGCATCGTCTGGTAGATTACCCGAATCTGTGGGGCTATGCAAGAGATCTGTATCAGATCCCTGCATTCAGACATAACACATATTTTAAGGATTTTGCGGCATCTGTCGATCTGAATGAAGCAGATGAAGAGTATTGGGAAAATACATATTATGATATCGTGGTGCAGGAAACAGACTGGGATACTATCTGGAAGACACCGACAGGAAGAGAATCACTCAGTAAAGATCCGGCACACAAATTTAAAGCAGAAAAATAACAGACGAAAGACGAGGGAAAAATATTATGAAAAAGTTAGCAAGCATTTTAGCAGTTACACTGGCAGCAGGAGTTCTGGCTACAGGATGCGGATCTTCTTCAGGAAGCGCTTCAAAGGACAGTTCTTCAGACAGTGGAAAGACAGTAATCAAAGCAGCAACCGGAGCAAATGCAAAACCATATGTCTATGTAGGCGATGATGACAAGCCGGCAGGATACGATGTGGATGTACTGAATGCAGTTTTTGATAAGCTCCCGGATTATGAACTGGAATACGAAGTGACTGATTTTGGATCTGTACTTTCCGGACTGAACAGTGGAAATTATCAGATCGGAGTCAACAACTTCTCTTACAACGAAGAACGTGGAGCAAGTTATCTTTACTCTTATCCATATGACAAGATCAGCTATGTATTCGTAACAAAGAAAGGCGGAAAAGAGATCAAATCATTTGAAGATGCAGCCGGACTTTCTTTTGAAGGTGGTACAGGAATCAGCGTATCCAATGCAGTAGAAGCATGGAATGAAAAGAATCCGGATAAAGCGATCAATATTACTTACTCGGATGCAGATACATCTGTATTTTTACAGCATGTAGCAGACGGATCACAGGATTTTACGATCATCGATCTTGCAATGTACAACTCTTACATGGAAGAATTTAACTATGAAGTGCAGAAAAATGATATTCCGGAAGATGAAGCAAAAATGATTGCCGAAAACTCTTATGCATACTTTATTTTCCCACAGGACCAGAAAGATTTAAGAGAACAGGTAGACAAAGCACTGAAGGAGCTGAAGGAAGACGGAACGCTGACTGAGATCAGTAAGAAATGGTATGGTCAGGATGCCGCACCGGAGGATGACAAGTTCGAGGAGACGATTAACTAATGGGTAAATTATTTGATGGAAAACTGGTATTTACACAGATACCGCTACTTTTAAAATATCTTCCGGTTACAATGGAACTGGCTGTCACAGCAATGATCGCCAGTCTCATCCTGGGACTGCTCCTTGCACTTGTGAAGATTAAAAAGGTACCGGTACTGAAACAGCTGGTAAGTATCTATATCTCGGTCATCCGCGGAACGCCGATCCTGGTTCAGTTATATGTGACCTATTTCGGTATTCCGATGATTCTGAAATATATCAACTTTAAATGTGGAACCAACTACAATGTCAATGGAGTCGCACCGATCGTATATGCATTCGTTGCGCTGGCACTCAATGAATCCGCATTCAACGCAGAAATCATCCGTGCTTCTCTCGAATCAGTAGATAAAGGACAGGTTGAGGCAGCAAGCGCTTTGGGAATGAATTATTTCCAGGCATTGATAAGGATCATCCTTCCGGAGGCAATCGTGGTAGCACTCCCATCCCTAGGAAATGCATTTATCGGACTGATCAAAGGAACTTCTCTTGCATTTGTCTGCTCTGTAGTGGAGATGACCGCAGAAGGAAAGATCCTTGCGGGAAGAAATTACCGTTACTTTGAAGTGTATATTTCACTGGCAATTATTTACTGGGTAATTACTTTCGTACTTGAGAGAGTGATCAGCTATCTGGAGAAGAAATTCCGCGTACCGGAAGATGCACCGGCACTTTTAGATATCAGAGATACAGAGGTGGAATAAGGTATGATCGAAATCAAAAATATATCAAAAACATTTAAAAATAATAAGGTTCTTGATGGGATCGACCTTACCATCAATCAGGGAGATGTTGTGGCGATCATCGGACCTTCAGGAACGGGGAAATCCACATTTTTAAGATGTGTGGACAGACTGGAAAAACCGGAAACCGGAACTATAACGATTGACGGTGAAACACAGGATCTGGCACATATTCACGGAAAAGATCTGACAGAGCTCCGGAAAAAGACCAGCATGGTGTTCCAGAATTTCAATCTTTTTTCAAAGAAGACAGCACTTCAGAATGTAATGGAGGGGCTGATCGTGGTAAAGAAGATGAAAAAAGAGGAAGCAGAAAGGATTGCGAGAGAGCAGCTTAAAAATGTAGGTCTTCTGGATCACGCAAACCATTATCCGAGACATATGTCAGGTGGCCAGCAGCAGAGAGTTGCAATCGCAAGAGCACTTGCGATGGAGCCAAAGCTTTTACTTCTGGATGAGCCGACATCTGCACTGGATCCGGAGCTTGTCGGAGAAGTTCTGGATACGATCAAAAAAGCGGCAAATGAAGGATATACAATGCTTCTGGTGTCCCATGAGATGAGCTTTGTACGAAACGTTGCAACCAGAGTGATTTTCCTGGACGGAGGAAAGATTCTGGAAGACGGAACGCCGAGAGAAGTGTTTGGAAATCCGAAGAACGAACGTGTCAAAGAGTTCTTTACAAAGATCAACCGGATGGAAGAACCGGATTATTCAATTTAAGAGAAAAACAAAATCGGCTGAGGGATCAGTCGATTTTTTCCAACAGGATAAAAGAAGGGAGCGAAAGCAATGAGTATCAGACTGGTGACAGACAAGGAAAATGTAGATTATCAGGCAGTGGCAGATATTTTAGACCATTTTGGACTGAGTCATTTTGATGCTGCTACAGAAGAAAAAATATTTAAGAACAGCTATGCGACAGCATTTATTTACGATGGAGACCAGGTTGTCGGCTGTGCGAGGGCAATTTCCGATGGTGTGTGTCAGGCTGCAATCTACAATGTGGCACTGCTGGAAGGATACCAGGGTCAGCAGCTGGGACGAAAGCTCATTGATTCGCTTCTGGAACAGGTAAAGGGCTGTAATGTCATTTTGTATACGCATCCGAAGACGGTATCCATGTATGAGAAAATGGGATTCCGCAGACAGAAGACGGGCATGGCGATTTACAATGGAAATGCAGAAAGTCTGAAGTGGATGGAAGATACCGGATTTCTTCTGGAAGAAGGCTACCGGTTTGGTGACAACGATTATGAGAGACAGCCATATGTAGCGCCAAGAGGCATCAGACAGCAGCAGGAAAAACAGAATCAGACAGCGTAGGAAAGGGAAAGGACTATGAGAGAAAATACATCGACAGAATGGGTAAATAAAGAAGTAGACAGTGAGGGAAATTTTAACCGTCAGAAAAATCAGTTTGAAACACCGTTTGGAGAGGGCGAAGGAAAGCTTCCGGTAGAGCCGGGACGTTACCGCCTTCTGTGGGCGCCGGTATGCCCGTGGGCACACCGCAGCGTGATTGTAAGAAAGCTTCTGGGATTGGAGGATGTGATCAGCCTTGGAACCGCAGATCCGAAGAGACCGGATGTACCGAGAAGTGACTGGGCATTTACACTGGACGAGGGAGATGTGGATCCGGTTCTTGGAATCCATTATATCAGTGAGGCATATCTTGCGGCAGACCCGGATTATACCGGACGATTTACCGTACCGGCACTTGTGGATATCCCATCCGGTAAGGTGGTAAATAATGATTATTTCAATCTGACACTCTATTTTGAAACTGCATGGAAGCCATATCATAAAGAGGGAGCACCGGATCTTTATCCGGAAGATTTAAGAGAGGAGATCGACAAGCTGAACGATATCATTTTCCGTGAGGTAAATAACGGTGTCTATAAAGCCGGATTTGCAAGAAAGCAGAAGGCTTATGACCGAGCGTATAACATGGTATTTAACCGCCTGGACTGGCTGGAAGAAAGACTTGCAAATCAGAGATACTTGTTCGGTGACAGACTGACAGAATCAGATGTGCGCCTTTATGTAACACTGGTAAGATTCGACTGTGCATATTATCCGGTATTCCGCCTGAATAAAAAGCTTCTCCGCGATTATCCGAATCTGTGGGCATATGCAAGAGATTTGTATCAGACACCGGGATTTGGCGACACAACGAATTTTGCGGCGATCAAGAAGCATTATCATATCGATTGCTGCCCGTCCAATGAATTTGCGATCGTGCCGAACGGACCGGATGAATCTCTGTGGCTGACACCACACGGAAGAGAAAAGTTATCTGCAAAATAAGCGAAAGCGGGGAATGAATGATGAAAGCAGTCAGAGTAACAGAAGAATGGCAGAGAGCCGGCGTACATTATGTGCGGACACAGGCAATGTGCCTGGGATTTAAGATCCCGCTTGAGGGAGAATTTTCAGATGACACACCGGAAGATGAATATATTCTGGTTATGGACGGAATTTATCCGGTATCCACCTGCAGGCTGCATTATCTGGATGAACATACCGGAAAAATTGAGCGCGTGGCAACACTGGAATCCTACAGGGGAAAGCATTACGGACAGGCAGGGATCATTGAGGCAGAAAACTGGATGCGCGAAAAAGGTGTGACAAAAATCTATATCAATTCCAGAAAGGCAGCCCTTGGATTTTATGAAAAGCTTGGCTATACACCGGATTATTCACAGGTAAGCGGCTCCGGAGAGTTTGAATGTGTGATGACTGAGAAAGAACTTGCGTAAATGCCCGGAAAAGAATTTTTTGAAAAATAAAAAAGAAAACTGGATTTCGATGGAAAGATATTGTAAAGTAAATAGCGAAATTGACTGATATCAGGAGAGAAAGTTGGTATCAGAGAGGTCAATATAATTTTGAGCTTTCATATTACGGATTACAAGAGACAGGAGAGGTAGACAAACATGAAGTATGGAATCGATACACGATGTCAGCATCTGGCTGACGATAATAAGGATGAAATATATGGGGCGATCAGTTATCCAATCTATCAGTCTGCAACATTTGCAAGAGACAGAGTAGGTGGAGGCAGTGGTTATGACTATTCCAGATTACAGAATCCGACGAGAGAACATCTTGAGAAGATCGTAGCATCACTGGAAGAAGGAATCGATGCACTGGCATTTTCGACAGGAATGGCAGCGATCACAGCTCTGATGGAGATTTTCAAACCGGGCGATCACATCATCATTGATGAGGATCTTTACGGAGGAAGTGTCCGTCTGTTCCACAGCATCAATGTGAAAAATGGACTGACATTTACCAGCGTGGATTTAAGCAATGTGGATGTAGAGGATTATATCCAGGATAATACAAAAGCAATTTATGCAGAGACACCGACCAATCCGATGATGCGTGTATCCGATCTGGAAGAACTTTCAAAGAAAGCAAAAAAACATGATCTTCTTCTGATCGTGGATAATACCTTTTTATCACCATATTTCCAGAATCCGCTGAAGCTTGGTGCTGACATTGTTGTGCATAGCGGGACAAAATATCTGGGTGGACATAATGACACACTTGCAGGTTTTCTGATAACAAACCGCGAGGACATTCAGGAACAGCTTCGTTTTATCATCAAGACGACAGGGGCAACTCTTGCACCGATGGACAGCTGGCTGATCCTCAGAGGGATCAAGACGCTTGGAGTCCGTATGGACAGGGCGCAGGAAAATGCACTGAAGATCGCACATTTTCTGGAAAAGCAGGAGCATGTGACAAGGGTACTTTATCCGGGGCTTGAATCACATCCGGGCTACGAACTGATGAAAAAGCAGGCAAGAGGATTTGGTTCGATCCTGACCTTTGAAGTAGATTCTCAAGAGAGAGCATATCACATTCTGGAAAATGTAAAACTGATTCAGTTTGCGGAAAGTCTTGGAGGGACAGAGACTTTGATCACCTATCCGATCACACAGACACATGCGGATCTTTCCAAAGAAGAGCTTGACCGGAACGGAATTACAGACAGGATTCTGAGATTATCTGTTGGAATCGAAGGCGCAGAGGATCTGATCGCAGACCTGGAAGCTGTATTAAAGTAGAAGTGTGAGTCAAGCGGCAGACATCTGTGATGGAAGGTGTACAGGACAGACGGACGATGACCGTTTTTAGATCGGAATAATGACCGTGCAGATAAGGAAGTGGCAGAAATGAGCAAAATAGAAGTAAATGAAAAAAGAGTAGTTGACGAATTTCAGGAGCTGACCGCAATCGATGCACCAAGCTTTGGAGAGCGTGAGATGGCAGACCGGCTGATCCCGAAGTTAAAAGAACTTGGTTTTGAGGTGGAGGAAGACAATGCCGGAGAACATTTCGGAGGAAACGCCGGAAACTTATATGCATATCTTCCGGGAGACCTTCCGGGAGATCCGGTCCTTCTGTCCGGTCATATGGATACGGTTGAGCCGTCCAAAGGCAAGAAAGGGATCATCGGAGAAGACGGTGTGATCCGTTCCGCAGGAAAGGCAGTTCTTGGAGCTGATGATGTGGCTGGACTTGTGGAGATCCTGGAAGGAATCCGCAGTGTAAAAGAAGCGGGAGTACCACACCGGGATATCGAGATTCTTTTTGCAATTGCAGAAGAGCTTTATATCAAGGGCAGCAGTGTATTTGATTTTTCAAAGGTCCGTGCAAAAGAAGCCTATGTACTGGATATCAGCGGACCGGTTGGAAGCGCAGCATATAAAGCACCGTCCCTGATCTCTTATCAGGTGACAGTAACCGGGAAAGCATCCCACGCCGGATTCGATCCGGAGCATGGCATTCATGCGATCGCTATTGCATCCGAAGCGATCTCACAGATCAGTCAGGGACATGTGGACGAAGAGACAACCTGCAATATCGGATTGATCGAAGGTGGGAGCGGAACAAATATTGTTCCGGAAAAATGTACCGTAAAGGGAGAAATCCGGAGCTATTCCCATGAAAAAGCAATCTGTTGTGTAGAAAAAGTGGGAAATACTTTCAAAAAGGTGGCTGAAAAATACGGAGCTGAGTCAGAACTCATCTACGAAGTTCATCTGATTGCTTATGAGACTGCAAAAGACAGTGTGCCGGTAAAACGGTTTGAAAGAGTAAGCAAAAAGCTGGGACTTGCAGGAAACCTGGTGGAGACATTTGGCGGAAGTGATAACAACAGTTTTGCGAAGAACGGGATTCCGGGGCTGGTGCTGTCAAATGGAATGTACCAGGCACATTCGGTAAATGAATATACGACAATCAAAGATCTTGTGACAGGAGCAGAACTGATCGCCGGGCTGATCATCGATGAGCAGTAGTGGCTGTTATTATACAGAAAAGACGCCAAAAGCGTCTTTTTTGTATTGATAGAAGAAAAACAGATAAAACATATTGAAATTTAAGGTTTTTAAAATAATTCCCTATTAACCTATTGACAAAGTAGGTAAGAGCAGATATAATGCAACTATCAAATTTGAAAGATCACTATAGAGATCACGATACATCAGACAATCAGAAAAGAGAGGTAGAAAAATATGAGCGATTATAAATTTGAAACACTTCAGCTTCACGTAGGACAGGAAGAACCAGATCCGGCATCTGATGCCAGAGCAGTACCGATTTACCAGACAACATCTTATGTATTTAAGAACTCTGCACATGCAGCAGCAAGATTCGGACTTGCAGATGCAGGTAACATTTACGGACGTCTGACAAACTCTACACAGGATGTATTTGAAAAGAGAATCGCAGCACTTGAAGGTGGTGTGGCAGCTCTTGCAACAGCATCAGGAGCAGCTGCAATTACATATACCATCGAAGCACTTGCAGCAGATGGCGGACATATCGTAGCGCAGAAGACAATTTATGGTGGAAGCTTCAACCTTCTTGAGCACACACTGACACATTACGGAATCACCACTACATTTGTAGATGCACATAACCTGAAAGAAGTAGAAGATGCAATTCAGGATAACACAAGAGCCATCTATCTTGAAACTCTTGGTAACCCGAACAGTGATATCCCGGATATCGATGCGATCGCTGAAATCGCACACAAGCATGGACTTCCGCTTGTGATCGACAACACATTCGGAACACCGTATCTGATCCGTCCGATCGAACACGGAGCAGACATCGTTGTACATTCTGCTACCAAATTCATCGGTGGACACGGAACAACTCTTGGTGGAATCATCGTAGATTCCGGCAAATTTGACTGGAAAGCAAGTGGAAAATACCCGGCAATCGCAGATGCAAACCCAAGCTACCACGGAGTATCTTTCGTAGATGCAGCAGGTCCGGCAGCATTTGTAACTTACATCCGTGCAATCCTTCTTCGTGACATGGGAGCAACCATCTCTCCATTTAACGCATTCCTTCTTCTGCAGGGAACAGAGACACTGTCACTTAGAATTGACCGTCATGTAGAAAATACAAAGAAAGTAGTAGAATATCTCTCTAATCATCCAATGGTAGAGCATGTGAACCATCCGTCACTGCCGAATCATCCGGATCATGCACTTTATGAAAAATATTTCCCGAATGGTGGAGCATCCATCTTCACATTCGAGATCAAAGGCGGACAGGAAGAAGCTCACAAGTTCATCGACAACCTGAAGATCTTTTCACTGCTTGCAAATGTTGCGGATGTTAAGAGTCTTGTTATCCATCCGGCAACAACAACACATTCTCAGCTGACAGAAGAAGAACTGCTTGATCAGGGAATCAAACCGAACACAATCCGTCTTTCTATCGGTACAGAACATATCGATGATATCATCGCAGATCTTGAAGGTGGATTTGCAGCGGTTCAGGGCAAATAAATATTATACACACAGAAATTTTGGACGGAGGTTTTTCGGAACCTTCGTCTTTTTCGATTTGTACAGAAAATTTTAAGGAGAAAACATTATGACAAAGGCACAGATCAGAAAAAATGCTTTTCTGAAATCCATTCCGATCATGTGCAGCTACATTTTCGTAAGCATGGCATATGGGATTATGATGGAAAATGCCGGATTTGGCTGGTACTATTCACTGTTTGTCAGTCTTACCGTATATACCGGGGCATTCCAGTTTGTCCTGATCACATTTTTATCCAGTGGAGCCTCGATCGTAACGATCGCACTGACAGCGTTTCTGATGAACAGCAGACAGACTTTTTACAGCCTTACTTTTCTGAAGGATTTTCAGAAGATGGGCAGGCGTAAGCTCTATATGATCCACACGATGACGGATGAGACCTATGCGGTAAACTGTACGCTCGACCTCCCGGAAAAAGAGAAGGAGGATACGATGTTCCTGGTTGCATTTTTCAGCCGGTGTTACTGGATGGCAGGGGCAGTTCTCGGAGGAGTCTTAGGGCAGCTGCTTCCGTTTGATATGGAAGGAATCGATTTTTGTATGACGGCACTGTTTGTGATCATTTTTATCGATCAGTGGGAAAAGACCAGAAAACACATTCCGGCAATGACCGGACTTGGGATCGGGATTTTGTGCCTGGTGATCTTCGGGCAGAAAAGCTTTATGCTTTCGGCACTTCTTATCACATCCGGAATCCTGGTCATTACGGAAAAAGGAGGAAAAAGTGTATGACGACGGGCGGAATTTTACTGGCAGTTCTGGTATCGGCAGTTTGCACGTTCGCGCTTCGGGCATTGCCGTTTCTGGCATTTAACGGAGAGCGACGGATGCCGCTGTGGCTGGATAGGCTGGGGCAGGTACTTCCGGCGGCGATCATGGCAGTTCTGATCGTTTACTGTCTGAAAGATGTGGGAAGTGATCTGAGAGGAATCGCATTTCCAAAAGGAATTGCGGTGGCTGCCGTTGCAGTTACCTACAAATGGAAACATAACACACTCATAAGTATTGCAGCGGGAACGATCCTGCATATGGTGCTGTTAAGGGTATTGTAAGAGTTGCAACAGTCAGGAGTGTTAAAAATGTTGTGGGATAAGCGAAAATCCGGTATTTTCGGATGGATCTCCCTTTGACCAGATGCACAGATTATGCTATGATATGTACCGATACACACGTATTTTTTATTTGACAACAATCCAGATGGAACTTTCTGTTCAATAAAGAGGATTATGTGTCAGGGTACATTCTTTTTACAAGGAGAAAATCAATGAGTATAGATATTACGATCGAGGAAATGGAAGCACTTCCTGCAGAGTCCTACGAGCTTTTTGATATCCGTGGCGAGATCGAGCGCGCCCATGGAATCCTGCCGAATTCGACGGCAAGCTCAGCAGATGTACTGATGGAGAATCCACCGGAAGATAAGGAAAAGAAGATTATTATCTGCTGCAGCAGAGGACAGATCAGCAGGGATATCGCAGAAGAACTGCAGGATCAGGGATATGAAGCATACAGCCTGAAGGGCGGTTATGTTGGATGGCTGATGGCAGATATGAAGAAAAAGGAAGCAGATGATGTATGTGAACATGTGGAACTTAGTATCCGCAAGAAGTTCAAAAAGAAGATCTGGTCCAAATTTACAAAAGCTGTCAGAGAATATGAATTGGTCAAAGAAGGTGACCGGATCGCAGTATGTATTTCCGGTGGAAAAGATTCAATGCTGATGGCAAAGCTTTTCCAGGAATTAAAGCGTCACAACAAGTTTAACTTTGAAGTAAAGTTCCTGGTGATGGATCCGGGATACAGTCCGGAGAACCGGAAGGTTATTGAAGAAAACGCAAGAAAGATGAAGATTCCGATCCAGATCTTTGAATCCAATATTTTCGAATCGGTATTTGAAATCGAAAAATCACCGTGTTATATCTGTGCAAGGATGAGACGTGGATATCTTTATAATTTTGCACAGCAGATGGGCTGTAACAAAATCGCACTGGGACATCATTATGACGATGTGATCGAGACGATCCTGATGGGAATGCTCTACAGTGCGCAGGTGCAGACTATGATGCCGAAGCTTCACAGTACAAATTTTGAAGGGATGGAACTGATCCGCCCGATGTATCTGATCCGTGAGGATGACATTAAGGCATGGAGAGATTACAATGATCTGCATTTTATCCAGTGTGCATGTAAGTTTACCGATACCTGCACAACCTGCAACAATGAAGAAAATCAGTCAAAGCGTATGGAAATCAAAAAGCTGATCGCAGAGCTTAAGAAGACGAACCCGTTTGTGGAGGGCAATATTTTCAAGAGTGTGGAAAATGTCAATCTGGATACCGTTGTTGGATATAAGGCAAAAGGGGTAAGACATAATTTCCTGGATACTTATGATGATTAAAAAGAAGCGGATATGCGGCTGCATATCTGAACGATAGAAAGACAATAAAATTCCCGCCGGACAGGTAAATGGATCTGTCTGGCGGGAATTTTAAAATTAAGCAGCGGATATATCCGGATCAGGGTTAAAAATCCATGATGCGAACTAAGATAAAATAACTTCTGGCTTTTTGCATATATCGTGGTAAATAACAAACTGGCCTCGTCCATTCTGTTTGGCTGTGTAGAGGGCCTGGTCAGCAAGACGGTATAGCTGGCTGAAGGATTCGGCATCTATTGGAGCGACTGCACAGCCGATGCTGCAGGACAGCTTCTGACCATTTAATTCAGGAATATTTACATTTTCGAGATTCGCATAGAGCTTTTTCAAATGTAGTTGAATACTGTAATCCAGACGTACATTTTTCATAAGGATCATGAATTCATCACCGCCGACACGACCGATGATGTCAGTTGTACGGAACTGTTCTTTTAGAAAACCAGCAAATATTTTCAATACTTGATCGCCGGTGACATGTCCAAAAGTATCATTGATCTGTTTGAAATAATCCATATCGATCATCATTAAAGCCTGGAAATCTTCAAAATCTTTCTCATGCAGCCATTCAGAAATCATGTGTTCCGTATAAATTTTGTTCAGAAGACCGGTAAGTGCATCTGTGTGTGCCTGATGAAGAAGCGAGGTCTGGTTTTTTTGGTTGATCTTCCAGAGTGCGAGAATCAGAATCAGTACAATACAGATGAAGAATGCAAACAGGACAAGCTCATAATGATTGATAAATGCAAAGGACTGACGTGCTTCAGCAGCCGGAACAATATAGCAGAGCATCCAGTCGTTGTATTTAAGTGGCTGATAGGAAATATAACGTGCGTGTGATACATCTGTGGCAATCTTGCGGCAGTTTGAGCGGCCAAGCTTAAAGTCTTCCTGAAGGGTAGCACCATCTTCTGAGGTCTGGAATACCCAGCCTGAGGAAGAAGTGAAAAAGTTCTCCTGAATCTTACCATGTGCAGCTTCAATAGAAACAATGTTGCCGTCTGAGTCTGTGATAAAGGAATAACCGGAACCTGAATACAGATCCTCAAAGAGTATGGAAGTCAGCGCAGTAACATCGATGGAACCTCCAAGTACACCGATGATATTTTGATTTTTATCATAAATAGGAACGGTAAGTACAACAAGAGTTTCGCTGTCTACACTGCTTGACAGAGGTGAACTGAGAACTCGTCCACCATTTAGTGTTTTCTGGAAATAGTCCCGTGAGCTTACATCCGTTTTTTTACCATCACTGGAGCGCCCGATGCCATCAGTGTCAAATAGCATAAGCCGGTGATAGGAACTGGAAGAAGCCAGATCGGAAAGAAGCTGCAGATTGTCTGAGCTGAACAAATCTGAGGTTGTTCCAAAGTAGGTAGCAGGACTTTCCAGAAATTCGTATTCTTTGTCCAAAACCAGCTCCAGGTGGTCTTTTTGCTGTAGTGTATTCTTTTGAATAACGTTCTGTACACTTTCATCAACGCTTTGATGGACAAACCAGAAAAAAATCAGAAGTGTGAACGTCATTACAATCAGGAACGAAATGACAGCTGTTCCGTATTGTGTCAGTTCTTGACGTGATATTTTTTTCATGCAAGATCCCCCTCTTTTTGTACGTCAATAAATAAGTAATTGTATTTTTTAAATTATACCATGAATGATCTGAGCTGTCATCGGTTTTGCATACTAAATAAGCAAAAAAACATACATAATAAACAAAAATAAAAACAAAAAGAGAGAGAATAACGTGAAATATTAACAAAGTCATTACGTTATTCTCTCTTTTTTTGTAATATTATTTATTTTGCAAGTCTGTAAATTGCATCCAGATAAATCTTCATCCAGAGATCCAGCTTTTCCAGATCCAGATATTCATTGGTCTGATGCATCAGATCTGGCTGATCCGGAAGAAGTGCACCGAAGGCAACACAGTTATCCAGTGCTCTTGCATAAGAGCATGCGCCGTCAACCAGAGGTTTGGCAGAAGCATCACCGGTCACTGAGCGGTAGGAGTCCATCAGTGTCTGCACCAGGAAGGAATCTTCCGGCACGTGGATCGATTCGGTTGCATATGGATTCTCAAAACGGAACCGGGAGCCGGAAAGATGCTGTTCAATGATCTCCTGTACCTGAATACATTTATATGTAACCGGTACGCGGTTATCGATGGAGAAGATTACTTTATGGTTCTCCGTTTCTACTTTTCCAACATTGAAGGTAAGACCTCTGGAGATCTCATCGGACAGATCAATTCCAAGACTCTTTCCCGACAGATCAAAGCCGATGTGTTCCATATAGAACCTGGCGATCTCACCCAGTTCATTTTCCAGAGGGAGTTCGGATAATACCAGCATCAGTCCGCTGATCGCATTGATTCCGGTAGAAGGGTGTGCGGCATGTGCGGCAAAACCTTCTGCGGTCAGCCGGAGAGATGAACCTGCATTTTCTACGGTAAAGTGGCATTTACTCTGGGTTTCCCAGGAGAGCAGGCTTTTGCGGATCATGGCTTCCAGATCGACAGGAAGCAGAACCGATGCATGGTCTGCCACTGCATTAAATGCGTTTCCACCAGATAAGGTAATATCCTCTGAAATATCGGTTACGAGCTGATACTGGAAGACACCCTTTTCAGCATAGATCAGTGGGAATACTGCATCCGGTGTGAAGGACATCTGTGGGGCAGGGATTTTTTTCTTGTTGAAATAATAGTCCATGCATTTCCAGTCTGTCTCTTCGTTCGCACCTACAATAAAACGGATCTTTTTGCTGAGTGACACACCCATTTCTTTTAAAATCTTGACTGCATGGAGGCAGGCAAGAAGAGGACCTTTATCATCAAGTACGCCACGACCATACAGCTTTCCGTCAATGATTTCCGGTTTAAACGGATCACATATCCAGCTGCCACTGCATGGAACCACGTCCACATGACCGAGGATTCCGAGAGTTTCTTCCTGATTACCATAGTCCGCGTGTCCGGCATAGTGATCGAAATTTTCTGTTTTAAGACCAATGGACTCTGCCATCTCAAGGAAACAGTCCAATGCTTTGGCAGCACCCGCACCGAAAGGCATTCCTGCCTCCGGTGTGTCTTCCACGCTGTCTATGGACACCAGTTTCATAATATCATGAATCAGACTTTCACGGTCTTCTTTTATTTGTTTTTCAAAATCCATAAGAGTGTTCCTCCTTATACGCAGCGTTTATACATATAACTGGATGATCAGCATGATCGCACTGAATACGGTGGTCATACCCATCAGAGGCATGATGAATTTCAGCCATTTATCGTAAGTAACATCTACCATTGCAAGGGATGCAAGGATTAGACCGGTTGGTGTGATGAAGGAGATCAGACCAAGACCGTATGCGTAAGCAGATACGATTGCTGATCTTGAAACGCCAACTGTATCGGCAAGTGGAGCCATGATCGGGATGGACAGAACCGCAAGCCCTGAGGAAGAGGAAATGAAGAATCCAAGTACGATGAATACAAGCATCATCAGAATGATGAATACGATTGGATTCATTCCGCTGATCGCACCCGAGAAGAATTCCAGGATGGTGTCAGAGATCATACCGTCTTCCAGGATAATGTTGATACCACGGGCCACACCGACTACAAGCGCTACACCCATCAGGTCAGCAGCACCGCCGATAAACTGGTCCATAAAGTTTTTTTCGCCAATACCTGAGGTAAATGCAAGCAGAATCGCGCAGGCAAGGAAGAGAGCGGTCATGTTATCGAACCACCATCCCTGTGCGACAAGTCCCCATACGAGCACACCGAAGGATACGCCGAATACGAGAAGGGAAAGCTTCATCTTTCCGGTAAATTCAGGAACTTCGCCCTGATGTCCAAATTTCTGCATATGATGTTCATACTGATCGTAGCAGATGGATTTTGTTGGGTCTTCTTTTACCTTCTTTGCGTAGCGAAGGATGTAGATCAGAGTGATCAAAGTACCGATCACCAGTGCAATACCACGGATTCCCATACCGTCAGCAAGGCTGATTCCGGCTGCGTTGGATGCATTCCCAACAGAGAACGGGTTGATGGTTGGGAACATGGTTCCAATGGAAGAACCCATGTAAATTGCAGCGATACAAACCATAACGTCATATCCGGCCGCAAGGAATACCGGTACAAGGATCGGGTACAGGGCAATGGTTTCTTCTGCAAGTCCGAAGGTTGTTCCGCCGGCAGCGATGATGATCGTGATCAGGATGATCAGGATATACTCTTTGCCTTTGGTGACTTTGGAAAGTGCTGCAATCGCCGCATTAAATGCACCCATATAATTCAGGACACCGATACATCCGCCAAGGATAAATACGAAAAGGATGATATCGATGGTATCGTAAACACCACTGATCGCCGCAAGGAGGATTTTAAATACACCCTGCGGTTCCTGATCGACTCTCTCGTAGGTTCCAGGAACAGCGATCGGCTTGCTGATACTTCCATCAAGGAATTTATTTAAGTTTCCGGTAACACCAAGCTCGTCCAGAGATTCCTGGGTAGGAGCCATTTCTGTCACTTCACCTTCCGGCGTTGTGATTTCAAATACATCATGATCTGCGTTGTAGGTTAATTTGGAATAAAGTCCTGCCGGTACCACTGCGGTTAAGATCGCAGCAAAAATGAGGACAATAAATAATACGGTAAGCGCAGATGGGAAAGATATTTTCTTCTTTTTCATAATCAGTACCTCTGTTTTCTATGATTCATTTGCAAAGATTTTTACAAGTTCTACGATGACACGGACAGCCGCTTCCATTCCTTCGATGGTAACGTGCTCCAGTGGTCCGTGATATCCGTGACCGCCAGTGCCAAGGTTCGGGCAAGGAAGACCTTTGAAGGAAAGCTTGCAGCCATCGGTTCCGCCTCTGATCGGAGAGATATCCTCCGGGACATCTGCTTTCACACAGGCCTCCCGTGCATAATCGATCAGATACATATGCTCTCTGATGATGCATTCCATGTTCTGGTATTCATCCGTAAGTGTCAGTGTGACGGTGCCTTCGCCCCAAAGTTCATTCAGGATTTTTTCAATATGACGGAGGGTATTGCGGCGTGCTTCAAAGCTTGCGCTGTCGTGATCGCGGATAATGTATTCGGATACGGCATGTCCTTCGTCGCCGTGGATGCTCAGAAGGTGGTAGAATCCTTCATACTGTTCGGTATGACGCGGAATCTCGTATCTTGGGAGCATGTTGTTGATATCTGCTGCAATGAGAACCGCATTGATCATCACATCTTTTGCAGAACCCGGATGTACGTTTTTACCGTTGATCTCAAATTTTGCTTCGCATGCATTAAAATTCTGATACTGGATCTCGCCTTCGCCGTCCCCGTCCAGCGTGTAGGCAACCTCTGCATCAAAAGCTTCAAAATCAAAATGAGCAGCACCGCTTCCACATTCTTCATCTGGTGTAAATGCGATACTGATCTGTCCGTGCGGAATATTTTCATTTTGTAGGATTTCAAGAAGCTGCATGATTTCAGCAATACCGGCTTTATCATCAACTCCAAGAATGGTATTTCCATCGGAAGTGATGAGTGTACGCCCCTTTAATCCTTTCAGATGCGGGAAATCTTTTGTTGTAAGAACCCGTCCGCTGTCTCCGAGAACGAGATCACAGCCATCGTAATCTGGTGTACAGACCGGATGGATTTCTGCCTCACAAAATTCCGGAACAGTGTCCATATGCGCGATAAATCCAAGTTTTTTCTTTGATTCATATCCCGGAGTAGCAGGAAGAATTCCGTAGACAAAGCATTTGTCATCCAGAACAACCCTGCTAAGTCCGAGCTCTTTCAGTTCGTCAGCAAGGATTCTTGCAAGATCAAACTGACACTTGGAGGTCGGAACTGTATCGCTGTTTTCATCGCATGGTGTTTTGACCGCGATGTATTCGAGTAACCTTTCTTCTACTTTCATTTGTTTTCTCCTTCCACATATCCTGATATACGGATTGCTCCGCGCTCTGTGTTTTTATGCTACCATTTTATCCGGGAAAATCAGAAAAGACAAAAGAGGCGGGTTTTATTGACACGAAAAAAAAGGACGTGTTATTATTAGAATAAGAGAAAAAACATGGTGAAGACTGCAAATTTGGAAAAATGCGTTAAGATATATGCACATGTTATAAAAAAATTGATTTAAAGGAAAGAAAATTGGTATGAATGTAGATGAGAAGGTAGGGCGTAATATTAGAAAATACCGGATGGCATATAATATGACACTGAAAGAACTTGCCGTAAGACTGCATAAGAGTGTGTCGACAGTTTCTAAATACGAAAAAGGGGATATTTCATTGGATATTTCGACATTTCTTGAATTGTCTAAGATTTTTAAGGTGTCACCTCTTGCGATTATCGGAGATGAGATTGCCGAGGGAGAGGAAGAATATACTTATGCGGAGACGATTGAAAAACTGTACATGTACAGCTATGACGGGATGGGGAAAGCAATTGTCAAAAGTGTGATTGAACAGCAGGCGGTGGAAGGAAAGAATAACAAATATAAAGTGCATTTGTTTAATGATGTAAGTGAGATCAAAGAACCGGGGGAATGTGGCGGACTTTATGCTGGTGAGTATGAAAAGGAAGGATTTATCGGAACCTATATGCTTCATAACCAGGCGCTGAAATCAGAACACATCATGATCTCCTGTGTAAATAATCTGGTGAATCCGGGACAGCAGCTGGCACTGGTGTCCGGTCTCTCCAATTATACGATGCTTCCGGTGACCTTTAAAGCAGTGATTTCGGAAAAAGAAATTGTAAATAAAGAAAAGCTTATGAATCTTCTTACATTCAACAAAGAAGATTTTAAACTTATGAAGCAGATGAATTATCTTACCATACAAAATATGAGATAAAGAAGGATAAAAAAGATGACAAAGAAACAGAGAACACTGGAAGTAATAGAACGCTTAAGAAAGGAATATCCGGATGCAGACTGTACCCTGGATTATGATCAGGCATGGAAGCTTCTGGTCAGTGTCCGACTGGCAGCGCAGTGTACCGATGCACGGGTAAATGTAGTTGTAGAAGGCTTATTTGCAAAATATCCGACAGTAGAGGCTCTTGCAGAAGCGGATGTAAATGATATTGAGGAAATCGTCCGTCCTTGCGGGCTTGGGAAAAGTAAGGCACGGGATATCAGTGCCTGTATGAAGATGCTCCGGGATGAATATGGCGGTAAGATTCCGAAGGATTTTAATGCGATCTTGAAACTGCCGGGAGTTGGAAGAAAGAGCGCGAACCTGATCATGGGTGATGTATTTGGAGAGCCTGCGATCGTTACAGATACGCATTGTATTCGTCTGGTAAATCGCATTGGACTGGTAGACGGAATTAAAGAGCCGAAGAAAGTAGAGATGGAACTCTGGAAGCTGGTTCCGCCGGAGGAAGGAAGTGACTTCTGTCACAGACTGGTGTATCACGGAAGAGAAGTCTGTACGGCAAGGACGAAGCCGCACTGCGACAGATGCTGTCTGGCAGATATCTGTAAGAAGGTAGGGGTAGAAAAATAAATGCAATATACAATTCCGGATTATTATAAAGAGTTCACCTGCATTGCAGACAAATGCGAGGATACCTGCTGTGCGGGATGGCAGATCGTTATTGACAAAAAATCATTGAACAAATATAAGCATGTAAAAGGGAAATTCCGTTTTACGATGTTGAAATCTGTGGACTGGATCCGTGGCATTTTCAGGCAGGATAAAGAAAAGCGATGTGCATTTTTAAATGACTGCAATCTGTGTGAGATGTATGCGAATCTCGGAGAGAAAAGTCTGTGTAAAACCTGTCGTCTGTATCCGAGACATGTCGAGGAGTTTGAGGATGTACGGGAGATTACTCTGTCGGTATCCTGTCCGGAGGTGGCAAGGATTTTGATGGAGAAGAAAGAGCCGGTCTGTTTTCTTACTTATGAAAAAGAAGGAGAAGAAGAATACGGGGAATTTGATCCGTTTCTGTATTCTATGCTTGTAGATGCGAGAGATGCAATGCTTGGAATTCTGCAGGGTCGGGAGCATTCCTTAAAAGTAAGAGCCGGTCTGGTCCTTGGGATGGCACATGATCTGCAGGTCAGATTTAACCGGGAACAGTTATTTTCCTGCGAGGAAGTCATTGACCGTTATCAGACAAAGAGTGCCAGAAAGTTTGTACGGAAACTTTGGAAAGAAGAAAAGCCGTCTGTGCAGGAAAGATGGGAGATGGCGCATAAGATGTTCCGGGAGCTTTATGAGCTGGAACTTCTGCGTGAGGACTGGGATATGCTTCTGATGGAGAGCGAAGAACTTCTGTATTCACATGGAGCAGATGCGTATAAAGGAATCTCGTCTGACTTTAAGAAGTGGGCGAAGGAAGAGAGTGATATCCAAATCCAAGCAGAGCAGCTTCTGGTATATTTTATTTTCACTTATTTCTGCGGTGCGGTTTATGATGGAAGGATTTATGCGAAGGTGCAGATGGCGGTGATAAGTACTTACCATATTTATGAGCTGTGGAAAGCACGGTGGGTTGAGAATGAAGGGACGCTTGCGCAGGAAGAGATTGTGGAGCTGGTGTACCGGTATTCGCGGGAGATTGAGCATTCGGATAAGAATCTGGAGCGGATGGAAAAGATGATGCTGCGGGACAGGCTGCCGTGGTATAGGGGATAATAAATAGATGCCTGCACGATTTTTGATGCATTTGAATAAGAATTTTTGTTAAAAAGGGCGTATGAAAAATGATTTCTCATTTTTCATACGCCCTTATAATTTTAGTCTCTATGCATAGAGAACTTATCCATATCGTAATTCTTCAGATTATCAAGAATTCCACGATTGTCAGCCTGAGAGATCAAGGCATCACGGTTCTTCTTGGAAGTCATCTGGTCATTGAATGAACTTGGACCGCCGACACATCCGCCGTCACATGCCATGCCTTCGATGAAGTCTTCCGGAAGACGTCCAACCTTCATGAGAAGGAGGGCTTTCTTACATTCCTGAGAACCATTTGCACGACAGACTTTCGCATCGATGCAGTTGTCAGATTCTTTCAGACTTTCCAGAACGGCTGCTGTTACACCGCCGGAATTTGCAAAGCGTTTTCCGAAGGTAGAAGCGGTCTGGTTGTCGTTCGGACAGGCCTCGAGTTCAACGTCTTTTGCTTTCATGATCGCACGGATCTCGCTGTATGTAAGAACATAATCTGCATTTCCTTCGATCTGCTGATCGACAACTTCGGATTTCTTAGCAAGGCAAGGTCCGATAAATACAGTGATCGCTTCCGGATCCTGTGCTTTGATCATACGGGAAATTGCACACATCGGAGAAACAGTTGTTGAGATATTGTCAGCAAGCTGTGGGTAATGCAGGCGAACCATATTTACAAATGCAGGGCAGCAGGAGGTTACTTTTTTCTGTCCTTCTTTGTAAGCTTCAGCCCATTCTTCAGCTTCGTAAGCAGCAGTCATATCTCCACCGAGTCCTACATCGTAGAAATCTACGAATCCGAGCTCTTTCATTGCTTTGCGCCAGCTTTCCATGGTAATGTCAGCACCAAACTGACCTTCTGTGGCAGGAGCAGCCATTGCGTAGATGTGTTTGCCTTCTCTTAAAGCATTGATTACCGGAACAATAAATGTTTTGGAAGCAATTGCACCGAATGGACAGCTGTGGATACATTTACCGCAGCGGATACATTTGTTTTTGTCGATTATGGAAATGCCATGCTCGTCGTAGGTGATCGCATCGACCGGACAACTGAATTTACACGGACGTTTTAAATGTGCAATGGCATTGTACGGACAGGCTTTGGCGCACTGACCACATTCTTTACATTTGGATGCGTCAATGTGGGAACGGTAATGTCCCGGTTCAATTGCCCCAAACTTACAGGCATTGATACATGCCTTTCCAAGACAGTTCTGACAGTTCTCTGTTACTGTGTAGCTGGAGATCGGACAGTCTTCGCAGGCAGAAGAAATAACCTGGATGATATTGCCATCATCTTCCGGTCCCGGAGCTTTGCCTTCTGCGAGGCGGATTCTCTGGCGGATGATCTCACGCTCTTTGTAGATACAGCAGCGGAACTGCGGGGTCGGTCCCGGAATAAGCTTCAGCGGGAGGTGATCACGCTGTTCTTCAAGTTCACCTGCAAAAGCAAGCTTTGCTACTTCGAACAGTACGTCATGTTTGATTTTGATTACGTTTCCATCAGCATTCATAATTAACCCTCTCTTCTCTAAATTGTTAAAAAATTCACTCTTCCTTTATTATAATTGAAACTACTATAAATGGAAAGAAGATTTCATGTTTTTAATGAGAAACATAGCGTAGAAGTTTGATGAGAAGTATGTTATGATGAACATGCTATGTTGGAAAATATAGTGTGCCGCATATTTGGGGAAATAAGAGGCACCGGTATGAAAGAGAGGAAAGAAAATTGAAAGAGAAGAACAAAGCAAAAAACATATTGAAAGAGTATGCAACGATCACGGTAGGAATGTTTATTGTATCGGCATCAGTGTATTATCTGATGATGCCGAATTCCTTTGTTGTGGGAAGTATTTCGGGACTTGTCATGGTTCTGGCAAATTTTATTCCGCTGAAGGTTTCGACGATGACGATGATTCTAAATGTAGCACTTCTGATCATAGGGATTGTGTTTGTCGGAAAAGAATTCGGAGGTAAGACGGTCATTACATCTTTAATGCTCCCGGTTTATCTGCGTATTTTTGAAACAGTGACACCAGATGTTCCGCCGCTCACGGATGATATGTTTATCAATATGCTGTGCCATATTCTGGTGATCAGCATCGGACAGGCGATTTTGTTTAATGTCAATGCATCTTCTGGTGGGCTTGATGTTGTTGCAAAAGTTTTAAATAAATATTTGCATTTTGAAATTGGAAAGAGTCTTACGATCGCAGGATTTGTGACCGCTGCGACGTCTATCCTTGTCTACGACAGAAAGACACTGGTAGTGAGCCTTCTGGGAACTTATCTTTATGGGATTGTTCTGGATAATTTTATCGATGGTTTCAGTATCCGTAAGAGGGTGTGTATCCTGTCAAAGAAATATCCGGAGATCCAGCAGTTTGTTGTACATGAGCTGCACAGAGGGGCGACTCTTTATCCGGCAGTCGGAGGACTGGGCAATCAGGAACAGACAGAAGTGGTTACAATTCTGGAAAAGAGTGAATATGCAAAGCTTCTTGCATTTATCCATGAGACAGACCAGAGTGCGTTTGTTACGGTATCAACTGTCAGTGAGGTAATCGGAGAGTGGAATAAACATAAAAAGAACCGTTTGAGAAAAGCGGAGTAGTCGAGGGAATTCATGAGAGAAACAGTATTATTATTTAATATAAAAGATAAGAAGCGTGCGCAGGAGCTGCAGATGATCTGTATGTCACTCAGGATCCGGGTGCGGCTGATAAAAAAAGAAGAGTATTTTCAGACGGTTGGTGTACTTGCCGGAATGAAAGAAGCGTCAGAGACAGACAGGATTTATGAGGGTGAAGAGCTGGCAGATGAGATGATGGTATTTGCCGGAGTGACAGGCAGCCATCTGGATCAGATTTTATTTATGATGCGAAAGAAGGGTATGAAACGTATTGATTATAAAGCGGTTCTGACAGATACAAACAGTCAGTGGACTGTGCCGGAACTTTTTAAAGAACTGGAAAAGGAGCATGCAGCAATGCATCAGTCCTGATTTCACAGAAAAATCACATCGGAGCGAAGGCTGTCAGGGCAAAAAAGTCAGCTGAAAAAACAACCAGCACGGAAGCCGGTGCGAGTACAACGGAGTGGACCGAAGATCATATGTCGTCACTTCTTGGAAAAGAGGAAGAGTATTTCCAATCCGGAGTTTGACTGGTCATCAATCGGGCTTACCGCGAATACAGCAAAAGACGGAGAGACATCTTACACGATGGATGTGGAAAAATTTATATACAGAGTGTACAAATATTCTTTTGACGGATATTATTTCGAGTGATAAAGTGTATGCTAATGGCAGATTGTGAGGATAGAAAAGGGAGTTGGAACAGGTAAGTTAGTCTTGCTGAATCCGATTCCTTTTCTTAGGTTGCTTTTCAAAAGTTTACGGGTTATAATGGTCAGAGAATGGAAAAATTAAAGGAGGTTTTTTAAAATGTCTACAATACCGGAAAGACTTGAAAAATTGCGTGCAAAAATGCAGGAAAAGGGAATAGATATTTATATTATTCCGACTGCAGATTTTCATCAGAGCGAATATGTGGGGGAGCATTTTAAAGCAAGAGAGTATATTACCGGATTTACGGGATCTGCAGGAACAGCAGTGGTTTCAAAGACAGAAGCACGCCTGTGGACAGATGGAAGATACTTTATCCAGGCGGCAAAGCAGCTGGAGGGAACAACAGTAGAACTGATGAAGATGGGACAGCCGGGCGTTCCGAAGATTGGGGAATATTTGGAAACAGCTCTGGCAGAAGGCGAAACTGTAGGATTTGATGGACGTGTTGTTTCTGTAACAGAAGGAGAAGAATACGAGAAGATCGCATCTGAGAAGAACGGAAAGGTCGTTTATGCATATGATCTGATCGATGAAGTATGGGAAGACCGTCCGATTCTTTCAGAAGAGCCGGTATTTGAACTGGAACAGAAATACACAGGAGAGACTGTGGAGAGCAAGCTTGCACGTACACGTGCAGCAATGAAAGAAGCAGGTGCGACAGCACACGTTCTTACCACACTGGATGACATCTGCTGGACACTGAACATTCGTGGAAATGACGTAGAATATTTTCCGTTGGTTCTGACCTATGCAGTGATCAGAATGGACAAGGTGGATCTTTTTGTGAATGAGAAAAAATTAAGCGATGAGATCAAAGCACATCTTGCAGCAGACGGGGTTATTCTGCACCCATACAATGATATTTATGAGGACATCAAGAAGGTTGCAGCAGAAGAAGTCCTGATGGTAGATCCGGGAAGACTGAACTTTGCACTTTACAAGAACATTCCGGAGAATGTGAAGAAAGTGGAAGAGAGAAATCCGGCGATCTTATTCAAATGTGTAAAGAATCCGACAGAGGTCAAAAATATCCGTATCGCTGAGATCAAGGATAGCGTGGCTCATGTCAGATTTATGAAATGGCTGAAAGAAAATGTCGGCAAAGAGACGATCACAGAGATGAGTGCTTCTGACAAGCTGGATGAGTTCCGTGCTGAGATGGGTAGATTTATCCGTCCAAGTTTCGGACCAATCTCCGCATTTGGAGAGCACAGTGCGATCGTACATTATTCTTCTTCACCGGAGACCAATGTAGAACTTCATGAGGGAACCTTCCTGATGACAGATACAGGAGCAGGATTCTACGAAGGATCTACCGATATCACCAGAACTTATGCATTTGGAGAAGTTTCACAGATCATGAAAGATCATTTTACACTGGTTGCAATCAGTAACCTGAATCTTGCAAGCCCGATTTTCAAGAAAGGCTGCTGCGGAATGAACTTTGATTATCTGGCAAGAAAGCCGTTCTGGGACAGAGGACTGGATTTCAATCACGGAACAGGACACGGGGTTGGATACCTTCTGAACATTCACGAAGGACCGGCAGGCTTCCGTTATACCTACAGAGCAGGTGAATCTGATGCATTCCAGCCAGGTATGGTCATCACAGATGAACCGGGAATCTATATCGAAGGTTCTCACGGCGTGCGTCTGGAAAATGAACTGCTTGTCCGTGAAGGCGAAAAGAATGAGTATGGAGAGTTCCTGTATTTTGAAACGATCACGTATGTGCCGTTTGACCTGGATGCGATCAATCCGGATATTATGAATGCAGAAGATAAGGAACGTCTGAATACTTATCATGCAACTGTATATGAAAAAGTATCTCCATATCTGAACGATGAAGAGAAAGAATGGTTGAAGAAATATACAAGAGCGATCTAATAGAATTTATGGAATCCAGGGAGTTGTCCCTGGATTTCAATTTGTTATTCGACTTTGTTGTGCAGGGACAGAGATAGTGACTCTGGTAGAGGATAAAGTATTTTAGATCTGGAGAAGATCAGAGGTGGAAGGTTGTAGGTTGATGGTAAGAATAAAGGAGAAGATATGATAATAGGGACACATATGTCAATTGCAAAAGGGTTGGTTAAAACTGCGGAGAATGTAGTGAAAATGAATGCGGATACGATGCAGATTTTCAGCCGGAATCCGCGTGGATCGAATTATAAGGATCCGACGGTTGAGGAAGCGAAGGAGTTCCGGAGAATCAGAAAAGAAGCTGGTTTTGGGGCGATTCTGGCACATGCGCCGTATACGATGAATCTGGCGAGCGCGAAGCCGGAGGTGTATGAGTTTGCCTGTACCGTGATCCGGGAGGATGTGGCGCGGATGGACAGACTGGGGATTGAGAATCTGGTGTTTCATCCGGGAAGCCATACCGG
>CAKRFP010000010.1 GCA_934320645.1 uncultured Bariatricus sp.
TATATCACAATGAACAATGTTATGAAGAATTAATGCAAATGCTGGAAGAGGCTTATCAGAACAGACCGGCGGAACTTAGGAGATTAGACGGCAGAAGGGAGAAGGAACCGAACTGGTATCGTAACAGAAACATGCTTGGGATGACGATGTATCCGAAGCTGTTTGCAGGGGGATTGAAAGGTGTGATAGAACATTTAGATTATCTGTCTGAGCAGAAGATCACCTACCTTCATTTGATGCCACTTTTGAAGATGCCTCATCCACATAATGACGGTGGGTATGCGGTAGAAGATTTTAAACAGGTAGATCCCGAAATAGGAACAAACGAAGAGTTAAAAAGACTGACAAAAGAGCTGAGAAAACGCGGGATCAGTTTGTGTCTGGATGTTATTATGAATCATACGGCAGATACGCATGAGTGGGCAATGCGCGCAAAGAGAGGCGAACAGGAATATATGGATCGCTATCAGTGTTATGAAACGCGAGAGATTCCGGATCAATTTGAAAAGACGATGCCACAGGTGTTTCCAGAGACTGCACCGGGTAACTTTACATGGTGCGAAGAGATGCACAGGCATGTATTGACAACATTTTATCCTTATCAATGGGATCTGAATTATCATAATCCGAAAGTATTTAACGAAATGATCGGGAATATCCTGTATCTGGCAAATATGGGAGTCGAAGTGTTTCGTATTGATGCAGTTCCTTATATCTGGAAAGAGTTAGGAACGAATTGCAGAAATCTTCCACAAGTGCACCTCATTGTCCGTATGCTGCGAATGATTCTGGAGATGATCTGTCCGGCTGTGATACTAAAAGGCGAGGTTGTTATGGAACCAAAAGAACTTCCGGTCTATTTTGGAACAGAGAGTGAACCGGAATGTCATATGTTATACGGAGTTTCCAGCATGGTAAATCTGTGGGCAGCACTGGCTACGAGGGACACAAGGATGTTGAAACACCAGATGGATGTGATTCACAGCCTTCCAAAGAATTGCTATTTTGTCAATTACCTTCGCTGTCATGATGATATTGGCTGGGGACTGGATGAAGAACAGGAGAAAAAGCTGGAAATAAACCCGATTCAGCACAAAGAATATTTGTATCATTTCTTTGAAGGTACTTATCCATATAGCTTTGCGCGAGGAGAATTATATAATTACGATCCGGTGACGAAAGATGCCAGAAGCTGTGGAACAACCGCAAGCCTGTGTGGGATCGAAAAAGGCGGATTTGAAGGAGATTTAGAGCAGGTGAAACAAGGAATCCAGAGGGTGCTCATGATGCATGCGGCATGTATGAGCATGGAAGGATTTATAATGCTTTCATCAGGGGATGAGATTGGTCAGGTAAATGATTATAATTACAAAAAAAACCCGGATACTGCAGCAGACAGCAGATATCTGCATCGCAGTCCATTCCGGTGGGACAATGCAGAAAAGAGAAAAAAAGCAGGGACGGTACAGTACGATATCTGGAATGGTCTGAAGCAGATGGAAGAAATACGTCGTCGGGAAAATTGCTTTGGAGAAACTGCCGGTATTTCTACCTGGGGCACAGGAAATGATGCGGTTTTTGCAATCAGAAGAACAGAAGGAAATGAAGAGTTGATCTGTCTGGCTAATTTTTCAGAGTATGGACAAAATGCATGGCTGAATTGTCTGGAAGGCGAATATGAGGATTTGTTTACGGGAGAAAAGCTGGAAATGAATTCGGTATGGATGAATCCTTATCAGTACAGATGGTGCTTGAAAAAATAGGAATTTTATGAAAAAGCAATGTCATTTTTGAGACAGAATGGAGAATATGATGAAAAAATATGATGTAGTGGCACTAGGAGAATTATTAATTGATTTCACAGAAAACGGAAAAAGTAATCAGGGAAATCCGCTTTTTGAGGCAAATCCGGGAGGAGCACCGTGCAATGTACTTGCAATGCTGACGAAACTCGGACATAAGACGGCATTTATCGGGAAAGTAGGGGAAGATTTTTTCGGAGAACAGCTGAGAGATGCGATAACAGAAGTAGGGATTGATGCAGATGGATTATGTACAGATAAGGAAATCCATACGACACTTGCAATGGTACATACTTATCCGGATGGAGATAGAGATTTTTCGTTTTATCGTAACCCGGGAGCAGATATGATGCTGAACAAAGAAGAAATTTGTGAAGACATTATTAAAGAAACGAAAATCTTCCATTTCGGAACATTGTCTATGACTCATGAAGAAGTGCGCGAAGCAACAAAAGAAGCAATTCGTGTTGCAGAAGAATCTGGTGCAGTTATTTCCTTTGATCCGAACTTACGTCCACCACTTTGGAATTCTTTGGATGTGGCAAAGAAACAGGTATTATATGGATTAGCACATTGTCATATCCTGAAAATCTCAGACAATGAGATTCAGTGGCTGACAGGAGAAGAAGATTATACTGCAGGGGTAAACTGGATCAGAGAAAGATATCAGATTCCGCTGATCCTTGTATCTATGGGTAAAGAAGGAAGTCGTGCATACTATAACGGAATGATGGTAGAAGTAAAACCGTTCCTTCAGAAGAATACAATTGAGACGACAGGAGCAGGAGATACATTCTGTGGTTGTGTATTACATTATATCTGTGAACACGGAATGGAAGGTTTGGAGGAAGAAAACCTGAAAGAAATGCTGACTTTTGCAAATGCAGCGGCATCTGTGATCACAACAAGAAAAGGGGCACTGCGTGTAATGCCGACAAGGAATGAAATTCAGAATATTATTCATGGTTTATAAAAACTAAACCTATTGACATAGTAGGTATATAGATGCATTATAAATACGACAGAGAAAACAGTTATGAAATCTGTAACAAGCCGGTGCAGGCAGTGGTCAGGAAGTTTTACGAGAATATAGAATAAATAAGAGCATGCAATAAATCCGAAATAACGGATCATTTTGAAATGTTTTCCGGTATGTGTCGGATCAAACGTTTTATGAATTTAATATAGAAGAATATAGAAGACGGAAGCAGCAGAGCATCTTAGATGGACTGAACAGAAAGCATGTAATCGCGGTAATTAAAGAATAGTTATAGAAGAATAAAATATTAACAATACTTATAGGAAAAAACAATTAGACTTATAAATATAATTGATGTATACTACAAAAGGTGTTAATTATATGACAATTTTAGGAGGAAAGAATTAATGAAAAAGAAAACACTTTCACGTGTTCTTGCTTTCTCTTTATGTGCAGCTCTTCTTGCAACAACAGGTTGCGGGGGATCAGACAAGAAAGATGGCAGCACAGATGCAAAGCAGACAGAAGCAGCAGCGGCAAAAGATGAAATGCACATTGCAGTATCAGCAAACCCGCCAACACTTGACACACAGATCAGCAACTCCAACATTGTAGGACAGATTGCGTATCATATTTTTGAGCCACTGTTTGCAATGGATGAAAACTATGAGCCGCAGCCGGTTCTTGCAGAATCTTACGAAGTAAGCGAAGATGGTCTTGAATATACCATTAAACTTCGTAAAGGTGTGAAATTCCATAACGGCAACGAGATGACTGCAGATGACGTTGTTGCATCTATGAACCGTTGGATAGAAAAATCACCAAAGGCAAATACATTGATCGGTGGATCTACATTTGAAAAAGTGGATGATTATACAGTGAAGATGACAGCTAACCAGGCTTCTTCTGATATTATTACCGTTCTTGCTAACCCGATCATGTTCGCAGCTATTTATCCGGCAGAGATTGTTGAAGCTGCTACAGATGAAGGAATCAGCGAATTCATCGGTACAGGTCCGTATAAACTTGCTGAGTGGAAACAGGATCAGTACATCAAGTTAGAGAAGAATGATGATTACCAGGGAAATGAAAATGCAACATCTGGTCTTGCAAGCAAAAAAACCGCTGCAACAAAGACATTGGTATTTGATTTCGTTACAGATGCATCTACACGACTCGCAGGTGCACAGAACGGACAGTATGATGTTGTTGAAGAAATTCCGTTGGATAACTATGATGATCTGGCAAATGCTTCTAACGTAACACTTAGCATTACAAAAGGTGGTACTCTTAACCTTTTCCTTAATACAACAGAAGGAATCATGGCCAACCAGGATATGAGACAGGCCGTGCTTGCTGCACTTAACTGTGACGATATTCTTCTTGCATGTTACGGTAACGAAGACCTCTACGAAGAAAATCCGGGATGGTTCAACCCGTCAGATACACAGTGGGGAACAGATGCAGGAAAAGAATATTACAACCAGAATGATGCGGATAAAGCAAAAGAGCTTCTTAAGAAAGCAGGATATAATAACGAAAAACTTGTACTTGTAACAACACCGGATTATCCGGAAATGTACAGTGCAACACTGGTTGTTCAGGAACAGTTAAAGAAAGTTGGAATCAATGCTGAAGTTGAAAGCTATGATTTCAGTACTTTCATGGAACATCGTGCAGATCCGAAACAGTTCAGCATGTATGTGACAAGTAACAGCTACAACGTACTTCCGATCCAGTTATCCGTGCTTGATAAAGGATGGGCAGGACTTGATGCACCGGAAGTTACAGATGGAATTACAGCGATCCGTTCTGCTGCATCTACAGAAGATGCTTCTGCTGCATGGGCAGATCTACAGGAATTTCTTTATGAATATGGTGCAGCATCTGTTATCGGGCATTACACAGGTGTAAATGCTCTTAGCACAAAAGTAGAAGGTTATGATTACTTAAGATTCCCGATTTTATGGAACGCAACAGTTTCAAAATAATCCGGAGATGGTAACGGCGAGCAGCAGATGCGGCTCGCCGTTTTTTAAAGAAGGAGTACAGTATGTTATCTTATATCGGAAAAAGACTTTTATCACTGATCCCGGTTATGTTTGTCGTATCAGTTGTTGCTTTCCTGGTAGTTTACATGATCCCGGGGGGACCTGCAACGGCAATTCTTGGTATGGAAGCAACTCCGGATCAGATCAGTGCACTCAATGCACAGCTTGGTTTTGACAGACCATTTCTGGTACAGTATCTTGATTGGTTTGGAAATGTGTTACACGGGGACTGGGGAAATTCTTATTTTCTTCAGACATCTGTTCTTTCGGCAATCGGAGAGTATTTTGGACCAACCTTAAGTCTGGCAATTCTTGCACAGATTTTTGCACTGATTCTTTCCGTACCGCTTGGAATCCTTGCGGCTTACAAAAGAGGAACAGCCATTGACGTAACAGCCGTTTCAATTTCACTTCTCGGTTCTGCACTTCCGGGATTTTTGCTCAGTATGTTTCTGATGCTTGCTTTCAGTGTGTATAATCACTGGTTCCCGGTTGCAGGCTATGCCACACTTTCTGCAGGATTTGGCGAACATCTGAAATATCTGTTTGTTCCGGCTCTGTCCCTTGGAATCGTACAGGCAGCATATCTTACCAGAATGACAAGATCTTCCCTTCTGGATGTGCTTTATAAAAACTTCATCCATACAGCCCGGGCAAAGGGACTGAAAGAGATGAAAGTGGTTTTGGTCTATGGACTTAAAAATGCAGCGCCGATTATTTTAACAGCGGTGGGACAGTCATTCGGAAGTCTGATCACAGGTACTATCGTCACAGAAACCTTGTTTAACATACCGGGGCTTGGTATGCTGACCATGACTTCCATCAACAGAAGAGATGTCTTTGTAATTCAGGGAGTTGTACTATTTGTAACCATATTGTATGTACTTGTTAATCTGGTGGTGGATGTTCTTTACGGTTTCGTAGATCCAAGACTCCAGCCAGGACGCAAATAGGAGGAAAAAAAGATGTATTTTACAAGAAAAAGTATGTCTGAAGCCAGTGAAGCGATTTTTAAAGAGCAGAGACAGCTTCGGAAAGAAAAACTTCTTGCAAATCCGGCACTGATCATCGGTGCAGTCGGATTTGTCGTAATTCTTATTGTAGCTGTCCTGGTTCCGCTTCTTAGTAAGGTTGATCCAAATGCCATGACGGTCACAGAACGTTTTAAAGCGCCGTGTGCAAAATATATTTTCGGAACAGATGAATATGGCCGTGATATATTCATCCGTCTGATGTATGGAGCCAGAGTATCCCTCTGGGTAGGCGGATGTGTTGCTGCATTTTCCTGCATCCTTGGCACGATCATCGGTGTGTATGCAAGTTATTTCAAAATTCTTGACCAGATCCTGATGAGAATCTGTGATGGTCTGATCGCCATTCCGGGAATCCTTCTTGCAATCGCCCTGATCGCAGCACTTGGTACTTCCAGCTGGAATGTGGTGCTTGCTCTGACGATCGTTTATACACCGAGTGTGGCGCGTACTGTCCGTGCAAGTGCGATGGTCATCAAAGAGCAGCCGTATGTGGAGGCTGCAAAGGTGCAGGGGTTCAGTAACTTTAAGATCCTCTGGAAGCTGATTCTTCCGGGCGTTATTTCACCGCTTACCGTGCAGGCCTCTTTCATTTTTGCACAGGCAATCATTTCCGAAGCATCCTTAAGCTTCTTAGGTGCTGGTATTCCGGCTCCGGCAGCAAGCTGGGGAAATATGCTGCAGGACAGTAAGCTGGTATTTTCAAAGGCACCGTGGACCATGATCTGCCCTGGTATTGCAGTAGTAGTCTGTGTACTCAGTCTGAATCTTCTGGGCGACGGTCTCCGGGATTTCCTTGATCCGAGAGTAAAAGGAGGAGCGAAGAAATAATGGAAAAGCAGTGTAATGAATGTAAAAATCCAATTCTGGAAGTCAAAGATCTGCGGGTAAAATTCTCCGTTCATAAGAAATGGCTTCCTGCAGTAGACGGAGTAAATCTCTGCATCCAGCCGGGTGAGATCATCGGAGTTGTAGGAGAGTCCGGATCCGGAAAAAGTGTCATGTCACAGTCCATTCTCCGTCTTCGTGATCACGACACCGCAGTGCAGTACGAGGGAGAGATCCTGTTTGAAAATGAAGACCTGTTAAAGCGACCGCTTTCCAAGATGAGAGAGCTCCGTGGAAATGATATTTCTGTTATTTTCCAGGATCCGCTGAACTCTTTAAGCCCGGTACATACCGTTGGAAAGCAGCTCAGTGAAATCGTGCTTCTTCATAAAAACGTAACAAAGTCAGAGGCAAAGGCACGTTCGATTGAGATGCTGAAGCTGACCGGGATTCCGAATCCGGAAGACTGCATGAAAAAGTATCCGTTTGAACTTTCCGGTGGGATGCAGCAGCGTGTGATGATCGCCATGGCACTTGCCTGTGAACCGAAGCTTCTGATCGCTGATGAGCCGACGACTGCTCTGGACGTGACGATCCAGGAACAGATTCTGCATCTGATCAAAGAGCTGAATGAAAAGCTTGGTATGTCCGTGCTCTTTATCACGCATGACATGGGGGCGGTTGCGCAGCTCTGTCATAGTGTGAAGGTTATGTATCTGGGACAGGTAGTAGAAGATACTACGACAGAAGAACTTTTTGCCAATCCACTGCATCCGTATACGGAAGGGCTTCTTGCCTGTATCCCGCATCTTGGAGTGGAGAGAGGTAAAGAACTTCCAACTATTCCGGGAACCGTACCACCGCTGACCAAGATCCCAGTCGGATGTCATTTCTGTACCAGATGTAAATACGCGGATGACCGCTGCAAGAATACACAGCCGCCGCTTGTGGAAGCAAGAAAAGGGCATCTGGTAAAATGTTGGAAATATGCAGATCAGGCAGCGAAAGAGGAGGTATAGACAGATGAGCGAATATTTACTGGAAATTAAAAACTTAAAAAAGTCTTTCCCTCTGAAAACCGGAAAGAGCAGCCTTTTCGGGAAAACATCCCGGATGTGTGCGGTAGATAATATGTCCCTTTCTATCAAAAAAGGTGAGACCTACGGACTGGTTGGGGAATCCGGATGTGGAAAATCTACCACAGGACGAGCAATTGTAGGACTGACAAAACCAGACAGTGGCTCCATTCTTTACGATGGAAAGGATCTTTGTAAATTAAGTGACAAAGAGTTCAAACCACTTAGAAAAGAATTGCAGATGGTATTCCAGAATACCCTTTCTGCACTGAATCCGCGTCAGAGAATCGGAAATATCCTGGAGGATATCCTGAAGATCCACAGCAATCTGGATGCAGCAGAAAGAAGAGAAAAGGTAGTAGAGGTTCTGAAGAAGGTAGGACTTTCCGAAGACCATTATTTCCGTTTTCCGCACGAGCTTTCCGGTGGGCAGGTACAGCGTCTTGGTATTGCAAGTGCCCTTGTTATCGGACCAAAGCTGATCGTCTGTGATGAACCGGTATCTGCGCTTGACGTATCGATTCAGGCACAGATCCTGAATATGCTGATGCAGCTTCAGAAGGAACTGGGACTCAGCCTTTTATTTATTTCACACGATATCGGTGTTATCCGTTTTATCTCAGATCGTATTGGGGTTATGTATCTGGGAACACTGGTAGAAGAAACCGATACCGAAGAATTGTTTGCAAATCCACTCCATCCGTATACAAAAGGACTTTTTGCTTCTGTACCGGATCCGTATATTGAGCGGGATGGATTTTCAGAACTTTCCGGAGAACAGCCGGTCAGAACCGAAGATTTTAAGGGCTGTGCGTTTTCCACACGCTGTCCGCATGCGACAGAAAAATGCAGACAGGAAGCACCGGTCTTCAGAGAGGTGAAACCGGGGCATAAAGTAGCTTGTCATATGGTAGAAGAATAAGAGGTATGTAAAAGAGTACACCGCGGGAGATGGGGAATCCTGCGGTGTTTTTTTGTGTGGAAGGGGGACGAAGGGCAAGTTGGAGAAGGTTGTGAGGCCGACCGGACGAAAAGAATTGTCGTAGATTCCATTACGCAAACCATTCCGATGAACCCCTTGGGGCGGGAATCGTGTTCAGCAAAGGCTTCCACGATTCCTGGGTTTCATCTCCATTGCGTAATAAGTGAATCTACGACAATTCTTTTCGTCCGGTCGACCATTCTACTTTGCTAGCTTGCCCTTCTGTGGGTTCAAAAAAAGACAGGGATTCCTTGAGGGGAGGTGAGCAGTGTGCTCTTTAGGTGGAAGAGGATGCTGTGGCAGGTTGGAGGATATGGGTGAAGTTTAGAGGAATGGAAGATGTATCTAGTTACTGGTCTAATGTGTTTGGATAAGGGATGCATATATAAAGAATGAAAATTCAGTCAAAAATAAAATGATACAAAAAATGAATGAAAATTAAGAAAAAATAAATAGTATTCAACATTGTTTTCCAGTATACTGAATATATGATTGAATATCAGAAAGAAGTTATGGGGCGATGGTATAGTGCGATAACTTAGAGGGACAAAGTGTATATGGAAAGTGCTGCGGCTTCCTTATTGAGGCAATGGAGAGGAAACTCAGGAATCGTGGAAGCCTTTGCTGAACACGATTCCCGCTTTCAGAGGTTCCTCGGAATGGTTTGCCGAAGGGAAGCCGCAGCACTTTCTATATACACTTTGTCGGACTAACTTCAACAAACTTTTACACCTTAAAAGTAGAATGATGAGGAGGGAATGAGAATGAATTTCAAAGAAAATCTGATGGGGAAGAAAAAGGTGATTTTTATTGTATGCTTTATTTTAGCAGTCGCTCTGATTGCCGCAATCCTGCACATGGTTTCGGGAGGGGGAAAGGATTCCGCGAAGAATATCCTCTATGCGGATAAGGTCAGCGTGATCACCGGCAACGGAAGCGGAACCGTGAACCGCTTCGCAGGCGTTGTGGAGGCACAGGATACTTTGAAAATCTCACTTTCAGAAGGACAGAAAGTGAAAGAGATTTTCGTGGAAAAAGGGCAGGAAGTGGAGCCCGGGACGAAACTCTTTGAATATGATACAGAGGAACTTGCAATGACACTGGAGCAGGGGAATCTGGAGCTGGAGAAGATAGGGAACAGTATTTCCAATCTGAATTCACAGATTGCGGCTTTAACGACAGAGAAAAAGAATGCACCGGCAGGTGAGCAGCTTTCTTATACAACGCAGATCCAGGAGCTGCAGACGAATGTAAAACAGGAAGAATATAATTATAAGGTAAAAGAACTGGAAGTGAACCGGACGAAGAAGAGTCTGGAATCATCCACGGTGACATCCACGATTGCAGGAATCATCCAGGAGATCAATCCAGATCCTGGTTATGATGATTACAGTGGAGAAAAGCAGGCATTTATGAGCATTCTTTCTACTGGGAAATACCGAATTAAGGGAAAGATCAGTGAACAGAATATCGGTGAGCTTCAGCCGGGAATGGATGTGACGGTGCGGGCAAGGAATAACCAGGAGGAGATCTGGAAAGGATCTGTGGATGTGATCGACACGGAAAAACCGGAGAGCAGTTCACAAAGCGAGATGTATTCCGGTTCGGATTCTTCTGCCCGGGCAACTAAGTATCCATTTTATGTAACGCTTGAAACCAGTGATGGTCTGATGCTGGGACAGCATGTATATATCGAACCTGGAACCGGCGTAAATACAGAGGGATTACATCTGATGACTGCTTATATTGTAGATGCAGACGGGAAAGAGCCTTATGTCTGGGTAGCAAATGAAAAGGACAGACTGGAAAAGAGAAATGTAAAGCTTGGTGCTTATGATGAGGAGCAGGATACATGGGAGATCACGGAAGGACTGAAAGAGACGGATTACATTGTCTGGCCGGATGGAGAATGTAAAGAAGGAGCAGCCGTTCAGAAGAACGAAAATGTACAGGCAGGAGGCACGGAAGAGGGGGAATAAAGGATGGCTTTTCAAAAAAGAAATAAGAAAAAAATTCTTCAGATCGGGATTGCTGTGGCTGTCTGTGTATGTGTCATTGGAGGAGGCACTTTATTTGCAATGAAAAAAAGCGAAAAAGCGGTCAAGGTTGCACCGGTAGCCAGTATGAGTAATGGTGGATGGTATTCAGAATCGGATATTTATGATTATGCGAAGGTACAGGCAGGTGCGAGCCAGGACATTTACCATGATGATACCCTTACGATTAAGGAGATTTATGTCAGGGCAGGGGATACAGTGAAGATCGGTGATCGTCTGGTTGCTTATGATACCACGCTTGCAGGACTTGAGCGGGAAATGAAGCAGATGGAGATTCAGGGGATTGAACTGAATATTCAGAATCAAAAGGCAGAATTAGAGCAGCTGAAAAATGCAAAGATTGTTGCGTCTGTTGAAAGAAGCCAGGATGAGCTACGAAAAATGACTGCAAAAGGAACCAGACCTGGAATAATGCGGACTGCGGATGCAAAGAAAAATGAAGGGGAAAATCCGGATACTTCCGAAAATCCGGAGCAGCCGGAGACACCAGAGAATCCGGAAGGACCGGAAAAACCATCAATCGGGAAACCGTTTCCTGAAGAACTGAAGGACAAGATTATTTATAAAGAGATTACAAAGGACGCAGCTCCTTATAATGAGGATGGGGATGGAACAAAAGAAAAGCCGTATCGCTATCTTTGTGCGCCGGGGGCAACGGTGAATGCGGAGTTCATGCTGAAAATGCTGGAAGAGAGGGCGATCTGCGTCTTTGATGTAGTGGATCAGGAGAAGGAACCGACGCTTCTTTTATATTCCTGGACGCTGGACGGAAAGACCGGACAGGTGATAAAGCCCGAAAATCCGGAACAGCCGGTGACACCGGAAGAGCCGAAAATTCCGGACGAACCGGATAACCCTGGTGGAGATGAAGAGCCGGATCCGGGAGATTCAGATGGAATGACCAGGGAAGAGCAGACAAAGCAGATCCAGGAAAAAGAACAGAAGATCAAGGATCTGGATCTGGAAAAGCGAACAGCACAACTGGAATTGAAAAAGCTGGATAAAAAAGTAAATAATGGTGTTGTAAAAAGTACAGTAGAGGGAACGGTAAAATCTGTACTTGACGAAGAAGAGGCAAAGCTGGAGAATAAACCGGTTATATCTGTGACCGGGGAAAATGGTTGTTATGTAATCGGAGGGATTGCCGAAAGCAGCTATGATAAATTAAAAGAGGGTATGAATGTGATGGTGACTTCCTGGAATACGGGGAACTCTTATGAGGCAACGATCACCAGTATCGGTAATTCACCGGTTGAAAGTATGAAGAGCAGCGAGAATCCTAATATGTCCTACTATCCGTTTACTGCGGTGGTTGAGAAAGAGTCAGATCTTTCATCTGGTGAGGGTGTCAGTATTTCCGTAGACGGACTTTCGGGTGACAGTGGGAATTCGATTTACCTGGAACAGATGTTCATAAGAGAAGACGGAAACCGCTCCTATGTATACAAGAAAGGAAAACATGGAAGGCTGGAGAAGCAGTATGTAGAGGTTGGAAAAAATATGTATGGTTCCATTGAAATTGTTTCCGGACTTACCATGGAGGATGAGATTGCATTTCCGTATGGAAGAAATGTAAAAGAGGGTGCGAAGACAAAGACAGTGGAGTCACTGTATGATTATAATTAATGAGGGGGTGAGGAGATGCTTGAAGATATCAGACTGGCATTTCAGGGAATCTGGAGCCATAAGCTGCGGTCTGCGCTGACGATGCTTGGTATTATTATCGGAATCGGATCGATCATTGCAATTGTTTCAACGATCAAAGGAACCAATGAGCAGATCAAGAAAAATCTGGTTGGCGCGGGAAATAATGCGGTCAATATCCAGCTTTATCAGGGAGACTGGACACTGGATCTGTCTTATCAGGAGGTTCCGGATGGAATACCGGAGATTTCAGATCAGGTACTTGGTGAGATCCAGGAACTGGATGAGGTGGAAAGTGCAGCCCTTTATCACAGACGGAATGAATATGATGCTGTATATGCAGGCAGTCAGAAGCTGGCAAGCTGTAATATTTTTGGGATAGATTCCAATTATCTGGATGCCTATGGATTTCAGATCACAAAAGGGCGTGGCTTTTCCGAAAAAGATTTTACTGCAAACCGGAAAGTTGTGCTGCTTGATAAAACGACAGCCACAGCCCTATTTCCGGATGGAAATGTGATTGGAAAGATTATTGAGGTTAAAGGGGAGCCATTTACGGTGATCGGTATGATGGCGAGAAAAGAAAATTCGCAGCCGGTGATCAATTCGATGGAAGACTATTATCGTTATGTATCCACGGATGGAAGCGGAACGATCTGTATTCCGGATACACTGTGGCCGATTATTTATCAGTACGATGAACCGCAGAATCTGGTTGTCCGCGCGACAAGCACAGATGAGATGACTGCGGCAGGAGAAAAGGCGGCAGATATCCTGAACAGTTATCTGACGGTGTCCGATGATACGATCAAATATAAAGGGGAGGATCTTCTGGAACAGGCAAACCAGATCCAGGAGATCAGTAATTCTACGAATCAGCAGCTGATATGGATCGCAAGTATTTCCCTGTTGGTTGGCGGAATCGGTGTTATGAATATTATGCTGGTATCCGTAACAGAAAGAACGAGAGAAATCGGTCTGAAAAAAGCACTGGGAGCAAGAAAAAGAAGGATCCTGACGCAGTTTCTGACGGAAGCGGCAGTGCTTACCCTTCTCGGAGGTCTGATTGGTGTGGCAGGAGGGATTGCGCTTGCCTATATTATTTCTGCAGTCTCGGCAGTTCCGGTGGCAATCAGCGGAGTGTCTATTCTGGTCGGAGTAGTATTTTCTACACTGATCGGAATTATTTTCGGACTCCTTCCGTCGGTGAAGGCGGCGAACATGAATCCGATCGATGCACTGAGAAGTGAGTAGGTTTATGTAGAGTAGAAATATTTGTCGGATCCAAGATTGCAGATAAATAGATAGTATCTGTTCTACAGGAAAGCGGCGTGCCTTACTGGCACGCCATTTTTAAAAATTCTTCCATTGCCCTTGTTTGGTAGCGACCATTTTTCCAGTAGAACCGGATGTCACGGCTGCTTTCGCCTGCAGGAAGCTTATAGTACACCACATCAGAGGTAAGAGGTACTTTTGAGAGCATGATATCTCCGATAAAAGAGATCCCCATGCCGGAGCAGGTGATGTTGTAAGAAGTCATCTGCTGATCCATTTCCAGGATGATATTTGGTTCAAAGAGATTGTTCTGGCAGATCATACGGGCACGTTTTCCAGTGTCGTTTTCCGGTTTCAGCATAATAAAAGGTTCACTTTTAAAGCGTGTCAGAGGAGCGGGAGGACAGGATTCTTCCAGAAATTTTTTGCTCAGGATATCTTCTACAGGAAGCTGATAGGAGCGCAGCGTATTATTGATCGGGAATGCTCCCGGAACAGCAAGGATCAGGTGCTCTTCCTGAAATTTACGGCAGCCGTAGATGGCGGCATCCAGAACGCTGCTGTCCAGCATCAGATCCAGCTGCCCGTGTCGTAGCATACGGGCAAGATTGGCAGTGGTTTCTTCAATCAGGCTGATCTGGATCAGAGGATATCTGCGGGCAAAATCCGCAATCAGCGGAGGCAGGATCCAGGAGGAAAACAAGTTGCTTCCTCCGAGGGTGAGTGTTCCTTTTCTCAGATCGCCCCAGTCGTTTACAAATCCTTCAAATTCATTCTGGATACTTTTTATTTTTTCTACCGCTTTGATATACTGTACCCCACATTCGGTAAGGGAAAGTGGTTTGGTACTCCGGTCAAAGATCGGATATCCGATGTGGTGTTCGACACGCTTTACGTTAGCACTGAGTGAAGGCTGTGAGATAAATAGCTTCTCAGCCGCCTTGGAAAAGCTTTTTTCCAGATAAACTTCATAGACATATTCCATTCCCTGAAACATAGGTATTCTCCTTTAACATAGTTTTAAAATTATAGTTACTATAAAAATATATGTATTAGATTATATTGTAACACAGAGCTATAATGAAAACAACAAAGGCAATACGCCAGAGAAAAATGGAAAATTGAGGGATTTTGAGATGGAAAATGGAAAAGAAAACAAGACAGGTTATCGTGTAGAACAGGATTCAATAGGGGCAAAGGATATTCCGGGAGATGTATATTACGGGGTACAGTCACTGCGTGCTGCGGAGAATTTCCGTATTACCGGGCTGAATATGCATCCGGAGATCATCAACAGTCTTGCGTACATAAAGAAAGCATCTGCAATCACCAACTGCGAAAGTGGGATTCTGGAAAAGAAAAAGGCAAAAGCAATCGTACAGGCATGTGATGAGATCCTTGCAGGAAAGTTGCATGAGTACTTTATCGTAGATCCGATCCAGGGAGGTGCGGGAACTTCTCTGAATATGAATGCAAACGAAGTCATTGCCAACCGTGCGATTGAGATTCTTGGCGGAAAAAAGGGAGATTATTCAGCTGTAAATCCGAATGATGATGTAAACTGCGGACAGTCCACAAATGATGTTATTCCGACAGCCGGCAAGATGACTTCACTCAGACTTCTTCAGAATCTGAAAAAAGAACTGCTCAGACTTCATGGAGCACTCTGCAAAAAGGCAGAAGAATTCGACCATGTGATCAAAATGGGACGAACCCAGATGCAGGATGCAGTTCCGATCCGTCTGGGTCAGGAATTTCAGGCATATTCCGATGCCATCATGCGTGATATCCACCGTATGGATAAGGCGATGGATGAGATGCGTACCGTCAACATGGGTGGAACGGCAGTCGGAACCGGAATCAATGCAGATGAAGCCTATGTAAGCCGCATTGTTCCGAATCTTTCAAAAATATCTGATATTCAGTTTGTCCAGGCCTTTGATCTGATCGATGCGACCCAGAACCTGGATCCGTTTGTAGCAGTATCCGGTGCAGTGAAAGCATGTGCAGTCACACTTTCCAAGATTGCCAATGATCTGCGTCTGATGTCATCCGGACCAAGAGCCGGATTTGGTGAGATCAACCTTCCGGCAAAGCAGAATGGTTCTTCGATCATGCCGGGAAAGGTGAATCCGGTCATTCCGGAAGTAGTGAACCAGGTCGCATTTAACATCATTGGAAATGATGTGACGATCACGATGGCAGCAGAGGGCGGACAGCTGGAGCTGAATGCATTTGAACCGATCGTATTCTACTGTCTGTTCCAGTCGATCGATACACTTGCCTATGCAGTGCAGACTTTTGTTGACAATTGTGTGACAGGAATCACAGCCAATGAAGAGAGATGCCGTCAGCTGGTAGAGAACAGCATCGGCGTAATTACTGCAATCTGTCCGCATGTAGGCTATGAGAAAGCAGCGGAGATTGCGAAAAAAGCAATGAAGACCGGGGAATCCATCCGTAATCTGATCCTCAGAGAAGGTCTTTTAAGTGAAAAAGAGATGGAAACCGTTCTGGATCCGGTCAATATGACAGAGCCAGGTATTTCAGGAAAAGAACTTCTCAGAAAATAAAGAATAAAATTTTTCTAAAAGACATGATTTTCTCCTTTTAAGGGTGTACAATGAAACATACGCGTTTCATAAGTTACAACTTAAAAGGAGAATTTTTATGCTTCAAATTCAACATATCTGCAAAGAATACCGTACAGGTACGCTGGTACAGAAGGCATTGGATGATGTAAGCCTGAATCTCAGGGACAATGAATTTGTTGCGATCCTGGGACCGAGTGGTTCGGGAAAGACGACGCTTCTTAACATCATCGGTGGACTGGACCGTTACGATAGTGGTGATCTGATCATCAACGGGATTTCCACGAAAAAATATAAAGACAGAGACTGGGATTCCTATCGGAATCATACCATTGGTTTTGTATTTCAGAGTTATAATCTGATTCCACATCAGACGGTGCTTGCCAATGTGGAGCTGGCACTGACTATTTCCGGGATCGGGAAGGAAGAACGGAAAAAGAGAGCGATTGAGGCTCTGAAAAAAGTTGGTCTTGGAGAGCAGTTGCATAAAAAACCGAGCCAGATGTCAGGCGGACAGATGCAGAGGGTGGCAATCGCCCGTGCGCTGGTCAATGATCCGGATATCTTGCTCGCGGATGAGCCGACAGGAGCGCTGGATACGGCGACCAGTGTGCAGGTTATGGAGCTCTTAAAAGAGGTGGCAAAGGACCGGCTGGTTGTGATGGTTACACATAATCCGGAACTTGCCGAAGAATATGCAACCCGTATCGTAACGCTAAAAGACGGTAAGATCCGCTCGGACACAGACGAATTTTATGTTGACGAAGCGGTCATGAAGGAGCCAGAGCATAAGAATATGGGGAAATCTTCCATGTCTTTCCTGACAGCACTTTCTTTGAGTTTCAATAACTTAAAGACGAAGAAAGCAAGAACCCTTCTGACATCCTTTGCCGGTTCCATTGGAATTATCGGAATCGCACTGATCCTGGCACTTTCCAACGGAGTCAATGCCTACATCAAGTCAATTGAAGAAGAGACTCTTTCCGAGTATCCGCTTCAGATCCAGAGTACCGGATTTGATATGACATCGATGATGGTAGGCAATATGGACAGTGGTTCGGGCAGTTTGGATAAGAAGGAGACAAAAAGAGACGGGGAAGTCAAGGTCATGCAGATGATGACCAATATGTTTTCCACGATGGATTCCAATGACCTGAAGTCTTTAAAAGAATATCTGGATGGAGGAAAAAGTGGAATTGAGGACTATACCAGTGCCGTTGAATATTCTTATAATATTTCACCAAGAATCTATCGGCAGAACAAGGATGGTTCCATTCGCCAGGTGAATCCGGACAAATCCTTTGAGTCGCTTGGAATCAGCTCTGGCGCAAGTACCAACAGTCTGATGTCATCGATGATGAGTACGAATGTTTTTTATGAAATGCCTAAGACGGAGGGGCTTTATGAGAACCAGTATGATGTGAAGGCGGGGCACTGGCCGCAGAATTATAATGAGTGTGTACTGGTGTTGACTTCGGACGGAGGCATGAGTGATTTTCTCCTTTATACCTTGGGACTGCGGGATCAGATGGAACTGGACGAAATGATCCAGGAATTTATCAATGAAGAAGATGTCAATACACCGGCAGATATTGGAAATTACACATACGAGGATATTATTGGAAAAACTTTTAAACTGGTCAATATGTCTGACTGCTACGAATATGACAGCCAGTACAAGATCTGGAAGGATAAATCCGATAATAAGGAATATATGAAGAAACTCGTGGATCAGGGCGAAGAACTTAAAATCGTCGGAATCGTACAGGCATCGGAAGATGCAAATGCTTCCGCTCTGACACCGGGGATTGGCTATCCGCAGAGCCTTACTGAGCATGTCGCAAAAGAGGCTGCAAAAAGTGAGATTGTAAAGGATCAGCTGAAAAATCCGTCAAAGAATGTATTTACCGGAGAACCGTTCGGGACGACAGAAGAGAAGAATGGACTGGATGCGGACAGCCTGTTTACGGTCGATGAGGATGCACTTCAGAAAGCATTTGGTTTTGATAACAGTGCACTTTCCGGTAGATTTTCCGGTGATCTGTTGTCAGCAGATTCCCTGAATCTGGAAAATGCATTCCAGATGGGTGGGGATTCTCTGGACCTGTCCGGGATGATAAATCTGGATCAGATCAGTCTTGACGTGTCCGGTATGCCACAGATGAATCTTGGCGATATGATCGGAAGCCTGGATCTTACCGTAAAACCGGGTGGAATGCAGAAGTTGTCTGAGAGTGTTATGGAAGGTTATCAGGAGTATGTGAAAACGCATCCAGAGGCAGATTATTCCAATCTGGCAGGAGATTTTATGGATTATCTGATGACGGATGAGGCGCAGAAGATCCTGAAAGATAATCTGCAGGAGATTATTGAAAGTACTGGCGGATTTAAGATTACGACGGAGCAGATGCAGGAGCTTGTACGGCGTGTGATGGAAGGATATCAGAAGTGGGCTGCAGACCAAGGGTATACAGATCCGGATAAGTTTGGAGAATATCTGGCGGAGTATTTACAGACCGAGGAAGCAAAAGCGATTATGAATGACTGGCAGCGGGAGATTTTTGGAGATACGGTGATAAATATTACTTCTGACCAGCTGAAAAAACTGACAAAAGAGCTGGCGAGTAATTATCCGGCATATGCTGCGGCGAATGGAAAAGCAGATCCGACCAAAATGGGAGATTATTTTCTGAACTACCTTGCCACAGCAGATGGAAAACAGCGTCTGATGAACGGGCTTTCCGAGGTGATCGATATGGATCAGCTGGAGAGCCAGCTTAGTGCAGCGATGGGAAGTTACATGGCAAAGGCAATGGGAACTTATACCGGAGCAATTTCGGATATGCTTGAGACTCAGATCACTTCGGCAATGAATCAGATCGTCACTCAGATCACAGGAGAAATCGGGAACGCCATGCAGGCTGCCATGGGAAATGTGGGAACCCAGCTACAGAACATGATTGGAAGTTCGATGAAGATTGATACCGATGCATTTGCAAAGGCATTTCAGATGAATATGACAGAAGATGATCTGAAAGAGCTGATGACATCCATGACAATGAGCGCGACGGCTTCCTATGACAATAATCTGCAGAAGCTTGGATACGTGGATTTTGCGGACCCGAGTCAGATTTCCATTTATCCGAGAGATTTTGAGAGCAAAGAGGAAGTGGTGAAGATCCTGGATTCTTACAACAGCCGGATGGAAAAAGAAGGAAAAGAGGAACAGGTCATCACTTATACCGATATTGTCGGAACACTGATGTCTTCCGTGACAAATATCGTGGATATCATCAGTTATGTGCTGATTGCGTTTGTGGCGATTTCCCTTGTAGTATCTTCAATTATGATCGGGGTTATCACCTACATCAGTGTGCTGGAACGGAAGAAAGAGATCGGAATCCTGCGTGCAATCGGAGCTTCCAAAGGAAATGTATCCCAGGTATTTAACGCAGAGACCTTTATCATTGGTCTGTGTGCCGGACTGATCGGGATCGGACTTTCACTGTTGCTTCTGATCCCTGGAAATATGATCATCCATGCGGTGGCAGATAATAACAAAGTCAATGCATTTTTACCGGTGCTTCCGGGAATTGTGCTGATTCTTTTGAGTATCGGGCTTACCCTGCTCGGTGGAATCATTCCGTCAAGGAAGGCGGCAAAGAGTGATCCGGTGACAGCACTTAGGACAGAATAAAAAAGAGAATGAGGGAAAAGGAAAATGGATAAGGAGAAAAATACAAAAGCAGTGAGTGAGGAAAATATTTACTGTCTGAATGGAAGAGTGCCGGTAAAAAAGGCGATTCCGTTCGGACTCCAGCATGTTCTGGCAATGTTTGTGTCGAATCTGGCACCGGTGCTGATCGTGTGCAGTGCGGCATTTGTGAGAGAATCGGAGAATCACTTAAGTGCTGCGGAAATTACGCAGCTTCTGCAGTGTGCGATGTTTGCAGCGGGGATCGGAACCTGTCTGCAGCTTTACCCGGTATGGAAGATTGGCTCCAGGCTTCCGATCGTTATGGGAGTCAGTTTTACCTTTCTTGGTAGTCTGCTGATGATCTGTACCAATCCGGAACTTGGATATGAAGGGATGGTTGGTGCGGTGATCGCCGGAGGTATTTTTGAGGGACTGGTAGGAATGAGTGCCAAATACTGGAAACGGTTCCTGACACCGGTAGTATCGGCATGCGTGGTGATTGCGATTGGGCTTTCCCTTTTGTCAGTAGGAATGGATTCCTGGGGCGGTGGAAACGGAGCAGAAGATTTTGGAGCGTGGTATCATCTTCTGGTCGGATTTTTCACACTGGTTGTGTGTCTGGCTGCCCGTTATCTGTTAAAAGGTGTATACAAGAACCTGAACGTACTGGTTGGTCTGGTCTGTGGGTATCTTCTGTCCATTGTATTTACTGTGGCAGGGATTGCACCGATGGTCGATTTCTCGGGAATTACAAAGACGATCGAGCAGGTTGGTGTATTCAGCCTTCCAAAGCTTGTATTTTTTACTTCCCATAAACCGGTTTTTGATCTGGGAGCATTCTTTACTATTGCAATTGTATTCCTGGTATCGGCAGCGGAGACAACGGGTGCAACTACTGCAGTGTGTACCGGTGCACTTGGACGGGATATCAAGATGGAGGAACTGCAGGGGTCTCTTGCCGTGGATGGATTTTCCAGTGCGATTTCAGGATGCTTTGGATGTCTGCCGCTTACTTCTTTCAGTCAGAATATCGGGCTCGTCACCATGACGGGAGTTATCAACCGTTTTACTATTCTGATGGGGGCTTTGATTTTGATCCTTGCTTCTCTGTTTCCGCCGCTTGGAGCTTTCTTCAATTCGCTTCCACAGGCGGTACTTGGAGGATGTACGGTTATGATGTTCGGATCGATTATGTATGAAGGGATCAAGATGCTCAAAGAGTGTGTGTTTGATGACAGAACCATGATCATCGTATCACTGGCATTCTGTATCGGTGTCGGACTGACACAGACTTCCGGGAATTTCTTTTCTGCATTTCCGAAGGAGGTAGGAGATATTTTTAATGGAAATGCGGTTGCAGGGGTGTTTGTGGTGTCATTGATCTTAAGTCTCTGCCTTCCGAAGAAAAAAACAACAGATTTGTAAAATGTGATTAGAGTGGATTTTAATCCAGGTGCAGAACATCCTTGATCGTATAGAATCCAGGATCTTTACCGGCAAGGTAAATTGCACAGTCGCAGGCACCATTTGCAAAGCATTCCCAGTTGTAGCAATGATGGGTAATCTCCAGATGTTCGCCCATTGCAGGGCTTTTTGGTGTTTCACTGCGAGGGAGAGTACCTCCAGACTGGTTTCTCTGGTAGAAAAATCGATGATGACATCTCCGGTATCAATGACATCTTTCCTTTTGGACCAATGACAATTACTTTCATATGACTTGACCGGATCCGCACCGAATGTTCAGTAAGCTATGATTCCAATTGTAAGAACAAAAAAAGCGTGCTATACTTACGGCAGATGAAGAACTGACAGGATAAGACAGCAAAGGAGAGGCATATGAATTCGAATTTTGAATATTATAAAGTTTTTTATTATGTGGCAAAGTATGAGAATCTTACGAAAGCATCCAGCGTATTAAAGACAAGCCAGCCGGCGGTGACGAGAACGATACACAATCTGGAAAATGAATTGGGCTGCCGGTTATTTACCAGAAGCAAATCCGGAATGAAGCTGACACCGGAGGGAAGAACCTTCTACAGCTATGTGGCGGCAGGATGTGCCCAGTTTTTTAAAGGGGAGAGTGATCTGAGCAATCTGATCAGCCTAGAGAATGGAACGATCTATATCAGTGCGACCGAGACAGCCCTGCATTGTTTCCTGTTCCGGGCAATGGGGGAGTTCAACAGCATTTACCCGAACGTGCATTTCAAAATCTTAAATAACAGTACCATGGATTCGGTGAACGCTGTAAAAGAAGGAAAGGTAGATCTGGCGTTTGTGTCAACGGATCTGCAGGTAAATAAGCTGCTGCGTATGAAGAAACTGCGGGAATACCATGAGGTTCTGATCGGAGGGAGCCGTTATACAGAACTGAAAGGGAGAAAAGTTTCTTTGGAAGAACTGTCGGCGTATCCCTGGATCAGTCTGACTTCGGAAGCACTTACGAGAAAATTCCTGAATGATTATTTCGCAGAACATGGCCTGCAGTTCTCACCGGATATGGAGCTTGCGACGACAGACCTGATCTTACCGGCAGTCCGGCATAATCTTGGGATCGGTTTTGTTCCGGAAGAATTTGCCGAAGAAGAAAAACGGGCGGGAAATGTATTTGAGATTGAGGTGGAAGAAAAGCTTCCGACCCGAAACATCATTCTGATCTATGATACGGAGTACCCGCAGAGTATTGCATCGAAGGAGTTTCAGAAGTTCTTAAGTAGTCAGAACTAAGAGAAAAGGAATTTCAAAGCAGATGTCTGCCGTGTGGGTGTGGCAGCATGTAAAGAAAGGTAACGCTAAGAAGAATGCCCCGGAATTTTATGTGTGGATCATAAAATTCCGGGGTATTTCTATATTTGTAAGTATAAAGTAGAATTTTGGATTGGAAAACGATTGGTTTTATTTATGCCATTCCCAGTTTCTGATTTCTTCCAGATCCTGTCCATATTCAGCGATGTACTGTTTGTGTTCAACCAGTTTGTCGTTCATCTTCTGAATCAGGAATGATCCCTTATTGCCAAGCTGTGGCAGATGCATGATTGCATCTTTTACAAGGTTGAAACGGTCGATCTGGTTCTGCACACGCATATCAAATGGTGTTGTAATCGTACCTTCTTCCTGATATCCATGAACGGAAATGTTGTGGTTATGACGTTCATAAGTGAGCTCATGGATCAGTGTCGGATATCCGTGGAATGCAAAGATAACCGGTTTGTCTTTTGTGAAGATTGCATCGTATTCTGCATCACTTAATCCGTGTGGATGTTTGTGGTCTGATTCCAGTTTGAACAGGTCGACTACATTGACAACGCGGATCTTGAGTTCTGGCATTTCATCGCGAAGGATGGTAACAGCAGCCATGATTTCAAGTGTCGGTGTGTCACCGCAGCAAGCCATAACAACATCCGGTTCTTCACCACAGTCATTACTTGCCCATTCCCAGATACCGATACCCTGTGTACAATGCTTAACAGCCTGTTCCATAGTCAGCCACTGGCAGCTTGGATGCTTAGATGCTACGATTGCATTGACATAGTTCTTACTCTTGATGCAGTGGTCGAAGCATGAGAGTAAGCAGTTTGTATCCGGTGGTAAATACATGCGGACAACGTCTGCCTTTTTGTTGGCAATGTGATCCAGAAATCCCGGATCCTGATGTGTAAATCCATTGTGATCCTGCTGCCATACGTTGGATGTCAGGATAAAGTTCAGAGAAGCGATCGGCTGTCTCCATGAAAGCTGGTTGCAGACTTTCAGCCATTTTGCATGCTGTGCTGCCATAGAGTCAACGATACGGATGAATGCTTCATAACTTGCGAAGAATCCGTGACGTCCTGTCAGAAGATATCCTTCTAACCATCCTTCACACATATGCTCACTTAACATACCGTCCATGATACGTCCGTCTCTTGCAAGACAGTCATCGGTGTCAAGCAGATCTGCCTGCCAGTCACGTTTCTGTTCTTCAAAGACTTTGTACAGACGGTTAGACATACTTTCATCTGGTCCGAAGATACGGAAGTTCTTACTGTCTTCATTTAATTTGAAGATGTCGCGGATGTATCCGCCAAGTTCGATCATATCCTGTGCTTTTGTCTTGCCAGGTTCTACTTCGATTCCGTATGAGCGGAAATCCGGAAGACGAAGGTCTTTCAGAAGAAGTCCGCCATTTGCATGCGGGTTTGCACCAAGACGGGCATCTCCCTTTGGAGCAAGTTCTGCAAGTTCCGGAATCAGACGTCCTTTTTCATCGAAGAGTTCTTCTGCATGGTAGCTTTCCAGCCATTCTTTCAGAAGGTCAAGATGTTCTGGTGATTCCATAGAAAGCGGTACCTGATGTGCACGGAAAGATCCTTCGATCTGGAGTCCGTCTACAACCTTCGGTCCTGTCCATCCCTTTGGAGTCCGAAGAACGATCATTGGCCAGAACGGACGGGTAGGATCGTTGTTTTCACGGGCATTTTTCTGGATTGCTTTGATCTCTTCGATGCAGGCATCCATGGTCTCTGCCATTTTTCTGTGCATGGTCATCGGATTATCGCCTTCTACAAAGTAAGGTTTCCATCCGCAGCCTTTGAAGAAGTTTTCCACTTCCTCATGGGAAATACGTGAGAAAATGGTCGGGTTGCTGATCTTGTATCCGTTCAGATGAAGAATCGGAAGAACAGCACCATCTGTAATTGGGTTCAGGAATTTGTTGGACTGCCATGAAGTAGCAAGTGGTCCGGTTTCAGCTTCTCCGTCACCGACAACAACAGTAGCGATCAGATCCGGGTTGTCCAGAACAGCACCAAAGCCGTGAGCAATTGAATATCCAAGTTCTCCACCTTCATTGATAGAACCTGGTGTTTCTGGAGCACAGTGACTAGGAACTCCGCATGGGAAGGAGAACTGCTTGAACATTTTCTTCATACCTTCCTCATCCTGGCTGATGTTTGGATAAACTTCGCTGTAAGAGCCTTCCAAGTAGGTGTTGGCGATCAGGAAGTTTCCGCCATGTCCCGGACCGGAAAGAAGGATCATATCCAGATCATAACGTTTGATGACACGGTTGCAGTGTACATAGACGAAGTTCTGTCCAGGTACGGTTCCCCAGTGTCCTACGATTTTTTTCTTGATCTGATCCATTGTTAATGGCTTCTTCAGGAGCGGATTGTCAAGAAGGTATAACTGACCGGCTGACAGATAGTTGGCAGCACGCCAGTAGGCATTCATTTTGTTGAGCAGTTCATCAGATAATGGCTGCTTTTCAAGACATAATTTGTTGTCTTCCATTTTTGTACCTCTCTCTTTCTCTAATTCGTTTTGTTAATTTTTTAACTGGCTTCATCTTATCATGGGAGGAAGCAAACGTAAAATAGAAATATTAGATTATATTCATATCAAAATGTTATGGATAGGATAGCGAAAAAAGAAAAATAGGAATAAAAATTATACAAATAGAGAAATTTGTTATCATCAAAAAATAGACAAAGATTTTTCGCTATGATATAATAAAATAGATAGAATTTAATTTTATCAGCATCTTCAATACAAACACATATGAGGAGTGGACAAGATGAAAAAGAGAAAAATTTTAGCAGCATGCTCAGCAATCGTACTGGGCACCGCAATGACGGCAACATCTGTTCTGCCGGCATTTGCAGCCGATTTGTCTCCAAAGTATACGTACAATGGAGGCGGTGTGACATTTGAGAAAATTTCACACGCAGACACAGGAACAGAGCAGGCAGACGGAATTGTAGACTATCTTGGCAACGGAAGCATTGCGCCGTATGTTTCAGGAACAAGCGAACTTGGACAGGGTGACAGAGGACAGTCTTACAGTTACGCATCTGCATCTTATGGCGACTGGGTTTATATCAATACCATGTACGGTGGACTTGGAGCCAATGCAATCCTGAACAGAGGACTTGGCGATATGACTCCGGAAGCCGCAGCAGCAATGGTCAATGCCATGTACAATGGTGTAATGTACACCGGAGAGCCGGACGGAAAGAGTGCCGGTGGTATTTTGGTAAAATTCAATGTGAAGACCGGTGAGACCAAGATCCTGATGTCAAAAGAGACAAATGGAATCATGCCGACTTTCCGAAGTGCAATTAAGATGAACGGAAAGCTCTATTTTGTTGGTATGGTTATGGATGTCAACAACAAAGAACTGACACAGCAGGAAATCGCATATGCAACTGCAGTACAGAATGGTTTCCCATGTATTTATGAAGTGGATCCGGCACAGAATGACAAGCTGACCTGCATTTACAACTGTGTAGATACAGCAGGATTCCGCCAGTTGGTTAATTCAAATATATTTACCTCTACCAGAGCAATTGGAACTTTTGGCGACGCAATGATCGCTGGATGCCTGGATACCAATGGTGTATTTCTGACAGCTTCCAAGAATCCGTCAGAGGGTCAGGATTCCTTTAAAGTGATCGCAGATATGAATGATCTCTTCAATTATCCTGCATATCATCGTTCAGATGTTAATGGCGGTGGTGGTATCTATCAGGTAGTAGAATACAATGGAGCACTTTATGTGGTAATCTGTACCGGTACAGAAGACAGCAAGAATGATCAGGGAACTTTAAAGACCTTTGCAATCGTAAAAGGTACATGTAACGGTGATGTGACAGAGAAGAGTGCATGGACATGGTCTGTACTTGCCGGCGATGAAAAGGATGGAGCAAAATATCCGTTTGGTCTTGATAAAGAGCGTGTAAGTGCAGGAGCCTGCACACTTCAGGTATATGGTGATTATCTGTATATCGGAGATTACAATGACGTTTCCAGTGCCCTTCAGGGATTTGCCCTGAAAAGTGATTTTACAACACAGGCAACCAATCTGGAGCAGTCTATCAACCTTTACCGTATGGATAAGAATGAGAATGTGGAAAAAGTTGTTGGTGATCCAACAGAAGCATTCCCGACCAGTCTGACAGGTCTTGGTTCTGGCTATACAGCACCGGATGGAGAAGCACAGCTTGGTACACATATGAATCAGTACACATGGCAGACAACCGTATATAATGGTAAACTCTATGTGGGAACTATGGATACAACAACGCTTCTTGAGCCAATCGCACAGTTCACCAATGGGGATCTGCTGAAGATGAGCAAAGAAGAGTGGAAGAGCCAGATTGATTACATCCGCGTTATGCTGGAACTGATGTTTAAGCAGAAAGATAATGCTGAACAGAGTACAGAAATTACAGAACAGCCGAATGACACAGTAGAAGAACCGGCTGGTGAGAACGGTGAGATTATTGAAAATGAAGACAGCGAAGCTGTTGATACAGAAGCAGATGATGTGGCTGTTCAGGACGAAAAATCTGAACAAAAAGCAGTTGTAGACGCGGAAGAAGTATCCGCAGAACAGCTGGTAGAAGAAGCAATTAAAAATGCACAGCAGCGTGCAGATGATCATGCGGTAGCAACATTTGCAGAAGGACGTCAGGCAGAAGATAAGATTTCTCTTACCAAGGAGCAGATTCAGGAACTGGTAAATGGAATCAAAGACGGAAGCATTGCAGCAGGAACAATCAATGAAGATGTGATGGAACAGCTTACACAGCTCAACAGCGTGCTTGCGGCAATGAAAGATCTTGTAGATACAACTGAAGTAGAAGAATTTTCAAAAGCATATGAGCAGATGTCAGATCTGTTTGATTCTATCAAGGATTTAGTGCCGGATAACGTAAAAGCTCTGTATGAAATCATTCTTAAATATGCGACAAAAGACAATCTTCTTGGTCTGGCAAAGTCTGTAAAATACATGAAAATTTCAGAACGTGGATTTGATTTATTTGAAATTACAGACAATGGAGCAGCAGGTGCGACTGTACAGAAAGTAACAACGAATGGTTTTGGAGACCGCTTTAACCATGGGCTTCGTATTTTTGAAAAGACCCAGGATTACTGGGTGATCGGTACAGCGAATCCGTTCTATGGAACACAGTTATGGCGTACAACGAATCTGGATCCGACTCCGGTAGATCCGGACCCGACACCAACACCGAATCCTGATCCGACACCGGACCCGACACCAACACCAGATCCGACACCAGGTACAACGGATCCGGCCGTGACTCCGGCAACGAAGACGGATGTTTCAAAGACAACGACTTCTAACAAAAAATCAAAGACAACCAAGACAGGCGATCAGAGCCCGATTATTCCGCTGGCAGTTTTGCTGGCTGGATCGGCAGCAGCTGTTGTGGGAATCACAGGCTACAAAATGCGTAAAAAACAGAAATAAATATTAGAAAGATACAGCAGATGGATTTGCAAAAAGCGGATTCATCTGCTTTTTCGTGATTGAAGGTAGACATCCGATGGATTTTGAAGTATAATTACGAATGGCTATGTTTAAACAGATGTCAGACTGTTGTTTATCTACAGTTATTCTGGAAAATAGCGGGATCGTGTAAATAATGTACAAAAACAAATGATAGTGAGGGAAAATATTATGAAAACAACTCTGATTATTATGGCAGCAGGAATTGGTTCAAGATTTGGAACAGGTATCAAACAGCTTGCAAAGATGTCTCCAAATGGAGAGATCATCATGGATTATTCTATTTATGATGCAAAAGAAGCAGGATTTGACAAGGTTGTATTTATTATCAGAAAAGATATTGAAGAAGAATTCCGTTCTGTAATCGGTAATCGTATCGGCGATCAGATTGAAGTGGAATATGTATATCAGGATCTTGCAGATCTTCCGAATGGTTTTGAAGTTCCGGCAGGGCGTACCAAACCATGGGGAACAGGCCAGGCAGTTCTTTGCTGCAAAGAAGTGGTAAATGAACCATTCGTAATCATCAACGCAGATGATTATTATGGAAAAGAAGCATTCAAGCTTCTTCATGATTATCTGGTAGAACATGCTACAGCAGCAGATAAGATGCAGATGGGTATGGCAGGATTTATCCTGAAGAATACGGTCAGTGAAAATGGTACTGTAACCCGCGGTGTGTGTGTGGTAGATGAAAATGGTATGCTTGAACAGATCCATGAGACAACCGGCATCAGCATTCAGGATGACGGAGTACATTGTGATGATGCAGAAGTCCAGAAATGGATCACACCGGATTCCAATGTATCTATGAATATGTGGGCAGGATATCCGGATTTTATCAAAGTTCTGGATGAAAGATTTGCAGAATTTCTGAAAGATGAAGCAGGAGATCCGCTGAAGAAGGAATATCTTCTGCCGAATATCGTAGGAGATCTTCTGAAGGAAGGCAATGTAGATGTAAAAGTTCTGGAGACACATGACAAATGGATTGGTATTACTTATAAAGAAGATACAGAACTTGCACAGGCTGGATTCAAGAAGATGACAGAAGATGGAGTTTATCCAGAAAAACTGTGGAAGTAAACTCCTGAAATCTGTGGGGGAATACAAAGAAGGAAAACAGATAAGGAAAAGAAATAATGGATGAATTAAAACGATTGAAAGCGCAAAGAGATGACGAGATCGAAATTGATCTTGGTGAAATTTTTCATTTGCTGCTGAGCAAATTATGGATATTGATTTTGTGCTTTATTGTGGGTGGAGTTGTTGCCTTTGGTGGGACAAAATTACTGATCACACCGAAGTATTCTGCGTCATCAATGATTTATATTTTAACCAAGACAACAAGTGTAACATCACTTGCGGATATCCAGATGGGAACACAGTTGACGGCAGATTTTGAAATTTTGGCAACAAGCCGTCCGGTGTTGGAGGAAGTGATTGAAAAACTGAATTTATCATATTCATATGACGAACTCAAAGCGATGATTCAAACGGATAACCAGTCGGATACACGTATCCTGAGATTTACAGTCTCAGATCCGAATGCAAAAGAAGCGAAGAAAATTGCCAATGAGCTTGCAGATGTGACGGCAGAAAGAGTGGCATATGTTATGTCAAGTGATAAGCCAAAGGTAGTTGAAGAGGCGGTTACTCCCAAATATCCTTCTTCACCGAATACAAAGAAAAATACTGCACTTGGAGCACTTGCGCTTGCGTTTGCAGCAGCAGCGATTATCGTGATCCGCTATCTTATGAATGATACCATTCAGGATGAAGAAGATATTAAGAAATATCTTGGAGTTCATATGTTGGCAGCGATTCCTACAGAAAAGAGGAAATAAGTTTGCAAGATAAAGCAAGAAAAATTTTAGTTATAGTTCTTACGATTGTTGCAATCGGCTGTGCAGGGTATCTGATCTGGTATTATGGAATGGCTTCTAAGACAAAGCAGTCCTACGATGATGCAAAAAAACTGGCAAAAGAAGAAAAAACAGTGGAAAAGCCAGATGTGTCAAAGGATGAACCGAAAGTCCAGATTCCGATAGACTTTTCAGCGCTTCAGGAGAAGAATCCGGATGTATATGCGTGGATTAAAATTGATGGCACCACAGTAGATTATCCTGTTTGCCAGAGTAATGAGGACGACAATTATTATCTGTCACATACCTGGGAAAAAGCAGAAGCAGCGGATGGGGCTATTTTTACACAGGCTTGCAACAGCAAGAATTTTACAGATTTTAATACGGTTATTTATGGTCATCAGATGGGTGAAGGGGTGAATACAATGTTTCACACACTTGACCGTTATCTGGAAGAAGGCTATATAGAACAATATCCAAATGTAGTAATCTACACACCGGAGCATGTCCTGACATACCGGATTTTTGCAGCAGTTATTTATGATGACAGACATCTGGTCAATTCATTCAATTATGTAATGAATGATCAGAGACAGGAATTTCTGGATTCTCTCAAAAATTCCAGAGATATGAGGAACAGATACAGTGATATAGACAGTGTTAGCGTTGAAGACAGGATTTTATCACTCAGTACCTGTGTGACCGGTGAATCAAATCACAGACTTCTGGTGGAGGCGGTTCTGACAAATGAAGAATAAGAATCTGATAATTGTAGTTCTGGCAGTTATCTGTGCAGGACTGCTGACTGGTGTTATTTATACAGTAACAAAAGGGAAGAACAGTTCACAGCAGAAACAGACAGCATCTGTGGATTTGGATGAGGATCAGACGCAGTCAGGGATCATCGAGGAAGACGGAAAAAAATATAAGCTGAATTCAGACATAAAGACGGTTCTGTTTATGGGTGTAGATAAGGCAGAAAAGGCAGATCTTGGAAATAATCCGGGAGAGAATGGACAGAGTGACAGCCTGAATCTTCTTGTGCTGAATAAAGAGGAGAAAAAGGCACAGATTGTTCAGATTTCCAGAGACTCGATGGTTGGAATTGACATCTATGATGTGACAGGGAATAAGCTGATGACAGAGGAAGGACAGATTGCACTCCAATATGCATATGGTGATGGCGCAGAAGAAAGTTGCCGTCTTACTTCTGAAAAAGTATCAGATCTGATGTATGGGGTGAATGTAGATTCTTATTTTTCCCTGACGCTTGAGGGGCTTGTCGCTGCTACGGATGCTGTTGGAGGAATTACGCTTACAGTTCCGGAGGATTATACAGAAGTTGATCCTGCATTTGAGAAAGATGCGGTTGTTACACTGAATGGTGAACTGGCAGAAAAGTATGTCCGTAAAAGGGATATTGAAGTATTGGACAGCAATAATCAGCGTATGGAACGTCAGTCACAGTTCATAGGAGCTCTGATCGAGAAAATGCAGAGCATTGATGGAAAGTCAGAATATCTTTCCCTCTATCAGCAGCTGACCCCATATATGACGACAAATATGACGGCAGATGAACTGGAAGAACTTTCAAATTACAAGATTGAAGCGGAAACAATTAAGGTTCCGGGTGAGATTATTGAAAAGGATGGACATGCACAATATATTGTTGACAACAAAGAATTAAAAAAAATTGTTCTCAAATTATTTTACAAAATGGTGTAATTGTAGTATAGTAGAAACTGATATGGCGAATATCAAATAAATTATGTGAGGAGGTCAAAGAAAATGAAGTCAAGAATCTTAAAGACAGTTGGTCTTATTGCAGCTATGGTATCCTGCATCGGAATGACAGTATTTGCAGCACCAAGCCCGGCAGCTTCTACAGTTGTTACAGCTGTAAACAGCGCAACGGATGCAAGTGGAAATGCAGTTAATGTCTCTATCTCATCTGAGATCCCGACAGAATACACACAGGCAGTTGCAGACATTAAGACTGAAGCAGAACTGAAAGAAGTACTTGGAAGCGATTTCAATGCGAACATGACAGTTGCTGATGTTAAGGAAGTAACAGCACCGGAAGGCGCTACATTCCCTCTTACAATCACATTCGCAATGAAAGGTGTAACAGCTTCTGCAAAAGTGCAGATCCTGCATTATACAGGAAGTGAATGGGAGAAGATTTCTACTACTGTGGGAGAAGGTACTGTAACAGGTACATTTAATTCTCTTTCACCGGTTGCATTTGTTGTTGATAAGACAACCCTTTCATCTACAACAGGAACAACTGCTTCTCCAGCTACAAGCGCAACAACTGTATCTGCAGTTGCAGTACTTGGACTTGCAGCAGCTGCAACAGCGTTTGGACTTAAGAAAAAAGCTGTTAGATAATTAAAGTTTATTGCTGAAAGCGCTTCTTTGCGGCGGTATCCACCGTGAGAGGCGTTTTCTTTTTGACAGGAGAGATACGTTTTGATGTTGGTAGATATTCATTGTCATATTCTTCCGGGTGTGGATGATGGCGCACCGGATGTAGAGACATCGAAAGCGATGATTCGGGAAGCATATAAGCAGGGAGTACGTTATATGATTGCAACGCCACATTACCGGCCAGAGATGTTTGAACCTTCTATGCGGGATGTACTTAGAGAGTACCATATACTGAGAGAGTATGCGGCAGATGTTGGGATCAGTATTCGGTTAGGGTGTGAGTATTACCGGAATGATCAGATGATTTGGCATCTGGACAGGAAAATACGACCAACGATGCTTGGCAGCCGGTATGTTCTGGTTGAATTTTCGACTAATGATAGTTTTGTTACGATTCGAAATTATATCTATGAACTGATTACACATGGATATAATCCAATTGTAGCCCATGTGGAAAGGTATTTTTGCTGTCAGGAAGTAAAGAAAGTTGCGGAACTCAAAAATCTGGGTGCGACGATCCAGATAAATGCGGATTCTGTACTTGGATATGATGGGCGGAAGATAAAGAAATTTTGTCTGGATTTAATGAAACAGGATTATCTGGATTTTGTAGCATCTGATGCACATAATATGGATGAGAGAAAGATGCATCTTGGAAAAAGTGCATCCTATATAGAGAAGAAAATGGGAAAAGAGTATGCGAAAAGAATTTTTCTTGAAAATCCAAGAGGTATATGGAATCGCAGATGATAAAATGACGGGAAGAAAGCAGGTGTAAAAGTGAAAAAGGTGAATTTAACGATTGAAAAGAAAAGTTATAATGCAAGAGAAGCAATTCGGACATTGCGCACGAATTTGCAATTTTGCGGTGATGACAAGCAGGTTATTCTGGTGACAAGCTGTATACCGGGAGAGGGAAAGAGTTCCATTGCAGTTTCTCTTGCGGAATCCATTGCAGAAATGGGAAAATCAGTTATCCTGGTAGATGCAGATATCAGAAAATCTGTACTGGCATCAAGACTGGAGATCAGTGATGTGGATAAAGGGTTATCGCATTTTCTGTCAGGACAGTGTAATCTTTCTGATGTAATTTATGCGACTAATATTCCGAAATTCCATATCCTTCTGTCCGGACCGGAGGCCCCGAATTCGACAGAACTTCTAGAATCCAAACGTTTTTCCGGTATGTTGGAATCCATGAAGAATGTTTATGATTATATTATCATCGACTGTCCACCACTTGGACTTGTCATCGATGCGGCAATCGTAGGACGGCAGAGCGACGGAGCAATCATTGTTGTTGAGGCGGGTAAGACCAAATACCGTCTGGTACAGAATGTAAAAGACCAGCTGGAGAACTCAGGTGTATCTGTTCTGGGTGTGGTTCTCAATAAAGTAGAACGTAAGAACCAGAAGGGTTATTATAACAAATATTATGGTTCTTATAAGTACGAAGGCTATTATAAACATGACGACAATGCAAAAAATGCATAAAAATAAAAATAACACTTGCAATTGTCGAAAGTTTCTGATAGAATAACTATTGTTGTGAGTCTGCAAGATTTGTAAGCAGACATTTCAGATCGTTAGGAGGTGCAATCATGGCTAAATGTGCTATTTGTGAAAAGGGTGCTCATTTCGGAAATAACGTAAGTCACTCTCATAGAAGATCATCTAAGATGTGGAAATCTAACGTAAAATCCGTTAGAGTTAAAACGGAAAACGGCGGAACACAGAAAATGTACGTATGTACAAGCTGCCTGAAATCCGGACGCGTTGAAAGAGCTTAATCTGAGCGGAATGATGAGAACCGAAGCTTTTAAGCTTCGGTTTTTTGCGTATACGATGAGCCAAATACGGAGCAGACCAGATTTGTGCTCGCACAAAAATCTGGTCGGATCTGTATTTGGCGAATGTACGACAGCGAGCCGTCAGGCGAGCTGCTCGTACATTCAAGCCAACGTTAAGCAAACTGCCCATATATTACGAGCAGACGTCTCAGCCTGCTCAACAAACAATGCTTTGGTTGTAAAAGCATTGGAAATAGAGTATAATAGGTTCAACATATATTCCTGTGAGCATAAGCCAGGTCGGTATGACGTCTGACAATTGCCACGGAGAATTTGATTTAAAAATAGATTTGTGGATATGAATTTTGAGAATTGGAGGATAGCATATGAAGGGAAGTATGAGTACTGATTTAGGAATCATCACGATCGATCCGGAAGTGATCGCAAAGTATGCAGGATCTGTAGCAGTTGAATGTTTTGGGATTGTCGGTATGGCAGCTGTCAGCATGAAGGACGGTCTGGTAAAGCTTTTGAAAAAAGAAAGTCTTACAAAGGGAATTCAGGTTGGAATCTCTGATGAGAATAAGATCACACTGAATTTCCATGTGATCGTAGCTTACGGAGTAAGTATTTCAGCAGTGACAGACAATCTGATCAGCAACGTGAAGTATAAAGTTGAAGAATTTACAGGTATGAGCGTCGATAAGATCAACATCTATATCGAAGGCGTCCGCGTGATCGACTAATTAAGGAGGAACTTGTTGTGGCAACAAAGAGTATCGATGTAGAACTGCTTGCGAAGATGTTTCTTGCAGGCGCACAGAATATAGAAGCAAAAAAGGAATATATCAATGAACTGAACGTGTTCCCTGTACCGGATGGTGATACAGGAACCAATATGTCTATGACAATTATGGCAGCGGCAAAGGAAGTAACCGCACTGGAAGGCATGGATATGGCTTCTCTTGCAAAAGCAATTTCATCCGGTTCTCTCCGTGGTGCAAGAGGTAACTCCGGTGTTATTCTTTCCCAGCTGCTTCGTGGATTTACAAAGTCCATCAAGACGGAAAGTGAAATTGATGTACCTGCACTTGCAAGAGCAGCTGTACGTGCAAAAGAGACCGCATATAAGGCAGTTATGAAGCCGAAGGAAGGTACGATCCTTACTGTTGCAAGAGGAGTTGCTGAAAAAGCACAGACACTTGCAGAGGAGACCGATGATCTGGAAGAATTTCTTCCAAAGCTGATCGAAGAAGCAGAGACCGTCCTTGCAAAGACTCCGGATATGCTTCCTGTATTAAAAGAAGCCGGTGTTGTGGATTCCGGCGGACAGGGACTTCTGGAAGTACTGCGTGGGGCATATGATGCATTCCTTGGTAAAGAGATCGACTACAGTGCACTTGCACCAGCTTCTCCGGCTGTTAATGCGACAAAGGTAGAGACTGAGAGTGCGGCAGATATCAAATTTGGATACTGTACTGAGTTCATTATTCTTCTGGAAAAAGAATTTACAGAGAAAGATGAAGTGGAATTTAAGGCTTATCTGGAATCCATCGGTGATTCTATCGTATGTGTAGCAGATGATGACGTTGTCAAGATCCATGTGCATACCAATGATCCGGGACTTGCAATCCAGAAAGCGCTTACTTATGGACAGTTATCCCGCATGAAGATTGACAATATGCGTGAAGAGCACCAGGAAAAGCTGATCAAAGACGCAGAAAAGCTCGCAGCAGCCCAGAAAGAGGAAGAAAAGGCAAAAGAGCCGCGTAAGAAAGTCGGATTTATTGCAGTTTCTATCGGAGAAGGTTTAAATGAAATCTTCAAAGAGCTTGGTGTGGATTATATCATCGAAGGCGGTCAGACTATGAACCCAAGTACCGAGGACATGCTGACAGCGATCGACCATGTGAATGCAGATTATATCTACATTCTTCCGAACAACAAGAATATCGTGATGGCTGCAAACCAGGCACGTGACCTGACAGAAGACAAGGATATCATCGTAATTCCGACAAAGACGGTTCCACAGGGAATCACAGCTGTTCTGAATTACAATACGGAAGAGGATGTGGATACCAACGAAGAGACCATGCTGGAAGCAATCAAATGCGTAAAGACAGGTCAGGTGACTTATGCAGTACGTGATACCCACATTGATGATAAAGAGATCCATGAAGGAGATATCATGGGAATCGGTGATGCCGGAATCCTTGCAGTCGGCAAATCTGTCGATGGTACAACAAAGGATATGCTGGCACAGCTGGTAGATGAGGATTCGGAACTGATCAGTCTCTATTATGGAGCAGAAGTATCAGAAGAAGAAGCAGGGAAACTGACTGCAGAGATCGAAGAATTATATCCGGATATGGATGTAGATGCACATATGGGCGGACAGCCGATTTACTATTATGTACTGGCGGTAGAATAGGCTTATGAATGAACAGTCGGAAATTCGTAATCTGAAAGGGATTGGGGCAAAGACCGAGGAATTATTCCACAAGATGGGGATTTTTACCATTGGGGATCTGCTCCGGTATTATCCCAGAGGGTATGATGTATATGAAGAACCTGTCAGCGTAGGAGAGCTGGAGGAAGGAAAGACCAGCACGGTAAAAGGCGTGATTTACGGGAGAGTACAGGTTGGAGGCGGAAAACGTATGCAGATCACGACTGCTTACGTGAAAGATCTGACCGGTACTTTGAAAGTGATCTGGTTTCGGATGCCATTTCTGCGCAATACACTGAAGCCGGGAATGTCGGTTATTATAAGGGGCCGGGTATCTTTGAAAAAAGATCAGCTGGTTATGGAACATCCGGAATTATTTTCACCACCGGAGAGTTATGATCAGAAATGTGGAACTCTTCAGCCAATGTATCCTTTGACTGCCGGCATGACGAACAATGCAGTGGCAAAAGCGGTGAAAGGGGCGATGGAATATCTGGATCTTGGATCCGATGATCTTCCGAAAGAGCTACGGCTTCAGTATCATCTTGCCGAGTTTAATTATGCCATCCGTGGGATTCATTTTCCGCTGGACAAGGCAGAGTTTTACCATGCAAGAGAAAGACTTGTATTTGAAGAATTTTTAATTTTCGTGCTTGCTCTTCGCCGGACGAGGGAGCGAAATGAGCGTGCAGAAAACGGATTTGTGATAAAAAGGCGGTCGGAAATCGACCGCTTTCTTGCAAATCTGCCTTATGAACTGACCGGAGCACAGAAAAAGGTCTGGGAACAGATCCAGACGGAAATGTGTGGAGAGTTAGTGATGTCTCGACTGATCCAGGGAGATGTAGGTTCCGGTAAGACGATTGTGGCACTTCTGGCGCTTCTTCTTGCGGCACTGAATGGCTATCAAGGAGCGATGATGGCTCCGACAGAGGTTCTTGCAAAGCAGCATTATGAATCGATCACAGAGATGCTGGAAGAGTACCAGATTCCGGTGAAGACCGAGCTTTTGACTGGATCCATGACGGCAAAAGAAAAGCGGGAGGCATATCAGAGGATTGCCGATGGTGAGGTACAGATCGTTCTGGGAACCCACGCACTGATTCAGGAGAAGGTAGAGTACCAGAATCTGGCGATTGTTGTCACCGATGAACAGCACCGGTTTGGCGTTCGCCAGAGAGAAGCGCTTGCAGGAAAAGGACAGATCCCGCATATTCTGGTCATGAGTGCGACGCCGATTCCGCGAACGCTGGCGATTATTTTATACGGGGACCTGGATATCTCGGTGATCGATGAGCTTCCGGCAAACCGCCTGCCGATCAAAAACTGCGTGGTTGACACCAGTTATCGGCCGACTGCTTACCGGTTTATGCAGAAGCAGGTTGCCGAAGGACGGCAGTGTTATGTGATCTGTCCGATGGTAGAAGAGAGTGAAGCGATGGACGCGGAAAATGTACTTGATTACGCACAGCTTCTGCAAAGTGAGATGGGAGACCAGATCCGGGTGGCGGCACTTCATGGACGGATGAAACAGGCGGAAAAGGATGAGATCATGGAGGCATTTGCAAAGAATGCGATCCAGATTCTGGTATCGACAACCGTTATCGAAGTCGGAATCAATGTGCCGAATGCTACGGTGATCATGGTGGAGAATGCCGAGCGTTTCGGTCTGGCACAGCTTCACCAGCTCCGTGGACGGGTAGGGCGTGGTGGACATCAGTCTTACTGTATTTTTATGAGCAGCTCGAAGACGAAGGAGACCAAAAAACGGCTGGAGATCCTGAATAAATCCAATGATGGATTCTTTATTGCAAATGAAGATCTGAAGCTGCGCGGACCGGGTGATCTTTTTGGAATCCGGCAGAGTGGGCTGATGGATTTCCGGATTGGGGATGTGTTCCAGGATTCGGAGCTTTTGAAAAAAGCCGGGGAAGCAGCAGGTGAGATTCTGAGAGAAGATCCATTTCTGGAAAGTGAAAAATATAAGCTGCTGGGAGAAAAGTTGTCGGCTTATATTTCGGGAAGCAATCTGGAGACCACATTGTAAAAATAACGGTGGTATATTTGAAAAACAAAACAAGTTTTTGAAAAAAAGAGTTGCTTTTATCCGGAAATTTGATATAATATTATTCGTGGTTGCGAAAGCAGTGCGAATGCTGGAATAGCTCAGTCGGTAGAGCACTTCACTCGTAATGAAGGGGTCGTCGGTTCAAGTCCGATTTCCAGCTTATAAGACAGAGAAAGGGAATGCCTGAAAGATGGGCATTCCCTTTTTTTCGGCAAAAGTGCCTGTGATTCATTTACGGACTGTCTTAGCGGCCGGACATCTGTTTTTCCTGTTCTTCGATCATTTTCTTGACCATATATCCTCCGACTGATCCGTTCTGTCTTGAAGTCAGGTCTCCGTTGTACCCGTCTGATAACGGTACTCCCAGTTCGCTTGCAACCTCGTATTTAAATTTGTCCAGTGCACCTTTCGCTTCTGGCACGGCTGCTCTGTTTGATGAACGATTTGCCATATTCATTTCCTCCTTTTTTGTAACATTTGGTTTTGTGTTACGCTTCTAGTATATGGAGATTCTTTCGGATTACACTGGGAGGTTTTGTTAATTTTAGCAAATTTATGACAGTTCTGCAATTCTGGATACACCTACATAAATTTCGGAAATTTTATACCAGGTGCGGTAATCCACAGTTCCGGTTACCGGAAGCCCGAATACCGACTGGAATTTACTGACGGAAGCTGCGGTTGCAGGACCGTAAATGCCATCAACCGTGACTTTTGGAATTGCCGGATATGCACCGGCAATGACATTTAACTGTTCCTGCATCTGCCGGACTTTTGTGCCCGAAGAGCCCTGGGAAAGAGTGTATCCCGGCCAGGAGGAAGGAATGCCGGAGATTTCTTCGGCGGTGTTGATGTAGATGTCATCTCCGTAATAATAGCGGAGGATTTCGGATGGTGAATAGCCCTGATCTCCGAGCGCTTTGGAGCCCCACTGGGTCAACCAGTTCGGACACTGTACCTGACGCCCATCGCAGTACTGCGTCAGAATCGGCTGCCTGACATTTGGCCGGGACAGATAATCTGCGAACAGTTCGTCCACTACTGCAGAAATGGAATCAAAAATATTCCGTTCCGGGATCCATTTGTGATCAAACGCAGTAGAAGATGTAATTGTAAAATCATATCCCTGGTTGCGATACCATTCGGTATAAACCCGGTTCAGTGTAAAGGACATGATCGCCAGCACATTGGCACGGATCGTATTCTCCGGCCAGGTTGCATAGATTTCGCTGGAAGCAACATTTTTGATGTAGTCCTTGTATTTGACATAATAATTCTGTGCGGTAGAATCACGTGGGGAGCCATTATGGACGACGATGTATTCCGGGACAACGACTCTGCTTAACACAATCTCGCCGGTTTCGTTTACCGGCTTGATTTCATTTTCCGGAATTTTCGGTGGATACACACCGTACAAAGTATGCGCCGGGATTACAAAGATTTCCGGAGTCTGGTTTTCCGGAACCAGCGGACGCAGACGAATCTTTTGGATTGCGGTTACATCGGCAAAGATTTCTGCTCCTGCAATACTGACCGGTTCAAATCCGGGAGCATTTACTTCCAGAGTATATTCAGAGTATGGCTGTTCTTCGCTTGTAATATCCAGGCTATATTCTACAGGCGGTGCATCAAGCTCAATCGTTTCGCTTTGCCCAGAACTGTCTGTTGTCAGTTCTTCCAACGTATTTTCGGGAATGCCCGTATGGGAAATACGGATGGAGGCGTCCGAAACGGGAAAAGAATCGATGGATGAGTTGATCTGAATCTGCAGCTTTCCCCGGTCAGAATTCTGCATGGCTTTCAAAAATTTCATGGGAATGCCCTCAAAGTTTTTTATACTATCAAAGACAGGATATGCAGAAATTGTTCGTGTTGTGCAAAAATGAAGGTTGTGATATGATGAAACACACAGAGTAAAATTGGGGAGTATAGTAGTGATGCAGGAAAAAAGACGCCGGATTGGGAAAAGAATTTCATTGTTCATTTTGGGAATGGGATGTCTCTGTCTTGCAGCAGGCGGGATTCAGATTGGCAGGCAGGTGTCTGGTGATAAAAAGCAGACGGAAACAGTACAGGAAGAAGTCCCTTATGAAGAAGAAAAAATCGCGGACGAAGAGGTAAACGGAAAGTTTTATTATGAACAGCTTACAGAGGATGAGCAGACGGTTTACCGGGAAATCCTTCAGGGACTCAGAGAGAACCGGGAGAAAATCTATCTGCACTGCCAGGATGCGGAGGCGGCCAACAGGATTTTTCAGGATGTGTTAAATGACAGACCGGAAATTTTCTGGTGTGACGGGGATGCTACATCTACAGAATATTCGCTTCTTGCGGGAAAGTCCGGATATGTAGTTATGGAACCGGATTACATATATCAGGGTGAAGAAAAGGAGCGGAGGAATCAGGAAATAGAGTTGGCAAAGGAAGTATGTCTTTCGGGAATTTCAGAAGATGCAGGGGAATATGAAAAGATCAAGTATATTTACACCTATCTGATTGAAAATGTGGAGTATGATCTTGATGCACCGGATAACCAGAACATTTACAGTGCTCTGGTTGGAAAAAGGTCGGTATGTGCAGGCTATGCAAAAAGCTGTCAGTATCTTCTGGAACAACTGGGGATTTCCTGCATTTATGTGACCGGTCAGACGACAGATCCAAATGGGGAAATTGCAGATCATGCGTGGAATATTGTTCAATGTGATGGAAAGTATTATTATGTAGATGCGACCTGGGGGGATCCGATCTTTCTGGGCGAAGAAGGGGAATATCAGCTTCCGGATCTGATTGCTTATGATTATCTGTGCTGTAGTGAGAAAGAACTGGAAAAAACACATACGCTTAATGTGGATTATGATTACCCGGTATGTGATTCGGAAGATCTCAACTATTATCAGTTAAATGGGATGTATTATGATGAATTTGAACCAGGGCAGATGAGGGAAGCAATCTGCAGATCGATCGAGAATCGGGAAGCATACACGATTTTTAAAATGTCAGATGATGATATTTATCAGCAGACAGCGGATGAAATGCATGGAAGTCTGATGAATGAGGGTGCAAGATATTTGGGAGAACTGTATGGACTCTATCAGGTTTCCTATTCGTACAGTGAGGAAGTATCGCTTGATAAGTTTATTATTTACTGGTTTTATGAATAAACATCAAAATTAGGTATTGAAATCTGAAACCAGATATGGTAAACTTTTTACAATTTGAGAAAGTGTGGGCGCTCTGGAATTGAAAAGACTCCAAGAGTGCCCCTTTTTTGAGAATAAAAGAGTATTACGAAGGGATAAGGTGAACATATGAAAGCGTTTCTAATTTTAGAAGACGGAACTGTGTTTGAAGGCACAAGCATCGGCTCAACAAAAGATATGATTAGTGAGATTGTATTCAATACTTCAATGACTGGATACTTAGAGGTGCTGACAGACCCTTCTTACGCCGGACAGGCCGTTGTCATGACATATCCGCTGATCGGAAACTATGGTATTACACCGGATATGGAGTCCAAAAAGGCGTGGCCGGATGGTTATATTGTAAGAGAATTGTCCAGAATGCCAAGCAACTTCCGTTGTGAAGGTACAATTCAGGATTTCCTGAAAGAACAGGATATTCCGGGAATTGCAGGAATTGATACCAGAGCACTTACCAAAATCCTCCGCGAAAAGGGTACAATGAATGGTATGATCACAACGAATGAAAATTACAATCTGGATGAGGTACTTCCGAAACTCCATGCATACAAAGTAGGAGATGTAGTTTCCAAAGTAACCTGCAGTGAAAAATATGTCTTAGAAGGCAATGGACCAAAAGTTGCATTGATGGACTTTGGTGCGAAGAACAACATTGCAAGATCTTTAAATGATCGTGGCTGTGAAGTTACCGTTTACCCGGCAAATACACCTGCAGAAGAGATCATTTCCGCAAATCCGGACGGTATCATGCTGTCGAACGGACCTGGCGATCCGGCGGATTGCACTTCCATTATTAAAGAAATCAGAAAATTATACGATTCAGAGATCCCGATCTTTGCAATCTGTCTGGGACATCAGCTGATGGCACTCGCCAATGGTGGTAAGACCTATAAGTTGAAATACGGACACAGAGGTGGAAACCATCCGGTAAAAGATCTGCAGACAGGAAGAGTTTATATTTCTTCCCAGAACCATGGTTATGCTGTAGATGCTGATAGCATTCCGGAAAGTGTTGCAGTACCTGCATTTGTGAACGTCAATGACAAGACAAACGAAGGAATGTCATACGTTGGAAAGAATATTTTCACAGTACAGTTCCATCCGGAAGCTTGCCCGGGACCACAGGATTCTGGTTACTTGTTTGACAGATTTATGGATATGATGGGAGGAACAAAATAATGCCAAGAAATAAAGACATAAAGAAAGTATTAGTTATTGGTTCCGGTCCAATCGTAATCGGACAGGCAGCAGAATTTGACTATGCCGGAACACAGGCATGCCGTTCACTGAAGGAAGAAGGACTTGAAGTTGTACTTCTGAACTCGAACCCGGCAACGATCATGACAGACAAAGATATTGCAGACCGCGTATATATCGAACCACTTACGGTAGAAGTTGTAGAACAGCTGATCCTTAAAGAAAAACCGGACAGCGTACTTCCTACCCTTGGAGGCCAGGCCGGACTGAACCTTGCAATGGAGCTGGAAGAAGCAGGATTCCTTAAGGAACATAATGTAAGATTGATCGGTACAACGGCGGAAACCATCAAGAAAGCAGAAGACCGTCTGGAATTTAAAGATACCATGGAAAAGATCGGTGAGCCGGTTGCAGCTTCACTGGTCGTTGAAAATATAGAAGATGGTGTCGCATTTGCAGATAAGATCGGATATCCGGTTGTTCTTCGTCCGGCATATACTCTCGGCGGAAGCGGTGGTGGTATCGCACATGATCAGGAACAATTGGAAGAAATCCTTGAGAACGGACTCCGTCTGTCACGTGTAGGACAGGTCCTTGTAGAGCGTTGCATTGCAGGATGGAAAGAAATCGAGTACGAAGTAATGCGAGACAGTGCCGGAAATTGTATTACTGTATGTAATATGGAAAATATCGATCCGGTCGGAGTTCATACAGGTGACAGTATCGTTGTTGCACCTTCCCAGACTCTTGGAGATAAAGAATATCAGATGCTGCGTACTTCGGCACTGAATATCATTACAGAACTGAATATTACCGGTGGATGTAATGTACAGTACGCATTACATCCAGACTCTTTTGAATATTGCGTAATTGAGGTAAACCCGCGTGTAAGCCGTTCTTCTGCACTGGCTTCCAAAGCAACAGGATACCCGATCGCAAAAGTTGCTGCAAAGATCGCTCTTGGATATACACTGGACGAGATCAAGAATGCAGTTACAAAGAAAACTTATGCAAGCTTCGAGCCAATGCTTGACTACTGTGTTGTTAAGATGCCGAGACTTCCATTCGATAAATTTATCAGTGCAAAGAGAACGTTGACGACACAGATGAAGGCTACCGGAGAAGTTATGAGTATTTGCGATAACTTTGAAGGAGCTCTCATGAAAGCGATCCGTTCTCTGGAGCAGCATGTAGACTGCCTGCTTTCTTATGATTTTTCAGCACTTTCCAAAGAAGAAATTCTGGAAAAACTGGAAATCGTAGATGACCGCAGAATCTGGATGATCGCCGAAGCACTCCGCAAAGGAATCTCTTATGACGAGATCCATGCGATCACAAAGATCGACAAATGGTTCATCGACAAGATCGCAATCCTTGTTGAGATGGAACAGGCTCTGAAGACACAGGAACTGACACCGGAACTTCTCAAAGAAGCAAAACGTATCGAGTTCCCGGATAATGTCATCGCACGACTGACCGGAAAAGATGAGAGAGAAATCCACGATATGCGTCATGCAAACGGAATCGTTGCAGCATACAAGATGGTTGATACCTGTGCGGCTGAGTTCGCGGCAGAGACCCCATATTATTATTCTGTATTCGGAAGCCAGAACGAAGTAGAAGAGACTTCCGGCAAAAAGAAAGTTCTTGTTCTTGGATCAGGGCCGATTCGTATCGGACAGGGTATCGAGTTCGACTTCTGTTCTGTACACTGTACATGGGCATTTGCAAAAGAAGGATACGAGACCATTATCGTTAATAACAACCCGGAAACTGTAAGTACCGATTTTGATATCGCAGATAAGTTGTATTTCGAACCACTTACTCCGGAAGATGTAGAGAGCATTGTAGATCTGGAAAAACCGGACGGAGCTGTTGTTCAGTTTGGCGGACAGACTGCAATCAAATTAACTGAATCCCTGATGAAGATGGGAGTGCCGATCCTTGGAACTTCCGCGGAAGACGTAGATGCAGCAGAAGACAGAGAGCTCTTTGATGAGATCCTTGCACAGTGCAACATTCCGCGTCCGAAGGGAGATACCGTATTTACCGCTGAAGAAGCAAAAGAAGTTGCCAACCGTCTCGGCTATCCGGTACTGGTTCGTCCTTCTTATGTACTTGGCGGACAGGGAATGCAGATTGCGATCAACGATCATGATATCGATGAATTCATCGGAATCATCAACCGTATTGCACAGGATCACCCGATTCTGGTTGATAAATACCTGGTTGGTAAAGAGATCGAGGTCGATGCAGTATGTGACGGAACAGACATCCTGATCCCTGGTATCATGGAACATATCGAGCGTGCCGGAATCCATTCTGGTGACAGTATTTCCGTATACCCTGCACAGAGTATTTCCGAAGTGACAAAGCGTAAAATTGAAGAATATACAAAGCGTCTTGCAAAAGCCCTTCATGTAATTGGTATGATCAACATCCAGTTTATCGTATGTGGCGAAGATGTTTATGTCATCGAAGTAAACCCACGTTCAAGCCGTACTGTTCCTTATATCAGTAAGGTAACAGGTATCCCGATCGTTCCGCTTGCTACCAGAGCGATCATCGGACACAAGATCAAAGAGATGGGTTACACACCGGGACTTCAGAAAGAGGCAGATTACATTGCAATTAAGATGCCGGTATTCTCATTTGAGAAGATTCGCGGTGCAGATATCAGCCTTGGACCGGAAATGAAATCTACAGGTGAGTGTCTGGGAATTGCAACTACATTTAACGAGGCGCTTTACAAAGCGTTCCTGGGAGCTGGAATCAACCTTCCGAAATACAAGAACATGATTATGACAGTTCGTGATGAGGATAAGGGAGAAGCTGTTGAGATTGGACGCAGATTTGAAGCACTCGGATACCGCATCTTCGCAACACGCGGTACAGCAGATGCATTAAAAGAAGGCGGCGTAAAAGCAATTCCGGTTAATAAGATCGAACAGGAATCACCGAATCTGATGGATCTGATCCTCGGACATGAGATCGATCTTGTCATCGATACCCCTCCGCAGGGAGCAGATCATGCAAGAGATGGATTTGTGATCCGTCGTAATGCGATCGAGACAGGTGTCAATGTACTGACAGCTATGGATACCGCAAGAGCACTTGTAACAAGTCTGGAAAATACAGATATCCGTCAGCTGACACTGATTGATATTGCGAAAGTTGAATAAGATAGTATGAAATGCGGACAGGCAGGGATTAGGTTCTCTGCCTGTTTGTGTTATGAGGGAATCTATGGTATAAAACGGACGCCGCTTGCATAAAAGAATGTGTTCAAATTCAAGCTGTGCAAATATCCTACAAAGAAGAAAGCAGAAAATTAGAGATGGGAAGGAGTTCGGTGGCATGAGAATTATTGTGTGTGTGGATAAGCGGATGGGGATGAGTTTTAATCATCGGAGAGTGAGCCGGGACCGGGTGGTGTCAGGGGATATTCTGGAGATGGTGAGAGGAAATGTGCTCTGGATGGCGCCGGGGGCGGAGAAGCTTTTTGAGGAAGCCTTTAAAGCAAAAGAGAAGGAAACGGATGACGGGAAGAAAGAGCAGGAGTGTGAAGAAAAAAAGCAGGGTGCGGGGGAACTGGAAACTGAGAGAATGTGGAAGGTGGATCCGGATTTTCTGGAAAAGGCGGGAGCAGAGGATTTCTGCTTAGTTGAGGGGGAGAATCTGGCCGGATATGAAGGGAAAATTACCGAAATTGTTCTGTATAGATGGAACCGGGATTACCCGGCGGATTTATTTTTTGAAGTGGATTTGAGTAAGTGGGAGTTGGAAGAGAGAAAGGAATTTTCCGGGTACTCCCATGAGAAGATTACGAGAGAAATTTATAGCAGGCAGGGATAGGTATGAAAAAGAAAATTTGGAAAATGAGATGTGCGTTGCTTCTGGTGTGTGCACTGTTTCTGACGGCGTGTGGCGCAGGTGGAGTTGATACGCAAAGTGTTGCGCAGGGGAGCAGTCGGTCGGTAGCAGCGGAAAGTCAGTCGGTGGCAGAGGCAACTCTGGATAATATTCCGGCATACAGCGGAATGCCGTATGTGGTGATTAATAACAATGAACCGGATTTTACCGAAGAAGAGCTGACGGATCAGTCCTATGAAAGCTACAGTGACCTGGACGCTCTGGGGCGTTGCGGCGTTGCTGAGTCCAGCATAGGAAAAGATCTGATGCCGACGGAGAAAAGAGGCGAGATCGGACAGGTGAAGCCGTCCGGATGGCAGACTCTGAAATTCGATAATGTGGATGGGAAATATTTATACAACCGCTGCCATCTGATCGGCTACCAGCTGACTGCGGAGAATGCCAATGAGAAGAATCTGATTACCGGAACCCGCTACATGAATGTAGATGGTATGCTGCCATTTGAAAATATGGTTGCTGACTATATCAAAGAGACAGACAATCATGTCATGTATCGCGTCGCACCAGTATTTGAAGGAGATAATCTGGTGGCATCCGGGGTTCTTATGGAAGCAGAATCTGTGGAAGATCAGGGAGATGGTATCAAATTCAACGTGTACGTCTACAATATTCAGCCGGGAATTACGATTGATTATGCAACTGGGAAAGCAGAACTTTCCGATGCGGGTGCGTCAGCAGCGACGGGAAATAGCGGTGGAAATGCGGCAGAAAAAACTTATGTGCTGAATGAAAATACAAAGAAATTCCATACACCGGAATGCTCTGGAGTAAAGGATATCAAAGAAGAAAATAAGAAATCTTTTACAGGATCAAGAGATGAACTGATTCAGGAAGGCTACAGTCCGTGCGGAAGATGTAAGCCGTAATGAGAAGTTTTTTTGTACGAGTATATATTTATACAAAAAAACACATATTTCACAAAAAATATGATAGGAATGGGAGATTTTTAAACAAAGTCTCCCATTTTCTGCTATAATAAAAAGTATACTTAATGACTATACATTAAGGGAAATGTGTAAAAAAGGAGGAATATTCCAATGAATACTTATCATATGGGAACAAAATGTGTACAGGGAGGTTATACACCTGGAAATGGAGAGCCGAGACAGGTTCCGATCATCCAGTCTACAACTTTCAAATATAATACAAGTGAAGATATGGGAAAATTATTTGATCTGGAGGCATCTGGATATTTTTATACCCGTCTTCAGAATCCGACCAATGACCATGTAGCGGCTAAGATCGCAGCAATGGAAGGCGGAACTGCAGCAATGCTGACTTCTTCAGGACAGGCAGCCAATTTTTTTGCAATGTTCAATATCTGTGAAGCAGGGGATCACATCGTAGCATCATCTTCTATTTACGGAGGCACGTTCAATCTGATCAGTGTAACAATGAAGAAAATGGGAATAGATGCAACGTTTGTATCTCCGGATGCAACTGAAGAAGAGTTAAATGCGGCATTCCAGCCAAATACAAAGCTGATGTTTGGTGAAACGATTGCCAACCCGGCACTGACGGTTCTGGATATTGAGCTTTTTGCAAAGGTTGCACATGCACACGGTGTACCGCTGATTGTAGATAATACGTTCCCGACACCGGTAAACTGCCGCCCGATCGAATGGGGCGCAGATATCGTGACACATTCTACCACAAAATACATGGATGGACACGGTGCAGCAGTTGGTGGCGCAATCGTAGACAGTGGTAAATTCGACTGGATGGCACATGCGGATAAATATCCGGGACTCTGTACACCGGATGAGAGCTATCATGGAATCACCTATGCTGAAAAATTTGGAAAAGAAGGTGCATTTATCACAAAATGTACTTCTCAGCTGATGCGTGACCTGGGATCGATTCAGGCACCACAGAATGCATTTATTCTGAATCTTGGACTGGAATCTCTTCATGTGCGTATGCCAAGACATGTGGAGAACGGACAGGCAGTCGCAGAATTCCTGGAGCAGCATCCGAAGGTTGCCTATGTCAACTACCCAGGACTTCCGTCGAATAAATACTATGAACGCTCCAAGAAATACATGCCAAACGGAGGCTGTGGCGTTGTATCCTTCGGACTGAAAGGTGGAAGAGAGGCTGCTTCTGTATTTATGCAGAATCTGAAGCTCGGTGCTATTGAAACCCATGTGGCAGATGCAAGAACCTGCTGCCTGAATCCGGCTACTTCTACCCATCGTCAGATGAATGACGAACAGTTAAGAGAAGCAGGTGTTCCGGCAGAACTGATCCGTATCAGTGTGGGACTGGAAGATAAGGAAGATCTGATCGCAGATATTTCCGCAGCACTTGACGCAATTCAATAATCGTGTCACAATGACAGATAAACAGATCTGATCAGACAGGAGGAAAAAGTCATGACAAAGAAATCAGAGAGAGAACTAATCAAAGCGGAAAATGTAGCAGGCGGTGCAGGGTATATCTTGAAAGAAGAACTGATCAAAGGGGAGCAGCTCGGTGCACATTGTAAGATGTTCAATGAAGTTACCTTAAAGCCGGGATGCGAGATCGGATACCATGAACATCATGGGGAGACTGAGACATACTATCTGACAAAAGGTGCGGGAATCTACAATGATAATGGAAAAGAATGTCCGGTAGAAGTAGGAGATGTGACTTTCTGCGCAGACGGAAATGGTCACGGCATCAAAAATGCGGGGGAAGAAGACCTTGTGTTTGTGGCGCTGATTTTGAAGAAATAGTGTGAAGAGGGACGGAGCCAGTCGCAAATGATATTGATCGCCACCTATGAAACTGTCACTGGCAGTTTCATACGGATGCATGGCAACTCCGAAGCTCGTACAAAAAAGGGGATGGATGTTCGCGTAAAACGCGGACACCACCCCTATTTTTGTACGCTCTTAGTCGCAACGATTCAATATCATTTGCGCCTGGCTCCTGTGCTGTTCAAGATTTTTAGAAATGAGCGGTTGTGATTTAAGGGGAGGTCTTCTTGTGGGGGACGAGGAGAATAGGTACAAGTGGGAAGTGAATTGACTAAGGGAAAGTTATGGGGTGGGTAAGAAATGGATATGAGTAATGAAAGATGTTGAATGGAAAAATAGATTTTGAGAAAGAGGAATACGGATTCTATGTTTAAAACAAGGAATAGAATGGTCGATAAAAAAGGGTGTGGCTAATGGGGAAAAGAAAGTCGAAATAAGGAACAGCTGTCTGGAAGGAGAACATGCATCTATTATTGAGTCATTGCGACTAAGAGCGGACACTGTAGGATTGGTGTCCGCGGTAATGCGAACAGCTATCCTACAGTGTCCGAGCTTCGGAGTGATGACCAATAATATATGCATGTTCTCCGACAACTATGTTCGAACAAAGAGCAGGGATGTTATGCAAAGAAATCCCGTATCCCCTGAACCAGCCTTTCATTGTCTTCCGGAGCCATGATGCAGAAGCGGAAGTATTCTCCGCCCAGTTCTTTAAAGCTGGTGCAGTCTCTTACCATGAGTCCCCGCTTAATCAGAAATTCAAACACATCTGCAGAAGTTACGCCCTCTTTATTGATTTTCACAAGTACAAAATTTGCATAAGCCGGATAAATGGTAAGTGCATCAGTTTTAGAAAGTTCTGCACACATCCGTTCTCTTTCGGAAAGAATCAGCTCCCGCGTCCTCTGAATATAGTCCTGATCCTGGAGCATTTTTTCGCCGGCATAAGCACCGAGACTGTTGAGGCTCCATGGATTCTGCATCAGCAGAAGATCCTGAAGGAACTGCCGGTTGCTGGTTGCACCATAGCCAAGGCGGAGTCCTGGAGCTGCATAAAATTTGGATACCCCGCGCAGGATCATCAGATTGTCGTAGCTGCGGATCAGGGACATGGAAGTGATCTCGGAGATATTCGGTGCAAATTCAACGTAAGTTTCATCGATCATCAGGAAAGAATCCGTGTCATGACAACAGTCCAGGATGGCCTGAATCTCAGCAGTCCGGAGTGCAGACGAAGTCGGATTATTTGGGTTGCATAAAATTACAAGATCATAGCCATTTTTGATCTCCTCACAAAAAGCATGAATATCAAGATGAAATTGATCAGCTTCTTTTAACAGGTAGGTGTGGACGGAGCTTCCAACCAGATCCAGTTCCCGGCCGTATTCGGAGTAAGTCGGCCCAAGTATCAGTGTTTTCTGTGGTTTCCGTGTCTGGATCAGAAGAGAGATCAGCTCGGTGGAACCATTTCCGACAATCACATGCTCCGGAAAAATATGGCAGTACGTGCCGATCACTTTCTTCAAAGCTGTATAGTTCCGGTCCGGATAACTGCTCAGAAGATCCAGATGCGCGGCAAGATCCGCCTTGAGAGTATCGGATAATCCAAGAGGGTTGACGTTGGCACCGAAGCAGACGATTTCGTCCTCCGGAATATGGTAAAATGCAGCGACAGCAGCTGTGTCACTTCCATGAAATTGCGGTTTTGTTTCCATAAAAAGATCTCCTTTGTGTATCACAAAATCTGTGAATTTAAAAATTCGGGTATTCCGCATTGCCTGATATGCAGAATAATGTTATAATTTATTATAATGTCTTTTTGAAAAAATGCAATGCAGAAGTAGGTGGCAAGCTTGAAGAATAAAATAAAAAAATTTTCCAAAGGAGATTTTCGAACCGTTCACCCGGAGATTGTACTGCCGGAGACGAATCTTGAGATGACGATCGGGGAAGGAGAATCCTGCAAGGGAAGTTTCATTTTAAAGAACAGGAAAGAAGGAGATATCAGAGGACTTGTATATTCTTCTTCTTTTCGTATACACCTGGAAGAACAGGGATTTGAAGGGAATCCGGTAGAGATCCGTTTTACCTATGATGGAAGCGGACTTGCACCGGGACATGTTGAAGAGGGAAAGTTTACGATCGTATGCAATGGTGGTGAATTTGAGGTGAAGTTTACGGCGATCATTGAGAAACCATCGATTGAGACTTCCTGTGGAAAAGTACAGAATATCCGTGATTTTAAAAGACTGGCGATGGAGAATTTTATTGAAGCACACCGCCTTTTCCGGTCACGGGATTTTTATGATGTGATCAAGTATGAAGAGCCAAGGATCAGGGCACTTTATGACAATATGAGAAAGTGGTCTCTGGGCGAGCAGGCAATGGAAGAATTTCTGGTCGGTATCAAGCAGAAAGAATGCATTTTTCTGACGATGACCCGTAATCAGAGAACATTCCGTAATCTGAAAGAAGCAACCCGGGAGATCATTCATTTCACCAAGAATACTTGGGGATTTATGCCGGTAAAAGTACATGTAAGTGGTGATTTTATTCAGATCACGAAAGAGAATTTTACAACCGATGACTTTGTCGGAAATCTTTTTGATTTCAGTTACATTATTCATCCGGAAAAAGCACACGCAGGAAATAATTATGGCCGGATCGTATTTGAAAGTCCATATGAATCACTGACTTATGAAGTTATGCTGGCGAATCATAAGGATCATCCGGAAGACCGCCGGGCGGCAGACCGGAAGATTGCGTCGATTATGGAGGATTTTCTTGCATGTAAAGCCGCTGGTAAAGAACTGGATTCCTGGGCTGACAGAACAAGAGAAAAGCTGAAAGGTCTGGAGATTTATTCGGAAGACGGAGATGTATATCCACTTTTTGATGCGCATTTGTATCTATTGTGTAAAGAACCGGATAAAGCGGGAGATATTCTGGATGACTATAACTACAGCCGTTTTTCCGGGAACAAAGATTCCATCATCTCTTTTTACTATTTATATCTGACGGCATTACTGAGAAAATCCGGCAGTCAGGTAAATAAGGCGATTGAAGAACTGAATAAGGCGTACATGAAAGAACCCACTTCCTGGCAGCTGGTGTGTATGCTGATCGATATTGATCCGGAATACAAAAATTACAGTAAAAAGCTGCAGGTGCTGGAGCGCCATTGCAGCAACGGAGCAAATCAGATTATTTTGTACTGGCAGGCGTATCGTTGCTTTTTAGAAAAGCCAACCTGTCTGAAGAAACTTTCGCCGTTTGAAGTACAGATTTTGAATTTTGCACAGAAGCACGGAGTCCTGACGAAGGAAATAGCACTTTACATGGCGAATCTGGCGTCACAGCAGAGAACGTATGACAAGAATCTGGATGTTCTGATGCGAAAAGTTTATCAGATTTTCCCGGATCCGCAGATTCTTACGGCAATCTGTACGCATTTGATCCGTGGAAACCGGACAACGCAGGAGTGCTTTGAATGGTATGCGTTGGCGGTAAAAGAAGATCTGAAGATCGCTCAGCTTTTTGAATATTATATGATGACTGTTGATGACAAATATCTTGACAGACAGTTTCCGAAGTCGGTGCTTTTGTATTTCCGGCACGGTAATTCACTGGAATATAAAAAAGCGGCAGTGCTCTATGCAAATCTGATCAATCGTGAAGAAGAGAGCAGTGAGCTGTATGGCGCATACCGCGAACAGATGGAGCAGTTTGCGTGGACACAGCTTGAAAATCGCAGAATCAATGATATTTTGCATATTATTTACAAGCGTTGCTGTACGGAACGGGATATGACACCGGAACGCATTCGGGCAGTCTATGATATCTGTCATGCCTATGAGATCAAGACAACGATGAAAAATATGGCGTTTGTTATGGTGATCGAGCCAGATGGAACGATCAGTCAGAAGGTGCAATATACTTCAGAAGGTGTTATTGTATATCTTTATAACAAAGAGGCAAGGATTGTCTGGGAAGCAAAGGACGGACGTCATTACATAGATTCCATTCCATATGAGACCATGCGCATGTTCTATGAGAACCGGTACATGGAGATCTGCAAGAAATATCAGGAAGAACATGAGGAAGAGGAACGCAAGAAAGAAAAAAGAGAACTGACCTGGGAAATGCTGAAGGATCATGGGCTTGAAATGGCTGATGAAAAAGAAGTGTTTAAGATGTGCAGCAAACGCCTTCGTGAGGAAGGGATGGAGGAAGACGATTTCCTTCTGGCACTGTGTTTTGAACTTTTTGGCAGAGATCAGTATGATAAGATGACACTTTCGTATCTTGCGGAATATTACTGTGGATCTACACGAAACATGAAAAAGCTCTGGCATGTGGCAAGGGATTATGATATTACGACCTACAAGCTTTCTGAGCGTATTATTACGCAGATGCTTTTTTCTGAAACGATGTTCGGTGAGGAAGAGATCTTTGCGGATTACTATGAGGGAAGAACTTATTTCCGTCTGAAAAGAGCGTATCTGGCTTACGTTTCGCGGGAATATGTTGTAAACGGACGTCAGGTAAAAGGCTGTATTTTTGTGATCATTGCGAATGAATACCGAAAAGAAGAAGATCTTCCGGATATTTGCAAGATTGCACTTTTGAAGTATTATTCATCCAGAGAGGTCCATAAGGAGCTGGAACCTATGCTCCGTGAATTCCTGCGTGAAATGTGTGAAAAGCAGCTGTATTTTTCTTTCTATTTAAAATACCCGGAGAACTGGCTGCGGGAAGTACAGCTTTACGATAAGACGATGATCGAATATCACGCGAAACCGGGAAGTAAGGTGACGATTTCTTATCAGATCCGTAAGAGTGAAAGTGATCAGATGGATTATCAGGAAGAGGTGCTTCTTCCTGCATATGAAGATACTTACATTAAAAGCTTTATTTTGTTCGGTGATGAATCTTTGAGATACTATTTTACAGAGACCAGTAAAGATAAGGTGACGGTAACGGAAAAACGTGATTATAAGCCGCGGGAGATCAAACCGATCGGCAGATTTGGAAGACTGAATGACATGACATCGCTGAAAGACGAGGCACTGGCGATTGCCATGAAGGAATTTGCAACGGAAAAACAGTTGGCAGAAGAAATTTTTGCCGCTTACTAAAGGAGGAAATACTTCATGTCACATGGAAGTATTATAGGATATGACATCAATGCAAAGATGTGTCAGATCAGTTATTATAATGAAAAAACACAGGAACCGGAAACGGTAGATACCGGGATCGAAAAAGAAAATAATCAGATTCCTCTGGTAATGAATTACTACAAAGAAACATGGACTTATGGCAGGCAGGCGCGGAGAATGTCCACGGTAAGAGACAGCATCTGTGTGGATACGATCTGGGACAGTGCACTTGCAAATGGGAAGATCGAAGTGGCTGGAGAAGAATATGAAGGGGTTCAGCTGCTTGCGGATTTTGTGCAGTATACACTGAATGGATTTGAGGAAATCGAAAGCATTACCTTTACGGTTCCGGAGAAAAACGAGGATATCCGTGTGCTGCTGAAAGGAATAGGACAGAAGCTTGGGGTATCCAAAGAAAATATTTACGTTCAGGATTACAAGGAAAGCTTCTGCCATTATATGTTTAACCAGCCAAAGGAACTCTGGCAGTACGAGGCGGCACTTTTCTATTGCGATGAGGATGTTATCCGGGCATATATGCTGCGGGAACTGAAGAACAGTTCACAGAAAAGCAGGGAGAGTTTTGTGACAGTAGACAAAGTGGCAGATGCACGAATGGAAGAACTGGAAGCGGTTTATCCGGTCCTGCGTGTGGAGAAGGCAAAAGCGGCGGATGAACATTTCAAGCGGTTCATCCAGAGTGTATTTAACAAGAAGATGATCTCCTCTGTCTTTCTGACGGGGGACGGATTTGAGAATAACTGGTATCCGAATTCCCTGCGTGTCCTGTGCAACGGCCGCCGTGCATTCATGGGAAATAATCTGTACAGTAAGGGCGCATGCTACACTGCACAGCGCAGAAAAGAGAAACAGTCAGATGCACCGGTTTATCTGGATGATACAAAGCTGACGGAGCAGATTTCTGTGCGGATGCGTGTGAACGGAGAGGAAAGCTGGTATCCGCTGGTATCCTGGGGCAACCACTGGTACGAGTCGGACCGGCGGTGTGAGGTACTTCTTGGCGATACCGATGATATTGAGATTCATGTGGATTCTCTGGTGACAGGGGATCATCTCGTGGAATCGGTTCCCTTAAAAGGTCTGCCGGAGCGCAAAAATTATGCACTTCGTTTGAAGATCAATACCTTTTTCTCGGACGAGAAGACCTGTCATATTATTTTTGAGGATATGGGATTTGGCGAGTTTTTTGCACCGTCAGGATTCCGTGTGGAAAAGATCATTGAATTAGGAGGCAGCAATGGGCAGTTTAATTCTTTGTCATAAGCAAAAAGCAAAACATCCCTATGAGATTTCGAGGATTCACACAAGGATCAGCACACTGGAAGAACTGTGCTATTATCTGTGCAACAATCTGTATCTGATTGATTATACGATCATGAATGAACAGCTCTGCAGATGGATTGCAGATGAGCTGGGAATGCAGGAACTCGCGGTGAAACTTGTGGAACTGATCCGAAATCATGGATCGGTGGAAAAATTTGTGGTTCTTGTGCTGCATGAATCCAGAATCTATACACCGGGAGAGATGGCACATATCCAGAATGTTCTGGAAAAACTGAAGAATCAGAAAGAAGTAGAGCGTCAGAAATATAAAGCAGATATGCTGATGGAAAGTGGGGAACTGGAATCGGCAATTCTGGTGTATATGTCGATCGTCAACGGTGAAAAAGACGATTCGGTAGACAAGCGTTTTTATGGCCGTGTGTATGCATGTCTTGCCGGAGCATACGGAAGGGCATTTCTGTATGAAGAATCCGCACGGATGTATGAGAAAGCATATAAGATCTGTGAAGACAATAAAATGCTGGAGGGTTATCTCTATGCAAGCTCCAGATATATGCCACAGGATGAATACCAGAAGATGGTCATGGGCAATGAAATCCTTCTGGAAATTGATAACAAACTTACAGAAAAAATAGAAAAAGTGAGAGAAAATATCAACATCGAACCGTCAAGGGAACTGTTTGAAGAGTGGAAAAAAGAGTACAGAAGGGCGTAGTGTACGGGAGAAAGTTCAAGTTTGTGTATTGATTTTCACAAAATCATGTATTATACTCTCTATGTAAAAATTAAGCGGATACAACAAATAGGAGAAGACAAAACGATGAGCGAACTTGAAAGAGTAGAGACTGGTTTAGGTGAAGAATGTGGTGTATTCGGTGCCTATGATATGGATGGCGGAGATGTTGCACCGTCTGTGTACTATGGTTTATTTGCCCTTCAGCACAGAGGGCAGGAAAGCTGCGGAATCGCAGTGACAGATACCTATGGCAAGCGCAAGGTTCATTTCAGAAAAGGACTTGGACTTGTCAATGAAGTATTCGATGAGGAAGAACTTGGCAAATTAAAAGGAAACCTGGGAGTCGGACATGTGCGTTATTCGACAGCCGGAGGAACCCGTGCGGAAAATGCACAACCGCTGGTTCTGAATTATGTGAAAGGTACGTTGGTGATCGCCCACAACGGGAATCTGACGAATGCAGTTGAACTTCGTCATGAACTGGAATATACCGGAGCAATTTTCCAGACAACGATCGATTCGGAAGTGATCGCATACCACATTGCCAGAGAGCGCCTGAATGTATCAAAGGCTGAAGATGCAGTAAAGAATGCAATGAAGAAGATCGAAGGTGCGTACGCACTGGTTGTATCAAGCCCGCGCAAGATGATCGGAGCAAGAGATCCATTTGGACTGAAACCGCTCTGCATTGGAAAGCGTGACAATACCTGGTTTTTGGCATCAGAAAGCTGCGCGCTTGCAGCAGTCGGAGCGGATTTCGTCCGTGATGTGGAGCCGGGAGAGATCGTCAGCTTTACAAAGCATGGAGTGTCTTCGGACAAGAGTATGCAGATCCCGCCTGAAAAGCAGGCACGTTGTATTTTTGAGTATATTTATTTTGCACGTATGGACAGCGTGATCGACAATATCAATGTCTATCATGCAAGGATCGTTGCCGGAAAAGCACTTGCACAGTCTTATCCGGTCGAGGCAGATCTGGTTGTCGGTGTTCCGGATTCGGGACTTGTTGCAGCAAAAGGATATTCGGAGTATTCCGGAATTCCTTATGGCATGGCGTTCCACAAGAACAGTTATGTGGGAAGAACCTTTATCAAGCCAAAGCAGAGCCAGAGAGAGTCAAGTGTGAAGATCAAGCTGAATGTCATCGAAGAGGTTGTACGGGGCAAACGTATTGTTATGGTAGATGATTCCATTGTACGTGGAACGACCTGTGCAAATATCATTAAGATGCTCAAAAAAGCAGGAGCCAAAGAAGTCCACGTAAGAATCAGTTCGCCACCGTTTTTACACCCTTGTTATTTTGGTACCGACGTACCATCAAACGATCAGCTGATCGCTCATTCACATACGACAGAGCAGATCCGCGAGATGATCGGAGCAGATTCTCTTGGATATATGGAAATAGATAAGCTGAAAGACATGGTCGGAGATCTTGGATACTGTGACGCATGTTTTACAGGAAATTACCCAATGCGTGTTCCGGGAAGAGATATTTCCCACGCGTTTGAGTCAGAAGAATAGGGAGGATAAGACTATGGGATACGACAAGTATGTAAGTCCGCTTTCGGAGCGGTATGCCAGCAAGGAGATGCAGTATATTTTTTCTCCGGATATGAAATTTAAGACATGGAGAAAACTCTGGATTGCACTTGCAGAGACAGAAAAAGAGCTGGGTCTCAATATTACAGATGAGCAGATCGCAGAGCTGAAAGAGCATGCGGAGGATATCAATTATGATGTCGCAAAAGCACGTGAAAAAGTAGTACGTCATGATGTAATGTCTCATGTATATGCATATGGCCAGCAGTGCCCGAAAGCAAAAGGAATCATCCATCTGGGAGCAACTTCCTGTTATGTAGGTGATAATACCGATATCATTGTTATGGCAGAGGCCCTGAAACTTGTTAAGAAAAAGCTGGTTAATGTCCTGGATGAACTTTCAAAGTTCGCAGATCAGTATAAAGATCTTCCGACACTTGCATTTACTCATTTCCAGCCGGCACAGCCGACAACTGTTGGAAAGAGAGCAACCCTCTGGATGCAGGAATTTTCCATGGACCTTGCAGATCTTGACTATGTACTTGGAAGCTTAAAGCTTCTCGGATCAAAGGGAACAACCGGTACACAGGCAAGTTTCCTGGAACTGTTTGAAGGAGATCAGGAGACCATTGATAAGATCGATCCGATGATTGCTAAGAAGATGGGATTTGAAGCATGCTATCCGGTATCCGGACAGACCTATTCCCGTAAAGTGGATACAAGAGTTGTGAATGTACTTGCCGGAATTGCAGCAAGTGCACACAAATTCTCCAATGACATCCGTCTTCTCCAGCATCTGAAAGAAGTGGAAGAGCCGTTTGAAAAGACACAGATCGGATCTTCTGCGATGGCATACAAGAGAAATCCAATGAGAAGTGAACGAATCGCATCTCTGTCCCGTTACGTGATGATTGATGCGCTGAATCCGGCGATCACTTCTGCTACGCAGTGGTTTGAACGTACTCTGGATGACTCTGCGAATAAGCGCCTGAGTGTACCGGAAGGTTTTCTTGCGATTGACGGTATTCTGGATCTGTGCCTGAATGTCGTTGACGGATTGGTTGTATATCCGAAAGTAATTGAAAAACGTCTGATGGCTGAACTTCCGTTCATGGCAACAGAGAATATTATGATGGATGCAGTAAAAGCTGGTGGAGACCGTCAGGAACTGCATGAAAGAATCCGTGAACTTTCGATGGAAGCAGGAAAGAATGTTAAAGAAAAAGGTCTGGACAACAACCTTCTTGAACTGATCGCGGCAGATGATGCATTTAATCTGAGTCTGGAGGATCTTCAGAAAACAATGGATCCATCCAAATATGTAGGACGTTCCAAAGAACAGGTCGAAGCATTCCTTAAGAATGTGATCCGGCCGATCCTGGATGAAAATAAAGAACTGCTTGGCGTCAAAGCGGAAATCAATGTTTAAATTTTGAAAATAAAGTAAATGAAGTAAATGGGAAGTGGATGTGAAAACATCTGCTTCCTTTTTGCTTGACAGAAAATTCTGAAGAAACTTCCGGCTAAACAAAAGACGTATTCTTTTTTGTTTTTAATATAAATAGGATAAAAGAGTTGAATTTAGAATATCAATGAAGTAAAGAATTAACGCATGTACTTGGAAAAATCTATAAATCACCGGTAGATGTATAGATAATGAATTGTGATTTATTAGACAAAATGACGAAAAAATTGAAACTATAGTTTTCTTTATAATTTAGAAAACGCGAAAAAACGCGATTATCGAAGCACTATTTTAAATGTTATCACAATAACATAGTCATAATATACAAAAAATAAATAAATTAACTGAAAATATTGCATAAAAACTATAAATAGGTTATTATAGATTCAACAGATAAAAACTATAAGGGATGTCTATTAAAAAGGAGGGTTATTGTATGAACATTAACGATTTAGTATTAAAGGTAAATGATGTCCTAACAGGATCGGTGCTGATCATAGCACTTGTAGGTATTGGCTTGCTGTTCACATTTAAGCTTGGATTTATCCAGATCCGTGGCTTTAAAGATGGATGGAACAGAACCTTTGGCGGACTTTTCAGCAAGAAAGGGGATGCCGGAAAAGACGGAATGTCTTCTTTCCAGGCACTTGCAACAGCGATCGCTGCTCAGGTTGGTACCGGTAATATCGCCGGAGCTGCAACTGCAATTGCAGTCGGTGGTCCGGGAGCAATCTTCTGGATGTGGATCAGTGCATTCCTCGGAATGTCAACGATCTTCGCAGAAGCGGTTATGGCTCAGAAGTTCAAGCAAGTCAGTGATGACGGAACCGTAACAGGTGGTCCGGTATATTACATACGAGGAGCATTTAAAGGAACGTTCGGAAAAGTTCTGGCAGCTATTTTTGCAGTCCTGATCATCTTTGCACTTGGATTCATGGGCAATGCAGTTCAGTCTAACTCAATCGCAGCATCATGGAACACTGCATTCGGAATTCCGAAGATTGCAATGGGTATTTTTGTAGCAGTTGTTTCTCTGTTTGTATTCACAGGTGGTATGAAGCGAATCGCAAAAGTTACTGAACTGATCGTGCCGATCATGGCAGCGTTTTATATAGTAGGTTCTTTGATTGTAATTTTTGCAAACGTTACAGCGATCCCGGGAGCATTCCATGACATTATTGTCGGTGCGTTTAAACCGGCAGCAGTAGCAGGTGGTGCAATGGGCGCAACCTTGAAGCTTGCAGTACAGAAAGGTGTGGCAAGAGGTCTCTTCTCTAATGAAGCTGGTATGGGTTCTACGCCACACGCACATGCAGTAGCAAAAGTAAATCATCCGGTAGAACAGGGCTTTGTAGCAATGATCGGTGTGTTTATCGATACATTTGTAATCCTGAATCTGACAGCTCTTGTAATCATCACAACCGGTTCAAGAACATCTGGTCTTACAGGCGCACAGCTGAGCCAGTATGCATTCTCTACATTATATGGTAAGTTCGGTGAGATCTTTATCGCGATCTGTATGTTATTCTTCGCATTCTCAACGATCATCGGATGGTATTTCTTCGGTGAAGCAAACATCCGTTACCTGTTTGGAGCAAAAGCTGTTAAAATTTACTCAATCATTGTATGTATCTGCGTAGCGCTCGGATCACTTCAGGAAGTAGATCTTGTATGGAATATGGCAGACTGCTTCAACAGTATGATGGTTATCCCGAATGCGATTGCACTGGTAGCACTCAGCGGTCTTGTTAAGAAGACGCACGATGATTACTATAATAATTTCCTGCCAAATCAGAAAAAGGGAAAATAGATAATTTGTATAATAGCTGAGAAATAGTTATAGAAAAAAACAATAAGAAATATACAAAAAAATCTATAAAAAGACTAGCATTTTGTATAAATGTGTGTTATAGTAATCATGTCAGCAAGAGAGCTGATGCAAAATGAATAAAAGATGCAGTCAATTAGATAGTAGGTTGATATTTCCTGCGAGAGAATCATTTATAAAGATATTTGATAAATGGTCGCCGAAGATGCAAACCGTAGAGCAGTAAAGCTCGTTGAATGGTGAAACTTTCAGGCAAAAGGATCGGGAAAGGTACTACACTCTGAATCCGGAATTACCGAATTTACAAGGAAACAGAAAGGGCGTTTGAAACAGAGAAGTTGTTTTGACGTCCTTTTTTGATACCAGATATATGTTAAAAAATTATCTGGAGTATTTCAGACACAGGGAGTCAAAAAAGACCGCATAAACGGACAGGGGACGAAAGGAAGAAGCGGCTATGAATACTGGATTTATGATTATCACAAATAATCCACTGGTAAAAGAAAAACTCGGGGAAGATTATCATGTGGAATATGAAGAACTTTCTTATGAGGACACACTTAAAAAAGTTCAGAAGATGATCTTCCAGGGATACAAACTTCTGACACATCCACTGTCCGGAAGCGTAAAACCGAATGAGACTCCATATAAGTCGGTTATGCTCTCAGAATCGCCGGAAGGTCTGGATGCGCAGGCAATGCAGATCATCGCAAGTGCCATTCAGGCGTGTGGCAAATTTCAGTTTAAGTCTGATCTTTATAAACCTCAGGTTTATGCAGACTTCCAGCTTGTAGATTATACACTGATCTCAAGTGCACTGCCGTCAGCAGAAAGCTGGCGATAGAAAAAAGGCTGTAGAAGTACATGCGGTTTGGTGTACTTTTGAGCATATAACAAACACATTCAAAAAAGGAGGGAATTTACAGTGAAATTAGAAGTAGGTCACATTTTTATTAACGACATTCAGTTCGCATCTGAATCAAAGATCGAAAATGGTGTTCTTTATGTTGACGAAGAAGCTGTAAAGGCAATCGTTCTTGAGGACGAAAAAATCAAAGGTGTTAAATTTGATATCGCAAAACCAGGTGAAAGCGTTCGTATCACTCCGGTTAAAGATGTTATTGAACCACGTGTTAAAGTTGAAGGAAGAGGGGGAGTCTTCCCAGGCGTTATCGCAAAAGTTGACACTGTAGGAAGTGGTAAGACATATGCATTAAAAGGAATGGCTGTTGTAACAGCTGGTAAGATCGTTGGATTCCAGGAAGGTATCATCGATATGTCTGGCCCGGGTGCAGAATACACACCATTCTCTAAACTGAACAATTTAGTAGTTGTTTGTGAACCAGTTGACGGAATCAAACAGCATGAATATGAAAAAGCTGTTCGTCTTGCCGGATTCAGAGTAGCAGTTTATCTTGGGGAACTTGCTCGTGAACTCACACCAGACGAGACAAAGACATATGAAACATACGGAATCATGGAAGGAAAAGAAAAATTCCCGAATCTTCCGAGAGTTGCTTATGTACAGATGCTTCAGAGTCAGGGACTTCTTCATGACACATATGTATACGGTGTTGATGCAAAAAGAACACTTTCTACAATCATGAACCCAACAGAAGTTATGGACGGAGCTATCGTATCTGGTAACTGCGTATCCGCTTGTGATAAGAACCCGACATACGTTCATGAAAACAACCCGGTTGTACATGACCTGTTCGAAGAACACGGAAAAACAATCAACTTCGTTTGCCAGATTCTTACAAACGAAAACGTATACCTTGCTGATAAGATGCGTTCATCTGACTGGACAGCTAAGATGTGCCGTCTGTTAGACCTTGATGCAGTTATCGTATCTCAGGAAGGATTCGGTAACCCGGATACTGACCTTATCATGAACTGCAAGAAGATCGAAGCTGAAGGTGTTAAGACTGTAATCATTACAGACGAATATGCCGGACGTGACGGAAAATCTCAGTCACTCGCAGATGCTGATCCGGCTGCAGATGCAGTTGTAACTGGTGGAAATGCTAACCAGGTAATCGTACTTCCTAAGATGGATAAAGTAATCGGAACAGAAGAATTCGTTACAATCATCGCTGGTGGTAATGAACATTCTCATCGTGAAGATGGAACAATCGAAGTTGAAATTCAGGCCATTACCGGTGCTACAAATGAAACCGGATTTGGATATCTGAGTGCACGTTAGGAATGGAGGACGTAAAGATAATGAGTAAAATTAAAGTTGTACATTATATCAATCAGTTCTTCGCTCAGATCGGTGGAGAAGAAAAAGCTGATTATCCTGCTGAACTTCGCGTAGGCGAAATCGTTGGACCTGGACAGGCTCTGACACAGCAGTTTGGAGAAGAAGCAGAGATTGTAGCTACAATCGTTTGTGGTGACTCTTACTTCAATGAAAACCTTGACAAAGCAAAAGCTGATATTCTTGAAATGGTTAAGAGCCAGAATCCTGATATCTTCATCGCAGGACCTGCTTTCAATGCCGGACGTTATGGTGTTGCTTGCGGAACTATCTGTGATGCAGTACAGGAAGAACTCGGAATCCCTGCAGTAACTGGTATGTATGTAGAAAACCCAGGTGCTGATATGTTCAAGAACAAAGTTTATACAGTATCTACTAAGAACAGCGCAGCTGGTATGAGAGATGCAGTTAAGAAACTTGCTCCTCTTGCTCTTAAGATCGCTAAAGGCGAAAAAATCGGTGCTTCCTGTGAGGAAGGTTACATGCCGAACGGAGTTCGTGTAAACTTCTTCGAAAAAGAACGTGGATCTAAGAGAGCTGTTAAGATGCTCCTTAAGAAACTTGCTGACAAACCGTTCGAAACAGAATATCCAATGCCATCATTTGACCGTGTTGATCCACAGCCAGCTATCAAAGATCTTAGCAAGGCTACAATCGCACTTTGTACTTCAGGCGGAATCGTTCCGAAAGGAAATCCTGACCACATCGAAAGTTCAAATGCTTCTCACTACGGTGAATATGACATCACAGGCGTTATGGATCTTACAGAAGAAACATACGAAACAGCTCATGGTGGATATGACCCGGTATACGCTAACGAAGATGCAGACCGTGTACTTCCTGTAGACGTTATGCGTGAATTCGAAAAAGAAGGCGTTATCGGAAAACTTCATAACAAATTCTATACAACAGTTGGTAACGGTACAGCCGTAGCTTCTGCAAAAGCTTTCGCTGAGGAATATGCTCAGAAACTTATCGCAGACGGTGTTGACGCAGTTATCATGACCTCTACTTGAGGTACCTGTACACGTTGCGGTGCAACAATGGTAAAAGCAATTGAAGCAGCTGGACTCCCGGTAGTTCATATGTGTACAGTAACTCCGATTTCCATGACAGTTGGTGCGAACAGAATCGTTCCTACGATCGCTATTCCGCATCCACTTGGAAATCCGGCCCTTGAAAAAGATGAAGAGTACGCTCTTCGTAAGGGACTTGTTGAAAAAGCTCTGAAAGCTCTGACAACAGAAGTAGACGGACAGACAATTTTTGACAACTAAATATAAGTTAGAAGGTCATGTAATTTTATTTAAAAAGGAGAGAACGTTATGAGCAAAGTTTATGACGTGATCGTCCTGGGTGGCGGACCTGCAGGTTTATCTGCAGGTCTGTACGCAGGAAGAAGCCGTCTTTCAACACTGGTAATTGAAAAAGGAAAAGATGGTGGACAGATCGCAATTACAGATGAAATCGAAAATTATCCTGGACAGATCGTAGAAGGGGAAAGCGGTCCTTCTCTTATCGCAAGAATGACACAGCAGTGTGAAAAATTCGGCGTTGAGAGAGCGTCAGACGTAATTAATGAAGCACATCTGGAAGGCGATATCAAAGTACTGAAGAGTGCGAAAGCCGAATATCAGGCAAAAACGGTTATCATCGCAACCGGAGCTTTTGCAAGACCGATCGGATGCAAAGGCGAAAAAGAATTCATGGGTAAGGGCGTTTCTTACTGTGCTACCTGTGATGCAAACTTCTTCGAAGATTTTGAAGTATACGTAGTAGGTGGAGGAGACTCTGCAGTAGAAGAAGCTATGTACCTTACAAAATTTGCAAGAAAAGTTACAATTATTCACAGACGTGATGAACTTCGTGCAGCAAAATCCATTCAGGAGAAAGCATTCAAGAACGAAAAACTTCACTTTATGTGGGATACAGTTGTAGAAGAAGTCGGCGGTGACGGAATCCTTTCTGAGATGACTGTTAAGAATGTTAAAACAGGTGAACTCACTAAGATCGTAGCTGATGAAGATGACGGAATGTTCGGTGTATTCGGATTTATCGGAACACTTCCAAACTCTAAGATCTATGAAGGAACAGGTCTTGAGATGGATGAGAGAGGATACATCCCGACAGATGCAGATATGCACACCAATATCCCAGGCGTATTCGCAGCAGGCGATATCCGCGTTAAGAGCTTAAGACAGGTTGTTACAGCCGCTGCTGATGGAGCTATCGCAGCTACACAGGCAGAAAAGTACATTAACGAATTATAAGAACACACTATTTAATAGAGTGAGGAGGACATTTGACATGTTAGAAGTAGATAAGAAAACATTTGAAGACGAAGTCTTAAAAGCAGAAGGTTATGTATTCGTAGATTTCTTTGGTGATGGATGCGTTCCATGCCAGGCTCTGATGCCGTTCGTACATGAAATGGCAGACAAATACGGAGATAAGATCAAATTTACATCTCTGAATACAACAAAAGCTCGTCGTCTTGCTATCGGACAGAAGATCCTTGGTCTTCCGGTTATGGCTATTTACAAAGATGGCGAAAAAGTTGAAGAAGTAGTAAAAGACGATGCTACACAGGAAAGCATCGAAGCAATGATTAAGAAATATATCTAATCATTAAACCAATTTAATTCGGTGAGCCGCGCACAGGCGGCAAGAGCTGTCTGTGTGCTCACAATATATAATCGCGTAAAGCGTGTAAAACTATTAACAAAACAAAATTTTAAAAGAAAGGAAGGAGGAAAAGACATCATGGCAATTTTAAAAGATAAAAAAGTTGTTATCATCGGTGACCGTGACGGTGTACCGGGACCAGCAATCGCAGAATGCGTTAAGACAGCTGGCGGAGATGTAGTTTTTTCTTCAACAGAATGTTTCGTCTGAACTAGCGCAGGCGCAATGGATCTGGAGAATCAGAAAAGGGTAAAAGAATTTGCTGAGGAGTACGGCCCGGAAAACGTAGTCGTAATCGTAGGCGCAGCTGAGGGAGAAGCAGCAGGACTTGCTGCAGAAACCGTTACAGCAGGAGACCCGACATTCGCAGGTCCGTTGACAGGGGTCCAGCTTGGACTCACGACTTATCATGTATGTGAACCAGAGTTAAAAGAAGAATTTGACCCGGCTGTTTACGATGAACAGGTAGGCATGATGGAAATGGTGCTTGATGTTGATGATATCGTAGACGAAATGTCAGCAATCCGCGACGAATATTGCAAATACCTCTAAGATAAAGAGGGGTATACCTTCAAAGCGGAATATCTGAGATAGAGGTACAGGCGGCAGGATTCTTCCTGCCGCCTGTTTTATTGCCAGGCATATTGGGAACATGCTGGTATTGCATTAGTGAATTGCCTAGCAGATCAGAAATGTGCCAGTGATACATTTCTGATGAAAGCTTGTTTAGCGCATTCTGCCAAAATTCTTTTGAATTCAGGACAGGTAGATTATACGCGCATATCACGGAGAAATGAATGATGGTGACATTCGCAGAAAAGAATGTCAGGAAAGGTGGAAACCAGCGATGAACAGTGTAATTAAAGGAGCAGGATATGTACTCGTACATACCCCGGAAATGGTAGTTTACAACGGAACAACACAGACAACAGAAAGAGTTGTTAATCCGGAATCAGAATATTTAAAAGAACTTAGAGATCATCTTCGGTCATATGAAACATGTGTAAATTATTGGCCGAATCAGGTATATATTGGAAATGCAACACCGGACGACCTTACCCAGGTTGAATTTCCTTACTACGATAAAGTAAAAGAAGGCGCAGAGCGTTACGGAAAATACGGTGAGATCATGCCGGAAGACGAATTCCTTCTTTTAGCTCAGGCTTGCGACATGTTCGAAGTTGTTATGCTTGAGAAAGGATTTGTAGCAGCTACAAAAGAAAAATTTGCAGCAGATCCGATCATCACAGACGATATCGTAGAAAAAGTAATCGAAGGATTCGAAATCTCAGAAATCGAACACTTTGTAAATGAAGAGCATGCTGAAGGTCTGTATCATGAAAACAAACTGGTAGGCTGTGTAAAGAGAGCGCATGACATTGATGCAAACCTTTCAGCTCATGTTATGCATGAAAACATTATGAGTAAGGCATCCAGCGTGCTCGCCCTCCTCTATGGTGTAAGAAATGCAGGAATCGAAAAGACAGACGTTGAGTATGTCATCGACTGTGCAGAAGAAGCTTGTGGTGATATGAACCAGCGTGGTGGTGGTAACTTCGCAAAAGCAGCAGCTGAAGTTGCAGGACTTCTGAACGCAACAGGTTCTGACTCACGTGGATTCTGTGCCGGACCATCTCACGCACTGATCGAAGCAGCAGCTCTCGTAAAATCAGGCGCATACAAATGTGTAGCTGTAACAGCTGGTGGTTGTACAGCAAAACTTGGTATGAACGGTAAAGACCATGTAAAGAAAGGCCTTCCGATCCTGGAAGACTGCCTTGGCGGATTCTGTGTAATCATCGCAGAAAATGATGGCGTAAACCCGGAAATCAACCTGGATATCCTTGGACGCCATACAGTAGGAACAGGAAGTGCTCCGCAGAACGTAATCGGAAGCCTTGTAGCTGATCCACTGGAAAGAGCAGGACTTAAGATCACAGATATCGATAAATTCTCTCCGGAAATGCAGAATCCGGATATCACAAAACCAGCAGGAGCCGGTGATGTACCGCTTGCTAACTACAAGATGATCGCAGCTCTCGCAGTTAAGAGAGGCGAACTTGACAGAAAAGAACTTGCAAGCTTCGCAGGAGAACACGGACTGACAGGATGGGCACCGACTCAGGGACATATTCCTTCAGGTGTACCGTACATCGGATTTGCAAGAGAAGATATCCTTGCAGGAAAGATCAATAAAGCCATGATCATCGGAAAAGGAAGTCTGTTCCTTGGACGTATGACCAACCTCTTCGACGGTGTATCTTTCGTAATCCAGGCAAACACTGGAGCAGAAGATAACAGCGGTGTATCAGAAGAAGAAGTAAAAGGACTGATCGCAAAAGCAATGAAAGATTTTGCAGCATCATTAATGGCAACAGAAGAATAAGAAAGGTGGACAAACAAAATGGCAAATGGAATTGAAAGAATGATTGCCGACACCTTTATGGAGATGGCGCAGGGACTGGAGACAGGAAGCTTCGGAAAGCGCCCGAAAGTTGCACTGACCGGAATGGGAAGCGAACATGGAGAAGAAAACTCTATGGCAGCGGCAATTGAAGCGGCAAAAGACGGAATTGATGTATATTATATCGGAACATTAGAAGCAGAAGGCGTAACGACTGTCAAAGTGGCTAACGATGAAGAAGGTCATGATAAGATGGAAGAAATGCTGAAGAATGGAGAAGTAGATGCAGCAGTAACTATGCACTTCCCATTCCCGATCGGTGTATCTACAGTAGGACGCTGCGTTACACCGGCAACTGCAAAAGAAATGTTCATCGCTAATACAACAGGAACATCCAGCACAGACCGTATTGAAGGAATGATCAAAAATGCGATCTACGGAATCATCGCTGCAAAAGCTTGCGGCAAAAAGAATCCGACAGTTGGTATCCTGAATGTAGACGGTGCACGTCAGACAGAAAAAGCTCTGAAGAAACTGCAGGAGAACGGATATCCGATCGAATTTGCAGAATCAGGAAGAGCAGACGGCGGATGCGTTATGAGAGGAAATGACGTTCTCCAGGCATCACCGGATATCATGGTAACTGATTCCCTGACCGGAAATATCATGGTAAAAATGCTTTCTTCTTTCACAACAGGCGGAAGCTTTGAAGCTACAGGATTTGGATATGGACCAGGAATCGGAGAAGGATATGAACAGCTCGTTATGATCGTATCCAGAGCATCCGGAGCACCGGTTATCGCAAATGCAATCCGCTACGCAGCACAGCTGGTAAGAGGAAAAGTATTTGAAGTAGCAAAAGAAGAATTTGCAGCTGTTAAGAAAGCTGGATTAAAAGAAATCCTCGATGAGCACAAAGCTTCTCAGAAACCGGCAGCAGCTGAAGAAGAAGTAAAAGAGCCACCGAAGGAAATCGTTACAGCACAGATCCCTGGAATTGAAGTTATGGATCTGGAAGACGCAGTCAAAGTACTGTGGAAACTCGGCATTTACGCAGAAAGCGGAATGGGATGCACAGGACCGATTATCCGTGTATCAGACGCAAACCTCGCAAAAGCTGAGGAAGAACTGAAAAAGAGCGGATATATTAACTAATAAAATCTGCCTTTTTATAAACACTCTCACTCTAATTCAGGAAGAAAGGCTTTCTGGTCGTAAGACCGGAAAGCCTTTTTCCGTGCAGAAAAATAGAATAAAAACCTGTTTTTTGAGAAAAAATTGTACTGCTTCGTGTACGAAAAAAATTTTGGTTGATTTTTAGAATAGGAAATAGTATCATGACAGTTATAAATCCGAAAAGATGAGAGGGCAAGGGTCATGGATACACAATTATTACTTAGAACTGCAATGCTTGCAGGCGAAATGATGCTGCGAAGCGGGGCAGAAACGTATCGCGTGGAAGATACCATGCATCATATACTAAAGACAGCGGATCATATTGAGATGGCAGAAGTTCTGGTGATCATGACAGGAATTTCTGCAACGATCAAGCTGGAGAATGAAAAAGCAGTTACCGTTACAAAGCGTGTAGAAGAGCGCGATACGAATCTGAAGCTTGTTGTCGATGTAAACGAGATTTCCAGACAGTATTGTGGAAATGATCTGACGCTCGAACAGGCTTATGAGAAGCTTTCAAAGTTAAAACAGTACGAATTCAGCCGCCAGAAAACCAATCTGGCGATGATGGGAGTCGGTGTGGGCTTTACGATCTTTTTCGGAGGATCGCTTGCTGATACCGGAGCGGCGATCGTTGTGGGACTTTTTCTTGTGGCGTTTGTATCAGCAGGACAGGATCTTAAATTTCATCCTTTTATTCAGGATATTTTCGCAGGTTTTGGCGTTGCATTTGCCTGCTGCCTGTTAAAACAAGGGCTGAGAGACCAGATGAATATGGATACCGTTATGATCGGAAGTTTTATGCCATTAGTACCCGGAATGGCGATCACCAATGCCGTCAGGGATACCTTAAGAGGGGATTATCTTTCCGGCGGAGCAAGAGTGATGGAAGCTTTTTTAAAAGCCCTCGGAATTGCACTTGGAATTGGTATCGGGCTGGCGCTTTGCGCGAAGATCTTTTAACAGGAAGGAGAATACAAAAATGAACAGTGTAGTTTTGGAAATGATTATTCGGGTATTTGGAGCATTTTTGTCCATTTACAGTTTTGCAGTTCTCCTTCAGGTTCCGCGGCGTTTTGTCCTGCAGGCGGGTGTTGTCGGTGCAATTGGTGGGTTCGTTTATCTGCTTGCGATACATTTTGACAGGGGAGATGTGATGGCATCTCTGTATTCTGCGGTTGCTGCGGCGATCGTGTCGCATATTTTTGCGAGAATCTATAAGACACCGGTTACATTGTTCCTGATTGCCGGAGTATTACCGACGGTGCCTGGAAATGGAATGTACCAGACTGTTCATTATCTGATTGATGGAAACGAGGCAATGTCCGGATTTTACCTGATCCAGACACTGGAGATCGCGGGTGTGATCTCGCTTGCAATCTTTGTTGTGGATACTTTCTTCCAGGCGTTCCAGAAGAGTGAGTGGAAGCAGAATTCCATGAAGTATGTCCGGAAGATCGTTCCGGGAGCAGAGGAATCACAAAATACGGACAAACCGGAAAAATAGTAGCCGCGGAGTGCTTGAAGTAAAAATGGGAATGTGTTAGTATTATGAAGATGAACATATATTTGAATGTCATAGAGAACTGGGAAAGTTTACTTTCGCAGTGAGAATAAAACAGAAGTTAAAGAGAGGGACACTAAGATGAAAAAAGTCAGAACAAGATTTGCACCGAGCCCGACAGGAAGAATGCATGTCGGCAATTTGCGTACCGCATTATATGCGTATCTGATCGCAAAGCATGAAGGCGGAGATTTTATGCTCCGTATTGAAGATACCGACCAGGAAAGATATGTAGAAGGTGCATTGGATATTATTTACAGAACACTGGAGAAGACAGGCCTTGTTCATGATGAAGGACCAGATAAAGATGGCGGCGTCGGACCATATGTTCAGAGTGAGCGACAGGCATCAGGAATCTACCTGAAGTATGCAAAGCAGTTAATTGAACAGGGAGATGCTTATTACTGTTTCTGTGATAAGGAGCGTTTGGAATCTTTGAAGACTTCTGTATCAGAAGATGGAACACAGATTGTAAATTATGATAAGCACTGCCTGCATCTGAGCAAAGAAAAGATCGAGGCAAACCTTGCATCTGGAAAGCCATATGTAATCCGTATCAATATGCCGACAGAAGGAACGACAACCTTCCATGATGAGATTTACGGTGATATCACCGTTCCGAACGCAGAACTGGATGATATGATCCTGATCAAGTCAGACGGATATCCGACTTACAACTTTGCAAATGTTATCGATGACCACCTGATGAATATCACACACGTTGTCCGTGGAAATGAATATCTTTCATCTGCACCGAAGTACAACCGTCTTTACGAAGCATTTGGATGGGAAGTACCGGTTTACGTACACTGTCCGCTGATCACAGACGAGAACCACAAAAAGCTCAGCAAGAGATGTGGACATTCTTCTTACGAAGATCTTCTGGATCAGGGATTTGTAAGCGAAGCAATCGTAAACTACGTGGCACTTCTTGGATGGTGCCCGCAGGATAACAGAGAGATCTTCTCCCTGCCGGAGCTTGTGGAAGCATTTGATTATCATCATATGAGCAAATCACCGGCTGTATTTGATATCAATAAGTTGAAATGGATGAATGGCGAATACCTGAAAGCTATGGATTTCGACAAATTCTATGAGCTTGCAGAGCCATATATCAAGAAAGTGATCACAAAGGATTATGATCTGAAGAAGATTGCGTCTCTGATCAAGAGCCGTATCGAGATCCTCCCGGATATCAAAGACCAGATTGATTTCTTTGAAGTTGTTCCGGAATACGATACTGCAATGTACTGCCATAAGAAGATGAAGACCAACGAAGAAACTTCTCTGGAAGTATTAAAAGAAATTCTTCCAAGACTGGAAGCATGGGATGATTACAGTAATGATGCATTATTCGGACTGCTGAAGGGATTTGCAGAGGAAAAAGGCTATAAGAACGGATATGTGATGTGGCCGGTAAGAACTGCAGTTTCAGGAAAGCAGAATACTCCGGGTGGAGCGACTGAGATCATGGAAGTTCTTGGCAAGGCAGAATCTGTAGAAAGAATCAAGAATGCAATTGAATTATTAAGCAGATAACATACAGTTATAAAAGTATGCATGGGGGACGGGTTTCTATTTTCGCGCGGTGCGGAAGAGGAATCCGTTCTGTTGTATTACATATGAGAAGGGGATTTCATGAAGCTAAACAGAGGACAGGATGAAGCGATAAAGCACGGAGATGGACCGTGTATGGTGCTTGCACCGCCGGGGTCGGGAAAGACACTGATTGTCACAGAACGCACCCGCTGTCTGATCGAGGAGAGAGGAGTACGTCCGGATCAGATTTTGGTCATTACATTTACCAGATACGCAGCACGTGAAATGAAGGAACGTTTTGAAAGGCTGACTGCCGGGAAGAATTATCCGGTCACATTTGGAACCTTTCACAGTATTTTTTATGGGATTTTAAAATGCGCTTATGGACTTGGTGCAAAGAATCTGATGTCTGAAAAAGAGTCTTCTGTACTTTTACAGGAGGTCTTAAATCAGACCGATATTGAGTCAACGCCTGAAGTGGAAGATGAAGAAGAACTGGTCAGAGAACTTCTGCGGGAAGTCGGTATGGTAAAGAATGGACTGTATCATCTGAAGGATTTTCACAGCAGCTATCTGACACAGGATGAGTTCGCAGAAGTATTCCGCAGTTACGAACATCACAAAAAAGAACTGAAAAAGTTTGATTTTGATGATATGCTGGTGCAGTGCTATGCACTTTTTCGAAAAAAGCCGGAGATCCTGCAGGGATGGCAGAAACGTTTCCACTATATTCTGATCGATGAATTCCAGGACATCAACCGGGTGCAGTATGAAGTGATCCGGATGCTTGCGGCACCAAGGTACAATCTGTTCGTAGTCGGGGATGATGATCAGTCAATCTATGGATTCCGCGGGGCAAAACCGGAACTGATGCTTTATATGAAGCAGGAATTTCCGTCTCTTCGGACGATTTCCCTGACGGTCAATTACCGGTCGACGGAGTTTATTACCGGAGCTGCGGCAAGGGTGATCCTGCATAATGATACCCGTTTTTATAAGAGGGTACAGTCCTTCCGTGGAAGAGGGCAGAATGTCCATGTGCAGGAGGTGCTGGACGAACAGGAAGAAGCGCAGTATGTGACAGAAGAGATCCAGAAAAAACTGGATCAGGGAACAAAGCCGGGGGAGATTGCCGTGCTTTTCCGGACGGCAGTCCAGGCACGCATGATTTCGGAAATTTTAAGTGAGCACAGGATACCGTTTGAAATGCGGGATTATGTGTCCAATTTTTATAAACATTTTATCGTAAAGGATATCATAGCGTATCTTCAGCTGGCGGCAGGGAAGCGAGACCGGTCTCTTTTCCTGACCATTTGTAACCGTCCGTTACGGTATCTGGCGCGGAACAGTATGGAGAACCGTCAGGTGAATTTTGAGGATCTGCGTAAGTTCTATTGCGATAAGGACTGGATGCTGGATATTATTGACCAGTTTGACGTGGATATCCGGATGATGAAAAATATGGCACCTTATGCGGCAATCCAGTATATTCGGAAAAAGATCGGATATGATGATTTCCTGAAGGAATATGCCGAAAAACACCAGATTCCGTGGAAACAGCTGATGAATGTGATGACAGAACTGGAGGAAAGAAGCAAAAATTTCAAATCTTATGACGAATGGGAAATCCATATTGCAGAATATACGCAGGAGTTGGAAGATCAGCAGGCACAGGCGAAAAAGATCAAAGGGGAGCGTCAGAACAAGGTACAGCTTATGACGATCCACTCCGCAAAAGGGCTGGAATTTGAAGACGTATTTGTGATCCATGCCAATGAAGGGGAGATTCCGCATCAGAAAGCAGAAAAGAAAGATGAGATCGAAGAAGAAAGAAGACTTTTTTATGTGGCACTTACCCGTGCAAAAAACAATCTTTGCATTTCCTATATTACACAAAAAAACGGGAACAGCATCAGACCGTCCCGTTTTGTGGAAGAGCTTTTAGGTCAGAGAATAAAATAATTATTCTTCAATATCAAAGCCTTCAAATTCC
>CAKRFP010000011.1 GCA_934320645.1 uncultured Bariatricus sp.
CTGCTGGCGAAGGATGGGTTGTATAAGAAATTGTATGAATTGCAGTTGATGGATTAGACAATTCTGTCATTTTATTTCACACTGATGTGAATGGTGATTTCACTGTGTGCGACTTTTTACAGTCTTGGGTATGTGCGTGGAAAGCATGATTCCAAGACACAAAAATAACCGCCCATCGTCCTGAGAAAACATGAGCGGTTATTTTTAATAAGCAAATAATATCAGGCGAACCGTCATCGGTAGCACCTTTTCTATTTATTATACTAGCATCTTTACACTTTTATGTCAATTTTCTTTACAAGATTTCTTTCGCCCTATGGCATGCAACGGAATGTCCTTTGGAAATCTCCTGGAGTTTCGGGACACCGTTTTTACAGGCTTCTGTCGCATATGGACAACGAGTCACAAAACGGCAGCCCTCCGGGATATTCATCGGACTTGGCAGCTCGCCTTTGAGCTGGATTCTTTTATGTTCTCTTGCTTTTAACGGATCCACGATCGGAATTGCGGAAAGCAGTGCCTTTGTGTACGGATGCATCGGATTGGTATAAAGTTCATTGCTCTCTGCCACCTCAACCAATGTTCCAAGATACATAACTCCGATTCGGGTACTGATGTAACGTACCATTGAAAGGTCATGTGCTGCAAAAAGATACGTCAGACCGAATTCGTTCTGCAGATCTTCCAGCATATTGACAACCTGTGCCTGGATCGATACATCAAGTGCTGCGATCGGCTCATCACATACGATGAATTCCGGATTAACTGAAAGTGCTCTTGCGATTCCGATTCTCTGTCTTTGTCCACCGGAAAATTCATACGGGAATTTATCCATATCTGCTTTTGACATTCCAACTTTATTTAATAAATATTCAATTCTTTCTTCTGCCTCTTTCTCTTCCATTCCGGCTTTTTTAAGAGGTTCATTGATAATTTCGCGAACATTCCAGAATGGATTTAAAGCAGAATACGGATCCTGGAAAATGATCTGCACTTCATCCTTCATCCACTGCAGATTCTTCGCTTTTTCATTTGTAATATCTTTTCCTTTATAGGTTACTTTTCCATCTGTGATATCATACATACGGATCAGGGTACGTTCCAGTGTTGATTTTCCACAGCCTGATTCTCCAACCAGACCAAAAGTTTCACCTTTATTGATTTCAAGGCTTACACCGTCTACCGCTTTTACATACTGCTTACCGCCCATAAATTTATGAACCGGGAAATACTTCTTCAAATCCGTTGCAGATATTAATATTTCTTTATTCATCTATCTCCCCACCTTACTCATTTAAAAAGCACATTGCTCTGTGTGTTTCTGTAAATTCGGTATACTCTGGTTTCTCATTTTTGCATCTCTCAGTTGCATACTCACAGCGTTCCGCGAACGGACATCCTTTCGGAGGATCGATCAATGACGGCGGAAGTCCCGGAATAGATTGTAAGCGCTCGCCTTCTTTCAGATCCAGTGAAGGAATTGCTTTCAGAAGTGCCTTTGTATATGGATGCTTTGGTTCATAAAATACTTCTTCAACCGTACCGCTCTCCATCACCAGACCACCATACATAATGATAACCTTACTACAGACAGTTGCTACTACACCCATATCATGTGTGATCAGCATGATCGAAGTATGGAATTCATCCTTCAGTTCATGTAAAAGATCCAGGATCTGCGCCTGAATCGTAACATCAAGTGCTGTCGTCGGTTCGTCTGCGATCAGCAGCTTCGGTTCACAGGCAAGTGCCATCGCGATCAGAACTCTCTGGCGCATACCGCCTGAAAATTCATGTGGATACTGTCCAAGTCTGACTTCCGGATTCGGGATACCTACTTTCTTCAGCATTTCTAATGCTTTTTCTTTCGCTTCATTCTTAGAACATTTTCTCTGCCGGATAATAACTTCCTCGATCTGGCTTCCGATTTTCTTCAGTGGATTCAGTGCGGTCATCGGATCCTGGAAAATCATGGTCATCTCTTTTCCACGGACCTTTCTGCATTCTTCATCCGACAGATCTTTTAATTCTCTTTCATTTAAAAAGATAGACTCAGCAGTTCTTTCTGCGTTGTCTGGCAGAATCCCCATAACTGCTTTCATGGTTACAGATTTTCCACTTCCGGATTCTCCAACCAGACCTACGATTTCACCCTGATCTACGCTGAAGCTGACTCCTCTTACAGCCTTTACTTCCTGTCCATGACTTTTAAAAGAAACATTCATATTTTTTACATTTAATACATTCTTCTTACTCATCTTTATCACCTGCTGTAATTCTCGGTTCTACAAACACACGAAGTACATCCCCTAATTTATTGAAAGAATACACGGTCAGAATGATCAGAATGCCCGGCAGAACTGCCATATAAGGTGCCTTCTGAAGATACTGCTGTGAGCTCTGGAGCAGACTTCCCCAGCTGGACATCGGTGCCGCAACACCAAGTCCCAGGAAGCTAAGTGAACTTTCTACCATGATCGCACTTGCTATCTGTGCTGTTGCTGCTGTGATGATCGTTGGAAATACGGTCGGAAATACGTGTGACATGATAACCTTTCCAGAAGGAATTCCGATAAAATCTGCGTACTGCACATACTCCCTCTCTTTTGCAGAAAGCACTTCCGAACGCACCAGTCTGGCAATTTCCATCCAGCTGAACAGACCAATTACAATAATAATAGATGCAAGACCTTTCTTAAATAACAGTCCGACAACGGTTACCATAATGATCCATGGAATAGAACTGAACACATCAACAATACGCATCAGAATATTATCCACAATTCCGCCAAAATAGCCCGCTACCATACCAACGGTTACACCAATTACAATCGAAGTCAGCATCGCCAGTACCCCAACAACCAGTGATACACGTCCACCGTATAATACACGGATAAAATAATCCCGCCCCAGCTCATCTGTTCCAAACCAGTGTGCAGATGACGGTGACTGCAGTTTATGCGCTACGTCAAGAGCATCCGGATCTACACTGCTGAATACAACAAAAACACTGACTAAAATAATTGCAATCAAATATATCGCCGCAAAAATAGCCAACTTATTATGTTTAAACTCATATTTTACATTCTCAAGTCTTCTGTTCTTCTTTTTCATCTTTACACCCCTCTATTTCATTGACTTAATTCGAGGATCTGTCACACAATATAAAATATCCGATAACAGATTTCCAAGAATAACAAGGGTTCCTGAAAGCACAAGAATACTCATAACGATCGGATAATCCATTGCCTGTACTGCACTTACAAAATAAGGTCCGATACCCGGCCATGAGAAGATCGTCTCTGTAATAACCGCTCCGGTTACAAGCATCGGAAGCGCCATACCAAGTTTGGTAATCAGCGGAAGAAGGACATTCTTGCTGACATGCTTGAACAAAATTTCTGCTTTGCTTGCGCCAAATGACTTCTGCACAATTACATAATCTTCTTTCAGCTGCCCAATTGTAGAGCCACGCACATATCTGGTCAGATCCGGGATAAATCCAACAGTAAGAACTACATACGGCATAATAAAATGCTGCAGAAAATCCAGAATAGAATCTTCTTTTCCAATCGTATGCATTCCCATCAGAGGGAACAGCTCTAACTTATAACCAAAGAAAAACATGATGATCATCGCAAACCAGAAAGTTGGTGTCGCAATTCCGATGGAACAGATTCCATCGATCAGCTTATCCTGCCACTGATTCTTATGACTTCCGGCAACCAGTCCTAATACGATTGCCAGTAAAAAAGCTGTCAGATATGACGGCAATACCAGTTTGATCGTAGACGGTATTCTGCTCTTAAGATCATAAGAAATGCTTGTTCTGGATCTCAGTGAATAACCAAATTCACCCCGGCAGATATTCCCAAGCCATCTTCCATATTGAACAATTACAGGATCATTTAATCCATACGCTTCTCGCTTTGCCTCTATCTCCTGTTTTGTCATATCCGGTGTCGTAATTGAATCAATTGCATCATACGGCGCAAGATTGATCAGCATAAAGCAGATAAATGTAATGATAAGCAGTAATGGAATTGCCTGTAAAATACGTTTTACAATATATTTCATTCCTCTTCCTCCAAATGTAGTTTCTGCTGAAAAAGGGAGGAGGCTTATTAACCCTCCTCCCCGTCATCCATTATTTTAAAGTTAATTTTGATACATCTCCGAATGTATAAATCGGTACGAACTGTGCATCATCAAGTCCTCCAACACGGGCAGTTGTAACAACTGTCTTCATGCTTGTACCCATTGGATACTGAAGTGCTTCTTCCGCTACCAGAACCTGAAGTTCGCTATACAGCTCTTTTCTCTTAGAATCATCAAGAGTTGTAGCTGCTTCACTGAATTTCGCATCAATGTCTGCATTGTGGAAGTTCATCATATCATCTTTTGTTGAATCAAACAGCGGTGCAAATGTATCCGGGTCGATACCCATTACGTATGCTCCAAGGAACATATCATAATCTGTACATTCCGGATCATAAGCTGCACTCATGTATGCTGCCTGGTTCACACCACATAACTCAACATCAATACCGATTGCTTTTAATTCAGCCTGGATTGTAAGTGCTTCATTTTTCTGTTCTGTACTTTCTTCAACATAGCAGAGTTTTAAGGATTTTGCACCATTTGCAGTAAGCTTCTCAGCTTTATCTACATCCTGATCCCATTTTTCAACTCCGTCTTCTGTGTAATAGCTGCTTGAGTACGGAAGGAATGTATATCCTAATTTGTAATAATCTTCACTTGTAAATGCTGCAGTCATGATTTCATCACGATTAAGAGCTCTGAAGATTCCTTCACGATAATCTTTTTCTTTCATACTCGGTGCAACAGAGTTCAGTCTCAGATAAGAAACACGGCCTTCACTGTATTTTGAAACGGTAAAGTTGTCATCACCTTCAAATGTGTCTACCTGATCAACAGTTACGCTCAGTGCATCTACTTCCTGTTTCTGAAGTGCAAGACTTGCTGTATCAGAATTTTCAATAATTCTGTATACGACTGTATCAATATTTGCTTCTCCGTTTGCGTAGTTCGGATTCTTCACAAATTTAAGATGTTCACCTGTCTTATATTCTTCAAGCATGTATGGACCAGATCCAACAACTTTATCTTCAAGCATATTCACGTCAAAGCTTCCTTTTCCTTCAAAGATATGCTTTGGAAGAATAAATGTCTCTGCAGACAGAAGTTCTACTACAGATGCACTTGGTTCTGCAAGTGTAAATGTTACTGTAGTATCATCTACTTTCTCAACTTTGATCGGTTCCCCACCCACATAAAGATTTTGCTTCATATCGTTAATAGAATTAAAAGTAAATACAATATCATCTGCTGTTAACGGTTCTCCATCGCTCCACTTTAATCCTTCTTTTAACTTCATCGTATAAACTTTACCATCTTCTGACGCATCCATGCTTTCTGCAAGAATCCAGTCGGTTGTTCCATCCTGGTAAATATAGTACGCAGGTGAATAAACCATATGACATGTCATAAGTCCCCATCGGTCATCTGCAGTAATCGGATTCAGTGTATTACCTGTGTCCCCACCGATTGCAAATGTAAATGTATCACTTGCTGCTTTTGTTGATTCTGTTGCGCTCTTGTCAGCTTCTTTGCTGTCTGACTTTGATCCGCCGCATCCGGCAAGCATAGAAACTGCCATAGCTGCGCAAAGTAAAGCGCTGAGTACTTTCTTCTTCATTGTAAACCTCCTAATAACATAACATTGTCGACATTCTACATTCGACATTTTGCTGCGTTTTCTATTGTACTACTACTCTATTTATAAGTCCAATTGATAATTTCTATCCTGTATTACTAATAGGCATTCTCTATAATTTTATAGCATTTCAGAATCTGCTCTGTTTTTTAATAGTACATTTAAACAAGACGTGCAAAAAAACGAGGCTCTACATCAATCGTAAAACCTCGTTCCTGTTTTCTACTATTATTTCATTTTTAAATTATTCTCTACGACAACATCATCCGGTCATTCGCAAACTCGCCGCCGCTGACTTCTTCAAACTTCGCCAGCAGATCTGCAACCTTCAGATTCTTCTTCTCTTCTCCTGATACATCGTAGATAATTTTTCCTTCATGCATCATGATCAGGCGGTTGCCGTGCGCGATGGCATCTTTCATATTATGTGTTACCATCATTGCAGTAAGCTGATGCTCCTGAATGATCTTATCGGAGATGGCAAGTACCTTCGCTGCAGTTTTCGGGTCAAGTGCTGCAGTATGCTCGTCCAGAAGTAAAAGTTTTGGCTTTTTAAGAGACGCCATCAAAAGAGTGATTGCCTGTCGCTGTCCACCAGAAAGAAGTCCGACTTTACTGCTCAGACGGTCTTCCAGTCCAAGATCAAGTTCTTTCAGGGCTTCTTTATAGCGCTCCCGCTCTTTTTTCGTAATGCCCCATCCAAGACCTCTGCGCTCGCCACGTCTGGCTGCGATCGCCATATTTTCTTCAATCGACATGGTTGCCGCAGTTCCAGTCATCGGATCCTGGAAAACTCTTCCCAGATAAAGTGCTCTTTTATGCTCTGAAAGCTTTGTAATATCCACTCCGTCAATGATGATCTTTCCTTCGTCTACAGACCACACTCCTGCGATCGCATTCAGTGTGGTGGATTTTCCTGCACCATTTCCACCGATGATAGTCACGAAATCACCCGGATTGAGATTCAGATTCACTCCGTTAAGTGCGACCTTTTCGTTGATCGTTCCCGGATTAAAGGTTTTATGAATATTCTGGATTTCCAACATATATCCCATTATGCAGTCCTCCGTTTCTTTGTTAAATATTTACCCTTCATGTACGGAACTGCAAGGAAGCATGCAACCACTACCGCTGAGAACAGTTTCATATAATCAGAAGGCATCTTCAGCCACAATACCAGTGCGATTACAATATAGTAAATAATCGCTCCGATAAAGATTGCTCCCAGTGTAAATGCAAAGGCTGCTTTTCTGCCTGCACAGAATTTTGCAAAAATAACTTCGCTGATGATAACGGCTGCAAGTCCGATTACAATGGCACCTCGTCCCATATTAACATCGGCTGCTCCCTGGTACTGTGCGTAAATTCCGCCGGAAAGTCCCACAAGTCCGTTGGAGATCATAAGCGCCAGAACCTTTGTAAAGCCTGTATTGATTCCCTGTGCACTTGCCATCTGCGGGTTACATCCGGTTGCACGGATCGATGCACCAAGCTCAGTTCCAAAGAACCAGTAAATAATTGCAATCAGGATAAGTGCTGCCACGATCAGCTTTACAAAAAACAGTTCACTTCCTTCGCCGGTCACATAACGAAGAGATGCAACCAATTTATACTGCATAACATTGACTGCCTGATTGGATTTTCCCATGATTCCGAGATTCACCGAGTAAAGTCCGATCTGCGTCAGAATACTGGCCAGAATGCCCGGAATTCCAAAAAACGTATGTAAAATACCTGTCACAAATCCGGCTACCATACCTGCCAGAAATGCGAAAAGAAGTGCCAGTGCCGGATTCATACCGTCGCGGATCAGCATAACTGCAACTGCTCCACCTGTAGCCAACGATCCGTCAACCGTCAGATCCGCAAAATCCAGAATGCGGAAGGTGATATAAACGCCAAGCGCCATAATTCCCCAGATGATCCCCTGCGCTACATTTCCCGGAAGTGCACGCACAAGAGACATCGGATCTAAAGCTGCTAAATACATTGTTCTTGCCTCTTTCTATACTGATTATTCCTCAATTGCTTCGTAATCGTCTGGAACAGTGATTCCAAGTTCGTCACAGATTGTCTTGTTATACATCTTTGTAACTTTTGGTGCACTTTCGATTTCCATGGTTGAAATGTCTTTTCCGTCTACGAGGATTTCGTAAGCCATTTCACCAGCTCTGTATCCGATATCGTAGTAGCTGATAGAAAGAGTTGCAATACCACAGCCTTCACAGATTCCCTGTTCACCTGCGATTACCGGTACTTTTGCCGGAAGACAGATATTGTTGATAATCTCTGTGTTAGATGCCATTGTATTATCAGTTGGGATGTAAAGTGCGTCGCACTCATCTACTGCACTTGTCACTACAGACTGGATTTCATTAGAATCTGCTGCTGTGTATTCTTTATACTTAATTCCATCTTTTTCAAGTGCTTCCTCAAACTTCTTCGCCTGGTATGCTGAGTTCGGTTCTGCTGAACAGTAAAGGATACCTACTGTTTTTGCATCCGGAAGGAGCTCTTTAAGCATTGCTTCCTGTTCATCGATCGGTGCAAGGTCACAGGTTCCTGAAATGTTCATACCTGTTGATCCTGTCCAGTCTGAAATATCCAGTGCAGTTGCATAATCTGTAACAGATGTTCCAAGAATCGGGATCGTGCTTGTTGCAGCTGCTGCACACTGAAGAGCAGTTGTTGCATTTGCAAGGATCAAGTCATCATTGTCTGCCACAAAATTGTTTACGATGGTTGCGCAGTTTGCCTGTTCGCCCTGTCCGTTCTGAAGATCGAACTTCACTTTGTCTTTTCCGAATTTTTCTTCACAGGCTTCTTCAAATCCTTTGGTTGCCTCGTCAAGAGCTGCATGCTCAAGCTGCTGGCAGATACCGATCTTATATACCTTGTCTGATGAATCCTTTGAAGAAGATTCTTTGTCTGATGAACTTCCGCCACAGGCAGCAAGTGCCAGTGTCATTGCTGCAGTAAGTGATACTGCTAAAATTTTTCTTGCTTTCATAATAACATACCTCCATCTATGTTCTTTTCGAACAAACTTTTTCCGTTTTGGCTTTACAGCTTTAAACTTTAGCGGTTTAAACTTCAATGGTTTAAAGCTTTGCCGTGATATTGATTATAGCGTTTTTTTGTACTTTAGTCAAGGTATGTTACAAAAAGCTACAAAAATTCTAGCTTTTCCGATCCATTATCCTGCAAAACAAAATCGCCGCCCCGGTACTGACCGCCGTTGCCACAATCCCAGGTCCAACAACGGCTGTCGGATTCACGCTTCCGTACTGGCTCCGGTAGGCGATCACCGACACCGGGATCAGCTGCAGTGAAGAAATATTTACGATCAGGAAGGTACACATCTCATTGCTTGCAATGCCTCTTTTTCTTACCGGTCCTACTGCTTTTCCAAGGCGGCGGTCTTCTTCCAGCTTCTGAAGCTCTTCCATTGCTTCAAGACCTGCCGGAGTTGCCGCCCAGCCAAGTCCGAGGATATTTGCAATGATGTTTGCCGCGATTGGTTTTTCTGCCGGGTGATCTTTTGGCAGTTCTGGAAAGAGGAAATGGATCAGAGGGGAAAGGCGGACGGTTGCCGTTTTCAGGATGCCGGATTTTTCTGCGATTCCCATGAGTCCGGTCCAGAAGGACATGACGCCCATCATCGTGATGCAAAGGGTGACGGCTTCTTTGGAGGAATCTAAGGCGGCGGTGGTGATGTCCGGCATTTTGCCGGAGAAAGCGGCAAAAAGGATGCCAATAAGAATCATTCCCGACCACAGGTAGTTGAGCATTTTTTCTCCTTTCTTGGATGGGGAAGAGTGTTGGAGAGGGGACGCCGGGTGGAAAATAAATTGTGTTCAAATTCAAGTTGTGCAAACCATTCCGACGAACCTCTTAGGGCGGGAATCGTGTTCAGCAATGGCTTCCACGATTCCTGAGTTTCGTCTCCATTGCACAAAAAATTGAATTTGAACACAATTTATTTTCCGCCCGGCTGACATTCTACAAGTCATACTTTTCCGCCAAACTATAAATGGGGAGTCGAAAAGCCTGCTCTTTGAGATTTCATCTCAAAGTTGCAGGCTTTTGCTGCGGTTTTCGATACATTTATATGTAGGAAACCATTTCTTTATTCAAAGGTTTTCTCAGGGTGTTCGCTTTTGTATAAGGCTTGCATTTTCTCTATTTCTTCCTGAGTGTATTCTTCTACCTCGGTTTTTGTTACCCGTTTAATGTGTTGTTTTTTCAATCTCAAATACACATATTCCCGGAAGAGGGTGTAGAGTACAGACACCAGTGGGATGAAGATGAGCATTCCTACGATTCCCAGGAGGTTACCGCCGATGGTGACTGCAGCGAGGACCCAGATGGAGGGGAGGCCTACGGAGCTGCCGACTACGTGTGGGTAGATCAGGTTACCTTCAATCTGCTGGAGGATCAGGAATACAAGGATAAAAAGAATTGCCTGTTTCGGGCTCACCATGAAGATCAAGAGGCAGCCGAGTGCGCAGCCGATGAAGGCTCCGAAGATCGGGATCAGGGCGGTGAAGGCGATGATGATTCCGATCAGCAGGGCGTACGGCATTTTCAATATACTTAATGTGATGACGAACATGCTGCCGAGGATGACTGCTTCCAGGCACTGTCCGGTCAGAAAATTAGCAAAGGTACGGTAGGTCAGGGAACAGACTTCAAGAATCACTTCTGCTTTTCGTTTTGGAATAAACGCGAAAAACACTTTTCTCACCTGCACATGCAGTTTTTCTTTCTGGAAAAGAATATAGCAGGCAAAGGAAAAGGCAATAAAAAATGTAGTAACTCCACTGACGATGGAGCCAACTGCTGTCATCGTTGTATTCATAAAATTTCCCGCACCATTTCCGAGAATACTCATCCCCCACTGGATTGCCTTATTCGGATTGAACTCCATCTGGTTCACAAGATCCATGATTTCCCGGTTATTGTGCGTAAATTCCCGTACCCAGCTCTGCATCTGCGGAATAAATTCTGCAATACTGTTCATCAGACTTCCAATTGTTTCCGTAAGCTGCGGAATCAGACCGAACATGACAAGCACAATCACCCCCACTACCAGTACGATCGTAAGAAGAAGGCTGACCGGTCTTGCAAGCTTTCCTGCCGCCTTACTTCCTTTCTCTTTTGCCTTTCCAAATAATTTTTTCTCCAGAAAGCTCATCGGAACATTGATCACAAACGCGATTGCACCGCCTAGAGCGAAGGGGAAAATAATCCCCCATACCGCCTTGATCACGCCAAGAACCACATCAAATTTCCACAATACAACTACGATCAGCGCTGTAAATACGATCAGTTCCCGAATTTTTTTTATAGATAATTTACTAAAATCCACTATTTTCTCCATTCTACTACAACATATTTATGGTTAATCCCCTTACAGCCAGTAAGAATTTCCCCTTCTTGTTACTCAGATAATTTTCCACGTACCCACTTCAGAAGCTGTATGATCGGAAAACAGGCAAATGCATACAGGTAGACAGTCCCAAGCTGTTCAAAGTTCAATGTTTCTACTTTGAACACCTGATGCAGCCCCGGAATTGTAAGTACTGCCGTGATCAGAACCGCGCCTAGTGCAAATGCGCCCTGCATCCATTTATTATTGAAAAACCGTTTGGTAAAAATCACCGGCCGGTCGGATTTACAGTTGTATCCATGGAAAAGCCGCGCCAGGCAAAGTGTTCCAAATGCATAAGTGCTTCCAAGAAGTGCACCATCCTGATGATATCCAGTCAGAAAACTGACCATGGTCATTGCACCGATCACCAGACCTTCCAGTCCGATCTTCGCGAGGAAATCCTTTGTCAGGATCGACTCATCCGCCGGTCTTGGTTTCTCGTTCATCACATCACTGGTATGCGGTTCCACTCCCAGTGCAATTGCCGGGAGACTATCAGTCAGCAGGTTGATAAAAAGCAGATGAACCGGTGCAAACGGAACCGGAAGCCCTGCGATCGATGCATATAAAACAGCGAGAATTGCACCGAAGTTTCCCGATAACAGAAACTGGATCGCATACTTGATATTACGGTATAAGTTTCGTCCGTTTTCCACTGCTTTTACAATTGTGGCAAAATTATCGTCTGTAAGTACCATCGCCGCTGCATCTTTGGCAACTTCTGTTCCGGTTACTCCCATCGCAACACCTATATCTGCCTGCTTAAGAGCCGGTGCATCGTTGACTCCGTCACCGGTCATCGATACAATATTTCCGCGCTCTTGCCATGCACGGACGATCCGGATCTTATGTTCCGGCGAAACCCTTGCATAGACAGAAATCTTCGGGACAAATCCCCGCAACTCCTCGTCACTCATATTTTCAATCTCCGCGCCCTCACAGGCTTCGGATAAATCCTTTAAAATACCGATCCGTTTTGCGATCGCTGCTGCCGTGATCTTATGGTCTCCCGTGATCATCACCGGACGGATGCCTGCTTTGATACATTCTTCTACTGCAGCTTTTGACTCTTCCCTCGGCGGATCCATCATTGCGATCATTCCGAGAAATACCAGATGGTCCTCATCCTCTGCGGTCAGCAGATGTTCTTCCGGAATCTCCCGGAAGGTAAATGCCAGCACTCGAAGACCTTCCATTGAAAATTCCTGATTCTGGCTCTGAATCTTTTCTTTATCTGCTTTTGTAATCTCCCGTATTCCATTTTCTGTCCAGATCCGGTCTGTCAGATCCAGGAGACGGTCAACCGCACCTTTGACGATCATCCGGTTTTCGCCGTCTATCCGGTGAAGCGTCGACATCATTTTCCGGTCACTGTCAAATGGAATCTCATCTTCTCTTGGATAACTTTCTCTTACTTCCGCAGCTTCCACTCCATAGCGGCTTCCCAGATTGATCAGCGCTGTCTCTGTCGGATCTCCGATCTCAACTCCATTTTCATTGGTAGAATCGTTACATAAAATGCTACAATCAAGCAGAAATCTCTGTGCCGGATCTGCCATATCGATCTCATCTGCCCGGATTCTTCTGCCTTCTATATAATAATCTTCAACAGTCATCTTATTCTGCGTAAGGGTTCCGGTTTTATCCGAACAGATCACGGAGACACTTCCAAGACCTTCTACCGCCTGCAGTTTTCGAATGATTGCATGCTCCTTGGCCATCTTCTGCGTTCCGAAAGAAAGGACGATTGTTACAATTGAACTTAATGCCTCCGGGATTGCTGCAACCGCAAGTGCAACCGCAAACATAAACGCGCTTCCGATATTTTCTCCACGAAATACACTGATTCCAAATAAGATTCCGCAAAATACCAGGATCAGAACCGAAAGCTTCTTTCCGAACTCTTCCAGATTCGCCTGAAGCGGAGTCTGCTTTTCAGAGGTTGATTTCAAAAGTCCGGCAATCTTTCCGACTTCTGTCTGCATACCTACGCTTGTCACAACGGCTCTTCCACGTCCGTAAGTTACAAAGCTTCCGGAAAATAACATATTGTTCCGGTCACCAAGCGGCACTTCCTCTTCAATTTCATCTAGGCTCTTCTCAACCGCAAGACTCTCCCCGGTCAGTGCACTTTCATCGATCTTCAGACTTGCGTTCTCGATCAGTCGTCCGTCTGCCGGAACATAATCCCCGGCTTCCAGAAGGATCACATCTCCAACTACCAGTTCTCTTGCCGGAATCGGTGTCACCGTACCATTCCTGAGAACCTTCGCCTCCGGTCCTGAAAGCTTTTTCAGACTCTGGAGCGACTGCTCTGCCTTTACTGTCTGCACGGTTCCAAGAATCGCATTGATCGTAATAACGATCACGATTACTGCTGCACTTTCTGCATCTCCTAAAATTCCTGAAATAATCGCGGATGCAATCAGGATAATCACCAGGAAATCCTTGTACTGCTCCAGAAAAATCTGCAGCACACTTTTTTTCTTTCCCTCCGCAAGCTCATTCCATCCGCATTTTTCACGGGACTTTTCCACTTCTTTTATCGTAAGTCCCTCTTCTCTGCTTCCCATCTGTCCAAGCACTTCTTTTACCGATGACTGATAAATTTCTTTCATCCTTTCCGCCTCCTGTTTCTGAGTATTCACATTCCTAAATTTCTTATGCAACGAAGTTCTCTTCCGATAAAAATGTATAAAAAAAGAAACCCTTATTGCACAACAAATAATGCAATAAAAGTCTCACCATTTCCTTGTGGCACCGGATGCTTCCACCGTACTGACGACACCACAAACGCGGATTCCCTTGCGTAGGTTACTCCCCTTTATTAACGTAACTATATATCACAAACAGCCCTATTGTCAAGAAAATTTTAACCGGAGTCTCCAATATCGGAAACTCCGGTAAATAATTTCACATCTTAGTTTGTAATTGTCTTTTCTGTCTCTTTGTCGAATACATGAATCTTCTCAGCATCGAATGCAAATGTAACAGTGTCACCTGTTCTTGCTGTTGTTCTAGGATCAACACGGGCTGTCATGGTAGCTCCTTCATAATCGAAGTGGAGATAAACTTCAGCACCAAGCATTTCATATACACGGATCTTAGCCTGGATAACTGTATTCGGTGAAGATGTGATAAACATCTGCTCATCATGTACATCTTCCGGACGGATTCCAAGGACAACAGTCTTTCCTTCATATCCTCCATCGATAAGTTTCTTTGCTTTTGCCGGTGGAAGTTCAATATCGGCCGGTCCAACTTTGAGGACAACTTTGTCACCCTTCTTCTGACATACAGCATCAAGGAAGTTCATCTGTGGTGATCCGATGAATCCTGCAACGAAGAGGTTGCATGGGGTATCATAAAGTACCTGTGGTGTATCTACCTGCTGAACAACACCTGCGTTCATAACTACGATTCTGGTTCCCAGTGTCATAGCTTCTGTCTGGTCATGTGTTACGTAGATGATTGTTGTACCAAGTCTCTGATGAAGTTTGGAAATCTCGATACGCATCTGTCCACGAAGTTTAGCATCCAGGTTGGAAAGTGGTTCATCCATAAGGAATACCTTCGGGTTACGAACAATTGCACGTCCCATAGCAACACGCTGTCTCTGTCCACCTGAAAGAGCTTTTGGTTTACGGTCAAGCAGTGGTTCAAGGTCAAGGATCTTAGCTGCTTCACGAACCATCTTATCAATCTCCGGTTTCGGAACTTTTCTTAATTTAAGTCCGAATGCCATGTTATCATATACAGTCATATGTGGGTACAGAGCATAGTTCTGGAATACCATCGCGATATCTCTGTCTTTTGGTTCTACATCATTTACCACTTTGTCACCGATCTTGAGTTCACCGCTTGTGATCTCTTCCAGACCTGCGACCATACGAAGTGTGGTAGATTTACCACATCCAGATGGTCCTACAAAAATGATAAATTCTTTATCTTCAATTTCAAGGTTGAAATCTTTAACTGCTTCAAATCCGTTCGGATATGTTTTGTTAATATGCTTTAATGATAAGCTTGCCATTTATTTTTCCTCCTAAATCTTTGTGCGCTTCTTACACACTGTCGCTGTTCTTGTTTCTGAAATAAAGTATATCTGTTTTTACATCGTCGGTCTATGACCGGGTTGAACAAAGATTTTTTAAGAAGGTGTACAAATTGACGAAAGCCTTACAGCAGTTCTTTATAAATGTCCCTCTTTCCGACTCCGCGGTCTTTTGCCACCTTTTTCATGGCTTCTTTCTTATCGATTCCCTGGTTCATATAGTAATCCATATGCTCCTGAACCGTCATTTCTTCCCATTTTGCGCGCTCCTCCTGTAAAATGCTCTCCCGGCTCTTCCCCTCGATCACAAGCACACACTCCCCCTTCGGATCGTTGCTCTCGTAATAGGAAACCGCTTCCGCAAATGTGGTGCGAAATGCAGTCTCATGCTTTTTTGTAAGTTCCCGGCACACAGTCAGATGTCTGTCCCCACCAAGAACTTCTCCAAGCTCTCTCAAGGTTCTCACCAGACGGTGCGGTGCTTCGTAAACGATCATCGTTCTTGTCTCATCGACAAGCTCACCTAGGACTGCCTGTCTTTCCTTTTTGTCCGTTGGAAGAAATGCCTCAAATGCAAATCTTCTGGTGGAAAGCCCGGAAAGTGTCAGTGCCGTAATACAGGCAGCGGCTCCCGGAAGGGAAGTGACCGTAATTCCGGCTTCATAGCACATTTTCACCAGTTCCTCACCCGGATCTGAGATCCCTGGTGTACCGGCATCGGTGATCAGCGCAATATTCATCCCTGTAAGAAGTTTGTCCACCAGAGCGTGTCCCTTTTCTATCTTATTATACTCATGATAACTGGTCATCGGTGTTTTAATCTCAAAATGGTTCAGCAGTTTAATACTGTTCCTGGTATCTTCTGCCGCGATCAGGTCAACTTCTTTCAGCGTCCGGATCACCCGGAACGTCATATCTTCCAGATTGCCGATCGGTGTTGCACACAAATATAATGTTCCTGCCATTCGTTACTCCTTTCCAGTTCCTGTCATCCCGTAATATTCCAGGATCTCCCGTGTATAACTGCCGTCCTTCTCATAAACGATCAGTGGCGGATCTACTGTCATCCGCGATTTGGCACCACGGATTCCTTCTATTAAAACCATGTTCGGTTCCTTATCCACATATGGATACACCAAACGCATTCTTTTTGGCTCCAGCTTCGCCTCACACATTGCTGTCAGAATCTCTGCGAGCCTAAACGGTCTGTGTACCATATAAAATCTTCCTCCGGCTTTTAAAATCCGTGCACTTTCCCGGATAATATCCTCCAGTGTGCACAGTACCTCATGCCTTGCAATTGCCTTAGCACTTTCCGGATTAGCCATTCCATGACCTCCGATCATGTATGGAGGGTTCGTTGTTATCACATCCATGGAACCTTTTCCAAATATCTGTGACGCTTCTTTGATATCTCCCGTCACAATGTCGATCTGCTCCTCAAGCCGGTTGTGCCGGACACTCCGACACGCCATATCCGCACTTTCTTCCTGGATCTCCAGTCCTGTAAAATGCTTTCCTTTTGTCTTTGCGGCCAAAAGAATCGGGAGAATTCCCGTTCCTGTTCCAAGATCAAGAACGCATTCTCCCGCTTTTACTTTGGCAAAGGCACTTAAAAGCACTGCATCCATTCCGAAGCAGAACCGCCCCGGGCTCTGGATGATCTCATAGCCTTTTATCTGTAAATCATCGAGCCGTTCTCCCGGCTTAAGATTATTTGTCATCTAACTTTGACGCTCCTTCACCTTTCTCCAGAGCTGCAAGCTCTTTCATTTCCTGTTTGGAAAGCTTCACATCCTTTTTCCGGCGGCGCGGTTTGAACTTCAGGTCAGCTGCCGGATATTCACGGATTTCTTTCTCATCATTGTCCAAAGTTACAATAACCCTGACAAGCTGACGCAGTACGCTTAATGACTGTACTTCACCTTTCAGTCCTTCCGGAGTTGTCACCGCCTCACCTGCAGACGGAAGATTATTGTTGAGTTCCTCGTATGTCTCTTCCTCATTTGTCAGGCAGCACATCAGTCTGCCACATACACCTGAAATCTTAGTCGGGTTCAGAGACAGATTCTGTTCTTTTGCCATCTTGATCGAAACCGGTGCAAACTCAGACAGATAGGTGTGGCAGCAAAGCTCTCGTCCACAGATTCCGATTCCTCCGCGGATCTTCGTCTCATCTCTTACACCGATCTGGCGAAGTTCAATCCTGGTACGGAATACCGCTGCCAGATCCTTTACCAGTTCACGGAAATCAATTCTTCCGTCTGCGGTAAAGTAAAACAGCACTTTATTGTTGTCAAAGGTATATTCTGCATCGATCAGCTTCATCTCCAGTCCATGCTTGTGGATCTTTTCCAGACAAATCTGAAATGCTTCTTTTTCTTTTTTGCGATTCTTTTCTTCTACACGGCGGTCATCCTCTGTCGCCAGGCGGATCACTGTCTTAAGAGGCTGGGTGATCTCTTCATCCTTCACTTCCTTCGGTCCCATCACAACGTTACCGAATTCTACTCCTCTCGCGGTCTCTACAATTACCTGATCGCCACGCTTCACCTCAAATTTGCCCGGTGAGAAAAAATAGATCTTTCCTGCAGTCCGAAAACGGACTCCAATTACTTTTGTCATTCCCTAGTTCTCCTTTATTGTCAACAGAAGAAGTTCCATGACAAGATCAAAGTTGACATTGGCGCGCAGTCTCGCCTTTGCTTTCTCAAGTGCTTCCAGAATTGTCTCAATTCCTTCATAAGAGCTCTTTTTCGCACGCTCCCTGATACTGTCGATCTCTTCACCGAAAATCAGTCTGTCGATATTCATTGTTGCTTTATAGATCAGAACATCACGATACCAGATCATAAGGATGTCCAGATAATCTGTGATCTCAATCTTGTAAGCGGAAATCCGTTTCACAGCTTCCACCAGATCACCGAGTTCCATGGTATCGATATTCTTCAGCAGACGAACTGCCTCATCTTTAATTTCATTAAAATGCTCAGAGCCTGCCAGCATAGCAGCTTTTCCAATATTGCCCTGTGCAAATGCAGTACACACGTCTGCCTTGTAATCAGGAACCTGAAGCTGCTCCATCAGATACCTTTTCACAAGCTGATCCTTAATGTTGCGGAGCTTCAGCATAACGCATCTTGAGCAGATCGTTGGGAGCAGACTGTTCGCATTCTCTGTAAGAAGCAGAATTACCGCATAAGCAGGCGGCTCTTCGATTGTCTTCAGCAGAGCATTCTGTGCCTGTACAGTCATCATATCTGCATCCGGCACAATGTAAATCTTGTATTTTCCATTATAAGGCTTCACCTGAATATCCCCATTGATCTGAACCCGGATATCATCTACACTGATGCTGTTCGGCTTTTCATGCGTTACCCAGATAATATCCGGATGATTGCCGCTGACTGCCTGCTTGCACGAATGGCACTCATAGCACGGTTCTGCTCCGCCCTTTTCGCACTGCAGAGTCTGTGCAAAAAGACCTGCAAGCATCTTCTTTCCAGATCCCTTCTCGCCGTTCAGAATATAAGCATGTGATACTTTATCTTCTGTAACTGCGTTCTGTATATACTGAATGATCTCGCTATGTCCTACGACATCTTTAAATCCTGACATATTATCACCCTCTTCTTTCTTACTATTCCATTAGTATAACATAAATTTATGCAGATACCTAGAGCAAATTCCTGTGGTCTTTCTGAATTATTTCTGAAAATTCTGCGAATTTCGCTTTGTAGGTATGTTGAAATCATATCTTCTGCACACAAACTATCTTCTCAATAATAAAAGATGACAACTTTTCCGATATGTTTTATAATAAACATGAATATATAAAGCTTCTGTATCCAATGATGTAATCGGATTGCTCCATTTCCACGCAATTTATTCTTTTGATACTTACATCATACAAGATGTTGGGGTCAAAAGGTATTTTGGCCAGACAAACTTTATATAAGTTTCTTACACAGAAAGGGGATGAACTCATGCTGGAGGTAAAAAATCTTACATTCCAGGTGAATGAAAACGGAATAGAACGAAGTATCGTAGAAAATATCAGTTTTAACGTAGAAGACGGGGAAATGCTGGTGATCACCGGTCCGAACGGAGGTGGCAAATCCACACTTGCAAAAGTGCTGATGGGGATTGACCAGGCAAGTGCCGGACAGATCATCTTAGACGGAACCGATATCAGTGATTATGATATCAACCACAGGGCAGAAGCCGGAATCGGTTACGCATTCCAGCAGCCACCGCGCTTCAAAGGAATGACGGTAAGCAAGCTTTTATCACTTGCGGCTGGAGAAGATCTGACAAGAGATGTCTGTTGCAGACTTTTAAGTACCGTTGGACTTTGTGCCAACGAATACATTGAACGTGAAGTAGACGGAACCTTATCCGGCGGTGAAATGAAGCGTCTGGAAATTGCAACCGTTCTCGCAAAGCCGCACAAACTCTGTATTTTCGATGAACCGGAGGCCGGAATCGATCTCTGGAGTTTTTCTATGTTGATCGAACAGTTTGAAAAAATGCACAAAGAGAAAAAGCAGAGTCTTATCCTTATTTCCCATCAGGAAAGAATCATCCAGATGGCTGACCGGATCATGGTAATCGAAGGTGGAAAGATTGCTTCGATTGGACAGACAGCGGATATCCTTCCACAATTATTAGGAAAGACAGCAGAGTCTTACAGCTGTCCGAAATGTAAATAACAGGGGAGGAAGATACAATGACTTTATTGGATAAAATTACAGAAAAAGTATTAGCTCAGATCGATGACACCGGTTTTACGCAGTCCGGTGCATTCAATTTACGACATAATGGGATCGCGCTCTGCCACGGTGACAGTGAGCATATTAAAATCAAGAAAAAACAGGACAAGCCGGGAATCGATATTTTCATCGATGGAAAAACAGACGGCGAAGAAGTTCATATTCCTGTTGTTGTTGACGCAAGCGGAATGACGGACGTTGTTTACAATGATTTTTATGTAGCAGAAGGTGCAAATGTAACCATCGTTGCCGGATGTGGTATCCACAACAGCGGATGTAACGAAAGCCGCCATGATGGTATTCATACTTTCCATGTGGAAAAAAATGCAAATGTACGCTATGTAGAAAAGCATTACGGAGAGGGTGAAGGCACCGGAACCCGGGTACTCAATCCTGTTACCGAAGTTTATCTTGGTGAAAATTCTGTATTTACGCTGGATACTGCTCAGATCAAAGGAGTCGATTCTACGATTCGTGAAAATAATGTACATCTGGAAGCCGGTTCCAAGCTTTATGTCATTGAAAAACTGATGACACATGGAAAACAGGAAGCTACTTCAAATATGATGGTGGAACTGCTCGGAGAAGGCAGCTCTGCGCAAATCGTATCCCGTTCGGTCGCAAAAGGCGAATCCAGACAGGTCTTCCATCCGAGAGCTGTCGGAAAGAACCGTTGCCATGCACATGTTCAGTGTGATTCTATTATCATGGATCATGCAGAAGTAAGTTCAATTCCTGAGATCAATGCGAAGCATGTGGATGCGGCTATTATCCACGAAGCTGCGATCGGAAGGATCAATGATGAGCAGTTGATCAAGCTGCGGACTCTTGGAATGACGGAAGAGGAAGCAGAAGGGGTGATTATTGAGAACTTCTTGAATTAGAGCCATACGTAGCGTGAAAATATGACGAAAAAACGAAATCCATCTTCGGTATCTGCTTCGTTGCACTAAGCATTCCACCGAGCCTTTGAAAGCATCAATTGTGTCAGCAATGGCTTCCACAATTGATTAAGTCTCGGTTCCATAGTGCAAAGGCGCTGATACCGAAGATGGATTCCTTTTTTTCTGGATATTGACTCCACTACATTATAAAATCTTATTTAATAAACTTCATGAATTTCTCAATGAGAAGTTCATATGGACAGGCGGAGCCTGTCTCGCTTGAGTGTTGAAATCTCTACTGTTCAAGTATCTTTTTACAGATTTTTTCAAGGATGTCTTCAAGGTCTGTGTTTTCGTAGCGTTCTGTGATTCCGGCGTGGGCGATGTTTTCTTCGGAGAAATCTTTGGAATCGGCGAGGAAACGGCGGCACATTTCGGCGTATTTGGGTTCTTTCTGGGTTTTCTCACGGGCGAGGGCGCGGGTTAAGCGCTCTCCGTCTTCTACCTCGATGTAAAGTGGAACTACTTTTTCGTTTCCAAAATAGGTTTTCAATTTTTCATAGGATTCAAGAGTTCCGATCATGAGATAATCCTGATTTTTTTGTTCAAAATTGAACTGTCCGTCATCAGCGGTGAAATAGTGCCAGATACCATAAACTGTATTGTAAGCACGTTCTTCAATCAATCGGCCTTCTGTTTTGAACTTTTCAAGTTCAGTTTCGTCTGTAAAGAAATATTCTTCGCCTTCTTTTTCTCCCTCACGCCGTGGACGGGTTGTATAGATCGTTACATTTTTTAACTGTGGCATTCTTTTTCTCAGTTCTTTGTAGATTGTGTCTTTCCCCGTTGAACTTTTTCCCATCAGATAATATATTTTACTCATGTTTCCACACCTTTATCTTGCCTTCCGTCTGTATTCCTTCTATTTGGAGATTCTGTGTTTCATAATAACAGAGAAGTTCTACTGCTTCCCGGCTGATCCGCTCTCCCGGTACGATAACCGGGCTTCCCGGTGGATAGAGATAAGCGTATTCCAGAGAAATATGTCCTTCGCTTTCCTTCCACGGAATCTCTTCTGCTTCTCCGTCTTCCTCCCGGTCTGCTGCCTCCTGCGGTGTAAAATACTGCTCCAGTCTCGGAAGCTCTCCGGAAATCTCTGTACTTCCGGAAACGGCTGTTTTTGCTTCCAGCTGACCGTCTATTTCCAGTAACGCAGCTTTTAACCTGTCCAGTCCTTCCTGCGTATCTGCCACGGTCGTCATCGCAAGTACATAGGTTCCACCGGTCATTTCCATTTCCAGATGATATTCTTTTCGCAGCCGGTCCGCAAGCTCCGGACTTGTAATATTTGCATTTGCCGTGGAAATCACAACTTTGGAAATATCATAATGTTCTGTACGGAGAATCTGTAAATGCTGTAATGATTCCAGCTCTTCTCTGAACTTTTGCAGCCTCTCTACATAAAGTTCAAATGCTTCCCCACATTTTCCATCCAGGAAATCCATGCAGGCATCCAGGCTTGCCATGAAAATATACGACGGGCTGCTGCTCTGCAGCATATCCAGATATTTCTTAATTCTTCTACGATTTGCAAATTTCCCATTGATATGCAGGATTGCAGTCTGTGTAAGAGACGGCAGTGTCTTGTGCAGACTATTGATCACCACATCTGCTCCCAGATCATTTGCGCGCCCCGGAAATGCCGGATGGAATCCGAAATGCGGTCCATGTGCTTCATCTACGATCAGTGGAATCCTATACGAATGTGCCACTTCTGCAATTCCTTTCACATCCGATACCACGCCATCATAATTTGGAGATACGATCACAACCGCTTTGATGTCCGGCTCTGCCTCAAGTGCTTTCGCCACGTCCTCTTTACTGATCTCCCCATTCATATGCATGGAAATATCAAACTCCGGATACACATACCGCGGCACAAGACCATTCATATAGATTGCATGGTAAATGGATTTGTGACAATGGCGCGCCACCAGAATCTTATCTCCCCGGCGCGTACATCCCATCACCGCACTTAAAATCCCGGCAGTACTTCCATTTACCAGAAAATGACTCTCCTCTGCCCCGAATACTCTTGCTGCCCTCTCCTGCTCTTCTTTTAAGATTCCATCCGCATGATGCAGATCATCGAAACCATCGATTTCCGTGATATCCAGATCGTATGGAAGTTCAATTCCAAGAAGTGCCTTGTTTCTCTTATGTCCCGGCATATGAAATGCGTAAAAATCACTCTCTGAATATGCTTTTAATTTATCATATAGTCGTTCCATTTTATACCTCTTTAAGTCTTTTAGAAACATCATATAATTTTTCTTCCGAAAACGCAAGCGGACGAAACGGTTCTCCCATTTCGTCCTTTCCATATATTCTGGCTTACACAGCCACAATCTCAAACACTTTCGCCTGGAAATCTCCCTTGTCATTTACACCCTTCTTCCACACACCGGACGCAGAATCTGACAGGATCATTCCGACTTGCATCAGCTCATCGCCATAGCAGTCATAATCATATCCGCTGACCTTATAAAAGGTATCTTCCTTCAGCCCTTTCAGCTTCAGTCTCACAAACCCGATGTTCACCGGCTGCATCACGCGGTAATAGCCAACCAGTGCCTTCTTCTGATCCTCCGATACGATCATCCATGCCGTCTCATTGCCCTCGAACGGACTCTTCAGACGGTAGAAGGTTCCTTTCTGGATCAGATCTCTCTTCTCTTTCATGAATACGATCTGTCTGCGAACCTCTGCTTTTTCTTCCTCACTAAGTTTTAAAAGGTCAAGCTCATATCCGAAAGTTCCAAAATACGCTACATCCGCTCTTGTCTCAATCGGTGTCACACGGTTTGTCTGATGGTTCGGTGATGCTGATACATGACTTCCCATACAGCTTACCGGATAAACCATCGAGGTTCCGTACTGGATCTTCAGACGTTCAATTGCATCGGTATCATCCGAAGTCCATCCCTGCGGCGCAAAATAAAGCATTCCCGGGTCAAATCTTGCCCCACCGCTTGCACAGGATTCAAATAACACCTGCGGGAACCGGCTGGTCAGGCGCTCATACAGCTCATACACGCCGAGAACGTATTTGTGGCAGACCTTCCCCTGATACTCTCTGTCATTTCCATTTGAAAACACCTCTGAAAATGTACGGTTCAAATCCCATTTGATGTAAGATACCGGCACTTCTGCCAGAAGATTTTCCAGCATATCCCCGATATACTCCCGAACTTCCTTTTTTGAAAAATCAAGAACATACTGATTTCGGCTGTGGCAGATCCGCTTGCCCTGCTCGGCAAGAAGCCAGTCCGGATGTGCGCGGTACAGATCACTGTCCTTATTCGTCATTTCCGGTTCAATCCAGAGTCCGAATTTTAAACCTTTGGCATTGATCTTTTCTGCCAGCTCTTTTAAGGTTCCTTTTAATTTTTCCTCATTCGGATACCAGTCGCCTAGCGAAGAAGTTCCATCATTTCTCTTTCCAAACCATCCATCATCCAGCACAAAAAGCTCCATTCCAAGGTCTGCTGCCGCATCCGCAAGTCCCAGAAGCTTCGGCGCATCAAAATCAAAATAAAATGCCTCCCAGCTGTTGATCAGGATCGGGCGTACCTTGTCTCTCCAGGTTCCTCTTGCCAGACGGGTACGGTACAGCTTGTGAAATGCCTGACTCATTCCATTCAGTCCGGCTTCCGAATATACCATTACCATCTCCGGTGTCTGGAAGGATTCGCCCTTTCCAAGTGTCCATTTAAATCCGTTCGGATGGATTCCCATCAGCACACGGGCGGTATCATAGTTATCCACCTCAGTCTGCGCAAGAAAATTGCCACTGTAAACCAGACTGAACCCGTAGACCTGTCCCTGGAACTCGTCTGCATTTTCACGGGCAAGCGCAAAGAACGGGTTGAACTGATAGCTGCTGCATCCACGCATACTGTAAATGCTCTGGATACCGTAATCCAGCTTATGTCTTCTCACATGACGCTCTCTCGCCCACACACCGGCAAGATCGATCATCTCATAATCCTTGTCCGGCAGATCTACACAGGCGCTCATTACAGAGAGAAGTGTAATCTTTTCATCAGAATCACATTCAAAACGTACACTTCTTGTGATGACAGGAAATGCTTCATAAATCGTATACAGAAGGATAATCTTTGTTCCAATACTTGCATCTTCTAAAACCAGCTCCAGTGTCTGTGCCTCATCGTCACTTTCTACATAAGTCGCCGGAAGTCCTTCAAGCTTTGGTTTGCCATTGTAAATCTTGTGCTCTTTGTACACAAACTCGACTACATGGCTTCCGTTCTCCCGCTCGATCTCATATGCCGGAAAACGCATATCTCCGCAGCCGAAAGTCGGATACTCCTGCTTGATATTCTCCAGTGAGAATGTAGAATTTCCCTCGAAAGCATACGGCGACATATCGCGCATCGCATATTCAAAAAGGTGACCAAAATCTTCTCTGTGCGTCAGACGTTTTCCGTAGTACAGCTGTCCCGGCTGGTTGTTGTCAAGGATCTTGATGATATAGCTGATCTCCTGATTGTAAAGATGAAACTCTCTTGTTTTTTCGTTGTATATGATTGGCATATCGTTTCTCCTCATTCCGTATTGTATAACGTTCATTTTTCCGTATTATCTGTATAGTATCACTGTTGGTTTTTCAGCGTCAATGATTCCTGCGGATAAATTTGTAAGAATGTACACTCAAAAAAGGGACTCTGTCCTTTCCTAAAAGACATCATCCCTTTTCCTTTCTTATCAGACTTATTTAATTTTCTCTTTGTATCCTTCTACTCTGCACTACTGTCCACTTTCCATCCAAGTGCCTTCTCTACCGTATCAATCAACACCCGGCTTACTCTCTGTGAACCGTCCATCTGTACATAATAGTAGGTCGCGCTGTCATCCTTGCTTCCTACATAGAATGTAACCGTCTTTTCCTTATCATCATCCGACATATCCTTGTAAGTCAGCTCCACCTTCGTCCGCTGATCCTCCGCAAGCCCATAATCGCCAAGCGTCGCGTCCGTTACATGATAATCTGTACAGTCTGTAAAATAGAATCCGGCAAGCGCTGTTGTGATGCTTGTTACGGTATCCTTCTGATCATCATTGTCTGTCTCATAGGTTTTCGCCTCTTCACCCGGTTTTGCCACAGTCTCTTTTACAAAGTTATTGGACGTAACGGTCACAAAGCTGTCCTTCTCTGCAACATCGGCAAGCTGCCATACCATTTCTGAGATCAGATCAGACGATACGGTATACACCTTCTTCGCACCATCTTCCATGAAATAATAATTCTCTCCTGAGGCATTTCCGATCAGGAATTTATGTGCCTCTCCATCCTTTCCGGTCAGTGTGATCTCATACTCCGGCGAATCAAAACCATAATCCGAAAGATCATCCGGATCCTTGATCTCTTTTACCGCCTGGATATCGGAAAATGTATCTTCCATATTTTTCATGGTACTCTCAGTCAGCACAATCGTTGTGTCCGGTGCATACTCCCAGGTGTCATCCTCTTTTACAAAGGACATTTCTTCCCCGGATGCTTCTTTGTATGCAATGGCCTCCAGCGAATCTGTCTCAAAAATGTGCACCACTGCATTTTCTTTTTTCTTCTCTTCTTTCTCTGACTTGGACGTATTCCATTTCTTCAGCCCGAAAAAAGTAACGAGCAGAACAATCAGTACAAGCAGAAGAATTCCTATTGTCCGTGTTTTTTTCTGCATCTTTTCGCCACCTGCCTTTTACGCTTTCCGTCTTCTCATCCAGATCACAAATCCAATGATCAGAATTGCAAGCGGAATAATAAAGATCACAAGGATGCTGAATGCACCTGCATGCATTGGTGTATTTGTTTCCGTAGAAAGACTCTTCGCCTCGATCGCGACATTGCTCACATTATCAAAGTTCTCTGTAACCGAATTTACAAACAGCGTCAGGTTATCCAGCGTCGTCAGCTGATCTGTGATGTCTGAGCTGATCATTGATGCAGAAGCAAGTACGGTAAGTCTTGCCGTCTTTGTTTCGGTTGAATCGGTCGAATCAGAATCATCTGTATCCTTACTGTCTGAATCTGAAGAATCCGCAGAAACCGTATTGGTAGAAACAGCTCCCAGAATATACTGTCCCTGAGTCTGGTCATCCTCCGTTACCGCATATCCGCTGCTTGATGTCTGCATAAACGGAGTAACCGTCAGATTATCATTATCCGTATCTGTTTTCTCCATACCAAGTGAATTCAGCAGAAGTACCATCTGATTGCTGATGCCGCTTCCCAGGTCACCACTCAGAGAAAGCTGTGGGAAGATTGCATAATAATTTCCCTGGTAACATCTCTGGGTATCTGCAATGTAACCGCTGACTTTTTTCAGCCCGTAATCAGACATAATTCCGTCCAGATTTGGTGTATCTGCAGTCGTATCTCCAAGGATCAGATAAACCTTCCCACCATCGTTCAGATAATTTTCAATGATCGTTTTCTCATCATCTGTAATGTCTGAAGTCGGCGCATAGAGGAACAGCAGGTCGCAGTCGTCCGGGATTTCCGGATTCATACTCAGGTTGATTTCTTCCGTCTCCAGATTATTCTTGGTGAGCAGATCACTTACCGAGCTTGAAAATGTTGATTCTCCGTGACCACTGGTCCGGTAAATCTTGCTTGTTTCCTCACTGGTCACATAATTGATCGCACTGGTAAGCTGTCCTTCACCATCGAAAGAACTTTCACTGGCACTTCCGGTCGTATAATAAGAGTAATAATCCGACTGGATAATATCTGAAAATGAAATCGTTGTAGACTTTCCGGTTGCATCACACGATACAACAATCACATTTCCATCGGTATTATATTTCTGAAGAACTGACGGATGCAGTACGCTGTCCACCCATTCCACTTTTACTTTGCCGGAAAGCGCCGCATATTTTTTCACAAACGTCTTGATCCGAGTATCCACAGAATCCTGTTCTGCGATCACCTTCAGATCTACTTTTTTGTCCAGCTTCTTCAGCATTTTTGCAGATACACTGCTGATATCGTACAGATTGTTACTACTGATATCAATATTTCTTACATTTTCCGGAAGCTGTCCTGCCACCAGATTGATAACGATCGCGATCGCGATAACGATCACTGCAAGCCCTACGCTGTAAGTTCCGTTCCGGGATGACTTGCTGGTAAACATTTTTCTGATTTTTTCCATGTCTTCTCCCTCCTAACTCCAACGTCTTTTCTGAATGGACTGCATGGTCAGGAAGATAAATACACCTGCCACAGTCAGATACAGGATCAGCCCGCTCACATCGAAAAGCTTGTTATACGCTACGTTATCAAATATATCTGCAAGATACAGCTTCTTCATGATGTTGACCAGAATATTTTCAAATAATGAAGATTTTACAAAGCTTACGATCACAACCGCAACAACTCCGATCGCTTCAATAATTCCTGCTATCATCCAGTTTCCCGTCATCCGGTAGATGATCAGTGCTGCAATGGTAACGAGTACCACAATGCCGATCATGCCGCTTGTAGCTGATGTCGGGAGGAAATTGATCAGTCCTCCCCAGAGATAGATCAAAAGCAGAACGCCAAAGGTTGTTACTGCCGCAATGATCTGGCTTTCTGTGAGTGACGAAAGAAACATTCCGATTGCCAGATACACGCATCCGAGCAGGAAGAACATCAGGATCGACAGATAATCCACCTTCAGATACGCCGTTCCAAAACTCTTGATGATAATTGGGAAAATGCAGAAGATCAGGCACGGTACCGCAAATACTGTCACCATTGCAAGGTATTTTCCCATCACGATATCAAATAATTTCACCGGTGCGGCAAGCAGGAGCTGGTCGGTCTTGTTCTTCCGTTCCTCTGCAAATGAACGCATGGTGAGCATCGGGATAATGATGATCAGCACGTAGTTGATATTCATCAGAACGTATGAAAAATACGGATATCCCGAATTTAAGTTGTACGCCATAAAATAGATTCCCGTGAAGACCACAAGGAATGCGATCAGGACATAGCCTGTCATTGATTGAAAATAGGATTTTAATTCTCGCTTATAAATTGCTGTCATTTTCGAGATCCTCCTTTTCATCCTCACTTGTCGGAACGGCATTTTCTTCCGGCTCTTCATCCGCCGCAAACCATTCGCTTTCCTCCTGCATTTCTGCCATAGTCAGCTCATTTTCTTCTGCTTCTTCCTCCGGATTCCTCTTATGCCGCTTTGCCATCCAGCCTTTCTTTTCGCCGTCCTTCATCGCTTTGGATGCGGCTGGCGTACTTCCCTGAGTCAGCTCCAGGAAGACATCCTCCAGCGTCGTGCGGCTGTGATACAACATAAGTAACGGGCAGCCCGCCTGTGCAAATGCCATAAATACTGCTTCCCTGATATCTTTTCCATCCTTCGGGAACAGACTCGCCTTTACCGTTCCTTCTTCTTTTCCGTGTTCCACAGATGCCTTCTGAACATTGCCGATTGTGCCGATGACTTTCCGTACCGTCTCTTCATTTCCCTTTGCCAGAATTTCCACCGTCTGCTGATTCGTCAGAAGCTTTTCCAGATTCTCCGGTGTATCACTTGCCACCAGTTTCCCTTTGGAAATGATCATAATATAATCACAGACTTCCTGGATCTCTGCCAGAATGTGCGAGCTCAGGATCACGGTATGCTCTTTTGCCAGCTCGCGGATCAGTTCACGGATCTCAATGATCTGCTTCGGATCCAGTCCGACCGTCGGTTCATCCAGAATGATGATCTCCGGGAATCCAAGGATCGCCTGCGCAAGTCCGACTCTCTGCTTATAACCTTTGGACAGGTTCTTGATCAGCCGGTCCTGCACATCCATGATCTTCACCATCAGCATAACCTTCTCGATCTGCTCTTCCCGTTCCTTTTTCGGAATCTTCTTCAGCTCCGCCACAAACCGCAGATATTCATTCACTTTCATATCTGTATAAAGCGGCGGCATCTCCGGCAGATAGCCGATACATTTCTTCGCCGCCTCCGGTTCCTCCAGTATATTGTGCCCATTGATCAGCACTTCGCCCTCTGTGGCGCCAAGATAACCGGTCATAATGTTCATGGTCGTGGATTTTCCGGCACCGTTTGGTCCCAGAAATCCATAGATTTGTCCGGTATCTACAGTAAAATTCAAATGATCTACAGCCAGATGTGAGCCGTATTTCTTTACAAGATTTTTTACCTCAATCAATGTTGTTCCTCCTGACTACAAAATTTCATGCTTTTCAATTATAAGGATGATTTGTGAAACTTCTGGGGGCAATCTGTGTTCATTCTGTGTTTTTTCTGTGAAACTGTGAACTGCGAAAGTGTCTTTTCTGAGTTGAATCTGTATTGGATGTTTCTTTTGAAATGAAATTCTTTTTTCTTTCGTTGGTTAGTGATTTTTACTCTCCGGATCATAGCCTAAAATAATAGAAATACCGATATTTGGACTTTTCTTTCCACATATCGGTATTTTATTGGTTGAAAAAATATTCTTTAATCTTTATTTTTGACGTCACTTTTTACGCCTGAAAAATCGCCCTAAAATTCACTTAATGAATTTTGCCTGACTTGTTAATTAGCTCAACAGGTACCACACTCTCTCAGATCAGGCAAGAAATTCTTCCAGTATTTCCCGGATCCTCGCCTCTTTAGTCGGCTCCAGCCTGTCCCCGGCATCTTCCTGCCGAAATCTGGAACCAGCTTCATCTTCCGACTGCACTTTTGCCTGCTGTCTCTGCATCTCATCTGACCGGTTCGCATTTGCCTGTCCCACTTTCGCTGTTGCCTGCACAGCCTGCTGCTGCACCTTCACATCTGCCTGTACTTCATCCGCTACCTGACTGTGCGTGTTATGATGTCTTCCCATAAACTTTTTACGTTTTTCCATCGGAGAAACCTCGGAATCTTCTGCATATCTTTCCTTGTCTATCTCTTCTGTGTACCTCTTCTCTTTCACAGAAACAGCATTTACCGTAGCTGCACTTGCAGGCACAGTTTCTTCCGAAATTGCCCTTTGCGCCTGACCAGAATAAGCAGCTTCATTTTCCTCTACACCGCTTCTCTCTGAAACCTCATCTGCCCTTTGCACAGTAACTTGGATTTCCTTCTGGTTCGCTTTCGCATAACGATGTGCATATGTATTTTCCAGAAAATCTACCATATAGGTTTTCGCTGCTTCCAACTGATAAGCATCATCTGCCAGCATCCGAAGTATGAAAAGCGCCACGGCTCCTGCTCCTCCTAAAACTGCATATCTGTAAAGTCCCTGTTCCCTCTCCCCCGCTGCATAAGCAAGCGCTGTTCCTGCGGCTCCAAAAATAAGGCAAAGCCAGATGCTCCCCTTTGCCCACTGTCTCCAGGTGTGCAGCCGCACGCCAAGCACCCGGTATTCATACAAATATTTTTCTACAAATGCGCCAACATTCTGTACTTTATCACTCACCATACACCCATGCTCAAATTTCGCCCTTACAAGCCGCATCAGCGGATGATTGCTTTTACTCATGTTACTTGCTGCTCTTACCAGCCTTTTCAGTGAAATCCCGGTAATCAGTCTCGCAATCGCGCCGATCCCGATCATCACTCCCGTCAGAAAAAATACCGTTTCTCTTACCACGAACATTTCCAACATAAAAAGAATCCTCCTTCTTAGATTTACCGTCATTATACCGTAAACCTCCGAATTTGGATTCCCTAATCGTTCGCCACATTCCGACATCTCCGCCGGAAAATGGCACTGTTTTTCTGTTTTACTTTATCGCTTTACGCATTACATTCTCTCCACAAGACCTTTGACAAGCCCTACATAATGGGTGATTGCCATCTTCACGAACTCCGGATAATCCATCGTTGCACTGTTGTCGGCTTTGTCCGAAATTGCACGAATAATGACATACGAAACTTTATTCAGATATGCGGTCTGTGCCATTGCAGCACCTTCCATCTCCGCACACTTTCCATCAAATGTATTTACCAGATATTCTTTCTTCTCCTTGCCAGAAATGAACTGATCCCCACTAAGTACTCTTCCGGTAAATGTCTGAATGTCCGGGTTTACTTCTTTGTTTACTTCCACTGCCAGCTTCACCAGCTTCTCATCTGCCGGGAACGAAAATGTATCCATTCTCGGAATCTGTCCCACCGGATCACCAAACACACTTGCATCCATATCATGCTGAACTGCATCTGTAGAGATCACGATATCCCCAATGTTGATATCTGCATCCAGAGATCCTGCCACGCCTGTGTTGATCAGTGTATCAGCGCCAAAGCAGTCAATCAGAATCTGCGCACAGATTCCCATGTTGACCTTACCGATACCACTTCGTACCACTACGACTTCCTTGCCGCTCATGATTCCCTTTACAAAAATCATTCCGGCACGTTCCATCGTGTCCTGAATCTCCATCGATTCCTTTAAGATTGCAACCTCTTCATCCATTGCTCCGATAATTCCTATCATTTGAAAATCCTCCGTTTTTTCTACATATTGTTTTCATCTATATCCATAGATTTTCCTTCAAAATTCCAATAATTATTATATCAGATTTCTTATAATATGCACTAGCATTTTCTTATAAGACTGTGTTATAATCATTGAGGCAATTTAATAAGACACAATGATAAAATAAATATAAAGGAGGATTATACTCATGGAATTTACACCACAGGGCGTCTGTTCTAAAAACATTCATTTAGAAGTAGATGAGGCTGGACGTATTCATAATGTTGAGTTTACAGGGGGATGTAACGGTAACTTACAGGGTATCGGCCGTCTTGTAGAAGGAATGGATATTCACGAAGCAATCTCACGTATCGAAGGCATCAAATGCGGATACAAAGCAACATCCTGCCCGGATCAGCTTGCACTCGCATTAAAAGAATATTTAAAAAATAACCAGTAATCAACTATGTTGATCGCACAATTTTGCGTTTACTAAAGCAGGTCGGGAATTTCCCGGCCTGCTTTGTTTTTGTTCCGATTAAATTTCGTTTCAATCTAACTCTGCTCAGGCTTCTTGCCTGTTCTAATCTTCAATACTCACATACTTCGCGACCGGGGTGTATTATTTGGTCATATGCTTTTTATCACATCAGAAAATCTGTTGCTGGTCTATACAGTCCCGGTCGTTCCTTACCGGTCTGCAAGACCTGGGATGTTGATCTTTCTCAACCTGCGATCCGCATGCAGATCTTAAAAGATATCTCTCCATCTCCCTCCTCATATTGTCCCTCTTGCTTACCTGTACTAATATCCACACCGATTAGATAATCAAACGAATATTTTTTACAAAATATTTTGGATGGGTGGTGTGGAATTTGTTAGTGTTAGTAAAATTAAGAGATTGTTGGTTTGTGTTGGTTAGATGTAAATGCCATTGGTGTAAGAATCACTTACATCTGAATTAGCATAATGAGTGCAGCACACTCGATAATAGTAACCCGTTGGCACAGACAATGTCTTACTTGAACTTACATAACTAGAGTTATAGTTTGTTGTAGTCCATGAAGTGTAAGAGTTCCAATTTCCATTTACATATCTCTGAACTTTCACTACAACGGTAATTTTAGATACTGATTTCTGCCCTACTGTATTACCACCTGCTGCAATCATACCAGTCCCAGCTCTTGTAATATTAGAAGAACCACTTTTCAAATAAATTCCTCTAGTCATTGATCCTACAGTTGCCTCTGACGACTCATCATGTGTAAGATAAGACCCATCCACACATTCCATCTCATCTGCTGCTTTAGCTTCATTTTTAACTCCACTAAACAACGCACAAACCATCATCAATGCCATTACAAATGAAAAAATTTTTCTTTTTGTCACGTTTCGCCTCCTCTCTACACTATATTAACAATCAACAGAGAAAAAACTAACGCCATTTTTAAAAGAAATATAAATTATTTAAAATTTCTTCAAAACTGTTTTCATCAATTGTACTATTTATTGTATAAAATGTATCTTTGTATAAAAATTGTGCCACATTTTCTTTTGTTCCATCTGATAGCTCATACTGCACTACATCTATAACATTTCCCTCAACATCAATCTGTGCTTCTTTTATCTTCTTGTCTTCTACATCATATCCATAAGATTTATTTTCACATTGAATTTCCATCTGATATTGAAGAACTATTCCACCATTCTCATAAATTAAGCATACCCTCTTTAACGAAGTATCTATATCTTTTACTTGCAAATGTAAATCCGACGGCATATTATCAAGTCTTACTACATCAACACCTATTTCTTCTTTTATTTCATCATATACCTTAGATTCATCATAATCATCAACCTTATTCTTATCCCCGTCCTCTCTCTCCGTATCTACCTGTGTCATTTTCCTGTCACCAATATTCTGCGTCCACAGCTTTCCAAAGAACGGCGTCCCACCAATACTCACCATACTCCACATCATAGCAAGCGCCGCAACAATCGCCACGATTCCATATACTTTCCAGTGCCGTTTTCTCCTGACTTTCCTCTTTCCAGCGCTCTTTTCAGTATCTTTTTCTTTGTCATCTCCATTGCCGCCTTCTTCACGTTTTACACGATCAATCGGCACGACATTATCTATATTGCTATTACTTTCAGCATTTTCTTCAAAACTGTCATCTTTATCATCCTCGCCACGAAGTGCCTGAATCTCACGACCAAGGCGGATTGCTTCCTTATCAGTATCTGACAGTTTTTCATATGCTTCTTGCTGTTCTTCATATTCTTGGATTTTACTCCACATCTTTTCATCCAGGTCTTCTGGAAAGGAAACGTCCTGCAGTGATTCATCCGAGTCCATTTCTTCCATGATTTCCCCGGCTTCTTTTTCCAGTTCAGCTTTTAAAAGCTTTTCCAGATTATCTTCATGTTTTCCCATTTTTAACCTCATTCTTTTTGGATTTCTTTTTCCTTTAACTTGACCTTTTTCTTTCACCTGTTTAATATTATGATATCAGGGCAGTCTGTCTGCCTGTATCAACTGCGAATCTTAATTCGCACCATCAATGGGAGGATTTTTATTATGAAACGCATTATTCTGACCGGCGGAGGTACTGCCGGACATGTTACACCTAATATTGCTCTGCTTCCCCGACTTCGGGAACTGCAGTATGACATACATTACATCGGTTCTTACAACGGTATGGAAAAACAGCTGGTTGAACAGCAGGGTGTTCCATATCATGGTATTTCTTCCGGTAAGCTCCGCAGATATTTCAGTCTTCAGAACTTTACGGATCCATTCCGTGTTCTGAAAGGCTTTGGCGAAGCAAACCGCATTATTAAGCAGTTAAAACCAGATGTAATTTTCTCTAAAGGCGGATTTGTAAGTGTTCCTGTTGTTATCGCAGGAAAGAAGAATCATGTTCCCGTTATCATTCATGAATCTGATATGACACCGGGACTGGCAAATAAACTTTCCATTCCTTCTGCCGCAAAAGTATGCTGTAACTTCCCAGAGACATTAAGCTCTCTTCCTCAGGATAAAGCTGTTCTTACCGGATCTCCGATCCGTCAGGAACTCTTTACCGGAAATAAGGAAAAAGCCCGCACTTTCTGTGGCTTCAAAGAAGTGAAACCTGTGATCCTGATCGTTGGCGGAAGCCTTGGTGCTGTCGCAGTCAACAATGCTGTACGCAAGATTCTTCCTGAACTCTTAAAAGACTTCCAGGTTGTTCACCTCTGCGGCAAAGGCAAGCTTGATGAAAAGCTCACCGGTCTGGACGGCTATGTTCAGTTTGAATACATTCAGGATGAACTGAAGGATCTCTTTGCCCTTGCAGATGTTGTAATCTCAAGAGCCGGAGCCAATGCTATCTGTGAATTACTTGCGCTTCGCAAGCCAAATCTTCTGATCCCGCTTTCAGCTAATGCAAGCCGTGGTGATCAGATCTTGAATGCCCGTTCTTTCGAACGCCAGGGCTTCAGCATGGTTATGGAAGAAGAGGAGCTCACAGACGAGAAGCTTCTTGCAGCCGTTCACAAGCTCTACGATTCCAGAGAAGACTTCATAACTGCAATGAACCAGTCTTCTCAACAGGATCCGATCAAGACGATCATTGGTCTGATCGAAGATGCGGCCTCCAGATAAGCTCTTATTCCTCTTAACAACAGATTATATAAAAACAGGTGCCGTAACGACACCTGTTTTTCTTACTTATCCATCGGTCCTATTACGTGTAATTATCAGAACTATAATTTTTCTTTACCCATTTTCTCGCTCTGTACAGCAAGGCAGTCAGCACATCGAGACTGATTCCCATTGCATCGGCAACATCCTTTTGCTTTCTGCCAAGACAGTAAACCATCGTCATCGCCTCATACCAACGTTCATTCTCCACATACAATGCATCCAAAATCGTCCAACTGTGTTTCTGTTTCTCTTTTAACAAAATGTTTCTGAATACACTGTCTTCTGCACTTTCTATATGCTCTTCCAAATACAGATTAGAATACAGTTCAATATCTTCATGCAGATATTCTCTTTTCCGCTTTTTCATATAATTGATTGCTGTGTTCTTTGTTGTGGTTATCAACCACGCCTCCATGTACTCTTCATCCACTTTATCAAAATGTGTATATAATTTCAGAAAAACTTCCTGGAATATCTCTTCTGCCGACTCCTTGTGACTGTCAGAATAACTCTTCGCTATTCGATAAACGTTCCCCTTATTTTTATGGTATACGTTCTCGAATTCTTTTTTATTCTTATTCTGAGAATTCACTGTAGTACCTCTCTGTTTTATTTTTCCTTGAGCTTTTCCAGGATTTCATCCCGATCCTGATCTGTGAGTTTACCTGGTTTCCAGCCAAATCCGCTCTTATCATTTTTATATCTTGGAATCAGATGCATATGAAAATGGAATACAGTCTGTCCCGCAGCTTCTCCATTGTTCTGTACGATATTGTAACCATCACATCCAAGTACATCTTTTAATTCTGTTGTAATCTTCTTCGCAAGTTTAAATGCTTTTCCTGCCAGTTCTTCATCAATTGAATAAATGTCTGCTGCATGCTCCTTTGGCAGAATCAGTGCATGTCCTTTTGTTGCCGGTCCAAGATCCAGAATCACTCTGAAATCATCATCCTCATATATTGTTGCAGATGGAATCTCTCCGTTTGCGATTTTACAAAAAATACAGTTTTCGTCCCTCATGTTCTTTCCTTCTTTCTTTAAATTCTTCGATTAATTTCGAATCTGTTTACGAACTTGACTTTCAATGATACACTACAACTACTTTATATCATAGAAAGGTGGTATTATCATGACCTTTACCACAAATGATTATGAAAAATTGTACCAGCTTATGGACTCCAATCCTGAAACTCATGAACTGATTCAAAAACTTCTGGATTCCCAGCAATATACAATCAGCAAGATCAGTCATGAGGTCCGTAATCCTCTGACTCTGATCTACAGTACCTTTCAGCTTATTGAAGCCAGTCATCCTGAAACCCGTGATTTTTCCCATTGGTCAGAGCTTCGTGAAGATATAGAATATACCATTTCCCTGCTTCAGGAGCTTTCTTCCTACAACAACAGCGAGCGCCTTCATCCGAGCACTTTTTCTGTACAGGATTTCCTGGGACAGATTTGTCTGTCTTTCGCCGCCTCCTTACTGGACACCGGTATTCAATTTACTTCCCTGATATCACCTGATCTTCTGGAAATGACTGCTGATAAAATCAAACTCCGTGAAGCCATTCTCAATCTTTTGAAAAACGCCAGAGATTCTATTTCAGATACTGGTTCCGTTCGTCTGGAAGCATCTCTGAGAAATCAGATGCTTCAGATCACCATATCCGATACCGGATGTGGAATTCCACCAGAACATCTCGACTGTATCTTCGCTCCTTTTGTTACCTATAAGCCAGATGGTACCGGCCTTGGTCTTGCCATTGTTCAAAGGACTGTTACCGCTCACGGTGGAACTGTAAATGTCACTTCACAGCCAGGAAAAGGTACTTCTTTTTCGCTTTCATTACCTGTTACATAATCATATTTTATTATAGGAAACGCTTAATTGTTTTACAAGTACTTCTTTCCATAAACTGGAAAATACAGAGGGGAAAACTTCTTTTAAATGTATGCCTTATTCTTTCGGTGAATCCTCCAATACATCATCCCACTGGGATTCTCTCTTTTTTCTTCTTTTTTGCAGGCGCTTGCTCAGGAACCCCCAGACACTCTGGCTGTCTTTCACAACCTGCCCTTTCATCTCCTGTTCCGCGATCCAGTCATCCAGAATCAGTTCCTCCTGCAGGTCATACCCCTCTTTTTTCTCCGGTTGTACACTTTCCATTTCATTCTCCTTTCTTTCCAGAATCTGCTCCAATGCATATTCAATATTATAATTTTCTTCCATTGATGCCCTGTGTAATTCATATGCCAGATATACCGCTTCTTTTTGTTCATAATCTGTCTCTCTGACAAAATATTCGGTAAGCTCATGGAACTTCTCCAGAATATTCCCTTCCTCTCCCGGACAATAGCAAAAATAATAGTTTTCATCCGACATATAGATATGCCCCGGATCCAGGCTCAGACAATTTACATCCAACAGATAGTTTTTCACTGCATAAAGCACCTGGATAAACTGTCTCATAAAATTTTCCAACTCTGCAAACTGCCAATGTTCTTTTTCGCCCTTTGCCTGCATGGATGTCTTCCCACTGATCTCATAACGATACTGGCTTTTATCATCTTTTCCATGACCTCTTACTGCCAGCAGTCCGGGAATCGCATTTTCTGCCAGCATCCTCATCTGATAGTCTTCCTGATATACCATATCTGTTTCCAGAATCATCCAGGCATGATGTAAGTCTCTTTCATATTCCTCTCTCATTCCTGCCAGTTCCTTTCTACCATCTCCTGCAGAGATTTTTTCCTGCGTATTTTTTCTTCCGGCAAAGTAAGTGCCGCACTCCGTTTTACTGACATCCGCATTCTTCGTTTTTTTGCGCCTGCAGTCACTTCAAATTCATCTTTGACTATAGCCGTCTCTACTGATGCCGTGTCAAAAAATATCAGTTTATTTTCAATTCTTTTTTGAAAATACTGCTCCATTTTTCCATCCTCAATCTTCTTCTGCCAGCGCCATTCTTCACTTCCAACTACCGCAGTTTCATAAGCTGCTCCGCCGATAATGTTTTTATCATGATAATAAAATAGTGTAAAAATGACTGCCATCCAGCAAAGCAAGACCACCGGCATCAGATACGCCATTTCAACCACTGTGCTGCCTTTCACCTTTACCATATGAATGTCCCCAGATATCCGATCAGCAGAAATGGATAAAATGACATCCTTGTAGTCCGTTTACATTTTCCGCTCCAGAGTCCTGCTCCCGCTGCCATTGCTGCCACAAGAAAGGCAAGCATCAGCATTCCAAGCAAATTCCAGATTCCAAGGAATATTCCCAGATTCAGTATCATCCAGCTGTCACCATATCCGATTCCCTCCTGTGACCATTTTGATATCAGCAAAAACAGGATTCCACATCCCATTCCTGCCACCCATATGCTCCAGTGCATTCGACCGAATAGAGCACGGTAGAGAATTGCTGCGCAACTTCCTGCCAGCAGATATTCCGTCGATATTTTCTGATATCGCATATCCTGTACTGCCCCAAAGCCTAAAAAAAATAATCCTGCTAATTTTGCTATTTTCCACCACATTTTGAACATGCTCCTTTTCCTTTTACTTCTGATAACGGCACAGAATAAACGCTCCGTTTAAGTCCACTGCATGCAGATGAAGTATGGTAACGGTCACCATAATCTGTAATATAATAAAAACCGCCATTCCCCTGCTGCCATCCGCACCGCTCACACAAATGATAAATTCCACCACTGCTGTTCCTGATTCCATCCAGTTCTTCTTTTGTAACAGTATGAACAGATGGTTCCAGATAAGTACAGTGAATATTTCGATGATAGACAATTCCTGTTGCTGTTACATACACAATCTCCTCCGTACTGTTCCACGGAATATTAAACTTTACATATCCGTTCCAACCTTTCATTCTCATTCTTTCCCTGTAATGCAAAGTTGGAATATGAAATACCGGAACCGGCAGTTTAACCTCATATTCTGCCGACAGTTCCATAATCCCCGTTCCCGGGATTGCAATCGATTTCTCACAGTGAACTCCTCCACTCCCTCCAACAACCATACTTCGATCCAGCCGTTCTTTTCCAACTGCATTGATCAGATCTGCATTCAGGTTTACCGGATTTAATATCGGAATCTCTGCATAACTCTCCGCTGCCTGCTTTCCTGCACTCTGTAGTCCACATCTTACAGCGGACTGAATACTCCTGAGTTCCAGCATCCAGATCAGGCTTACAGCCGCATATAAAAAAAGTGGAACGCAAAGCACAGCTTCTACTGTTACAGAGGCAGATACAGATGCCTTTTCTCTGACACAAGATATGGCGATCAAGTTATGTAGAAAATCAAATCCTTCCTCCTCTCTGACAGTAAAAAGTTCATTGTTGATCCAGTTTGTAATTCCCGTGAAATATTCGATGAAAAAGAGATTTATTTTAAGAAAAGACACCTGTATCCACCTCCTAACATTCTTTTTATTGATATTGATATAAAATATGATACTGATACCAGATTCCTCTTCTCAGATGACTAGTCATATCAAAATCTGCGCCCGTCACACATGCATCTGCCTGAAAAAAAGTTTTTCCCATCCCGGTTCTGAGATTCATCTCAACCAGATCCAGTGCCCTCATAACCAGTTCTTCTTTTGCTTTCAAAGCCAGCATCATTTGCAGATACTGCTCATAAGAATTCCCATTCTCGATATCAGATCCTTCCGGAATACTTCTGTTTTTTGCCAGAGCAATCAGACCATCCAGCGTCAGATTCCATGTATCCTTACTCTTTACAGCCGGAACCTTCTTCCCTGCCAGAAGCGTCTTCACATCCGTAAGGCTTTCTCCATACGCCCATGCAAGAAGCAGCGCATGCTTGATCACAGGTCCAATCTCCGGTGAAAGAAATACCGCACTTAACGTCGTCGCAAGTGTATCCACTTCCATCTGCATATCCGTATCTGTCAGCAGATATCCATAATTTGCCGCAAACCGAAGGATTCGGATCCTTCCAATCACATATTCCAGATTATCCTTATCACTGGCTTTTCCTCCCAGTAAATACTCCATTTCATAATCCAGTGCTGTATCTTCTTTTTTATTTGCAGCATTCCCAAACTTGTCCATAAGGTACAGATTGAAAAAAATGGTATCTCCGGCTCCGCTGTCTTTTCCTTTCATGGTTCCGTACCCCTGCCGCAATGTCCGGTTCGATACAGTCTCTTCCAATTTCACAGCTTTCGATGACAGAGTAAATCCTTCCGGGCTTACCAGATCAATCAGCACTTGTGCCTGCATATCTACAATATCTGTTAATGGATTATCTTCTGACGGAAGTTCTTCCGTCTCACCTTCCAGCATCTGGTCAAGTTCTTTACTCGTCTCTATATTCTCTTTCCCATATTCATTTGCCTTCAATTCCTGCTCTTTCCATTCAGATACTTTACCCGTAAGATTCTCTATCGCCGCAACTCCCGTTTTCATTTTCTCGTATTCTACCGCCTGCCGCATAAATTCTTTCCCGTTCTCGTCTGTCAGATAACGGATTGCCGCAATCTCTGTTTCTATATTTTCTGTCCCGTAAAAGGACAGTCGGTTTAAAATATTTTCCTCAGACATTGTACCGGATTCATAGCTTCCCTCTATTGCAAAAATACCGTAACGATCCAGAAGCTCTCTCTGGTATTCTGCAAATATGGATTCTACTGCTCTTCCTGCATCTGCCCTTCTTTCATTCTTTGCCTGCTGAATCGATGCGCTTTCCAGTAATGCACCGACCAGAGTAAGAAGCAGAAGAAAAACAAGACTCAGAAACGCCGTAAGCTCTCCTTTTACCATTTTTTTCATTTCTGCACACACTCATTTCTGAAATAAAATCTTTATCCTAGATTCCTGAACTTTCTTCCGATATCTTTTTAAATATATTCGTTACAATTTCATTAAGCTGTGTCTTAAAAATAATAACCAGACCGATAATAACTACCAGTACAAGAATCAATTCTACTGTTGAAATTCCATCTCTTTCTGTCAGTATCTTCTGTATTCTGATCCAGCCAGTCCACAGCTTCTTTTTTACCGCCTTCATTCTCTCACCTCCTACATCCGGATTGACAAAAATGCCGGTACAACCACGATTGTAATCACGATGATCAGCATCAAAAGCATAGGGATTAAAAGCTTTGTTCCTGCTTCTTCTCCCAGCTGTCTCGCCCGACTCTTTCTGTCCTCCAGCGCCTGCACGGCTTCCATCCGCAGCATTTCAGAAATCCCCTTTGTACCTTTTCGCAAATTCTGTGAAAGTAGTGCTCCCATCTTCATATACGGAATCAGATCACATCTTCTTGCAAATCTTTCATAACATTCCATCTCCGGAATTCCACTCTTCATTTCCTGCCAGGTTATCCAGATTTCTTCGTATGCTTCCCTTTTTCTTCCTGTCTTTTCTCTGGTAATTCCATAATCTTCCGCGATTTTTTTCCATACATTTTTTGCTGTCATTCCGGCACCGGTCAACATCGTAAACTCTGTGATAATTTCCGGATAATCCAGCATCATCTGTTCTTTTCTCGTCTTCTTCCTGCTGCTTTCTTTCTGTATCTCTCTTCCAGCAAGCAGAATGCTTATCGCCATTCCAAGCATCAAAATTGGGATTACCTTTGATTCCTGCTCTTTTGTCCAGAAAATTTCCCTGCCATCTACGCTGGAAGGAAGCGTAAGATATTCTTTCTGCCGTGATGTACTGTCCAATATTCTCACCAGTTCCTGAACCCGCTCTTTTGTAGACAATTGCCTCTCTTTTCCTGCGAAAACAATCAGATCCATCTCACACGGATACATCTCTTCTTCATAATGCAGAATCCCTGTGATGTTCATCTCTATCCCCTGATTTTCCGGATCTTCTTCTCTGATTTTTTCCAGGTTCAGTCTTCCAAGCGAATCCATCACATCATACCGGCTCAGTTCCCATGAAACAGAAAACGGAAAATCTCTTAATTCCGTCACAAATTCCAGATCTTCTTTCACATGCGCCAGATCTTTATTTTTTCCAAGTATCTGTACTTCAAGTTTTTTTCTTGCTTTCTGAAATTCCTTCTCCAACTGTGTTTCACTGTAAATCTTTGGCGATACCTGGATCTCTATATCCTGTTTTTCCTCTCCTTCAACCTGCATAGAAAGCGACTCTTCTTTTTGTCCTTCCCCATACCCGTTCCGCTTTATCTGCACAGTCGGAGAACTTTCTTGTCCAAGCTTCTGCATGATATCTGTCAAAAGTGCCAGACTTATTACAACCAGCATCAAAAAGAAAATCTGCCGGAAAAGCCTGTCCCATTTTCCTAAAAGCTGCCTCTTTTTGAAATACACAGTTGCACAAATCCCGAGAAATAAATACATCCCTATACAAAACCACATATCTATACCTCGATTTCCACAATCTTACAGCCAAGATTCCACGCTGCAATATAAGCTGCCAGACAGATACTCATAAAAATTACTCCTGGCAGATTTCCATATAACCCCGACATAAATTCCGGGAAAGTCAGCCTCATATACGCAATAATCCCAAATGGAATCATTGACATCACTCGGAATTCCAGCTTCTTCGCAGCAATTACTGTATCAATCTCTCTTTTGACCTCTGCTTTATCTCCCAGCTGTCTCACCGCATTTTTAATGATCATGATACTGTCGCCACCACTTCTTTTTGCCAGCGAAAAAACCGTAACAAACGTGTCAACTTCCGGAAGCGCAATCCTCGCCGCAAAATCTTTCCATGCGATCTCCGCTGTTACATTCAGGTTCAGCTGCCTTGCCATATAAGTAAATTCTCTTACAATAAGTGTTTTTTTGTCATACATGATCTGCAGATCCCGTTGGACCTCTTTGATTGCATTTTCCATAGAATAGCCTACATTAAGCTGCGCTTCCAGCGATTGAAGTGCATCCTGAAACTGCCTTTCAAAACGTCTTTTCCCCTTGTCTTCAACCTGTTTTATCAGTCTGTTATAATACGTAATTCCAAGTGGAAGAAGGACTGCCATCATCCATACCCGGGAATAAAATAACATCGCAATCAGAAAAACCAGTAATATACTTTCTGCTATCGCCAGAGCATACTCTTTACGGCTGATACCCTGCCGCCACAAGTTTTTCTGTCCTTGTAAGTGTGGCTTTTTTCACCCACTCCCCCTGGATCTTTCCATCCTTACTTCCCGTCTCCTGAAAGGAAAATAACGGCTGAAGCCTGATTTCTCCTTTTTCATATCCCAATACCTCCATGATTTCCAACACTTTTCTGCTTTTGTCCCGAAGTCTGCCAAGATGTACCAGAATATCAATTCCAGAAGCAATCTGACGCATGACCGCCTCCAGGGGAAGCTCAATTCCCATCAGTACCATTGTAGACAGTCTGCTCATCATATCTGCCGGACTGTTCGCATGACCTGTACTGATTGATCCATCGTGCCCTGTATTAAAAGCCTGCAGCATATCCAATGCTTCTTCACCTCTGACTTCACCTACAATGATCCTCTCTGGTCTCATTCGAAGTGCCGTCCTGATCAGATCACGGATACTGATTTCCCCTGTTCCTTCTACATTTGCATTCCGTGCTTCAAGCCGCACCAGATTGGGAATCCCTGTGATCTGCAGTTCTGCACTGTCCTCGATCGTAATAATACGTTCTTCCTTCGGGATAAAATCCGATAATACATTCAGAAAGGTGGTCTTTCCTGAACCTGTCCCTCCACTGATAAAAATGTTATATTTCGCCTTTACTGCCTGAACCAGCATTGCTGCCGCTTCCATTCCAATTGAACCTGTGGCGATCATCTGATCCATCGTGATCCTGCTTTTCGGAAACTTTCTGATCGTAACGATCGGTCCATTAAGCGCAATCGGCGGCAGCACCACATTTACCCTGGATCCATCCTCCAGTCTTGCATCTACGATCGGTGTTGCCTCATTGACAACCCGGTTACAGCCTGCTACCATCTGTTGAACCACATCTTCAAGCTTGCCTCTTGAAAGGAATTTTTTATCGGTCTCATAAATCTTTCCGTCACACTCAATAAAAATGGGCTGCGTTCCGTTGATCATAATTTCCGTGATCCTCTCGTCTTCGATCAGTTCCTGCAAAATGTCCAACTTTCGGAACGCATTAAAAAGCTCTCTTCCAAGAATTGCCTTTTCTCCAAGCGGAATGAACTCTTCCTTCGATTTTTCTTCCAGTATCCTGTGGATCAGCTCCAGCAGTTCTTCATCACTTGCTTCCTTTGACAGATCCATCTGTGCCAGAATTTCTTCATGAAGTTGTTCTGCCCTCCGCATAGAAGAACCTCTTTTCTGTACTTTCTTTTAATAATTCAACGGTTTCTTTTACTGTCTGCCGCATATTTTTTCCCATATTAATATACATGGTCCGCGACTCCAGTTCCTGATACTGCAATACTTTCAGCATATACTGGTACTGCGCTATTTTCGCCATCGCATATACATCTTCTGCACATGGCATAAGAATCTGATCACACAGCTTTAACAGCTGAAATACATCTTCCATTCCATTCCCAATATCCAGAATGATCACACTGTATACACTTTGACTGATCAATCTTTCAAAAAGAGCTTTCCATTCCCCGGTACGCACAGACCGAAGATCCGTCCATACCTTCATCGGTGGAATATAGTCCAGATCACCCATTCGTTTCACCATAGAAGCAATCCGGATTCCAATATCGTCTCTTTCCTGTTTTGCATAATAAAGAATATTTGCCAGATCCGGGGCATTCTGATCCCGAAAATATCCGCCCATTCCTGCATAAGTCTCCAGATTCAGATATAACACATCCTCCGACTGTGCCAGGGCTTTTCCAAGCTTCAATGAAAACGTCGTCTTCCCGATCCTGTGAACCGGTGAATATACTCCAAGAATCTTTCCATTTCCATGATCCGCACACGATCCTGTAAGTCTTTCCTCCTGAAGTCCTTTCAAAATACCGGTCATCAATCCGTCAACCGGCTGATATTTCCGAAGCTCTGTCTCGTCAGCTCCCAAATCCACACAATGCTGTCTTGTCAAAATAATCCGCTTCCCTGAAAAAGTCTGCTTTCTTTTTTCATATGGAACATCCTCACTGATTAACAGAACCTTTACACAGCCAATCTTCAGTAATTCCTGTACCATTTCCGGCGACGAACAGATTCGCACTCCTGCTGTCACCTCTTTTTTCAAAAGCAACGCCTCGGCAAGCCTTTTGACATATTCCTCTTCTGTGTCACAAATTAAAATTTCTCCGTCGATTCTTTGCTCTGCTCCTTCCCGGCACATCTGCCCTCTTTCTTTCATACTTTGAATCAAATGCCGAATAGCATATGACGGAATGCTTTTACATTCCTTTTTGACACAGTATTTATCAGAATGTAAATACTGCTGAAACTGATTTTTGATTTTCTAACTTACTGCTTTGCCTCTCTTGTAAGACGTATTATAGGCGCCGCTTTTCTCTTTGTCTATAGCTTTGAACCAGAAAAAAACGTTTTGCGCAACACCTACATAAACTGATAAAACATAATGCCATAAAGCATGGCAACCCCCGGAATTCCGAGACATCCGGATACAAAAAATGACAGGATATTGAGTCCGACAGAAACAGGAATGTTTCTATAGTCCATCAATTGATTGACCAGAAAAATGCTGCCCATTCCCGTCAAAGCCCTGACTATAAAGTTTATCTGCCATGATCCTTTTCTCTTCATACTCTGCCACCTCCTGTTTTATCTTATGAAACTTTTTGTATGAATATGTTTTTTAACCGAACACACACCATCTCGCTTAACAACTCGATGATGTACACAAAAAATACCACTGTCTGCACTTCGCAGTCCAATGGTACTTTTCCATATCTCTTATAATTCAATTTCCACTTTCCGCCCTGTTCGGTGATACTGATGGTACCGCACACCGGCACAGTCAAACATCATCTTGGATGCCTTCACAGAAGTTGTATCCGCATACTTGTCGGAATCATAGATTACTTCTTTGATTCCACTCTGAATGATCGCTTTTGCACATTCATTGCACGGGAAAAGTGACACATAAAGCTTTGCCCCTTCAAGGCTTCCTCCGCTGTAGTTCAGGATTGCATTCAGTTCACTGTGTACTGTGTATACATACTTCGTCTTCAGAGCGTCCTCACCTTCCCGTTCCCACGGGAATTCATCATCCGAACAGCCCCGCGGCAGCCCGTTGTATCCCATCGACAGAATCTTGTTATCCGCACTTACGATACAGCATCCCACCTGGGTATTCGGATCCTTTGACCGTCTTCCCGAAAGAATGGCAACTCCCATAAAATATTCATCCCAGGAAATATAATCCTGTCTTTTTCCACTCATGATAAGTTCCTCTATTTTGTTCCGAAAATACGATCCCCGGCATCTCCGAGTCCCGGAACAATATATCCATGTTCATTTAATTTTTCATCCAATGATCCGATATACACATCAACATCCGGATGTGCTTCCTGAAGACGCTTTACTCCTTCCGGTGCTGCAATGATGCACATAAAACGAATATTTTTTACACCTCTGTTCTTCAACATCTGGATTGCAGCAATGCAGGATCCGCCTGTAGCAAGCATCGGGTCTACCACAAATACTTCTCTTTCTTCACAGTCAGCCGGAAGTTTGCAGTAATATTCTACTGGTTCGAGAGTGTCCGGATCACGGAAAAGACCGATATGGCCTACTTTTGCAGCCGGAATCATGGCAAGCATACCTTCTACCATTCCAAGTCCTGCTCTCAGAATCGGAACAACAGCAAGTTTCTTTCCTGCAAGTTCTTTCGCTGTCATCTTGCAGATTGGTGTCTGAATCTCAACATCCTGTAATTTCAGATCTCTGGTTGCTTCGTAGCACATCAGCATCGCGATCTCACTGATCATAGTTCTGAAATCCTTTGAACCTGTTTCCTCTCTTCTGATAATTCCGATTTTGTGCTGGATCAGCGGATGATCCATTACGTGTACATTTGACATTTGTTCTTTGCCTCCTCATTTAACTTATTTGCAAGTTTTTTGACATACCCCTGAATCAGTTCATACATCTGCTCATACTGTTCCTGTGTTTGACCATATACAGACGGAATCTCTTTGTTTCCATTTACAAATTCGTACAATGTATAGACCTGTCCTTTTCCCGGATAATCATTCTGTATCTTTTGTTTGATACTGTCCTGCATTGCCAGAACAAGCGTGTCATCCCCAAGTTCTTCCTCTGATAATGCAACGGTTTCATAGCCCTCTGTCTCAATATGATGTTTCGTCAGAAGTTCTTCTGCTCTCGGATTCAGTGGCTCCGGGAAGAGAACCACGAGTCCTCTCGCACAGACTTCGTATTCCTGGAAAAGCGGCTGCTTTTTCAGGATCGCAGCTGCGATCGGAGCACGGCAGTTCGCGCTGTTGCTCACAAACACGATTCTGCGGTAATCCTGAAGCTTTGTGATCTCAGATGCCTGCAGCACATGATGACCTGCGGCCTTACCCAGTCGGTTCATAATAGCAGTTCCGATACCGGCTTCCGGAAATGCTTCACTGTAAATATAATCAACTTCCTCTTCATCAAATTCGCGGAGAACTTTATAAAGATTCCTTGCAACCGTCTTTTCATTTACACGGGAACCAATGCATTTTACCACACCGGTTGTATACTGATCTACAGACTCGTTAGACGCAATGATTCCCACCTTATATCCAAGTCTTACCTGTTCGTAAGCAATCTGCTTGATCGCACGGACTGCCTCTTCCGGCTCTCCGTCAATGATGATCATCTCTGCTTTCGGCGCATAGTGACGGTACTTCATCCCCGGTGCTTTCGGCGCTTTGTTGCTGTTCTCTGAAATCAGAGTCTCATCTACCGCAACCTCACCGATCACTTCACTTAACATCTCTTTGGTAATTGCTCCCGGTCTTAAGATCATCGGCGGTGTTACCGTCATATCCAGAATCGTAGACTCAACTCCGATATCCACGCTTCCTCCATCCAGGATCATCTCGATCTTACCACTTAAATCCTCTGCCACATGCTGTGCAGTCGTCGGACTCGGTCTTCCGGATGTGTTCGCGCTCGGTGCCGATACATATCCGCCTCCTGCAAGGATCAGCTCACGGGCGATCTCATCATCCGGCATACGCACGGCAACCGTCTCCAGACCACCGGTAGTTCCAAGTGGAACCTTCTCATTCTTATTGAAAATCATCGTAAGCGGTCCCGGCCAGAAATGAGCTGCAATCTCATCTACCACAAGCGGTACCGATTCAACGATCGCTCCCAGATCTTCAAGTCTTGCGATATGGACGATAAGCGGATTGTCTGACGGGCGTCCTTTTGCTGCATAGGTCTTTTTCGCTGCCTCCTCATCAAGCGCATTTGCCCCCAGTCCGTAGACTGTTTCTGTCGGAAATGCCACCAGACCGCCGTTCTTCAGAATCGAACCTGCTTCCTCCATAATCTCCTGATCTATTTGGTTTCTATCTATTTTTTTTATTATAGTTTCCATGTTTTTTATTATAGCATTATCCACATAGCATGGCAATTTTAATTTCCATCCCCATTCAGGTATTCCAGACATTTTATGATTCCTTTCGCAACCATCTCTGCAACCTGTACCTGGTATTCTTCTCCCGATAATTTTTCTGCTTCTTCCGGATTGGTAAGGAATCCACATTCCACGATCACCGTAGGTACCTGTGTCCGCCGCAGAAGATAATACGTCTCATTCGCCTTTGCCTGTCTGTGGTTCTCCGGATCGATCTCCCGCAGACTTTCTTGAAGAATTTTTGCTACCGCCTCTCCCTCCTTTGAATGGCTGTAGTAAAATACCTGTGCTCCATGAATCTCTGGATCCTCATAGCTGTTTTGATGAATACTTACAGCAAGAAGCGGCTTTGTCTCGTTGATCATCTTAACCCTCGCCTGCATATCCTCTGTTTTCTTACTCCCATCACCCGTAGTTCCCAGTCCTTTATCCTCTTCTCTGGTAAGCGCTGTTGTCACACTCTCCTTTTCCAAGCAGTTTTTCACTTTTCCGGTAATTGCCAGATTGATATCTTTCTCCAACAGATCATTCAGTCCGATTTTTCCCGGATCACTCCCGCCGTGCCCTGCATCCAAAATGACCTGAACCTGCCCGCTCTCCACCTGATCTGACTCGGTATACCTGCTTAATGTATAGCTTCCGTAAATACATCCCGTCAGCAAAATAAGCGCCAGTACCCACTTGATCTTGCTTTTAAAAATAGTTTTCCCCCTTTTCACCGTTTCACCGATTTTTTTATTCACAAAAAAGAGCCTCCTGCATATATTTTTACAAATATATGCAGGAAAAGCTCTTTTCACTACCATTGTCACTATGTAATTAATTTACATATCTCTGAATCAGATCCCAGATATCGGAAGTCTCAAATCCAAGCTTCCATGCTGCTGTTCCTGCCAGTTTATTATCCTTCATAAGTCCAAGCTTGACTTCCAGTGAAGAAGCATCTTCCAGCCAGATCTTGTAAGTCGAACCGTCATCTCCAGTCCACTCTGCGTAATTCTGCTTCACTGTATCATCCCATGTTGCTGTCGCTCCGGCCTCACTTACTCTCTGCGCCGCTTCTTCCATTCCAAGTGCCTCGCTTGTAACATTCATCGGATAATTTGCTGCTTCTGTTCCCTGCCCTTCGGCAAGTTCTTCTTCTGTCTTCGGCGTCTCATTCCACAATCTTGTATAGAATGGAACCGCATTGATCACTTTCGCCGCCGGTACATCTCTCAGCGTCTCTTCGATCCCTTCTTTTACATAATCGTATGAAGCAACGGAACCAGCCTCATAAGAACCGGCAAAATGTTCATCATATCCCATAATGATCACATAATCTGCCATAATTCCCTGTTCTTCTCTGTGATAATGTGTGTTGTAACCTTTCGGTACATAATTATCCACAGAAAGCACCAGATTATTTGTCCGGCACTTTACAGAAAGCTCCCGGATAAACTGGATATAATGTTCTCCGACATCTGTCGGAATCTGTTCAAAATCCACGTTGATTCCGTCAATTCCATTCTGGAGCGCTGCATTAACCAGCTGGTTCTCCAGATTCTCTCTGCTTGAAGTATGGCTGAGAAGTTCCATATCATCTACATTCTGATCGAAATTATCTAACAGCGCCCACACTTCAAGACCACGCTGATGTGCATAATTCACATAGTCTGCACTCGCAATGGAATTTAAATTGCCGGAATTATCCGCTACACTGAACCATGTAGGGGAAATTGTGTTAAGTCCTTTTGTATCTGCAAGCGCATCCTCAATTCCTGCATTAGCCTCTTCACTTGTTACCTGATGCCATACCAGGTTGATCTTGTAATCTTTCTGGATGCCTGTATAATCTGGTTCCTCAAATTCTCTTGAGGTTGTCTCCTGTTGAATATCATTCAGCTTTGATTTCTGAATATATCCCACGATTCCGGACTGTGTGCAGACTTTTTTCCAGTCGCTTACATCTTCAAGGACTGTCAGCTTATCTCCCTTTTTCACTTCTTCAAGTACCGGACTTTTTACACCACCTAAGGTTCTTACCTGGGTATCTTTTTTAACTTTTGCAGTCTGGCACTTTCCAAATTTGCTGGTGATCACAACTCTTGCCGGATTCTTGTAAACTTTATAATCAAAATTCGCATATTTCTGCAGAAAATCCAGTGCAATATATGTCGTATCCCCTTCTGTCTTTACAATCGTATAATCCTCACTGTTTACAGTATCTGAAACAGAATAGTCCTTACTGTCTGCCATTACCTTTACCATATCTTTCGGCAATGTATACAAAAGAATATTCTCGTTAGAATCCCAGTAAAAACGATCACTGATATATTCCTGTACAAAGTCATAAGACAAATATGCATTTCCGCTGTCTGTAAGTGCCTGCGCATCGAGAACATCATTATTAATTGTAACACCCATCTGTGACTTTGCCGTAATTCCAAAATATTTATTCAAATCATAGGTTTCTTTTGTCGGCCCATACTTTATCCAGTATATTGTTCCACCGGCAAGTCCGATAAGCAATATAAAGATCACTAAGATTGCTGCGATCACCGCACCAGTCCGGCGTCTTTTTCTTCTTCTTGATGATCTTCTGTATCTCGAAGACTCACTTCTCGCAGATGCTCTTCTTGCTTCCGCCGCTTTGCGCCTACGCAGTCTTTCTCTTTGTTCATTGGTCATTCTTCTTTCGTCCACATGACACCTCCTGTACACAGCATATTTTCATAGCCTGTAGGAGCTATAATATACTCACACTGTATTGCCAGTATACCATAGATTCATATCATTTGTATACATTTCAGGACTATTTCCCGCTTTCATTAATGTATGTCCTGGCGAGGGGGCTCTGCTTTGTTCATTCCACCTGTGAATGGTCTGTTCCCACACTGTTGAAATCCAGTTCCCGGATCATCCCCTGCTCATCCAGAATATAATCCCGCATATAATTACTTTCTTCTCTCACCATATGCGCTGACACGATCTGAAGCGGACTCGCCGGAAATCCATTCATCTGCATCCGGACTCCACTGCGTTCATAATTGGTCAGCTCCGTAAATAAATCCTGATACTTTTTCTCTTGCTCGTCCATATTTCCCCCTTGAGTCAGACAGTTTTTACGGCAAAAAGCGACCATAAGGCAACACTTGTGATATATTACTTCTCCTGTGCTTTTTCCGATGACAAGAAAATGATTACTGTCCGTACTTCGGTTCAATTGTTAGGTTCTGTTGATAAATCGTCTGATATGACCTGAATGTACTTGATTCTGTACGCTGTGTGCGAAATGCGTATGATAAATTCAAGATTTGTGCGATTGACTGGTCTGTCTTATTTTCCTGTAACGCCATTATAAGAAAGAGTTTACAAAAAAGCAAGCATTTTTTATTTTTTATTTTATTTACATCGTTCTGTTTTTTGTTTATACTATTAGTAATTGTTCAGATAGATTTTTGATTGAATAGGAAGTGATATTTTATGAAGATAGAAAAGATAAATGATAACCAGATCCGCTGCACACTTACCCGTGACGATCTCGCCCAGAGACAGTTAAAGCTCAGTGAGCTTGCTTACGGCTCCGAGAAGGCGAAGTCCTTATTCCGCGAGATGATGCAGCAGGCTGCTTCCGAATTTGGATTCGAGAGCGACAACCTACCACTGATGATCGAAGCGATCCCGACCGCTGGTGATTCTATCGTTCTGAATATAACCAAAGTAGATGACCCGGATGAACTAGACACCCGTTTCTCCAGATTTACCCCGTCTCCTTCAGATGAAGCTGCCGATAAGCACAGATCCATGCTGGAGCGTCTGAAGAAGCTTGACGGAGCAGAAGATTTTCTCGATATTCTCCGTCAGATGAAAGATGCTGTATCCCAGCTTCCAGAGAACCCGGAAGCACTTGCAGAGACAGCATCCCAGGAACAGGCTACCGAGACAGAAGCCAAAGAAAAAGCAACTCCGGCCGCACCTTCTGTTCCACCAGTCCGGCTCTTCTCATTTTCAAGACTTGACAGTGTGATCCACGCCAGCCATCTTTTACATGAGATGTACGATGGACCGAATACACTTTACAAAGACGAAGCAGAGAACATGTACATCCTGACACTTGCACAGGGTGATCATCCATCTTCTGATTTTAACCGGATCTGCAATATGCTCTCCGAATACGGTTCCCCGGAACAGGGCGGCGGTGTATCGCTCGCATTTCTGGAAGAGCACTGTGATATGATTCTTGCAAAGAATGCAGTGCAGACTCTGGCTTCATTTGAATAACAGACAATCAGATATTTTTAACTTGGCGCATAAAGAGGGACGGCAGATCTATGATCTGCCGTCCCTGTTAAATTCTATCTTTTATTTATTCACGGTCTATGCTTCAGCTGCTAAAAGAGCGTTGATCTTTGCGATAAGAAGATCTGCATCAATTCCATGAACCATTGCTGCTTCTTCAAGAGTCTCACCCTGTGAAGCCGGGCATCCAAGACAATGCATTCCAACTTCCATAAGAACCGGTGCTGTCTGTGGAGCTACCTGAAGTAATTCGCCAATTGTCATTGTTTTTGTTACTTCGACTGCCATCATTCTTCCTCCTTTGCTTTTCGTATCCTTTATTATAATACCATTTATCCCAAAAAACAACCTTAATATCCGACTGTATTGCTCGGATATTAAGGTTTCTTCTCTTTTGTAAAAATATTCTTCCCGTTATCCACAAAAAACGTATGTTTTCCTGTGGATAACGTGGATAACCTGCGGATATTTTGCATTTCCCGGTTCTCCATCTGCCAGATTCCGCCAGTCTTTCCATCATTTTACACTATTCTTCTTACCGAAAGAATTGTCGTGTAAGTCGCCGGTGAAATCCCGATTCCCTGATCTGGATTCTGTGCATTGACGATCTGACCGTTTCCAACATAGATTCCGATGTGACCATCATAACAAATCAGATCTCCCGGCATCGCCTGGTCATAGCTGACTTCCACTCCGGAATAAATCTGTTCATACGTTGTTCTCGGAAGACTGATTCCAAAGTGTGCAAATACAGATTGTACAAATCCGGAACAGTCCGCCCCGTCCGTCAGACTTGTACCGCCCCAGACATACGGATTCCCTATAAACTGACAGGCATAATCCACAATTGCCTGTCCTGTTGCCGCCGTCTGTGCCGAAACCTCAGCAGTCTCTGTCTGCTGTGTATCTTCCTGTGTCTCCTGCGCAGTCTGCGCTTCTTCTGCTTCCCTTGATACTGCATAGGTAAATGCTTCTTCTCTGCCTTCCTGCTGCGCTTCCGTTACCAGATTCTCCGCATACGTCTGCGCCTCTGCACCTGTCAGGATATATTCTGTTTTTACATACCCAGTGACATCGCCCGACTCAACCGCAGTCCATTCTCCCACTGGACCTGTAATCTTCGCCGCATATCCCGGATACAGCTTTCCGACATATTCACTTTCCTTCGTCGGTTCACTTCTGACATACAGAAAGCTTGTGACGTTGGCAAATGCCATATCTAAATACTCACCCTTATTTTCCGGTACCAGATAATCCTCAGCTTTAATCTCCCTGTTCTGAGAATACACATCATTCAGTACCGCTTCTATTCCTACGCCCGGCATTTTCGTAGCTTCTGATGTCTCCCCATCCGCTGCCATAACCGAAATTCCCGGAGATACTGTCATCCCCAGAAATGTAACCAGGAACAATCCTTTTCTTAGACTTGAATGCATAAATCTCCCTCCTTCATGTATTCTTATCTTTTGTAAATGTTACAGAATTGTTACATTTGTTACGGTGATATTATATCAATCAATTTTCACATTGTCAAGTTTTCCTCATTTATTTCGTATTACACAGTTCTACACCGTTCTTTATACACATTGTTTTTTCGTCATATTTGTTACAAATTGTTACATCTCGTTTAACAGTATTTCCGTTTTTTATTCTTTTATTCAATATACAATTTTTTATTGACATTATAAGAATATTATTATAATATAATCTTAGTAATTATTATCATTATTTTTTTGTAGGAGGTGACATCAATGGCAAATTTAAAATACAGCAGACAGCGTGAGGCAATTAAGGATTATCTTTCCTCTGTTACAACACATCCAACAGCGGATACTGTATATATGCATATCAAAGAAGAATTTCCGAATATCAGTCTCGGAACCGTTTACCGCAATTTAAATCTGCTTGCCGACATAGGTGAGGCGATTAAAATTACAACGCCCGATGGCGGCGATCGTTTTGATGCACGTACCAATCCGCATTATCATTTCTATTGCAAGTGCTGCAAGCGAATGATTGATATGGATTTCGATCACATGGATAAGATCAACCAGCTCGCATCCGAAAGTTTCGACGGTCAGATTGAATCACACACCATGCTTTTCTACGGTATCTGCGGTGATTGTTTAAGAAAATCCTGACTATGTGGTATAAATTCAGAAATTTTGAAAAAACTTATCAATTATAGTTGACAAAAACAGATGTATATGTTATCTTAATATCAGTAACAGTTACTAATATTGCTAACTAAATAAAAAACTATAAATCAAAAAAAGAAAAGGAGATTATTATTATGAAGAAATTTGTTTGTACAGTATGTGGTTATGTATACGAAGGAGAAGCAGCACCGGAGAAATGTCCAGTATGTGGCGTAGGCGCTGACAAGTTCACAGAAGTAAAAGAAGGCGAAAGAGAATGGGCTGCAGAGCATGTAGTTGGAGTAGCTAAAGGCGTAAGTGAAGACATCCTTGCAGACCTCAGAGCAAACTTTGAAGGTGAATGTTCAGAAGTAGGAATGTATCTTGCAATGGCAAGAGTAGCTCACAGAGAAGGCTATCCGGAAATCGGACTTTACTGGGAAAAAGCTGCTTACGAAGAAGCAGAACACGCTGCTAAATTCGCAGAACTTCTCGGCGAAGTTGTAACAGACAGCACAAAGAAGAACCTCGAAATGAGAGTAGAAGCAGAACACGGCGCAACAGCAGGCAAATTCGACCTTGCAAAACGTGCAAAAGCTGCTAACCTCGACGCAATCCATGACACAGTTCATGAGATGGCTAGAGACGAAGCTAGACACGGAAAAGCATTCGAAGGACTGCTTAAGAGATACTTCGGTTAAGATTCAAAAAGCTTCAAAAAGATCCGGGAACTCACTTCCCGGATCTTCTTTTATTTCTGGTTCGCCGGCTCCACAGCCACCGTCTTCCCTTTAATTTTCACATTCTTCATCGCATTCAGTACCTCACGGGCATATTCCCTCGGCACCTCAACAAATGTATACTTATCATACATATCAATCGTTCCGATCAGTTTTCCATCCATTCCGCTTTCCCCGGCGATCGCACCAAGAATATCTCCCGGACGTACTCTCTGCTTCTTTCCAATATTGATGAACAGACGTACCATTCCGTCCTCACCTGCACCGGTATCTCCAAATTCCCAGTCATTTTCCTCTGTATTTTTATTATCCTCTGTCATTCCACAGCAGATTTTCAAAAATGCTGCTGCCATATCCATTGCTGTAAATTCAGAATTATTGACACGTTCTTCGATCGCATTGATCATCATGTCCAGATCTTCCTGCTCGATCACACGCTCCACATCATCCAGAATATTTTCCATCTTAGTATTCGCAACGTCATTCAGTGACGGAACTTTCTGTGCATAGATCTTCGTCTTGCAGTATCTCTGGATCTCTTTCAGTTTGTAAACTTCTTTTCCTGATACGAAAGAAAATGCTCTTCCTTCGCGTCCTGCGCGTCCGGTACGCCCGATACGGTGTACATAATATTCATCATCCTGCGGGAGATCATAATTAAATACTGCTTCCACTTCATCTACATCAATTCCACGGGCCGCCACATCCGTCGCTACCAGGATCTCTGTCTTACCGGTCCGGAAGCCCTGCATCACGCGGTCTCTCTGTTCCTGCTTCATATCCCCGTGAAGTCCTGCTGCAAAATATCCGCGTCCGAGAAGTGCATTTACCAGAAGATCCACCTGCTTCTTCGTATTACAGAATACAACCGAAAGCCTTGGTGAATAAATATCAAGAAGTCTGGAAAGAACTTCCTCTTTCTTCTTCGGCTTTACATCATAATAATACTGCTCGATATTCGGAACAGTCAGTTCCTTTTTTGTAACTTTGATCACTTTTGCGTTATTCTGGAACTTCTTCGTAATCTCCATGATCGGCTTCGGCATGGTTGCTGAGAAAAGCACAATCTGGCGCTCCTCAGGAACACCACTTAATACAAATTCGATATCCTCGCGGAATCCCATGTTCAGCATTTCATCTGCTTCGTCAAGCACAACCGTGTGTACAAAATCCAGCTTCATCGTCTTTCTCCGCATGTGGTCCATCACACGCCCCGGAGTTCCGATGACGATCTGTGTTCCACTCTTTAAGGAACGGATCTGCTTTACGATATCCTGTCCTCCGTAAATCGGCAGGACCTTGATTCCATGCATATATCTGGACAGGTTGCGGATCTCGTCTGCCACCTGGATTGCAAGCTCTCTGGTCGGGCAGAGAACGATCGCCTGCAGCTTTTTCAGCTTCGGGTCTACCTTTTCCAGAATCGGGATTCCGAATGCTGCGGTCTTACCGGTTCCGGTCTGTGCCTGTCCGATTAGATCGATTCCGCTAATCATTGCCGGAATTGCCTTTGCCTGAATCGGCGAAGCCTCCTCAAATCCCATGTATCTTACTGCTTTCTGAATCTCTTCCGAAAGTCCCATTTCTTCAAATCTAACTGTTTCCATCCATTATCCTTTCTATAAATACATTACCAATTACAAATATGACCTTAAACTCCATCATATAAAATCTGCCAGAGCCCATTCTCGCGCCTGCGGCGGTCGCTTGCGATATCTTCCTTATCCGTCGCAATGCACAATAAAAAACTCCTTACTTGGTGACAATACAAGTAAAGAGCATCGTAACATTCGCGTTATATTCTAACAAATAATTTTTAAAAAGTCAATTTTCACTTGCATTTTATGCATAAACGGTATAATATACTCATATACTTAATGTAGTATTGATTACTACATATGATAGTTTTAATTATTCATCTCTAAGGAGGGATTTGTGATGAAAAAGAAACATATTAAAGATCCAGGAAGTGCAATCACACATTTTATCGGTATGCTGATGGCAATTTTCGCCGCATTTCCACTTTTAATAAAAGCAGCCCACGAACCGAGCCGGATTTACCTGATTTCGCTTGCAATCTATGCAGTCAGCCTGATTCTTTTATACGCCGCAAGCACAACCTATCATACCTTTGATCTTTCCGAACGTGTCAACACGATCCTGAAAAAGATCGACCATATGATGATTTTCGTACTGATCGCCGGAAGCTACACACCGATCTGCCTGCTGGTACTGGAACGCAGAACCGGACTTATCATGCTCGCACTTGTATGGGGTATCGCAATCACCGGAATCATTATCAAAGGGTTCTGGGTATTCTGCCCGAAATGGGTATCCTCCGTCCTCTACATTAGTATGGGATGGATCTGTGTCCTCGCATTCAGTCAGATTCTCAACAATCTGACACGTGCAGAATTCGGATGGCTTCTCGCCGGCGGAATCATTTACACGATTGGCGGTGTGATCTATGCACTGAAGCTTCCGATTTTCAACAATAAGCATAAGCATTTTGGCAGCCACGAAATCTTCCACCTCTTCGTGATGGGCGGAAGTGCATGCCACTTTGTTGTAATGTATTCTTTATTATAAACCCTGCATCCTCGAAAAATCCGGAAATCTAACCCCGCTAAAGCTGAGAAAGCAATTTCTTATTACGCACAAACCGCCGACAGGAGAAGCAAATCTGCTTCTCCTGTTTCATGTCCTACTGCCCCGTCTCTTTATAGTTCATCACCAGCCCAAGCTTTGCTCTCCGCGTCATATGCTTGATCGCATACTCCCGCCGCATCGCCTCTTCCTTCGTCTCAAACTGCTCCAGATACACCAGCTCTACCGGTCTCCGGGATCTGGTGTATTTTGCGCCTTTCCCGGCATTATGCGCTTCCAGACGCTTCTCAATATCATTCGTCCACCCGGTATATAATGTTTCATCTTTGCATTTTAAAATATATGTATAATTCATCGCTTCAAAGAGGGACTAAAAAGCCCCTCTTCCTTTCTTCTGCTCTTATTCTTCAGCCAGATAGTCCATCGGATTGACCGGCTGGCCATCTTTTAACATCTCGAAATACAGATTGCAGCCTTCCAGACTGTAATACTTGGTCGGGATTTCCAGATACCCGATCACATTCCCTGCTTCCAGATAATCCCCAACCTTCGCCTGCACCTCTTTGAGCTGCCCGTACTTACATTCATAACCATTTCCCATATCCAGTGTCACTGTGATTCCTGTCTGTGCCAGATCATCAATGGATTTGACAATTCCAGGCGCTCCTGCGATCACATTGTCACCCACCGCACCGGATATGATCATTGCCGGATTGTAACGGTACTGGTCCAATGTAGAAAAATATACGGTTTTATCCATGCTGTAGCTCATCAGCACATTGCCGTCCACCGGCCACAGAAGCTGGCTGTCTTCCCCGAAATTCAGGTTCATGGCTGTCCCTGCGGTCTGCGTGCTGTCCGTCTCCCATGTATCCATCCGGCTTGCTGTACTTCCTTCTGCTGCCGTATTTGCAGCCTGGCTGTCCTCTTTTGTCACAGGTTCTTCATCTTCCAGTGCTTTCTTTGCAATACTGCTTGTCTCTTCCGCATTTCTTTTGATTTCTTCCTCTTTCGCCTGCTGTTCTTCCTCGATCTTTGCCTGCTCATCCTTCACATTTGCCCGGTAATTTCTCCATGTATAGGCTCCTGTAAGCACAATAGCAGCGGCAAAGCAGACCGTAAGACCGATCGACGCTCTTTTTCTCCTCTTATTAGAGGACTGCTGCTTTTTATTCATATTTTATCACCTCTGACAATATTTTTGCCAGAAAATGACCAGCTTATTCTCCCTTTTTGTTTTTTTCGATCACAATATCCGTGACTTCTTCCAGACTCACATCGGTGAAAAAATATTGCAGGATCTCTTCACAGGTCTTTCCTTCTTCTGCCATCTTCTTCGCCGTATACTGGCTCATTCCGAGCCCGTGTCCGATCCCCTTTGCCGTAACCCGGGTCTGCCCGTCATAATCCTGAAGCGTAAAACACGAGGAGGCAAGATGATAGGTATTGCGGAATTCCTCTCCATTTACCGTCTCACTTCCGCACCTGACTTCGGTCACATAGCCCGCGCTGTCCGTTCCTGTTACTTCCATGTCACTGCCCTGAATCATGGACACCGTCATCGCTTCTTCTGCCTCCACATCATCCGGACACTCTTTGCTCTGCAGATACGGATAATCTTCCGAACCAAACACTTCATTTCCAGACCGGGTTTTTCCATTACTTAACCGGTGGTACGGCGTCAGGATCAGCCTGCCGTCATAAAGCAGAACCTGTCCCTTTGTTCCGTCCCACGCCGCCTTCATCTTCTCATAATACTCACCATAACAGTCGGCACCCCAGTTGTTCTCCATCTGCCGTCTGGTCCAGTATTCCTTCGTCAGAACCGTACTGCTGCCCTCGTCCTGGATGCTTTTGTAAATGCTGGTCCGGATCAGGACTGCCTGCGCTTTTAGCGCTTCCTCCCCCGCATCTGCCTCAATTTCTTTAGCCAGAATCCCGATCCCATATTCATCCAGCGAAATTTTTCTGTTCTTTTCGTCACTTTTTACGGTCACATACGGGCTCGTCCCATTGTCCTGCGCCAGACCGCTTCTGCCATTCAGCAGAATCGTAACCATATACGGAAGTAATATAAGAATGGCAGCAAAATAGCCTGCCTGTCTGAAATATTTTCGCATAAATAAAACCTCCCATACCACTGTATGAGAGGTTTTGACTGATTATGCTTCTGGTTTAACTGTAACATAATCCAGTTTCCAGATATTATCAACATATTCCTGAATGGTTCTGTCTGAAGTAAATTTACCACAGCTTGCTGTATTCAGGAGTGCCATCTTAGCCCAGCGATCCGGATCCTTGTAAGCTTCTTCCACTTTCTTCTGTGCTTCTGCATAAGAGCGGAAGTCTTTCAGGATAAAGTATCTGTCCGGTCTGTCTCCACCCTGTGTATTCAGAAGTGAATTATACAGGTCGCGGAACATCTCATGGTCACCATGTGAATAAGTTCCATCCATCAACTGGTCAACGACTCTCTTAATATCCCAGTCATTGAAGTAGATTTCCTGCGGGTTATATCCGCCATTATTCTCATAGTTAATAACTTCGTCAGAACTGAGACCGAAAATAAATGCATTTTCAATTCCAACTTCTTCTACGATCTCTACATTGGCTCCATCCATAGTTCCGAGTGTCGGTGCACCGTTCAGCATGAACTTCATGTTACCTGTTCCGGAAGCTTCTTTGGAAGCGGTAGAAATCTGTTCGCTGACATCTGCTGCCGCGAAGATCCATTCTGCATTGGATACGCGGTAATCTTCGATAAATACGACTTTCAGCTTTCCATTGATACTCAGGTCATTATTTACCACATCTGCTACAGAGTTGATCAGTTTGATGATCTCTTTTGCACGGACATATCCTGCGGAAGCTTTTGCACCAAAGATAAATGTTCTCGGATAGAAAGACATCTCCGGGTGTTCTTTGATCTGGTTGTACAGATACATTACATGCAGAATATTAAGAAGCTGTCTCTTATATTCATGAAGACGCTTAACCTGTACATCATAAATAGATCTCGGATCGATCTCTACTCCATTGTGTTCCAGAATATATTTTGCAAGACGTTCCTTGTTCTTGTATTTGATATCCATAAATTCTGCTCTTGCCTTCGGATCATCCGCAAGCGGCTTTAATTTTGACATCTGGGACAGATCTGTGATCCAACCGTCTCCGATGTGGTCTGTTACCCAGTCTGCAAGCAGCGGGTTACCATGAAGAAGGAATCTTCTCTGTGTGATACCATTGGTCTTGTTGTTAAATTTCTCCGGCATCATTTCGTAGAAATCTTTTAACTCCTGATGTTTCAGAATCTCTGTATGAAGTCTTGCAACACCATTTACAGAGTATCCCGCGATAATAGCCATGTGAGCCATTCTTACCTGACCGTCCATCAGGATTGCCATCTTACGCACTTTTTCTTCATTACCAGGATACATGCGGCGTACCTGTTCTACAAAACGCCGGTCGATTTCCTGTACGATCTGGTATACACGCGGAAGCAGTCTTGAGAACAGGTCAATCGGCCATTTTTCAAGTGCTTCTGACATGATCGTATGGTTGGTGTAAGCAACCGTCTTTGTTGTTACTTCCCATGCTTCATCCCATCCAAGACCTTCCTGGTCAATAAGCAGACGCATAAGCTCTGCTACTGCTACGGTCGGATGTGTATCATTCATCTGAATGGTTACTTTTTCATACAGTTTGCGGATATCGCTGTGTTTCTTTTTATATTTTGCGATCAACGCCTGAAGGCTGGCAGATACAAAGAAATACTGCTGTTTCAGACGAAGCTCTTTTCCTGCATAATGATTATCATTCGGATAAAGAACTTCTACGATCATTTTTGCAAGGTTTTCCTGTTCGATTGCTTTATGATATTCCCCGCGGTCAAATGCGTCGAGCTTAAAGTCTGTGATTGCCTGTGCATCCCAGATACGAAGTGTATTCACAACATGGTTTCCATATCCTACGATAGGCATATCATATGGAATTGCAAGTACAGATTCATAATTTTCCTGGATAAAATCATTCTTTTTGGTCTCTTCATTATACTGTACACGGATCGTACCACCAAAACGGACTTCCTTTGCATACTCGTCACGACGGATTTCAAACGGATTGCCATCTTTGAGCCAGTTATCCGGTACTTCTACCTGATAGCCATCTTTGATCTTCTGTTTGAACATACCGTAGCGGTAACGGATTCCACAGCCGTAAGCTGCGTATCCAAGAGATGCAAGCGAATCCAGGAAGCAAGCTGCAAGACGTCCAAGACCACCATTACCAAGTGCTGCATCCGGTTCCTGATCTTCTACCACATTCAGATCAATGCCCATCTCATCAAGGGCTTCTTTTACTTCTTTATATGCAGTCATGTTGATCAGGTTGTTGCCAAGTGCACGTCCCATAAGAAATTCCATTGACATATAATATACGGTCTTTGGATCTTCTTTTTCGTATGTTTTCTGTGTTGCAAGCCAGTCATCTACGATTGCTTCTTTTACTGCATAAGATACTGCCTGGAAAATCTGCTGCGGAGTTGCTTCTTCAATCTCTTTACGATACAGTGTCCGCACATTTTCTTTCACATCATTTTTAAAAGTTTCTTTTTCAAATCTTTTACTGTACATGCTTATATTCCCTTCTCATTTTTGCGCAGCGGCAGGGATTATTCTCCCTGCTTTTCTACACCCATATTTACAGCTTCACCGTTGATCTTCCAGTCTTTCACATAGCCTGCAGGTTCAGCCTTTTCAACTGCTACCGCAAGTGTCTCCTGTCCGATCTGCTCTGCATACTCTGCAAATACTTTTTCTGCTTTTTCGCTTCCGTCGTAAGTTACCTTGATCTTGTCCATAACTTCAAATCCGGCTTCCTTACGCATGGTCTGGATCTTACTGATGATCTCACGTACAAATCCTTCTGTCAGAAGTTCTTCTGTCAGGTTTGTATCCAGTACAACGGTGATACCATAGTCGCTCTCAGATACATATCCTTCCATCTGTGCCATATCGATCAGAAGGTCTTCTTTTGCAAGTTCGATTTCCTGACCGTTCACCTGAAGCTTCAGAACACCTGTCGCATTCAGTTCATCCATAGCGGCATTTCCGTCCAGATTATTGAGTTCATTTTTGATTCCACCTAACATTTTACCATATTTTGGTCCAACTGTCTTTAACTGTGGTTTAAATGTATAAGAAGTAAATGCACGAACATCCTCAGTCAGCTCGATTGCCTTTACATTCAGCTCGTCTGTCACGATATCCTGATAGAACTCCGGCAGATCGGAAGCACCTTTTACGAACATCTTTCCGATCGGCTGACGGTTCTTGATGTTGGCTGTATTACGGCATGCACGTCCCATTACAACGATCTTCAGGACTTCATCCATGTTCTCTTCCTGAGTCTTATCGATATATGCTTCATTTGCAACCGGATAATCACAAAGGTGGATACTTTCCGGAGCACTTTCATCTACGCTTCTTACCAGGTTCTGGTAAATTTCTTCTGTCATGAACGGGATCATAGGTGCTGCAACCTTTGATACAGTAACGAGTGCTGTATACAGAGTCATATAAGCATTGATCTTATCCTGTTCCATTCCTTTTGCCCAGAAACGTTCGCGACTTCGTCTTACATACCAGTTACTCATATCATCTACAAAGTCCTGAAGTGCTCTTGCAGCTTCCGGAATCTGGTAATTTGCAAGATTGTTATCGACTGTCTTAATCAGAGTGTTCAGTTTGGATAACAGCCATTTGTCCATTACAGACAATTTGTCATATTCAAGTGCATATTTTGTTGCATCAAAATCATCAATATTGGCATACAGTACGAAGAATGCATAGGTGTTCCAGAGTGTTCCCATGAACTTTCTCTGTCCTTCCATAACAGCTTTTCCGTGGAAACGGTTCGGCAGCCATGGTGCACTGTTTACATAGAAGTACCAGCGGATCGCATCTGCTCCGTAAGTCTCCAGTGCATCGAACGGATCAACTGCATTTCCTTTGGATTTACTCATCTTCTGACCATTTTCATCCTGCACATGTCCGAGAACGATTACGTTCTGGTATGGTGCTTTATTGAAGATCAGAGTTGAAATTGCCAGCAGAGAATAGAACCATCCTCTTGTCTGGTCAACGGCTTCGGAAATAAACTGAGCCGGGAACTGCTGTTCAAATACTTCTTTATTTTCAAATGGATAATGATGCTGTGCAAACGGCATAGATCCGCTATCAAACCAACAGTCGATAACTTCCGGTACACGGTGCATCTGTTTTCCACACTTCGGACACTTGATTGTTACATCATCGATGTATGGACGGTGAAGCTCGATATCATTCGGGCAGTTATCTGACATGGATTTCAGCTCTTCAATACTTCCGATTGAGTGCTGGCATCCGCATTCACACTCCCAGATATTCAGTGGAGTTCCCCAGTAACGGTTACGGCTGATCCCCCAGTCCTGAACATTTTCAAGCCAGTCACCGAAACGACCTTTACCGATGCTTTCCGGAATCCAGTTGATGGTATTGTTATTTGCGATCAGGTCATCTTTAACTTCTGTCATCTTGATGAACCAAGATTCTCTTGCATAGTAGATCAGTGGAGTATCGCATCTCCAGCAGTGTGGATAACTATGTTCAAACTTCGGAGCATCGAAGAGAAGTCCGCGTGCATCCAGATCTTTTAATACTTCCGGATCTGCTTTCTTTACAAAAAGTCCTGCAAATGGAGTGGTCTCACCCATATCACCTTTTTCGTCAACAAGCTGTACGAACGGAAGGTCATATTTACGTCCTACTTTCGCATCGTCTTCACCAAATGCCGGTGCCAGATGAACAACACCAGTACCATCTGTCAGCGTTACATAATCATCACAGGTAACAAAGAATGCTTTCTTATTCTGTTTTGCTGCGCAGTCATATGCACACTGGTAAAGCGGTTCATATTCTTTGTATTCCAGATCTTTTCCTTTGTAAGTTTCAAGAACTTCATATGCCGGTTTGTCTTCTTCTGCAAATTTTCCAAGAATGGTATCAAGCAGAGCGCAAGCCATATAATAAGTATATCCGTCTGCGCATTTTACTTTTGCATAATCTTCTTCCGGGTTTACGCAGAGTGCGATATTAGAAGGAAGAGTCCAAGGTGTGGTTGTCCATGCAAGGATGTATGCATCTTCGTCTTTGACTTTGAAACGAACGATAGCAGAACGTTCTTTGACGTCTTTATATCCCTGTGCAACTTCCTGTGCAGAAAGCGGAGTTCCACAGCGTGGACAGTAAGGAACGATCTTAAATCCTTTGTAAAGGAGTCCCTTATCCCAGATTTTCTTCAGAGCCCACCATTCAGACTCGATAAAGTTGTTGTCATAAGTAACATATGGATTTTCCATATCAGCCCAGAAACCTACTGTAGAAGAGAAATCTTCCCACATTCCTTTGTATTTCCAGACACTTTCTTTACATTTATTGATAAATGGTTCTACACCATATTTTTCAATCTGATCTTTTCCGTCAAGACCGAGCAGCTTTTCTACTTCCAACTCTACCGGCAGTCCATGAGTATCCCATCCTGCCTTACGCGGAACCATGTAGCCCTTCATTGTACGGTATCTCGGAATCATATCTTTGATTACACGGGTAAGAACGTGTCCGATATGCGGTTTTCCATTTGCTGTCGGAGGTCCATCGTAGAAAGTATAAGTTTCTCCTTCTTTACGGTTCTCCATACTTTTCTTGAAAATATCTTCTTCATTCCAGAATTTTTCAACTTCTTTTTCTCTGTCTACAAACTTCAGGTCTGTATCCACTTTTTTGTACTTAGCCATGATAAGCTCCTTTCTGAATCAATGACTTTGTATGCATTTTTTGGTATATAGAAAAAATGTGCCCTGGCACGTAGTGCCCTTAATTTTGCAGGAAGTTTTTTAGAATTTCCTGTAAAATTAAAAAAGACTTTCACCCGTAAAAGGACGAAAGTCTGTACATCGTTAACCACCTGTTACTGCATACCAGCATATGAG
>CAKRFP010000012.1 GCA_934320645.1 uncultured Bariatricus sp.
AAGGGAGACCGTAATCTTCTGGATCAGAACCGTACTTATTATAAACTGATCAGCCGGATTATTGAAGAAGGACATGTACGCAACCAGATCAGCAGAGAGAAGAGTATTCAGGAAATTACAAAATATTATTCACTTTGTGAGCGGGCACTGGTATCTGACTGGTGTCTGAACAGGGGGAATTATTCGCTTGGAGAATACAGTAAGGAATATATGCCGATTTTAATGGAACATTTCCGGGTAGATCAGCCGGAATAGAGAAAGGTTTTTATATGAAAGAGAGTCAGGGAAAAGGGTTAATTTCAGTACATATTGCTGTTGCATTGTTTGGCTTTGTAGGGCTTTTTGCAAAGCTGGTAGATCTGCCGGCGGTGATCATTGTACTTGGAAGAGTGTTTTTTTCATCCATTTTCCTCTGGTTTTTTCTGCGTTTTAAGAAGCAGAAAATTCGCCTGGAGGAGAAAAGTGATTATTTTTGGATGATCGGAGCCGGAATGGTTCTTGCGGTACACTGGAGCAGTTATATGCAGTCGATTCAGAGTTCGACTGTTGCTGTTGGGACGCTTACGGTATCTACATTTCCAGTATTTGTAATTTTTCTGGAGCCATATCTGTTTCATGAAAAACTGAAAAAATCAGATGTATTTTGTACACTGATGATGCTGGTCGGAGTTTTCTTTATCGTACCGGCATTTCAGATGGACAATCAGATCACACAGGGAGTTCTGTGGGGACTTTTGAGTGCGTTTACTTATGCAGTGCTTTCACTGATGAACCGGCGTTTTTCCTGTAAATACCCGGCGACATTGGTGTCCTTTTATGAACAGGGAACAGCGACGATCGTCCTGCTTCCGACATTTTTGGTGTTAAAGCCGGTGATCACACTGGCAGATGCGGGTGTTCTGATGATGCTGGGAATTATTTTCACTGCGGTTGCACATTCTTTATTTATCGGTGGGCTTCGGACGGTCAAGGTAAGGACAGCGGGGATTCTGTCCGGACTGGAGCCGGTATACGGAATTCTGAGTGCATTTCTCTTTTTGAAAGAAGTTCCAAGCTTCCGGGAGTGCCTTGGTGGCGTGATCATTCTGGTTGCAGTTTTCTTATCGACACTGAAGCCGGAAGAGAAAGAAAAATAGCCGAAGCTTCACTGGCAGGAAGGTTTGTCAGAAGGACAGAAAGGAAGGACTGGCATGAAAAAGGAACTGGAATATTTTACAATAGCCGGTGAATTTGGCGGAAATCAGGACTGGTTTACCAATGTGGTCATGCATGTGGGTGGCTGCGCTGCGGCAACTGCATGCGATAGCTGTATCTATTTTGCAAGAAAATTTGGGATGAAAAGCCTGTATCCGTTTGATACATGGAAGTTGAATAAAGAAGAATATAAAAAATACAGCCAGATCATGAAGCCTTATCTGAGACCGCGAATCAATGGAGTTAACAAATTATATCTGTATACGGATGGATTCCGCGAATATCTGAAGGATAGGCAGGAAGATGGTGGAGTTTGTGTTTCTGCGGAAATGAAAGAATTTTCCGGGGAGCATACGGTGACGGAGGCAAAGCAGTTTGTCAGACAGCAGATTGGAAAGGAGATACCGATCCCGTATCTGATGCTCCGGCACAAGAATAAAGAGAAGTTTGAAGATTTTATCTGGCACTGGTTTCTGGTGATCGGTTATGAAGAAAAAGAGGACGGATTCTGGATCCGAGTTGCGACCTATGGGGAAGAAACTTGGCTGAACCTGGAAGAACTTTGGAATACCGGAGAAAAAGAAAAGGGCGGTATGATCGGATATCGTCTGGAAAATGTATAAAGACTTTCTAAAAACTATTTACGGACGGGAAAAGTTCCGTTACAATAGGTAGAGAAATCAATGAAAAGGAGATTGTGTAAAATGGCAAATCCAGTAGTAAGATTTGAAATGGAAAATGGCGATGTGATCAAAGCGGAATTATATCCGGAGATCGCACCGAATACAGTAAATAACTTTGTATCTCTTGTAAATAAGGGATTCTATGACGGACTGATCTTCCACCGCGTAATCAGCGGATTCATGATCCAGGGAGGATGCCCGGACGGAACTGGAATGGGTGGTCCTGGATACAGCATCAAGGGAGAATTTAAGCAGAACGGTTTCAATAATGAACTGAAGCATGAACCAGGCGTTCTTTCGATGGCACGTGCGATGCATCCGGATTCAGCAGGATCCCAGTTCTTTATCATGCATAAGACTTCACCGCATCTTGATGGTGCATATGCCGCTTTTGGTAAAGTTACAGAAGGGATGGAAGTTGTAAATAAAATTGCCGAGACAGCAACGGATTACAGCGACAGACCACTGGAAGAACAGAAGATGAAAAAAGTGACTGTTGAGACTTTCGGAGAGGCTTATCCAGAACCGGAAAGAGCATAATCAAAGCTACGAAGCAGACAATATTTGTGAAGACAGAATAATAAAGACAGGGGAGCCGGTGAAACGAAGGCTGAGAGGAAGCAAAAGAGCTTCGACCCTTTTACCTGATGCGGATCATGCCGCCGTAGGAAGTCATAATGATTTTTTCGGAGACACTTGCATGTCGCAGGTGTCTCTTTTTTCGTGTGCTGAGCATGGCACTAATCTTACTGGTGCAAGTCCAGTCACGGGTATTTACCGCCAAGTGTAGCGAACCACAAGTCGATTAGGTGGGTAAGATTGCTGTTATTTAGAAAGAAATTCAGCAGGAAAATCCTTCTAAATAAGTGTACTACGTGCCGAAGATGTGCACTCGCATGAAGTGGAAAAATGCCGCAGGCGGTGCGGTCTACGCTACGTTTCGGTTGTTGCTTGACGAGCACCATTGTCGGTCGCAATGTGCCTGGCGCGGAAATATACGAAAGCATATTTTATTCAACAGAATTACAAAAAGAGAGGAAGAGAGACAAATGAGAACAGCACTTACTGTTGCAGGAAGCGATTCAAGTGGAGGAGCAGGTATCCAGGCGGATATCAAGACAATGATCAGTAACGGAGTTTATGCTATGAGCGCAATTACGGCTCTTACTGCACAGAATACAACCGGAGTTACCGGAATTATGGAGGCAACGCCGGAATTCCTTGGAGAACAGCTGGATAATATTTTCACGGATATTTACCCGGATGCAGTAAAGATCGGAATGGTATCTTCAAGTGGTCTGATCACAATGATCGCAGACAAATTAAAAGAATACGATGCGAAGAATATCGTAGTTGATCCGGTCATGGTAGCAACAAGTGGGGCAAGACTGATCAGTGAGGAAGCGATTGACGCACTGAAAAGCCGCCTGCTTCCGATGGCAACCGTTCTGACTCCGAATATCCCGGAAGCAGAAGTACTTGCAGGTATGAAAATCCAGTCACAGGAAGACATGATCAAAGCAGCAGAGGAAATCGGTACCAAATACCACTGTGCAGTTCTCTGCAAAGGCGGACACAAGCTGAATGATGCCAATGATCTGCTGTGGAGAGACGGCGGATACAAGTGGTTCTACGGAGAACGGATCGACAATCCGAATACCCACGGAACCGGATGCACCCTGTCCAGTGCGATCGCATCCAATCTGGCAAAAGGCTATGATCTGGACGAGTCTGTAGAACGTGCGAAGAAATACATTTCCGGAGCACTTGCAGCAATGCTGGATCTTGGAAAAGGCAGTGGCCCGATGAACCATGGATTTGCGATTAAAAATGAATATACAGAAAGCAAAGTGGAGGAATAGAAGCATGAATGAAAAGAGAACCTCTATCTTTGAAAACGGACTGATCTGGTTTGGGGCAGGGGTATCCCTTGCCGAAATCCTGACAGGAACCTATTTTGCACCGCTTGGATTCGGAAAAGGTGTTCTGGCGATTATCCTTGGTCATATCATTGGATGCACCATGCTTTTCCTTGCCGGAGTAATTGGTGGAAAGACCAGACGCAGTGCAATGGAAACAGTTAAAATGAGTTTTGGTGAGAAGGGCGGAGTATTCTTTTCTTTCTTAAATGTGCTGCAGCTTGTAGGCTGGACAGCGATCATGATTTATGATGGGGCACTTGCAGCAAATGGTGTTCTTCATACCGGCAGATGGGTATGGTGTCTGGTGATCGGTGCACTGATCATCTTATGGATTGTGATCGGAATCACAAATCTTGGCAAGATCAATACGGTTGCAATGGCTGCTTTATTTATCCTGACACTGGTGCTCAGCAGAGTGATCTTTGGTGACGGATCGGTAGCAGGCGCAGGCGGAGATGCCATGACGTTTGGTGCAGCGGTAGAGCTTTCCGTTGCCATGCCACTTTCCTGGCTGCCACTGATCAGTGACTATACAAGAGAAGCAAAAGAACCGGTAAAAGCAACCGCAGTCAGCGCTGTTGTCTATGGAGTTGTCAGCTGTTGGATGTATGTGATCGGTATGAACGCCGCGATTTACACAGGAGAGTCTGATATTGCAAATATCATGGTGAAGGCCGGACTTGGAATAGCAGGACTTCTGATCATTGTATTTTCTACCGTTACGACCACTTTCCTGGATGCTTACTCAGCAGGAATTTCGTCAGAGTCAGTATTTTCAAAAATCAATGGAAAATATGCAGCAATTGTTGTAACTGTGATCGGAATGATCGGAGCGATCGTTTATCCGATGGACAACATTACCGATTTCCTGTACCTGATCGGTTCCGTATTCGCGCCGATGATCGCAATTCAGATTGCGGATTTCTTTATTCTGAAGAGAAAGGACAGCCTGAGGGTATCTCTGGATGTCATGAATGGTGTGATCTGGGTGATCGGTTTTATACTTTATCGTATTTTGATGAATGTGGATATTCCGCTTGGAAATACACTTCCGGATATGGTCATCACCATCGTGATCTGTATTCTTGCAAGAAAATGTATAAAGACAGAAAAATAGATTTGAAAGAAAATGGAAATGCCGTGTTGACATTTCCGTTTTCTTTTGACAGAATATGTAGCGATCTACAGAATAGAGGTGGAAAAATGAATGATGATGCCTGGGAACATGGTAAAAGTTTATAAGAAAGAAGTTTTGGAGAATTTAGTTAGAGAATGGAATAAAGTAGGATTTTTATCCTGCAAAATATATATGGGAAAAAGAGTTGGGCAGAATGAAAAAAGAGTTTACGACATATGATCGGGGGAAATGTCGTAAACTCTTTTTTCTGTAATTTCATTAAAGGAGAAATGAAAATAAAAAGTATCAAAATACTGAAAACGTCTTATTTGGTTTTGATTCCCAATCAAGTGGGGCAATTGTGACTGACTAAGATGCCGCCCCACCAAGGAATTCTTATCTAGTTGTTATCTTCAAGCTGATATTATAATACCAAGAGGACAGGGATTTGTATATTCGCAAAAAAAACAAAAGAAAAAAAGTTAAAAAAATAAAATTGTGCAATATAACAGGTGGAAAATCAATTTGTACAAAAGGTCTTTTAAAATCTGGAAAATGATGATAAATGTTGCATAATACACAAAAATGAGCACAAATCATTTATTTAAAATTTGCTGAACTTTATGGAGGTCAATTGGGTTTGCGAGGTATTTGTTTATGCCACTTTCCATAGCCTTGATAATATCATCCGGAAAGATATTGGCAGTCAGAGCAATAATTGGAATCTCTCTGGCATAGGATGTTGGAAGGCTGCGGAATCCATCAAAATGAAAATTGTCAGAGGTATCAGCGTTTTCTTCGGTGATCGATTTCGCCGCCAAAAGGAGTATATTTTACGGCATTGGACAAAATGTTGGTAAAGATCTGCCGCAGACGTACCTGAATGTCTTTAAAAATATGTGGGTAGTATCAGAAAAAATTCAGAAAAGAAAAAGAGCTTACGACATATGATCGGGGGAAATGTCGTAAACTCTTTTTCCAATAATTTCATTAAAGGAGAAATGAAAATAAAAAGTATCAAAATACTGAAAACGTCTTATTCTGTTCGGTTAAGTGTTATCCTTAACTTGAATTTATCATAGCATTTGCCGCAAGTTTTGTATATTCGCAAAAAAAACTAAAAGAAGCAAAAAGTTAAAATAAAATTGTGCAAAATAACGAGGTGTGAAACAAGATTGACAAAAGAATGCAAAAAAAGGAAATTTTAACGGTGAAAATATATAATGTCTAATAATTAACAAAAGGTTACAGAAAGTTACAAGAAAAACTGTGATTAAAAAAACTTTTATCAAAAAGGCTGGAAAATAAGATACGATTAACGAAATGATCAGTTGTAGGATGAGAGATTTAGATAATAGAAAAAGAGCTTACGACATATAATCGGGGGAAATGTCGTAAGCTCTTTTTCTGTAATTTCATTAAAGGAGAAATGAAAATAAAAAGTATCAAAATACTGAAAACGTCTTATTTCGTTTGGTTAAGTGGTATCCTTAACTTGCTATTATAATACCATGAGTGTGTCGATGTGTAAATTCGCAGAAAAGACAAATGTTACAAAAATGACCTCATAAAATTATGCAATATTACTAAAAATGAGGAAAAAGAGAGAAAATATGAAAGTTTTATAATCTTAAGACTTCTTATTTGAATTGCTTTTCCAATATGTTAAAATTAGAAAAAGCAGAAAATTTTACGGATAAGGGGACAGATGATGAAAGAATTTGTTGAAATGCGGGATGTCCGCAAGATTTACCGGATGGGTGAGGTTGAGATTGCGGCAGCAGACGGAATTGATTTTCAGATAAAAAAGGGCGAATTTGCGGTTGTAGTAGGTCCAAGTGGTGCCGGAAAGACAACGGTGCTGAATATTCTTGGAGGAATGGATACCGCAACGAGTGGAGATGTCTGGATTGACGGAAAGAATATTGCAAAATATTCACCAAGACAGCTAACTTCTTATAGAAGAGATGATATCGGTTTTGTTTTTCAGTTTTACAATCTGATTCCAAACCTGACAGCACTTGAGAATGTAGAGCTGGCACTTCAAATCTGCAAAGATCCGCTGGATGCGGAAATGGTTTTAAAAGAAGTAGGACTGGCAGATCGTATGAAGAATTTCCCGGCACAGCTTTCAGGCGGGGAGCAGCAGAGGGTATCCATTGCCCGTGCGCTGGCAAAGAATCCAAAGCTTCTTTTGTGTGATGAGCCGACAGGAGCACTGGATTATAATACCGGTAAAGCAATTCTGAAACTTTTACAGGATATGTGCCGGGAACGTGGAATGACTGTGATCCTAATCACGCACAATTCAGCGATCACACCGATGGCAGACCGGGTGATTAAGATGAAGAACGGAAAAGTCGGCAGCATGAAGCTGAATGAAAGACCGGTTCCGGTAGAGACGATTGAATGGTAGGTGGACGTAAGGACCGATGAAGAAAAATATTTTACGCAAAGACTTTATAATGGAAATTAAAAAGACCATGGGGCGTTTTGTGTCAATCTTTTTTATTGTGGCACTTGGCGTTGCCTTTTATTCCGGAATCCGTGCATCGGAACCGAGTATGCGGATTACGGCAGATCAGTATTTTGATGATTCCAAGCTGATGGATCTAAAGGTAATGGGAACCATGGGACTGACCGCAGATGATATCAAAGCGATTGGAAAGGTATCGGGAATAGAGGCTGTGGAAGGCGGCTACAGCAAGGATGTATTGTGTCCGGCAGGGGACAATGAAAAGGTTGTCCATATGATGAGTATGCAGAAGGATTTTAACCAGGTGTCGGTTGTGGAAGGTCGGCTGCCTGAAAAAGCCGGAGAGTGTCTGGTGGATGAAGATTTCCTTAGCTATGCAGATCTGAAGGTTGGGGATACGGTGACGTTTCATTCCGGAGACGGAGAGGCTCTGACGGATTCTCTGGTGACGGATACATACAAGATTGTCGGAATTGGGAACAGTCCGCTATATATTTCTTTTGGAAGGGGAAGTAGTACGATCGGAACCGGAGAAATCAGTGGTTTTGTTGTAGTGGATGAATCTTCTTTTCAGATGGATGTGTTTACGGAGGCCTATGTCAGGGTAAAAGAGGCGGCAGATGAGACTGCATTTACAGATGAGTACAATGAGCTTTCGGATGCAGGAAAGGATGCGGTCAGTAAGATTGAGGAAGAACGCTGCAAAGTCCGCAGACAGGAGATCGTGGATGAGGCAAATGAAAAGCTTGCCGATTCAGAGAAGACTGTGAATGAAAAATCACAGGAGCTGGAAGACGCGAAGAAAGAGCTGGAGAGCGGAAAGAGCAAGGCGGCAGAAGAACTGGCGAAAGCAAGACAGCAGCTTACGGATGGCGAGGCAGAGCTTGCAACTGCAAAGCAGCAGATCGCAGACGGCGAGGCTCAGCTTGCAGATGCAAAAGCACAGCTGAATGAGAAGCAGGCACAGCTGAGTTTGGCAGAGGCAGAATATGAGTCCGGGAGAGCACAGCTGGATCGGAAGGAACAGGAGCTTGCAGATGCAGAGCAGGTGTATCTGAGCAATTACGCAAAATACATGCCGATCATTACAGCTGGAAAAGCGCAGATTGCAGTCGGTAAGACGCAGATCGCAGATGGAAAAAAACAGCTGGAAGATGGAATCAGCCAGCTTACGCAGCTGAAAAGCGGATTTACGGAAATTGAAAATGGAATTAGCCAGCTTGATACCGGAATTGCAGAATTGCAGGAGCAGCTGGCAGAAGGAGAGAATCTGTATCAGGAATATGAACAGATTCCGGCAGAGGACCGAACCGCTGAACAGGAGAATTATCTGGAAAGCTGGAGCCTGGTCAGGCAGGGAATGGAAGCACAGCTTGCAGAATTGCAGAAGCAGAGAGCAGAACTTGAGGTTACCAGGAACGGACTTTTAACGCAGATGAACCAGGCGGGGATTGCATCAGAAGAGGAGTTGGATGAAAAGCTTACCAGTTTGACGGCACAGAAAGCGGAACTGGATGCAAAAGAGGAAGCACTTCTTCAGCAGGAGAAAACACTGAATGATCAGGAAGAAGAACTGTTAAGCGCAGGCAGACAGATTACAGATGGGAAGAACCAGATTGCAGTAGCGAGAACCCAGCTTGACAGTGCAAAAGCACAGATTACAGATGGAAAAGCACAGATCCGGTCGGCATGGGCACTTCTGGATGAAAAAGAGGGAACCTTAAATGCAGGTAAGGCGCAGATTGCATCCGGAGAACAGGAACTTGCGTCTGGCCGGAGTGAATATGAGCAGGCAGCAAAAGACGCGGAAGATCAGATTGCAGACGGACAGGCGAAGATTACAGACGGAGAAAGGCAGCTCGCGGATGCAAAACAGAAGATCGCAGATGCGAAAGCAGAGATTAAAAAGATCGAGAATCCGAAATGGTATGTGCAGACGAGGGAAGATGCACTGACGGAATATCAGGGATACGGGGATAATGCAGACCGTATGCGTTCTATTGGAAAGGTATTTCCGGTGCTGTTCTTCCTGGTGGCAGCACTGATCAGTCTGACAACTATGACACGAATGGTAGAGGAACAGAGGATCCAGATCGGAACGATGAAGGCGCTTGGTTATGGAAAAGCTGCAATCGCAGGAAAATACATTGGATATGCTTTGATCGCAACTCTGAGTGGAAGTATTTTCGGGGTACTGGTCGGTGAAAAGATTCTGCCGTTTATCATTATTTATGCCTATATGATCCTGTATAAACATCTGCCGGCAATCCTGGTTCCGTATCATATGAGCTATGCGCTTCAGGCTTCGGTGATTGCAGTTGCATGTACACTGCTTGCGACGGTTGCGGCCTGCTATAAGGAGCTGGCAGCAGAACCGGCAGAACTGATGCGTCCGGCAGCACCAAAGCAGGGCAAACGGATTCTGCTTGAGCGGATTGGAATTATCTGGAAGCATCTAAATTTTACCTGGAAATCTACCGTGCGGAACCTGATACGCTATAAGAAACGGTTCTTTATGACCATTTTCGGAATCGGAGGCTGTATGGCGCTGATGGTAGTTGGATTCGGGTTGAAAGACTGTATCTATGAGATTGTCAGCTTACAGTATGAGAAAGTACAGTTCTATGATGCAGCGACCTATATGAGTGATGATATTTCAGAGGAAAACAGACAGAAGATTCATGATTATCTGGATCAGAACAGTGATGTAAAAGACTCGATCGAAGCACGTATGCAGAAGACAAAAGTAAAGTCGGCATCAGGAAGTCAGACACTTTATATGATGGTTCCGTCGGATGATGAGCAGATTGAGAACTTTATGAGTTTTCACAGCAGAACCAGGAAAGATGAAAAATACTCGCTGAAAAAAGATGAGGTTATTCTTACGGAAAAGATGGCAACGCTTCTGAAAGTAAAAGTTGGGGATGAACTTACAATAGTAGATGAAGAACGTGGCAATCAGACGGTTACGATCGGGGCAATCTGTGAAAATTATATGCGTCATTTTCTGTATCTGTCACCGGAGAAATACGAAGAACTATATGGAAAACAGGCAGAATACAATACGATCATTTACAGTGTAAAAGATGGAAAAGATGAACAGATTGAGAAGATTGGAACAGAGCTCCTGACATTCGATGGAGTTCTGAATGTAAGCTATACCAGAAGTATTGAAGATCAGCTGGATGATATGCTTCGCAGTCTGAATCTGGTTATCATAGTGCTGATCGTGTCTGCGGGAATGCTTGCATTTGTAGTACTGTACAACCTGAATAATATCAATATTACAGAACGTCAGAGGGAACTTGCAACACTGAAAGTTCTGGGATTTTATGACGGAGAGGTTGCTTCTTATGTGTATAGGGAGAATATCCTGCTGACGATCATAGGATCAGTTGTCGGTATGGGACTTGGTAATATCCTGCACCGTTATATCATCCTGACTGTTGAGGTGGAAGAAGCGATGTTCGGACGTCAGATACACTGGCAGAGTTATCTGTACAGCTTCTTGTTTACTGCAGCATTTTCTTTATTTGTAAACTGGGTAATGTTCTACAAGCTGAAGAAGATCGATATGGTGGAATCTTTGAAGAGCGTGGAGTAAAAGCTTTTGACAGTGTATGTCAAAGATTTCTTATAGACGGTACACAAAGGATCGGAAAATATATTTCACAGAAATTTTATATTTTTCACAGAATTATTAGCACTCTCGACAAAAGAGTGCTAATTTTCTATTGACATTTAGAAATCAGGGTATTAAGATATTTCATGGACAGAAAAATACGGTATTTGAAACCGCAAAAAGATAGAATATGAAATTTAGGAGTGATAAAAATGGCAGCAAAAAAAGGTAGTCTTTCAATCAGCAGCGAAAATATTTTCCCGATTATCAAGAAATGGGTATATTCCGATCATGATATTTTCGCAAGAGAGCTTGTTTCCAATGGATGCGACGCGATCACAAAATTAAAGAAGCTGGACATGATGGGAGAATATACACTTCCGGACGGCTATAAAGGAAAGATTCAGGTCATTGTGAACCCAGAAGAAAAGACTCTGAAATTCATCGATAACGGTCTTGGTATGACAGCCGATGAAGTCGAAGAATACATCACACAGATCGCTTTCTCAGGAGCAACCGAATTCCTGAACAAATACAAAGATAAAACAACAGAGGATGATATGATCGGACACTTTGGTCTTGGATTCTACTCTGCATTCATGGTAGCTGATGAAGTTCATATTGATACTCTTTCTTATAAGGAAGGTGCAAAACCGGTACACTGGGTAAGTGAAGGCGGTACAGAGTATGAGATGGAAGAAGGAACCAAAGAGACGGTAGGTTCCGAGATGACCCTGTATCTGAATGAGGACAGTGTAGAATTTTCAAATGAATACAGAATCCGTGAAGTCCTTGAGAAATACTGTTCATTCATGCCGGTAGAGATTTTTGTATCCAAAGCAAATGCAGAACCGGAATATGAGACGATCCCGGAAGATGAAGTCCTGGATACAGATACGGTTGTTGAACATATCCACGAAGATGCCAAGATGGAGGAAAAAGAAAATGAGAACGGTGAAAAAGAAATGGTTGAAGTTTCACCGGCATCCGATAAAGCAAAGATCGTGAAACGCCCGGTATCGATCAGTGATCCGGCACCGCTGTGGACAAAGCATCCAAACGAATGCAGCAAAGAAGATTATATTGATTTCTACCGGAAAGTATTTATGGATTACAAAGAACCTCTGTTCTGGATCCATCTGAACATGGATTATCCATTCAACTTAAAGGGTATCCTGTACTTCCCGAAGATCAATACTGAATATGATTCTATTGAAGGAACCATCAAACTGTACAACAATCAGGTATTTATCGCAGACAATATCAAAGAAGTCATTCCGGAATTCTTGATGGTATTAAAAGGAGTCATTGATTGTCCGGATCTGCCGCTTAATGTATCACGAAGCGCACTGCAGAATGATGGATTCGTACAGAAAATCTCCGAATATATTTCCAAGAAAGTTGCTGACAAGCTTTCCGGAATGTGCAAGACAGATAAAGAAAACTATGAGAAATACTGGGATGACATCAGCCCGTTTATCAAATTCGGCTGCCTGAAAGATGAAAAATTCTGCGAGAAGATGAGCGATTATGTTCTGTTCAAGAACCTGGATCATAAGTATATGACACTCAAAGAATGCATCGAAAAGAATGGCGGAAAAGCAGAGCCGGAGGAAAAGACCGAAGGTGAAAATGCAGAGCAGTCAGCAGAAAAGAAAGAAGCAGAGAAGACAACAATCTACTATGTAACAGATGAACAGCAGCAGAGCCAGTACATCAATATGTTCAAAAAAGAGGGACTGGATGCAGTGATCCTGTCACATAATATTGATTCACCATTTATTACTCAGATGGAGCAGAAGAACGAACATATCAAGTTCCAGAGAATCGATGCAGATCTGACCGATCACTTCAAAGAGGATGTATCTGAAGAAGAAAAAGAAGCATTCAAAGAAAAGACAGACAGTCTGGTCGAAATCTTCCGTAAAGCACTTGGCAATGACAAGCTGGAAGTAAAAGTGGAAAAGATGAAAGATGAAAATGTAGCATCTATGATCACACTTTCCGAAGAATCCCGCCGTATGCAGGAGATGATGAAGATGTACGGAATGTCAGGCATGGATCCGTCTATGTTCGGAACCAATGCAACCCTGATTCTGAATGCAAATCATCCGCTGGTAGAATATGTTGTAGAGCATAAAGATGGTGAAAATACAGAGATGTTCTGCCATCAGTTATATGACCTGGCAATGCTGGCACACAAGCCACTCAGCCCGGAAGAGATGACAGAATTTGTAAGACGCAGTAATGAAATTATGATGAAACTGGCAAAGTAATTTTGCTGTAGATACCAGGAAAAGTCTGAACCATTCAGATTCCCGTTTTCGCTTATGCGAAAAGGTCTGAATGGTCAGGCTTTTTTTGCTGTATTTGGAAACACTTTCCACAAAGTGTTGGTGAACTTCCCGGTCTTTTATAGTATAATATAACAAAAGAGAGGCGGTGGATACGATGAAGAATTATTCAGAGGATATAAGCAGACAATATCATATTCAGGTGGCCAACGGGGAAGTCGGTCGTTATGTCATTCTCCCGGGAGATCCAAAACGCTGCAAAAAAATTGCACAGTATTTTGACAATCCGGTGATGATTGCAGATAACCGGGAATTTATCACTTATATAGGAACTTTAGATGGCGTGAAAGTCAGTGTCACATCTACCGGAATCGGCGGACCATCGGCGGCGATCGCAATGGAAGAACTGGCAAGATGTGGAGCAGATACGTTTATCCGGATCGGAACCTGCGGTGGAATCCAGCCGGAAGTAAAAAGCGGAGATATCGTGATTGGAACCGGGGCAGTCCGTATGGAAGGCACAAGCAAAGAATATGCGCCGATCGAATATCCGGCGGTGGCAGATCTTACAGTTACCAATGCCCTTGTGCATGCTGCTAAGGAAAAGAACTGTGAATTTCATATAGGAGTTGTCCAGTCAAAAGATGCATTTTACGGACAGCATGAGCCGGAGCTGATGCCGGCAGGTTATGAACTGATCAATAAATGGGAAGCCTGGAAGAAACTGGGATGTCTGGCATCAGAGATGGAGACGGCAGCACTTTACATTGTGGCAGCAAAGCTTCATGTACGCGTGGGTGCGTGTTTCCTTGTAATGGCAAACCAGGAAAGAGAAAAACTGGGACTTGAAAATCCGGTAGTGCATGATACAGGCATGGCAGTACAGGTGGCAGTGGAAGCCATCAGAAAGTTAATCAGAGAGGATCGGTAAATGAAAGAAACAATATATAAACGAATCTTTGTGATCGTTCTGGATTCGCTCGGAATTGGTGCAATGCCTGATTCTGAGAAATTCGGTGACAGGGATGTAGATACATTTGGTCATATTTTAGACAGAATGGGAACACTGGAGATTCCAAATCTTCAGAAGCTTGGTATGCTGAATCTGCATACCGGGGGAAAGATGTACGGAATCGAGAATCCGGTTGGAAAAATTACCAGACTGAAAGAGGCGAGTAACGGAAAAGATACGATGACCGGACACTGGGAAATGATGGGGATTTATACAGAAAAACCATTTAAAACCTTTACCGAACATGGATTTCCACCGGAACTGATCGCAGAATTGGAAAAACGTTGCGGGAAAAAAGTGATTGGAAACCGTAGTGAGAGCGGAACAAAGATCATTGAAGAACTTGGGGAAGAAGAAATCGAAACAGGTGCAATGATCGTCTATACCTCTGCGGATTCTGTATTGCAGATATGTGGAAATGAAGAGACATTTGATCTGGCAAATCTGTACCGGTGTTGTGAGATCGCCAGAGAGATCACGATGAAGGATGAATGGCGCGTGGGACGAGTCATTGCAAGACCATATGTAGGAAAGAAAAAGGGTGAATTTAAAAGAACCAGCAACCGCAGGGATTATGCACTTGAGCCGACCGGAAAGACTGCACTTGACGCACTGAAAGATGCGGGAAAGGATGTGATCGCAGTCGGAAAAATCCATGATATCTTTTGTGGGGAAGGAATCACAGAATCGTATCATTCCAACAGCTCCGTGCATGGAATGGAGCAGACCATTGAGATTTGCAAAAAAGATTTTGACGGACTGTGCTTTGTAAATCTGGTTGATTTTGATGCTCAGTGGGGACACCGGCGTGATCCGGTTGGCTACGGACATGAGATTGAGAAATTTGATAAAAATCTTGGAATTTTGCTGGATGATCTGAGGGAGGATGATCTTCTTATTATTACTGCCGATCATGGAAACGATCCGACCTACACAGGAACCGATCATACGCGGGAATATGTACCGTTTTTGGCGTATTCCAAAAAGATGGATGAGGGTGGCGTGATCACGGAGGAAAATACCTTTGCAGTGATCGGGGCAACGGTCACAGATAATTTTGGTGTAAAAATGCCGGAAGGAACGATCGGGCATTCGATTCTGAAGGAACTTATTTAGCAAGAAAAAGCAGGAAAAAAGAGAATGAAAAAAGAACAAATTAAAAAAATGATAGAGATTGCGCTTTTGCAGCTTGCATATTCTTATACCCCTTATTCTGACTTTAAAGTGGGAGCTGCGCTGCTTGCAAAGAATGGCCGGATATATACGGGATGCAATATTGAAAATGCGGCTTATACACCGACAAACTGTGCGGAGCGTACTGCATTTTTCAAGGCAGTCAGCGAAGGAGTAAAAGAATTTGATGCAATCTGTATTGTAGGAGGAAAGGGCGGTGTTGTGACAGAGTATGCACCGCCGTGCGGAGTATGCAGGCAGGTCATGATGGAATTCTGCGATCCGGAGACATTTCAGATCATTCTTGCAGTAGATGCAGAGCATTATGATATCTATACCTTGAAAGAAATGATGCCAAAAGGTTTCGGACCATCCAATCTTACAGAATGAGAAAGGACTCTGACTCCAAAAGAAGATTTTTGAAGAAAAGGGAAAAAAGAAGGAAAGAAAAATGACACAGGAAACCTTGAAAGAATTACCAAAGATTGAGCTTCACTGCCATCTGGACGGTTCTCTTAGCAGACCATTTATTGAAAAAAGGCTTGGAAGAACTGTAAGACCTGAAGAACTCAGTGTTTCAGAAAAATGCACAAGTCTGAATGAATATCTGGAAAAATTTGACCTTCCCGGCAGATGTATCATGGATGAAGAGGGACTTTCCGGAGCTGCGTATGATCTGCTCTCTCAGATGAATGAAGAAAATGTCTGTTATGCGGAGATCCGTTTTGCCCCACTTCTGTCAGAGACAAAAAAGATGGACAGCCGGAAGGTGATCGAAGCAGTAATCAGCGGAATGGAGCAGGGGAAAAAAGATTTTGGAATCGAGTATGGTGTGATCGTCTGTGCAATGCGGCATCACAGTGCTGAGGATAATATGCGGATGATCAAGATGGCAAGAGAATATCTGGGATCCGGAGTTTGTGCAGCAGATCTTGCAGGAGCAGAAGCATTGTATCCGATGTCTGGATTTATGGATATTTTTACAGAGACAAAGAAGATGGGAATGCCATTTACACTCCATGCCGGAGAATGTGGAAATCCACAGAATATCATAGATTCAATAAATGTGGGAGCTGGAAGGATCGGGCATGGGATCGCGATGCGCGGCAACCGGGAGATCCGGAAACTGGCAAAAAAAGCCGGTGTTGGTATCGAGATGTGTCCGATCAGCAACTTACAGACCAAATCAGTAAACAGCATGGCGGAATATCCGATGCGGGAATTTCTGGATGCAGGCTTAAAAGTATCGGTCAACACCGATAACCGGACGGTAAGCAACACCAGTCTTACTAAAGAACTGGAATTTATTCAGAAAAATTATGGAATCCGGGACGAAGAAATCCTTCAGATGATGAAAAATGCAATTGATACTGCATTTGCCGATGATTCCATAAAAGATAAAATTTGCAAAATGCTGAAATAAAAAAGAACGACAAACAGAGAGGATTGACTCTGAAGAATAATAGAGAAAAGAGGAATTCTGTATGAGCAATAAAATTTATGAAAAGCTGGAAATATGCCGGAAAAGCATTCTCCAAAAAACAGATTTTAAACCGGAAGTGGCAGTGATCCTGGGCTCCGGTCTTGGCGAATACGCATCAAAAATCCAGATAGAACAGATCATTCCGTATACAGAAATTGAAGGTTTTCCGGTGTCGACAGTTGTGGGACATAAAGGACAGTTTGTATTTGGTTATGTAAAAGAAGTTCCGGTTGTTATCATGCAGGGACGTGTGCATTATTATGAAGGATATCCGGTAACAGATGTGGTGCTTCCGGTGCGGCTGATGGGAATGTTAGGCGCAAAGAAGCTGATTCTTACCAATGCATCAGGCGGAATCAATACCGGATTCCATCCGGGCGATCTTATGCTTATCACGGATCAGATTATGAGTGGAATCCCTAATCCACTGATCGGTGCCAATGTCGAAGAGCTTGGAACTCGTTTCCCGGATATGAGTGAAGCCTATAGTGAGCGAATGCGGCAGATCATAAAGAAAGAAGCCCAAAAACTCGGCATTCCTCTGAAAGAAGGTGTATACCTTCAGCTTACCGGTCCATCTTATGAAACCCCGGCAGAAATCCGTATGTACCGTACCTGTGGGGCTGATGCCGTAGGCATGAGTACCGCCTGCGAGACGATCGCTGCGCGCCACATGGGAATCGAAGTCTGTGGCATCTCCTGCATCACCAACCTCGCTGCCGGCATGACATCACAACACCTGAACCACCAGGAAGTCCAACAAACCGCTGACCGGGTGGCGGAGCAATTCCAAGAATTACTGACAGCAATCATTACCCATGTATAAGAAAGAATAAAATACCGCGCACAGATTCATTTGAGGCAATGGAGATGAAACACAAAAATCGTGGAAGCCTTTGCTGACACGATTTTCGCCCTAAGTGGTTCATCGGAATGTTTTGCCGATTGAATCTGTGCGCGGTATTTTATTCTTTTTGTCTCACTCACTAACTCCCAACAATTCTTACTCAACCTCAAACGGAATCTCGTACTTCGCAAAAATCCGCTGCGCCATCTTATCCCATGCCTGCTCCAGTGATTTGTCCAGCGTGAACAGGTTCATAGACGTTCCGGTCGTACAACTAAGCGTTGTCCCGTCATACTTAAAATTCAGGTACAGTCCCTGAACATCTGCCGGAGCAAACGAAAGATTTTCCTGCTCGAGAAGCCGTGCAATATTCGGTGCAGACATAGAAAGAACAAAATGAAATCCCAGAGGAGTACGCTTTCCTTTGATCAGAGAAAGACAGAACTCGCGAAGTTCTTTCCAGAGAGCATATTCCCGGTCATTCAGAGCTTCTCTTTCTTCAGCACTGAAGAAATCTTTTTTCAGTCGTCCGTTAAATTGAAAGGTATTAAAAGTTGTGATATCTCCTTCAATAAATAAAAAGGAATCAAATGCAGGATGCAGTAAAAGTGCATTCATGCATTTTTTTGTATCCAGAGAAAAAATAAGCATAGACTTCCTCCCGTCATCAGTGTAATAGTATCAGTATAGCATAAATCTTGTGATATGCATAAGAATTTGATACAATACGGGAAAGAAAAAGGATGGATAACAAGATGAAAATAGAATTAAACCGGGATCAGATCAAATACATTGCAGTGTTTACCATGCTGCTCAATCATATTGCAAATATATTTATGCAACCGGGAACCTTTGCCTGCGAAGCACTGAAGGATATCGGTTATTTCACAGCACCGGTTATGTGCTGGCTTCTGGTGGAAGGATACCGTTACACAAGATCCGTAAAAAAATACGCAAAAAGACTACTGATTTTTGCCGTGATTTCACAGCTTCCGTATTATCTGGCATTTGCAAGGAACGGACTGGCACCGTGGTATACCTTAAATATGATGTTCACACTTTTTCTGTGCCTGTGTCTTGTGATTGCAGAAGAAAAAGTCGCAGATCCGGGAAGAAAAAGTATGATCAGAGTGGGAATTGTTGTAGTCAGTATGATTTGTGACTGGGCAGTCCTTGCACCGTTATATACGCTTTGGTTTTACCGGGCAGGAAAAGATCCGGTGCGGCAGAAGAAAGCGTTTTTTATTGCTGCATTTGTGCTCGGAATTACGGTGGCAGCAGAACTTCCGGGAGCAGCCGGAGTCATAGCAGGAATTGGAGCGATGATGGCGGTACTGGCAGCCGGAGCCTGTGTGCTGGTCTTTTATAACGGGGAAAAATCACAGAAATATTTTCTTGTGAAAAAATACTTTTTTTACGTGTTTTACCCGGCACATTTGGTAATTTTGGCGTTATTAAAGATTTGACTTTTATAATAGAAGAAAGTAAAATAAATAAGTTAGAGTATTTATCATATCATTCGATGAAAAGAAAACTCGTATTTTAATAAAAGATAGGATGCATAGCATGAAAAAAAGAACGATGGAGAAAGAACATCAGGCAGAAGAGAGAAGAAAAAAAGTATTGATGGAGATTGCAGGAGCAGTTGTTGTACTGACCGTAATCGTAAGTATTGGTCTTTCACATCTTGGAACTGATAAAGTAAATACATCAGCAGGAGTAAAGGCAATTCAAAAACTGGAAAAAGCAGATGTATCTGAGGTGGAAACCAAAATTTCAAATATAGAAAAAGCAGAAAAACAGGCGACAGAGGACTGGCAGAATCGTCCGTTGTCTGAAAAGTTTGCACATGCGGTGATTCTCGGTGATTCGATCACGACCGGTTTTACTGTATATGATGTGCTGGATACCTCAAAAGTTGTAGCAGAAAAAGGAATGCATCTGGACCAGACCGGTGATCTGATTCAGACAGCGGCAGAGCTGAAGCCGGAAGTCCTTTTCCTTGCACTTGGACTGAATGATGTATCAGCAACCGACGGAGACACGGATGCATTTATTGAAAAATATAAAGCAGTACTTGCGAATGTGCGCGAGAAGATGCCGGATGCGGTGATCTATATCAACTGTATTCTTCCTGTTTCAGCGGCAAAAGCAGAGGAAGAACCGATTTATGCGAAAATTCCGGATTATAATACGGCAATCAAGGCGATGTGTGATGAAGAAGGAATCACATTCATTGATAATACAGAGATCGTAAGTGATGAGTATTATGAACAGGATGGAGAGCACATGAAATCAGAGTACTATCCGATCTGGGGAGAACATATGGCGGAGGTGGCCGGAATATGACAAAGAAAAAAGGAGAATTTACAGTTCTGCGTAACATCAGAGTAGGAATTGTAATTATTTTGCTGATTTATATCGGTCTGATCTTTCAATCGCAGGGAGACAGCAGTACTCCGTTTGAAGATGTGGAAAAAGCGGTTGTGACAGCGGCTGATGATAAGAACATGACGCTTGCCGGAACCCAGGAGATCAAGAGATTTTATGGGATCAATCCGAAAGATTATGAAGATATAACGCTGTATTATACCAATGAAACCATGGGGGTTAATGAACTCCTTCTGGTGAAGACAAAGGATGAAAGTGATGCAGAAGCTGTTGAGGCAGCCGCAGAACAGCGGAAAGAGACACAGCATGACAATTTTGAAGGATACGGAGCTGAGCAGGTAAAACTTCTGGATGCTTCGATCATCAAAACAAAGGGGACTTATGTACTTTTTGTTATTTCACCAAAAGCTGAAACTGTAGAAAAGGCGTTTACAAAGAGCCTGAAGTAGATAAAAGGAAACGAAAAAGTTATGTTATTTAGTAGTCTGGTATTTTTGTTTACATTTTTGCCAATTACACTGTTGGTATATTATTTGGTGCCGCGTAAGGTGAAAAATGTGGTACTTTTGATCGCTTCCCTCATATTTTATGCGTGGGGAGAGCCGGTCTATATCTTCCTGATGCTGATTTCCATTCTGTTCAATTATTTTTGCGGAATGGACATTGCATTAAAAGCAGGAAGAAAATCGCAGGTTCGCAGTCTGATCTTTACGATTGTTGTAAACCTGTTTATTCTTGGATTTTTCAAATATTACGGATTTATTGTAACGAATTTAAACGCGATCCTTCCGTTCTATATTCCATATAGAAAACTGGAACTCCCAATCGGAATTTCCTTCTATACTTTCCAGACATTGTCTTACATCATTGATGTATACAGGGGAAATGTAGACGTACAGGTAAATCTGATTGATTTTGGAACCTATGTTACAATGTTCCCACAGCTGATCGCAGGTCCGATCGTACAGTATGCAGATGTGGAGAGACAGCTGCGTGAGAGAAAGGAATCACTGACGAAGTTTGGATACGGTGCATGGTTCTTTGTGATGGGATTGGCAAAGAAGGTGCTTTTGGCGAATACGATTGGTTCGATTTATGAAAATATCGCGGCGATGGATGGAATGTCAGTAGTGACTGCATGGCTTGGATGTCTTGCCTACACTTTTCAGATTTATTTCGATTTCAGCGGTTATTCGGACATGGCAGTCGGACTTGGAAAGATGTTCGGGTTTGAGTTTATGCAGAACTTCAATTATCCGTATATTTCCAAAAGTGTTACCGAGTTCTGGAGAAGATGGCATATTTCGCTGGGATCATGGTTCCGCGAGTATGTGTATATTCCGCTTGGAGGAAACCGGGTAACGGTTCCGCGGCATTTACTGAATCTTCTGATCGTATGGTTCCTGACCGGTCTCTGGCATGGGGCAAGCTGGAACTTTGTAGCATGGGGGTTCTTCTACGGAGTGATCCTCATTACTGAAAAATATTTTACAGGAAAAATACTTGCAAAGCTGCCGGGGGCAGTCCAGACGATTTACACAATGATTCTGGTCATGCTTGGCTGGGTACTGTTCTTCAGTCCGACACTCGGAAGCGCACTTACCTGGATCGGCAATATGTTCGGCCAGGGTGCAACCGGATTTATGGACAGTCAGGCATTGTACCTGATCATGCGAAACTGGCTCTTCTGGGTGGCAGGGATCATAGGAAGTACACCGTTTATGCATCTGCTCGGAAAGCGGCTGGTATTTGACGAGGAAAGACCGCATACGATTCTGGCAGGCTGCCTGATGACAGGACTGTTTGTACTGTGTGTGGCATATCTGGTGACAGAAAGTTACAATCCATTTTTATATTTTAGATTTTAAGGAAAGACAATGGTAGAAAGAAAGAATAATAAACAAAAAAACAGAACAAAGAATTTTCTGCCAGGAGGGAAAAAACAGATCCAGGCGGTATGTGCGTTTTTATTTCTGGGAGTCCTTATTCTCAGCTGCGGAGTAAACCTTATGCACAAAGACAGGCAGATGTCAGAAAAAGAAATGCGTATGCTGGCGCAGAAACCGGAAATTTCTCTTTCCGGAATTGCTTCCGGAAGGTTTATGGAGCAGTACGAGGAGTATGTATCGGATCAGTTTGCAGGAAGAGATACCTGGGTAAGACTCAAGACATTTGCGGACAGTGTGGCGGGGAGGACAGAAGAAGGTGGTGTTTTCAAAGGAAAGGACCATTATCTGATGGAAGATGTTGCCGTGGCAGATGAAAATGATCTGAAAGAGAATCTGGATGCAATGAAGAATTTTAAAGAGCGTTATCCGGATATCCAGATGCATATGATGCTGGTCCCGAATGCGGCGAATGTCATGGAGGACAAGCTTCCGGCATTTGCGGTGACTGCTAATCAGAGCAGACAGATCAGCCGTGTAAAGGCAGAACTTGGAGATTCTTATGACTGGATCGATGCAGAAAAAGTACTGGATGCTCACAAGGATGAAGCAATTTATTATCACACAGATCATCACTGGACTTCTCTTGGTGCATGGTATGCATTCCAGGGAGCAAAGACGCAGCTTGGACTGGATAAGAGTGAAGAAATTAAGATGAAAGCCTATGCGGTATCGGATTCTTTTAACGGAACGTTATCCGCAAAGAGTGGATATGAGACAGATTATAAGGAACCGATCTATATTTATCTGCCAAAGAGTGCAGATGCACCACAGGTTGCAGTCAATTATGTGGAAGAACAGAAAAAGAGTGCTTCTATGTATGATTCATCCAAACTGGATGAGAGAGATCAATATTCCGTATTCTTCGGTGGAAATCATGCAATGATCGATATTCAGTCAACACAGACAGAAAAACGCAGACTTCTGGTGTTCAAAGATTCATATGCAAACTGTTTTCTTCCGCTTCTGGCTCCGTATTACCGGGAGATTGTTGTGATCGATCCTCGTTATTATACCGGTAAATTAAGTTCTGTGATGTCAGATAAACAGTTTGATGATGTTCTGTTTCTGTACAATGCCAATACATTCTTTGAAGACCGGATGCTGGCGGGGGTACTGGATGAGAATTAACAGGAGAAAAACATGGCAAATAAAATAGAAAAGCAGTTTCTGGACACGGAAAATAAAGGACCGGTCCGGCTGAACAAATATTTAAGTGAAGCTGGTGTATGTTCCAGAAGAGAAGCGGACAAACTGATAGCAGCCGGACAGGTGACAGTTGACGGTGTGCGTGCAGAAACCGGAATGAAGGTAGAGCCGTGGCAGGTTGTCCGGATTGGGAAAAAGCAGGTATCCAGACAGGAAGAGATGATCGTGCTTGCGGTCAATAAGCCACGTGGAATCGTCTGTACTGAGGAAAGACGGGAGAGAGACAGTATTGTACGTTTTCTTAACTATCCGGTGCGGATTACTTATGTAGGACGTCTGGATAAGGATTCGGAAGGGCTGCTTCTGATGACGAACAATGGTGACATTATCAACCGGATGATGCGTGCGGCAAATAAACATGAAAAAGAATATAAAGTTACAGTTGATAAGCCGGTGACAGATGAATTTCTCAAGGAGATGGCGGGTGGTGTCCCGATCCTGGATACTGTCACAAGACCATGCCAGGTAGAAAAGCTTGGAAAATATAAATTTAAGATCATTCTGACACAGGGACTCAACCGGCAGATCCGCCGGATGTGTGAGGCACTTGGCTACGAGGTAAGGGAGCTTCGGAGAGTGCGGATCATGAATATCGAACTTGGTAATTTAAAGCCGGGAGAATACCGGAAGGTTACGGATCAGGAACTGAATGAACTCTATGAGCTGATCAGGGATTCAAAGTCAGAGCCGACACCGTGGAACAATAATTAAAAGTGTGGATTTGGATATGGATAAGATGAAAAGGATGCAGGAGCTGGTAGAGCTTCTGAATAAAGCCGGAAAAGCTTATTATCAGGATGCGCAGGAAATTATGAGCAATTATGAGTATGATGCGCTGTATGATGAACTGAAAGGTCTGGAAGAAGAGCTGGGAACCGTTATGGCTTCCAGTCCGACGGTGAATGTAGGATATGAAGTATTAAGTGAGCTTCCGAAAGAACGTCATGAGTCACCGATGCTTTCTCTTGACAAGACAAAAGAAGTGGCAAGGCTGAAGGAATTTGTCGGAGACCAGACGGCTGTGATCTCATGGAAGATGGATGGCCTGACGATTGTTCTGACCTATCGTGACGGCGAGCTTTTTAAGGCAGTTACAAGAGGAAATGGGGAAGTCGGTGAGGTCATTACCAACAATGCGAAAGTATTTAAAAATGTGCCGATTCATATTCCGTATAAAGGGGAACTGATCCTGCGAGGGGAAGCGGTGATCGGTTACAAAGATTTTGAGCGGATCAATGAAGAAATTGATGACGTGGATGCAAAATATAAAAATCCACGAAATCTGTGCAGTGGTTCTGTCCGCCAGCTGAACAACAAGATCACGGCACAGAGAAACGTAAAATTCTATGCATTTACCCTGGTACGTGCAGAAAATGTGGATTTCCACAATTCCAGAAAAGAACAGCTTGACTGGCTGGAACAGCAGGGATTTGATGTGGTGGAACATTATCTGGTGACAAGAGAAGAACTGGATGAGAAGGTTGCATTTTTTGCAGAAAAGATCGTAGAAAATGATTTTCCGTCAGATGGTCTGGTTCTTGTATATGACGACGTTGCGTACGGGCAGTCGCTTGGGAGAACGGCAAAGTTTCCACGTGATTCTTTTGCTTTCAAATGGGCAGATGAGATCCGCGAGACGCACCTTCTGGAGATTGAATGGAGTCCGTCAAGAACAGGGCTTATTAATCCGGTAGCGATCTTTGAACCGGTAGAGCTGGAAGGAACAACGGTAAGCCGTGCAAGTGTACACAATTTAAGTATTATGGAGGAGCTGCATCTGGGAATCGGGGATACGATCGAAGTCTATAAGGCGAATATGATCATTCCACAGATCGCGAAGAATCTGACCGGCAGTGATAATATTGAGATCCCGAAAGTCTGTCCGGTTTGTGGTGGAGCTACGGAGATCCGTCAGATGAATGATGCAAAGTCGTTGTATTGCACAAATCCGATGTGTCAGGCAAAAAGAATCAAATCCTTTGCATTGTTTGTCAGTAGGGATGCACTCAATATTGACGGGCTTTCTGAGGCAACACTGGAGAAATTTATTGCGAAAGGATTCATTCACAAATACAGAGATATCTTCCATCTGGATGTCTATCAGGAAGAAATTCAGACGATGGAAGGTTTTGGAGAAAAATCCTATGCAAACCTGATCGCAAGCGTGGATAAGGCGAGAAGCACAACCCTTGCTAAAGTGGTATATGGACTTGGGATTGCAGGAATCGGTCTCGCAAATGCAAAACTGATCTGCCGCCATTTTAAAAATGATGTGGAAAAAATGACAGGAGCATCTGAAGAAGAACTGAGTGATATCCAGGGGGTAGGTCCGGTGCTTGCGGCGGCATTTGTAAAATATTTTGTATCAGAGGAAAGAAAAAAGGAATTTAAGCTCCTTCTCGGAGAACTGGAGATCCAGCCGGAAGAGATGGCAGAAGAACAGAAGTTTGCAGGTATGAGTTTTGTTGTTACTGGCAGCGTGAATCATTTTGCAAACCGGAATGAGGTAAAAGAACTGGTTGAGAAGATGGGTGGAAAAGTGACCGGATCTGTAACGAAGAAGACAAATTATCTGATCAACAATGATGTAGAGTCTGCTTCTTCCAAGAACAGAAAGGCGAAAGAACTTGGAGTGCCGATCATTTCAGAGGAAGAGTTTATAGAACTTGCAGGGGTGGAAATCGAATAAGAAGGACAGAGGAATCTGTCTGAATACGACCGAGAAAAGGAGGACCAGCCAATGGCAGAAAATGACCAGAAGGACAAGACAGTTGAGAAAGTAACCGGTGAGGTAGAAAATACAGACAAAAAAGAAAATAACGAAGACCGCTATGAAAAGGTCTGCTTCATCTGTCACAGACCGGAGAGCGTGACCGGAAAGATGATCGATCTTCCGAACAACATCTGCGTGTGTCCGGACTGTATGCAAAAAAGCTTTGATGCAATGAACAACATGAATTTTGGCGGGATGGATTACAGCCAGTTTATGAACATGGGACCGATGATGGGATTTGGAGACATGGATGCACAGATCCCGAAGAGCCAGCGTGTGAAAAAGAAAAAGCCGGAAGAAGAAAAAGAACCGATCCTGAATATCAAGGATATTCCTGCTCCGCATAAGATCAAAGCGAAACTGGATGAATATGTAGTAGGACAGGAATACGCCAAGAAGGTAATGTCGGTTGCTGTATACAATCATTATAAAAGAGTGGCAACGGATACAATGGATGAGATTGAAATCGAGAAATCCAATATGCTGATGATCGGACCTACCGGCTCTGGAAAGACGTATCTGGTAAAGACACTGGCAAAACTTCTGGATGTGCCGCTTGCAATTACAGATGCGACCTCTCTTACCGAGGCCGGCTACATAGGGGATGATATTGAAAGTGTAGTATCAAAGCTCCTTGCAGTTGCGGACAACGACGTAGATAAGGCGGAACAGGGAATTATCTTTATCGATGAGATCGACAAGATTGCGAAGAAGAAGAATACCAGCCAGAGAGATGTCAGCGGAGAGTCCGTACAGCAGGGAATGTTAAAGCTGTTAGAAGGCAGCGAAGTGGAAGTGCCGGTGGGAGCCAACAGTAAGAATGCGATGGTTCCGCTCACTACAGTCAATACAAAGAATATCCTTTTTATCTGTGGTGGTGCGTTCCCGGATCTTGAGCAGATCATCAAGGAAAGACTGATGAAGAATTCGTCTATCGGATTTGGAGCGGATCTGAAAGACAAATATGATCATGATAAGAAAATACTGGAGAAGGTGACGACAGAAGATCTGCGTAACTTCGGAATGATTCCGGAATTTCTGGGACGTCTGCCGATCGTATTTACCCTTCAGGGACTGGATGAAGAGATGATGGTTCAGATTTTAAAAGAGCCGAAAAATGCGATCCTCAAGCAGTATCAGAAGCTTCTGGCACTGGATGAGGTCAATCTGAAATTCGATGATGGTGCACTTCATGCGATTGCAAGAAAGGCAATGAAGAAGGATACAGGAGCCCGTGCACTGCGCGCGATCATTGAAGAATTCATGCTGGATATCATGTATGAGATTCCGAAGGATGACAGCATCGGGGAAGTGACGATCACGGAGGCATATATCGAAGGAACCGGAGGACCGCTGATCGAGTTGAGAAGCCAGTCCGTACCAAGGCTTGAGCATCACTGAGTATAACAATAACTTTCATATATCAAAAAAACATGACGGTCATACAAAAATAGAATGGAAAATATCCGTAAATTTAAGATTTACGGGTATTTTTTTGTTGAAAAATTGTATTAAAAGGTGTACATTAGACAATGTGCCTAAAAAAATACAAGATATAAACAGGAGTGAGAGAGAATGGAAACTTATAAGTATTTACTGGATCTTGCAATTATTTTACTTTGTACCAAAGCACTTGGGCTTGCGACCAGAAAGGTACAGATGCCACAGGTTGTAGGAGCACTTCTTGCAGGAGTTCTTCTCGGGCCGGCGATGCTTGGAATCCTGACAGAGACAAGTTTTATACATAACGTTGCAGAGATCGGTGTTATCGTGCTGATGTTCTGTGCAGGTCTGGAAACTGATATACAGGAATTGAAGGCGAGCGGCAAAGCATCCTTCGTTATTGCACTGATAGGTGTTATCGTTCCACTGATCGGCGGTTATGCGACTGCAATGTTCTTTAACCGTCCGGGTGTGATCGCATCCGATGCAGCCTGCAGCGTATTTCTGCAGAATATCTTTATCGGTGTTATCCTGACAGCAACTTCCGTAAGTATTACGGTAGAGACATTAAAAGAACTTGGTAAATTAAAAACCAAATCCGGAAATGCGATTCTTGGAGCTGCGATCATTGATGACGTGCTTGGTATCATTGCACTGACACTGGTAACAAGTATGGCAGATGAATCGGTAAAGATTTCAGTTGTATTACTGAAGATCGTTGCATTCTTCGCGTTTGCAGGTGTGATTGGATTTATCTTTTACAAGGTATTTAAAAAGTGGACAGATCAGGCGGAAAAGGGACTCAGACGTCATGCAATCATGGCATTTGTATTCTGTCTGCTGATGGCTTATGTGGCAGAGAAATTCTTCGGTGTTGCAGATATCACCGGTGCATTTATCGCCGGACTGATCATTTCCAATACAAGTAAATCTGATTTCGTGCTGAAGAAATTTGATACCATGTCTTATATGCTGCTTTCACCGGTATTTTTCGCAAGTATCGGACTGAAGGTAGAACTTCCGAAGATGAGTACTGCAATTGTAGGCTTTGCAGTAATTCTTACCATTGTTGCGATCCTGACAAAGATCGTTGGCTGCGCCCTTGGTGCGAAGATGTGTGGATATAAGAATTATCAGTGTGCACGAATCGGTGTCGGAATGATCTCCCGTGGTGAGGTTGCGCTGATCGTTGCCAGCAAGGGAGAAGCACTCGGTATGATGGGCGGCAATTTCCTCGGACCGGTTATCATCGTGGTAGTGATCACAACGATCATCACACCAATTCTGCTGAAGATTGTATTCAAGAGCGGTCCGAATGTAAGTACCCTGGAAAAAGGAAAAGAAGTGACTTCCTTCTACGAGGATATTGAAAAGAAGCGTACCGAATAAAGAATGGGTATGGAGTGCAAAATGCGTAACCGTCCAGTATCGTAGTATAAGAAAGAAAAATCCCTCATATATTTTCCAAAAGAAAGTATATGAGGGATTTTTATGCCACAGGAAGAATGTAAAGAAAAGATCCTGTCGGAAGAATACAGGGATTTTATGATGAGGGATACCGGTGCTCTCGGGGAAAACTTTCCTTTGGAAAACGGATGCCGGATACCGTTGAAATACGGTTTTGAGCTTCTTTATATTGACCAGAGTGAAGACAGAAAAAAGTCACTTGCCGATTATCCTTATACAATGGTTCCGAAGTGTTATACAACACTGGATATGGCAGCAATCCAGCAGGCGGGAATTGCTGCGGTTCAGAATCTGCCTGGTCTGGAACTGAGCGGTGAAGGAGTTCTGGTTGGGATCATTGATACTGGGATCAATTATCTGGATCCCATTTTCCGGAATCTGGATGGTTCGACCAGGATCCAGCGAATCTGGGATCAGGAAGAACAAAGTGGAACAGCGCCACGGGGAATCGGATATGGAAGTGAATATACGAAGGAACAAATCAATCAGGCAATCCTAAGTGAGAATCCCAAGGAAACCGTTCCGTCATTTGATACGGACGGACATGGCACTTTTGTTGCAAGTGTGGCATGCGGAGGGGCAAATCCGGAGAATCTGTTTATCGGGGCAGCACCGGAGGCAGAGATGGTGATCGTGAAGCTGAAAGAGGCAAAAGAATATTTACGGGAGTACTATTTTGTAGACCGGGATGCCGGATGCTATCAGGAAAATGATCTGGTAGCGGCGGTTTTTTATCTGCAGAAGGTACAAGAAGAGTTGAAAAGACCATTGGTGATCTGTCTGGCAGTTGGAACAAGCTTTGGAGGACATGGAGGATATTCAATCCTGTCAGAGTATCTGCAAAATGTAGCGGCGAGCGAAGGAATCGGGATTGTGACCGGAAGTGGCAACGAGGCAGATAAAAGGCATCATTATCTGGGAATTCTGGAACAGGAAAATAATCTGCCGGTCGAGATTAATGTAGGGAATAATACCAGAGGTTTTGTGATGGAACTATGGACAGAACTTCCGAATCTTCTGGCTCTTTCTATCGCATCTCCAACAGGACAGACAGTAGGACCGATCTCGCTCAAACGGGGAATAGGAGAGTATGTGTTTGTATTCGAGCAGACCAGGGTAATATTTAATTACCGGGTTCTGGTAGAGACGACCGGGGCGCAGCTGGCATTTTTTCAGTTTGACAGACCGGGAAGCGGAATCTGGAAGATTATACCGGAAACACTGGAGCTGGGGAATGGAATCTTTCATATCTGGCTTCCAATGGAAGAGTTTCTGACGGGAAATGTCTATTTTATCCGTGCAAATCCGGAATATACGGTGATGGAACCAGGGGATACCGGGGCGGTGGTCTGTGCAGCGTACTATAATGGAAAGGAAAATAGCATTGCAGTCAGTTCGGGAAGAGGTTATACTAGAGATAACAGAATCAAACCGGATTTTGCTGCGCCGGGGATCAATGTGACAGGGATCAATTTAAGGGGGCAGTTTGTTGCAAGATCTGGTTCCAGTATAGCAGTTGGAATCACTTCCGGAGCACTGGCACTTTTTATGGAGTGGCTGGATAGGCATGGAGTGAATCTGGATGCATCACAGATGAAGAATCTGCTGATATTGGGAGCTTCACGGAAGACAGACATGAATTATCCGAACCAGGAATGGGGATATGGAGCATTGAACCTTTACCGTACTTTTGAGCAGATCAGGCGGTTCTGAAAAATACGCAGATGTGAAAGGGGAAAAAGTAAATGAGTGATTTTTTTGATACAATAGGAAAGCGGATTTCAGATACCGTGGATGATCTTGGAAAGAAGGCAGGAGATACGATCGATATCCAGAAAAAGAAAAATGAGATCTATGGTCTGAAGCGAGACAGCGAGCGGGATATGACAGAGATCGGACGATTGGTATATGAGCGTTTCAAACAGGGGGAAGTGGTAGATACCGATTTTATCGCACTCTGCGAAGCAATCGAAAAGCGTGAAGAACAGACAGAGGTATGCGAGCAGGAAATCGCGCGCATCAAAGGAGAATAATTATGGAAATCCTGAGCATTTTAACCGGAGCTTTTGTTGCCGGGTGCGATCTTGGAATTAAAAAATATACTGAAGAAAATGTAAGAGACGGGGAAGAACGCCGGATTTGGAAAGGAAAAGGAATCTACCGCAAAGTCCACAACAAAGGTCTGATGATGAATCATCTGGATTCCAGACCAAAGCTGGTAAAAGGCATGTCGGCGGCAGCACTTGGAATCCTGTTTTTCTGGGAGCACCTTCTTTGGAAAGAACCGGGACGCAAACTGGCAAAGTTTGGAACATCGCTGATGCTGGGCGGAGCAGTTGGTAATACTTATGACCGTTTCAAAAGAGGTTATGTGGTCGATTATCTGTCTCTGAAAACAAAGAACAGGAAACTCTCGGATATCACTTTTAATCTCTCGGATCTGGCTCTTTTTGCAGGAGCGATCCTGACAGTATGGAGTTCTTTATTTGGAAAAAAGAGATAAAAATAATTCAATGTATCTGAAAAAATACTTGACTGTTTTAAATGATTTGAGGTATTATAAGCCTTGCTGATATGGCGTTGTCTGGCATATGCCATATAGAAAAAAGAATAGAATCTCGGTTATATTGGAAACGATACATTCCTCCGGAATGATGAACGAACAACACATTTTCTGTTACGCTTATTATGAAGGAGGATATTTTTATGCCAAAAAACAAATTTCAAGACGTTATTTTCACAATTATCATGGTGTTCGTGATGGTTTATACCATGATCTGTTATAACATTGCTCTCAACGTAGGAGGAATGAACAACCAGGTATTTTTAAATGCATTCCACGAGCTGGTCATCATGGGACCAATTGCATTCATCCTTGATTTCTTCCTGATTGGACCATTTGCAAAGAAAAAAGCATTTTCCATTGTCAATCTGGAAAGAGATAATGCCTTTCACCTGGTGATCGCCATTTCCGTAGTATCCATCATCGGAATGTGCCCGCTTATGAGCCTCGCAGCAACCCTGCTCTTCAAGAATGCCGGAACCCAGTTCGTAGCCGTCTGGCTCCAGACCACTGCAATCAACTTCCCGATGGCATTTTTCTGGCAGCTCTGCTTCGCCGGTCCATTAGTAAGAAAGATTTTCGCATTATTATTCCCGGAAAAAGAAACATCCAAAATCGCCGATGGACAGGAAGCCTAATTGAGGTAAAGCGTAAATCCATTTGAAAATATAAAACAATGATTTACGACTTCGGTTCAATACCCAGTCAAAGAAGTAAAACTCAGTCAACAACGTAAATAAAAAAATAAATCCGGATAGATGCGTCTTTGCACGATGGAAACGAGACTTAATCAATTGTGGAAGCCATTGCTGACACAATTGATGCTTTCAAAGGCTCGTTGGAATGGTTCGTGCAACTTAGCATCTATCCGGATTTATTTTTTTATGCCCCTTGCGACTTACCCCTCAAGTTCTTTCAACACCTTCCTGAACTGAAACGTAAACAAAACCGTCGTGAAGGATACCGCCAGGAAGTCTGCAATCGGTTCAGCCATATACACTGCATTGGTCTTGTTCCCGGTCAGAATATGCGGCAGCAGATAGATCAGTGGCAGCAACAGGATAAATTTACGTGTAACAGCGACAGCAATCGAAGCCTTTGCTTTTCCGAATGATGTAAATGCCATCTGGCATGCGATCTGGATTCCGAAAAGCAGCAGGCAGGCACAGTAAATCCGGAGCGCTGATTTAGTAAAACCAAGCAGTGCAGAATCTGAAGTAAACATTTTTGCAAACACCTGCGGGAAGAGCATAATAAATGTCCACAGAAGTGTGGAATAACAGAGGCTTGCTGTTAAAAGAAGCCTGAAAGCTTTTTTTACACGATCTCCGTTTTTTGCACCGTAATTATAGCTCAGGACTGGTTGCGCACCCTGTCCCAGACCCTGCAGCGGCAGCATTGCGAACTGCATGACACTGGTAAGAATCGTCATGGCACCAACTGCGATATCTCCTCCGTATTTCAGCAGAGAAGAGTTGAAGCATACGGAGATGATACTCTCACTTGCCTGCATGATAAATGTGGCAATCCCGAGAGCGACACAAGGAAGAATAATCTCCGGTTTCAGGATGAGATTCTTTTTCCGGATGTGCAGGATCGTCTTTTTGCCGCACAGGAAAGAAAGAACCCAGATGCAGGAAACTGCCTGTGACAGAATTGTGGCAAGCGCAGCACCTCTGACTCCAAGATGGAATGCAAAGATAAACAGCGGATCCAGAACAATGTTCATCACTGCTCCGATCAGAACAGAGAGCATACCTGTTTTGGCAAAGCCCTGTGTGGTGATAAACATATTCATGCCAAGGGTAAGCTGGACGAAAATAGTGCCGACAGCGTAAATATTCATATAATTTACAGCGTATTCGATCGTATTTTCACTGGCACCGAAGGCAAGAAGGAAAGTACGGTTACCAAATAGCAGGATGACTGTCAGGATTATAGAAATCAGAATCTGCAGGAAAAAGCAGTTGCCCAGAATATGTTCTGCAGTATTAAGATCATTTTTTCCCATTGCAATCGAAGCACGTGGCGCACCACCGCCTCCAACCAGTGCTGCAAAAGCGGAAATGATCATAATCAGTGGCATACATACGCCAACTCCGGTAAGGGCAAGTGCACCATCACCAGGAATGTGTCCGATGTAAATACGGTCAATAATGTTGTACAGCATATTGATGAGCTGTGCGGTGATCGTCGGAATCGCAAGCCGGAACATCAGCTTTCCGACGGGTTCAGTACCCAGAAAATCTTTGTCTTTGTTCATGTCTAATAATCTCCTTTGTGATAAATAGTTGCTACGTTGGATGCCAGACGTTCATTCAGTGAGGCGAACATCTGGAATTCTTCTGATGAAAATCCGTCAAACAGATTGTGGTAAAAAGCAGACTGGAATGTGTCGATTGCTTCGGTAACATTTTCACATGATGGCAGCAGGGAAAGATGCGTTTTCCTGCGGTCTGTCTGGTCTGCTGTTTTTGAAAGTAACCCCTTCTGACACAAAAGATCAACTGCCTGGGATACATTCCCTTTTGATAGCATCCGGAGCTCGGCGATATCACCTGCGGTATCTTTTGTGGGGTTATTATGTAAGAAAGCAATGATCTTAGCCTCGATCAGCGAGAGATCATACTGGCGGCATAATTCTTTCAACATCTGTTCATGCATTTTCCCAATTCGCTGCATTAATTCAAGCAGATATGTAATGTTCATCTATACACCTCCGTTTTTTAAATAAGAAAGAATGTGCCTCGGCACATTCTCGCGCCGAGCGCGTTGCTGAGCGCCAGTGACGCTCGAAAAGTTCTAAAAAGAACCATTTAGATAATATCTTATATCCATTGAGATAAAATGTCAATAGAACGAAAACATGAAAGTTGTTTGTTAAAATATAAACGGTATAATTGTATACGAAAATACATTTTTTTACTTTAACATATTGACGTGGGGAAAATTTGCTGTTACAATAATAAACAATTTATAGACCATAGTTCAAGGAGGACATAAGTACATGCTTACAGGATTTAAAAACGCAGTAGAAGTTGATTTCACATTGGAAGAAAATAAAAAGAAAATAGAAGAAGCATTCAAACAGGCTCATGCAGAAGCAGGTGCTGTTTACCCGCTGATCATCGGTGGAAAGAAAGTTGAGACAGAAAAGAAGATCGCTTCTGTATCACCGGCTACAAAGGAAGTACTCGGATATGCATGCTCATGCAGCAAAGAACAGGCTGATGAGGCAATCAAGGCATCTTACGAAGCATTCAAAAAATGGAGCCTTACATCTGTAGAAGAAAGAGTACGTGTATTAAGAAGACTTGCAGCACTTCTGATCGAGAATCGTTTTATCATGGATGCATGGAACGTCCTTGAAAGTGGAAAGAACTGGGGAGAAGCTGACGGAGAACTTTGCGAACAGCTTGACTTTATCAATTCTTATGTAATGCATATCCAGAATCTGGAAAAAGGAAAAGAACTGGTTCCTACAGATGAACTTACAAAATGCGTTTACATCCCGATCGGTGTAGGTGTGGCTGTTTCTCCATGGAACTTCCCGCTCTCACTGTTTGGTGGAATGATCGTATCTGCAGTTGTTACAGGTAACACGATCTGCTGTAAACCATCTTCAGACGCTCCGATCGTTGCATACAAATTCGTAGAACTCTGCCAGAAAGCTGGTATTCCGGCTGATGTAGTAAGTTACATTCCTGGATCAGGATCAGAGATTGGTGACTTCATCGTAGAACATCCGCTTACAAGATTTGTAAACTTCACAGGATCAAAAGCAGTTGGATGCAGAATCAATGAACATGCAGCCAAGATCGCTGACGGACAGAGATGGATCAAACGTGTTGTAGCTGAGATGGGTGGAAAGAATGCCATTATCGTAGATTCAACAGCAGACATCAAGAAAGCAGCAAATGGAGTTGCAAGTTCTGCATTTACATTCCAGGGACAGAAATGCTCTGCATGCTCAAGAGCAATTGTTCTGGCAGATGTATATGATGAGTTTGTAGATGAAGTTGTAAAATGCGCAGCAGAACTGAAGGCGAACCAGGGATCAGGCGAAAGCAATGCAGCGATGGGACCGGTTATCAACCAGGGCGCTTATAACAGTATTACAAATTATATCGAGATCGGACGTAAAGAAGGAAATGTTGTATTCGGTGGTACATACAGTGACGCAGAAGGATATTATATCGATCCTACGGTAATCCGCGATATCAAGAGAGATGCAAGAATTGCCAATGAAGAAATCTTTGGGCCAGTCCTTGCTGTTATCAAAGTAGATTCTTTTGATGAAGCACTTGATGTAGCAAACCAGACAGAATATGGTCTTACAGGATCTGTATACAGTGAGACACGTGAAAATATCCAGAGAGCAAAAGTAGAATTCCAGGTAGGTAACTTATACTTTAACAGAAAATCTACAGCAGCAGTTGTACTTCAGCATCCATTTGGTGGATTTAACATGTCCGGAACAGATGCGAAGACTGGTACAGCAGATTATCTGACAAACTTCATGAACCTTAAATCAATCACAGAAGATCTGAATTCATAGGAAGAGCCGGACTTAGAAAAAGGGCAGAGAATCAGAGTGTGTATAAAAGCGAAGTATTGGCTTGGCAGATTATAGAAAAACCGGTGGCTTGTGTAAAAAGACATGAGCCACCGGTTTTTATTATCAGGAATTCTATTTTCTGAAGCAAAGGGTCCAACAAGTGATACTGGTGAGTTGCTTAGCTGTCTGGAAATGCTGCCTGCAATTTACTCATCTTTAAATCCTTCACCCACTACATCATTCGATTCCATGATTACAAGGAAGGATTTTGGATCAATCGTTTTGATCAGCTTGCGGATTCCGTACATCTGCTTATTGTTGCAGGCGCACATTATGATGTGTTTATCATCTTTGGAATAGCTTCCCATACCATTTAAAATTGTAGAGCCGCGTCCGAGAACCTCATCGATCTTGAAGCAGATTTCAGTGCTGTGCTCGGGATCGGTTACGATCAGGGCAAGCTTTCCTTCATCAATTCCGTACATAACTTTATCCATAACAAGAGAGAGCAGATAGCTGACGATCAGACCGTAGATCAGGCTGTCCACGTCACGGGATACAATTACGGTTCCAAGGATCACAATTACTGCATCCAGTGCAAATGCAATATTTCCAAGGGAAAGATGCGGGTTCAGTGCTTTGATCGACATCATGATAAAGTCAGAGCCTCCGGTTGAAGAATCCCGCATATAGATCATTGCATAACCAAGTCCGGAAAGGACACCGCAGCAGATGGCAGAAAGAAGTCTGTCACCCTGATAAACCGGGAATAGCGGTGCGATCACGTCCATGATTATGGAAGTAATAATGATCGTCCGGACTGAATTCAGGAAAAATCTGCGGCCCAGAAGCCGGAAACAACAGATGGCGATCGGGATGTTAAGGATCAGGGCAACAGTACCGATCGGCAGTCCGAACAACTGGTAAAAGATCAGGGCAATTCCGTTTACCCCTACCATTGGAAATTTTGCGGCGGCAGCAAAATTATAGACACCGACAGCGATCAGGATTCCTCCGATAATATCAGTTGCGATATCTTTTGTAAGTTCCAAAGCTTTGTTCTGATTCATGATAGTATCCTCCTTGATGTTGATGGAATATGATTTATAAAAAGCAAAGGCTTGCCAGAAAGACCAAAAAAAACATCTGCTAATTATATCTGGATATAATCGCAAATGCTCTTCATTTCTTTAGTATACGCGCCATAGGATAAGGATGTCAACGGTTGTTTGGGTTGTATCTGTAAAATAAATTTGTTATGATAATGAATAGGAAAGGTTGCAAATTACAGTGATAAAGTGAGGGACAGATTGTGAAAATAGTTTTTTTGGATGTAAAAACAATTGGAGAAGATATTGATCTTTCTGGATTTGACAGGTTTGGAGAAGTCGTAAAATACGATTTTTCTACATCAGAAGAAGTACCGGAAAGAGTTCAGGATGCAGATGTGATCATTTTGAATAAAGTACAGGTCAATGAGCAGATGATTGGAAAAGCAGAGAAGTTAAAGCTGGTATGTGTGACGGCAACGGGGACCAACAATCTGGATAAAGAATATCTGGAAAAAAGAGGAGTTGCATGGAGAAATGTAGCCGGCTATTCGACAGAAACGGTGGCACAGCACACTTTTGCAATGCTTCTCTATCTGCTGGAAAAGATGCGTTATTACGATGATTATGTGAAAGAAGAGCGTTACATCAATGATACAATATTTACGCATTTTGCAGAGCATTTCACGGAGATCAGCGGCAAAACGTGGGGAATCATAGGTCTGGGAACAATTGGCCGGAGAGTTGCGGATATCGCAAAAGCATTTGGAGCACAGATTATTTATTACTCTGCATCAGGGCGTCCGGCGCAGGGAGGTTACGAACAGGTAGATCTGGATACATTGCTTGCGAAATCTGACATCATATCCGTTCATGCACCGTTAAATGAACATACAGAGGGCTTAATGGATAAAGCAGCTTTTTCAAAAATGAAAAAAACCTGTATTTTCCTGAATCTCGGACGTGGTCCGATCGTAGTCGAGCAGGATCTGTATGAGGCACTGGAAAATGACGAGATAGCTGCAGCCGGACTTGACGTACTTTGCCAGGAGCCGATGAGTGAGACGAATCCGCTGCGAAAAATAAAAGACAGCAAAAAACTGCTGATTACACCACATGTAGCATGGGCGAGCGTAGAAGCAAGGACAAAGCTGATGGGGATTATACTTGGACAGATAAAAGAATATTTTCAAATTTAAGAAACCGGAGTTGTCGCATGGATTTTAGTGATATGCGGCAACTCCGGTTTTGCTTAAAATATTTGTTTACTTGTAAAGAGTCACAAACTGTCCAATCTGTCCGTCAGACAACCTTTTACATCTCCGCGTATAATTTCACAAGCTCAACCACAATATCCACAGCCTTGTCCATTCCCTCCGCCGTGATGTGTTCATATGGTCCATGGAATGCATGTCCCCCTGTTCCAAGGTTCGGGCAAGGAAGTCCCATAAAGCTGAGCTGGCATCCGTCTGTGCCGCCGCGGATCGGAAGCACAAGCGGTGCAACACCCGCATTTTCGCAGGCTTTCTTTGCATTCTCAATCAGATGCATGCATCCGGCAATAATCTCAGCCATATTCTGGTACTGGTCAGTAATCGTAAGCTTTACAGTGCCGTCTCCCCATTTTTCATTGAGGTTCTTCTCAATATGGCGAAGAGTTTCCTTTCTGGCTTCAAACAGATTCTTGTCATGATCTCTTACAATATAATGAAGCTCTGCTTTTGCCACATCTCCACTCATACCGGTCAGATGGTAGAATCCTTCATAATCCTCCGTTTCACGCGGGATTTCAAGCCCTGGGAGCATATTATTAATTTCAGCAGCAACCAGGCACGCATTGATCATCGTATCCTTGCTGGAACCCGGATGCACAGCAAAGCCTGTAATTTCAAAATCTGCCTTGCATGCATTGAAGTTTTCATACTGAATTTCGCCTTCGGTATCGCCATCCAGAGTGTAGGCAAACTGTGCACCAAATTTTTCCACATTAAAATGATCAGTTCCACCACCGACTTCTTCATCTGGTGTAAAAGCGATTGAGATCGGTCCGTGCGGAATATTTTCTTTGATCAGTGCTTCAGCCATGGTCATGATCTCGGCAACTCCGGCTTTATCATCGGCACCAAGAACGGTTGTACCGTCTGTTGTGATCAGGGTGCGTCCGGCAAGAGATGGAAGATGCGGAAAATCTTTTACGGTAAGGGTACGTCCACTTGTGCCAAGCGGCAGATCACCGCCATTGTAGTTTTTGTGTACGACCGGGATGATGTCATGGTCACAGTAATCGGAAACAGTATCCATGTGTGCGATAAATCCGATAGATGGCTTATTCTCGTATCCCGGTGTGGCAGGAAGCTTTCCGTATACATAGCAGAATTCATCCAGACTTACGTCAGAAATCCCGAGGGCAGTCATCTCATCTGCCAGAATACGTGCCAGGTCGAACTGACACTGGGAAGAAGGAGAAGTCGTACTGTGTTCGTCACTTGGGGTACGGACTACTACATAATTTAAAAGTCGTTCATATGCTCTCATAATCAAACCTCTTTTCATTAACATTTCTTATCCGAGTATAGCATTTTGCAGGTGAAAATGCAATTTTAAAAATAGATTATTCAATCTGTTACGTCCTTAAAAATGTATGTTCAATACGAAAATACGTCCTTAAAAATGTATTTCTATACAAAAATACGTCCTTAAAAATGTTGAACCACACATTTTTTAGTGATAAAATAAAAATAAACAGGATATAATGTTTATAGAATCATAGATCATAAAGCAAGGAGGATGCCAGATGAAGCGCTTTGCATTAGAAAAATTAAAAGAGTGGAAGAAAAAAGCAAACAGGAAACCTTTGATTATCCGTGGAGCCAGACAGGTAGGAAAAACATGGCTAATGAAAGAATTTGGAAGGACATGTTTTGAAAAAGTTGCTTATGTAAACTTTGACAGTAACACAAGAATGCAACAGGTATTTGATGGTGAAATTAATATAGAAAGAATCATACTGGCAATCAGTGCAGAAACAGGAATTTCCATTGATGTGAAAGACACATTGCTGATATTTGATGAAGTACAGGAAGTCCCGAAAGCATTGTCTTCTCTGAAATATTTTTGCGAAAATGCTCCTGAATATGCAATTGTGGCAGCAGGTTCTCTTTTGGGTGTGGCATTGCATAAAGGAACTTCTTTTCCGGTTGGAAAGGTAGATTTTATGGATCTTTATCCATTGACATTTCAGGAATTTTTGTGCGCATTAGGAGAGGAACGCTTCGTAAATATTCTTCAGGGAACGGATACCGATATGGTGACAACATTCAAATCTAAATATATAGACCGGTTACGCGAATATTATTATGTAGGTGGCATGCCGGAAGTAGTACAGACGTATGTAGAAACGAAGGATTTTAATCAGGTCAGAGAGATACAGAAGAACCTGTTGAATTATTATCAACAGGATTTTTCAAAACACGCCGAGACTTCATTGGTTCCAAGACTGAATCTTGTATGGAATTCGATTCCGATGCAGTTGGCGAAGGAAAATAAAAAATATATCTATGGACAGGTGAGAAAAGGATCAAGGGCAAAAGATTTTGAGCTGGCAATACAATGGCTTTTAGACTGTGGATTGATTCATAAGGTACAAAGAGCAGGGAAAGCTGCGCTGCCACTGAAGGCATATCTGGATTTGGATGTGTTCAAAATATATCTTCTGGATGTGGGGCTTTTGATGGCGATGACGGATATGGATGCGCAGGTAATTATCGATGGAAACCGTATATTTACAGAGTTTAAAGGTGCGTTAACGGAGCAGTATGTTTTACAGCAGCTGATCGCACTGGATCATATAGAACCGTATTACTATTCGACTGCAAATTCCAGTGGTGAAATTGATTTCCTATTACAGGGAAGAACTTCGATTATTCCGTTGGAAGTGAAAGCGGAGGAAAATTTGAGGGCAAAAAGCCTGAAAGCGTTCTGTGAAAAATATAAGCCTAAATATGCCGTAAGAACGTCAATGTCAGATTACCGGGAACAGGAATGGATGACAAATATTCCTTTGTATAATATCGACAGGATCAAAGAATATCTGGAACAGAAAAAAGCTGAAAATATGAAAAATTATGGAAATCTATAAGGGATGAAAAATAAAAAATTGCACAAAACAAATAAAAAAGTTTGAAAAACAGCAAAAATATTGGTCAAAAAAGATGTGATTTTGGTTAATCTTGATAATCCATGAGTGTTATAATACAGCTGTAACAAGGAAATAGGTACTTTACCAGAAGTCAGTGATTGGAGGAAAAGATAAATGAATACTTTAAAAGCTGAAAAAAGAAATATGCAGACAAAAGCCAAAAAACTCAGAAGAGAAGGTTATGTAACCGGCAATGTATTCGGACGTGAGATTGAAGGCTCCATTCCGGTACAGATGACACAGAAAGAAGCGGAAAAGTTCCTGAAAGCCAATGGCAAAGGAAGCCAGATCATGCTGGATCTGGATGGAGAGCAGATGGATGTGCTGGTAAAAGAAGTCGATTATGATTCTATGGGTTCAAAAGTACTTGAAATAGATTTTCAGGCACTGGTAAGTGGAGAAATGGTACATTCCGTAGCAGAAGTTGTGATCCACAATCAGTCAAAGGTTGTCACAGGTGTTGTTGAGGAACTGCTTAGTGAAATTGAATACAAAGCACTTCCATCTGCACTTGTTGAAAAAGTAATTGTTGACGTTGGAGATTTGAAGGTCGGAGAAACCATTAAAGTCAAAGACCTTGACATCGCAAAAGATAAAGATGTCAAGCTGATCACAGATCCGGAAGCAGATGTAGCAGGTGTGGCTGCTGTTCATAATGATGTTCCGGAAACAGATGAAGAAGAAGCAGCTGAATAAAAAGATTTTGTAAAAAAGGCGGACGCTTTGCAGAAAGAACTGCGAAGTGTCTGTTTTTTTATTTCATAGGAGATTCCGAAGGAACTTCCTAATCCCATTTTTTAGCAGGCAATTATAACGGAATATTTACATAAAATCAGAAATCTTTATACAATCTTTATACTAAAAATACTATCATTGATTTGAAAAAACAGGAGAGTAAAAACAGTAAGAGGAAGGAAAGGTTATGTTCGAGATTGAGAGTATTATTTTATTTACAGGGATCCTGAGCTTTTTGCTGATCGCCGGATTGCATCTGATGCGTGAACTCGATAGTTTCCTGAAGAAGGATAAAGAAGAGAGAGAGGAAGAAAGATACAGAGGGGAAAGGAAACAAAACAAATGACAGTATTATATAAAAAGATGACACAGACGCAGATGATTGTTGTCGGGTATTTGCTGCTGATTCTTTCGGGAAGTATTCTCTTAATGCTTCCGGTTTCATCAAGGGATGGAAATATGACATCTTTTGCAGATGCATTATTTACCTCGACATCCGCATCCTGTGTGACGGGGCTGGTTGTACAGGATACGTATCAGCACTGGTCTTTTTTTGGACAGCTTATCATTTTGATCCTGATCCAGATCGGTGGTATGGGATTTATGACGCTTGGTGTCTGTGTGGCAATTCTGTTAAGAAGAAAGATAGGGCTTAAAGTCCGCGGAATTTTGCAGGAGAGTATCAATAGTATTCAGATTGGTGGAATTGTAAAGCTTACGAAGAAGATTATTAAAGGAACACTTTTTTTTGAAAGCATTGGAGCCGTATTGCTGATGATCCGGTTTATTCCGGAATTTGGAATAGGAAAAGGGATCTGGTATGGGATCTTTCATTCCATATCAGCCTTTTGCAATGCTGGATTTGATCTTATGGGAGAGAATGGTGCCTACCAGTCACTGGTCAGATATTCGGATGACTGGCTGGTAAATACAGTGATCATGCTGCTGATCATAATTGGTGGAATCGGTTTTTTGGTGTGGGATGATCTGTCTGTGAAAAAATTTCAATGGAAAAAATATCATCTGCATACAAAGATTGTATTATCAACAACAGGTTTTCTGATTATAGCAGGAGCAGTTTTATTCCTGATACTGGAAAAAAATAATGTACTGGCAGGGATGCCTGTGAAAGAACAGATACTCTGTTCTTTATTTCACTCGGTGACAGCCAGAACGGCAGGATTTAATACAACCGATACAGGAGCGTTGACGGAAGGCAGTAAACTTGTTACTATGATTCTGATGTTCATAGGAGGAAGCCCGGGATCTACAGCAGGTGGAATTAAGACGACAACCGTAGTGGTTCTCATTGTATTTGTGCGTGCAAATCTGATGGAAGCAGCCGGTTGTAATGTATTTAACAGAAGACTGGATGAAACTGCGATCAGAAAAGCCAGTGTTGTAATGTGTACGAATCTGTTCCTTATACTAACAGGAACGATCTTCATGGAAATTATGCAGCCGTTTTCTTTGGCGGATGTGATGTTTGAAGTTTTTTCTGCAATGGGAACAGTGGGAATGTCTGCGGGAATCACAAGAGATGTATGCATGGCATCAAGAATGATGCTGGTATTTCTGATGTTTTGCGGAAGAATAGGAAGTCTGACATTTGCACTTTCACTGAAAGGGCACAGACATGAAGCACCGATCCGGAAACCGGTAGAAGAAATTACGATAGGATAGAACGAGGAGTAGAAAAATGAAATCAGTATTGATTATAGGACTTGGAAGATTTGGTCATCATCTGTGTATTGATATGGCCAATCGGGGAAATGAGGTAATGGTCATCGATAAAGATGAGAAAAAGACAACGGATTTACTGGAATACGCAACGGCAGTACGGGTAGGGGACTGTACAAATGAAGAAGTATTAAGAAGTCTTGGAGTAGGAAATTTCGATCTTTGCTTTGTGTGCATCGGATCAAATTTCCAGAGCAGTCTGGAGATAACAAGCCTGGTAAAAGAGCTTGGAGCCAAACATGTTGTCAGTAAGGCGAACAGGGATATCCATGCAAAATTTTTATTGAGAAACGGAGCGGATGAAGTCTTTTATCCGGATCGGGATATTGCAGAACGACTGGCTGTAAAATACAGTGCAAATCATGTTTTTGACTATTTTGAACTCAGTAAGGATTATTCGATTTTTGAAATCCAGCCGAAGTCTGCATGGATCGGGCGGACGATAGAAGAAGCGGATATAAGGGCAAACTATCATATAAATGTATTTGGAATAAAGAAAAATGCAGAGCTGGTGGTCCTTCCGAGAGCGGATTATGTGATGCATGAGAAGGATCATCTGCTTGTAGTAGGTCTTACAAAGGATATTGACCGTCTGCTTGCAAGTATGAAATAATGAATGATGGGGGAAAGAAAATGATAAAAGAGAGAGTAAAATATATGGTGCACTCGGTTGCGATCATGGCGGTTGCAACATTTTTGTCTTTTTTTCTCCAGAGTTATGGAATTCGAAAAGAAAATATTCTGATGATCTATATTGTAGGTGTACTGGTCATAACAGTTACAACTACCGGTTATCTGTATGGAATGATGGCTTCAGTATGCAGTGTGCTGCTGTTTAATTATTTTTTTACAGTGCCGGTGCATACATTTGCGATGACGGATCAGAATGATGTGGTACTTCTGGTGTTTTTCCTTATCACAGGATTTATTTCCGCAAGTATTATGGTACGATTTCATAATCAGGTGCGTATTGCAGAGGAAACAAGGGCACAGATGGAAAGAGAAAAGTTGAAAAGCAATATGCTGAGAAGTATTTCCCATGATTTCAGGACACCTTTGACCGGAATCATGGGAGATGCTGGACTTTTAAAAGAGGCGGATGATCTGGATGCCGGAGTCAGAAAGGAACTGGCAGGAGAGATACAGGAGCAGTCTGTATGGCTGATGCGCCTGATGGAAAATATTTTGAATATGACAAAGCTGGAAAGTGAAGAATTTGAGATCCGGAAAGACCAGGAAGTAGTGGATGATCTGATCTATGAAGCCGTATCACATATCATAGGACTCCGGGAAAAGAGGAGATTTGAAATTAAACTTCCGTCGGAGCTGATCGTTGTAAATGTAGATGGAAAACTGATGGTCCAGGTGCTGGTCAATCTTCTGGATAATGCGATGAAGCATACAGGGGAAAATGGATGGATCTGTATAGAAGCCAGATATGATGCAGGAAAAGTGTGGATCAGTGTAGAGGATGACGGAGACGGGATTCCAGAAGATCTGAAAGAAAATATTTTTGACGAATTTGTTACAAGGTCAGATGAAAAAGGGGACAGACAAAGAGGAATCGGTCTGGGACTGGCTATATGTAAAGCGGTAGTAAATGCACATGGTGGAAATATTTGTGCAGAGAACAGAAAAGAAGGCGGAGCAAGGTTCATGTTCTGGCTGGAGGCAAGGCAGGTAAGTACAGATGGCAGATAAGCATAAAATTTTAATTGTGGAAGACGATAAATATATTATTAACTTTATCTCGATGAGTCTTAAGAAAGAAGATTATGATTTTGTGATTGCGAAGACATGTGGAGAAGCAAATGCACTGTTCTATGCAAACAGACCGGATATGATCATTCTGGATCTTGGACTTCCGGATGGTGACGGGATTGAGATTATAAAAAATGTAAGAGAGATCTCGAAGATACCGATCATTGTGGTCAGTGCAAGACAGGAAGAGGAAGAAAAAATACAGGCACTGGATCTGGGGGCAGATGATTATGTGACAAAACCGTTTTATATGGGTGAACTGCTTGCCAGAATCCGTGTGGCGCTCAGAAAGAGTAACCAGATTCCGGAAGAAAAGAAAGAAAAAATCTTTCAGTGTGATTATCTGAAAGTGGACTGGGAAAAACATCAGGTATCGATTGATGAAAAAGAAGTTCATCTGACTCCGATGGAATATAAGATTTTGAAACTATTGATCGACAACAGAGGAAAGGTACTGACACATAATTATATTCTCAGCCAGATCTGGGGCAGTGCACAGGGAGTAGAAGCAGCCAACCTGAGGGTATTTATGGCAGCACTGCGAAGGAAGATAGAAAAAGATCCGGGAAATTGCAGATTTATTCTGACAGAAGTCGGAGTGGGGTACCGGTTTAGAGAGACTGCGGAATAAAACAATTTGCAGGCGAGGAAATTAGTTAGAAAAAACGAATGTTATTCTTGAATGACTACCTACAGGACTGATATGATAATGATATAAATTATCAATAAATGGTTTTGACCAAAGGAGACAGATAGAGGAATGACACTAAAAGAATTACAAGTCGGAAAGACAGCTACGATTCTTTCCGTAGGAGGAAGTGGTGCACTCAGGCAGCATTTCCTGGATATGGGACTGATCCAGGGAACAGAAGTAACGATTGTAAAGTATGCGCCGATGGGGGATCCGGTTGAGATCAGGATCCATGGTTATGAACTTACGATCCGTCTGGAGGATGCCGGACAGATTGAAATTACACCGGCCCATGAGCCACATTATAAGAAGAAGGAAGGCAGACAGTCGTTAGGAGATGCACAGCATCCGGGGTATGGAGAAGCAGGCATTTTTCATGAGAAGAAAACAGAGCATCCATTACCGGAGGATACGACACTTACGTTTGCATTGGTTGGAAATCAGAATTGTGGAAAAACAACGCTGTTCAACCAGCTGACCGGATCGAATCAGCATGTGGGTAATTTTCCAGGTGTTACGGTTGACAGAAAAGATGGTGTGATCAAGGAACATCCCAACACCCGTATTACCGATCTTCCGGGAATTTATTCTATGTCTCCGTACAGCAGTGAGGAAATTGTTACAAGAGAATTTCTGCTTCAGGATAAACCGAAGGGAATCATCAATATCGTAGATGCAACCAACATTGAACGGAATATGTATCTGACGATGCAGCTTATGGAACTTGAGATCCCGATGGTTGTTGCGCTGAATATGATGGATGAGATGCGTGTGAACGGAGGCTCTGTGCGTGTGAATGAGCTGGAAGCATTTCTAGGAGTACCGGTTGTACCAATCTCGGCAGCAAAGGGAGAAGGAATTGCGGAACTGGTAGAACATGCACTGCATGTCGCAAAATATCAGGAAGCACCGGAAGAAGTGGATTTCTGTTCTGCTGAAGGTCAGGAAAGTGCGGTTCACAGATGCATTCATGCGATCATGCATCTGATTGAAGATCATGCGAAGGAAGCAGGGATTCCGGTCAGATTTGCAGCAAGCAAGCTGGCAGAGAATGATGAACTTGTCCTGGAAAAATTAAAGTTGAGCCAGAATGAAAAGGAGCTTCTGGAACATATCAATCTGCAGATGGAAGAAGAATGCAAGGTAGACCGTTCATCGGCAGTAGCGGGAATGCGTTTTAACTATATCCAGCGTGCCTGTGAAGATACGGTCTTAAAGCCGCATGAGAGCAGGGAGCGGGTGCGAAGCAGGAAGATCGATCAGGTTCTGACAGGAAAATATACCGGAATTCCGGCATTTATAGCAATTATGGGACTGGTATTCTGGCTGACATTTAATGTAATCGGAGCATTTTTACAGGATCTTCTGCAACAGGGAATTGACCAGGTGATTGCAGCCTGCAGTCAGGCACTGGATGCAGCAGGAGTCAACAGCGTATTAAAGTCACTGGTTGTAGATGGAATCTTTCAGGGGGTTGGAAGCGTGCTGAGTTTCCTGCCGATCATTGTTACACTGTTCTTTTTCCTTTCGATGCTGGAGGACAGTGGATATATGGCAAGGGTTGCATTTATCATGGATAAACTTTTGCGAAAGATTGGTCTTTCCGGAAGAAGTATTGTGCCGATGCTGATCGGATTTGGATGTACAGTACCGGGAGTTATGGCGAGCCGGACACTTTCTTCAGAGCGTGACAGGAAGATGACGATCATGCTGACTCCATTTATGAGTTGTTCTGCGAAGCTTCCGATTTATGCATTCTTTACAGCGGCGTTTTTCCCCGGTAAAGGTGCAATTGTGATGATCGGTCTCTATTTCTTTGGAATTCTGATGGGTATTCTGACAGCACTTGCAATGAAAGGGACGATGTTCAAAGGAGAACCGGTGCCGTTCGTCATGGAGCTTCCGAACTATCGTATGCCGGGAGCGAAAAATGTCGGTCAGCTTCTCTGGGAGAAAGCAAAAGACTTCCTGCAGAGAGCATTTACTGTTATTTTTGGTGCAACGATCGTAATCTGGTTCCTGCAGAGCTTTGATCTGCATCTGAATATGGTGACGGATTCACAGGCAAGTATCCTTGCAACGGTAGCAGGTATGATCGCACCGGTGTTCATTCCTCTTGGATTCGGTGACTGGAGGATATCAACGGCATTGATTTCCGGATTTATGGCAAAAGAGAGTGTTGTCTCCACTCTTTCAATTTTGTTTGGGTCAACAGCAGCACTGACAGCGGTGATAAATACAGCCGGTGCAGCAGCACTTTTGATTTTCTGCCTTTTGTATACACCTTGTGTGGCAGCGATTGCTTCTATTAAAAGAGAACTTGGTGGTAAATGGGCGATCGGTGTTGTGATCTTTCAGTGCGTGATTGCATGGGTTGCAGCATTTATTGTGCATGGAATTGTATGTCTGTTTTAAAATAAAAAACTTCCGGGAACAGGAAACTGATCCCGGAAGTTTTTTGTTTTATTGTAAATATTTTTGCAAGGCTTCCAGATAAGTTGTTCCTAATCTGCTTAACATTCCTTTTTTATGTGTAATATACCCAATCCGCATTTCGCTTTCGTCTGTAAGCGGAACAGCGATGATATCTTTTCCATTCAGTTTTTTGTCGATCACACCGCTGCATACCGTGTATCCATTGAGCCCGATCAGAAGGTTAAATAAAGTGGCACGGTCCCGTACACGGATATTTTTCTTACGTTCAGATACAGAAAAGATTTCTTCCGAGAAATAAAAGGAGTTGTGCTCACCCTGCTCGAAGGAAAGATACGGATAGGCTTCCAGTTCTTTGTTGGTAATTACTTTACAGTCGGAGAGAGGGTGGTGTCTGCTGATAAATACATGTGGTTTGGCAACAAACAGCTGATGAAAAATAAGTCCGTTAGATTTTAAAATTTTTTCCAGAACCGTTTCATTAAAATCGTTTAAAAAAAGGATTCCGATTTCACTGCGCATTTTTTCCACATCTTCGATGATTTCGTATGTCTGGGTTTCACGGAGACTGAAATCGTATTCGTCCTGTCCGTATTTTTTGATCAGATCGACAAAGGCATTGACAGCAAAAGAGTAGTGCTGCGTGGAGACGCAGAATTTCTTTTTCCCGCCTGAGGATCCTTTGTATTTGTCTTCGAGAATGGCAGCCTGTTCCAGTACCTGCCTGGCGTAGCCTAAGAAATCTTCGCCCTCCTTTGAAAGGATAATTCCTTTATTGGTCCGGAGAAAGATCGTGATCCTCATTTCTTTTTCCAGTTCATGAATTGCATTTGTTAGACTTGGCTGGGAAATATAAAGATGGTTTGCAGCTTCGGTAATTGTTCCTGCTTCGGCAACAGTTACGACATATTTTAATTGTTGAAGAGTCATTATTTTTACTTTCCTATAAAGAATTTTATTTTTGTGTCCGGGATATCAGAAAAAGTATCCGGAAAGGATACATTACCGGAAAAATACTTTAAGTCAGTTATCCTGGCAATATTGTAGCACGAAAGAAGGTTGTTTGAAACTGTTTTTTGATGTTGATATAGTTTGAAACTATGGCAAACTGTATTTTTTTTGTATTTTTCAGGTACAGAATCCTCTGTTATACTTTCAGATATAAAAACACAGGTAATACAAGAGAAAAAGGAGATTATATCATGAGCAAAAATACACCATTTCGTTATGACTATGTAGGAAGCTTTTTAAGACCGGAAACACTGAAAAAAGCAAGGAGAGATTTTGAAGAAGGAAAAATTTCTAAAGAAGAACTGACAAAGGTTGAGGATGATGCAATTCTTGATCTGGTAGAGAAACAGAAAAAAGCAGGATATCATGTGATCACAGACGGCGAGTTCAGAAGAGCAACCTGGCATCTTGATTTCATGTGGGGATTTAACGGGGTAGGACATGAGCAGACCAAGACCGGACTTCCGTTCCACGGAGAAGCTGCAATGATCGATGATACTTATCTGACTGGAAAAATTTCCGTAGATCAGCATCCATTTGTAGAACATTTTAAATTTGTAAAGGCACTGGAAGATGAAAATACAGTAGCAAAGCAGACGATTCCGGCACCGGCACAGTTCCTGGAACAGTTTATTATGCCGATGTACATTCAAAATACGAATAAGTATTATCCGGATGTGGAAGAACTGGCAGAAGATATTGCAAATGGATATAAGAAAGTCATTCGTGATTTATATGATGCGGGATGCAGAAATCTCCAGCTTGATGACTGTTCATGGGGAATGTGTGTAGATCCACATGCAGCAGCAATTTTCGGAACGGATGAAGCAGGACTTCAAAAAATCATGGAACAGCTTCTTGCTATCAATAACCGTGCAATTGAGGGAGCACCGGAGGATCTGGTAATCAACACTCATGTATGCCGTGGAAATTTCCATTCGACTTATGCAAGCAGTGGTGCGTATGACCGTGTGGCAGAAACTTTATTTGCCCGTGAAAATGTAAGTGCATATTATCTGGAATTTGATGATGCGCGTTCTGGTGGATTTGAGCCTCTGAAGAGTGTAAATGGCGATAAAAAAGTGGTTCTCGGTCTGATTACAACCAAGTCATCAAAGCTGGAAGATAAGGAAGATGTAATAAAAAGAATTCATGAGGCTGCAAAATATGTTCCGCTTGAAAGACTGTATTTAAGCCCACAGTGTGGATTTGCTTCCTGTGAAATCGGAAATAAGCTGACAGAAGAAGAACAGTGGAAGAAACTTGCACTTGTAAAAGAAATTGCAGAGGAAGTCTGGGGAGAAGAAAAATAATCCGGATATAAAAATTTAAGAAAATAGTAGGTACAGCTCCTTTTGAATCGTGTTACAATAAGAACAGATTTGAAAGGAGCTGAAAATTTATGAATGAAGTAATCAAAAACATGGAAGAGCGCAGAAGCGTCCGCGGCTACAAACCGGATATGATCAGTAAAGAGGATCTGGATGCGATCATTGAGGCTGGAACTTATGCGGCAACAGGAATGGGGATGCAGTCACCGATCATCGTAGCAGTGACCGATAAAGCAACGAGAGATCAGCTCTCTGCAATGAATGCAAAGATCATGGGAACAGATACAGATCCATTTTATGGAGCACCGGTAGTTCTTATTGTACTTGCAGACAAGGCAAGACCAACTTATCTTTATGATGGAAGCCTTGTGATGGGGAATCTGATGAATGCGGCACATTCTCTTGGAATCGGAAGCTGCTGGATCCACCGTGCAAAAGAAGAATTTGAATCTGAGGAAGGAAAGGCTCTTTTGAAAAAATGGGGAATCGAAGGAGACTATGAAGGAATTGGACATTGTGTGCTCGGATATGCGGCAGCAGAAATTCCTGCAGCTAAACCGAGAAAAGAAAACTATGTCTATTATGCAGAAGCATAGGAGTGTGATGTATGGATTACGAAGGACAGATTTGCCGGGCTCCGATGGAGAGAAGTTCTTTTATGCTTCCGGTAATGGTTGGATGTTCATACAACCAGTGTAAGTTCTGCAATTTATTCCGGCATCTGAAGTATCGGGAGCTTCCGATAGAACAGATTGAAGAGGAACTTAAGAGAGTTCGTGATCTGAATGGAAGGCCGAAAAAGATCTTTCTGGGGGATGGCAATGCGTTTGGCCTGAAGACGGAGAAATTGTATGAGATTCTGGATCGGATCGCATATTACTTCCCGGAATGTGAAGGGGTCAATATGGATGCGACCGTTACAAGTATTTTACATAAAAGCCAGGAAGAACTGGAAATGCTTGCAGCAAAAAAAGTAAAGCATCTGTATCTTGGAATTGAAAGCGGATTGGATGATGTACTGAAATTTATGAAAAAGGATCATGACCTGGGACAGGCGTATCAGGCAATTGACAGGCTTCATGAAGCAGGGCTGATCTATGATGCACATATTATGACCGGAGTCGCAGGAAAAGGAAGAGGAATGGAAAATGCAGAAGCACTGGCGCAGTTCCTGAACAGGACCAATCCGGCGCATGTAGTGAATTTTTCCATGTTTCTGCATAAAGAAGTTCCGCTGTATGAAGATATACGGCAAGGTACTTTTGTTCCGGCAGATGAGCTGGAAACAATTCGTGAAGAATATCATCTGATCGAGAGGATCGCACCGGAAAAAGCAGGAGCAAATATTTTATATGATGGTTTTCATGACTTTATCCATGTGAGAGTCAGAGGACATCTTCCGGGTGATAAAGAAAAAATGCTTGCCAAATTAAGCGGTATCATTCAGGAATATGAGGGAAAAGAACCGGTTTATTCCTTTGTACAGGGGGAATGCCCGGATCTGGAATACTGTGATGATGGTAAGGCAGTATGGGATATGGACCGGAAGACTTCATAGAATCCGCTGTATTATGAATCGGCAGAAATTGAGCGCGTCATCAGGCGCGCTCTTGAATTTGGAACAGAAAATATGTCATAAAAAATCCACTGTATCTGATCTTTCAGCTACAGTGGATTTTAATTTGATCCATCCATTGGATTATCCTCCTTATTCACTTCTTATCTATCTGAAACTATTATCTCAAATAGTTTTTTCTATATAAATTTCAATTATTATGCCATTGGTCTGTACCTCTTACTCTCATTGATTTGATATTGTATAAATTATCTTGCCATTGGTCTGTACCTCTTGCTTTCATCTGATTCGTTCTGGTTTTAAATTATGTTCCTTTTGGTCTATACCTCTTACTTTCATTAGATTTGTTCTGGTTTTAAATTAAGTTTCCGGTGGTCTGTACCTCTTACTTTCTTTAGATTTTGTTCTGGTGTTAAATTATGTTCCTTTTGGTCCGTACCTCTTACTTTCATTAGATTTGTCCGAGTTTTAAATTAAGTGTCCTTTGGTCCATACCTCTTACTTTCTTAGACTTTGGAGTTAAGATTAAGTTTCTGGTGGTCCGTCCTCCTTTTGTTTTGTTGATATTATAATATCGCATAAAATGCAAAATGTCAATAAAAATTCTGAAAAAAATAAAATAATTTAAAATATATGAAATAAATGCGGAATGCAGATGAAAAATAGAGAAATATATATGCTAAACAAATGAATATACAGAAAAAGCGATTGGTGTTATATAATATCTTTACGGATAAAATCCCAATTGTAAGTTCATGGTCTGCATGATAAGATGATACCATGAACTTACAAAGGAGAAGACTATGAATCACTATACTGGATATGAATTACTGTGGCTTTTTTTCATTTATTCTTTTGGTGGCTGGGTATTGGAAACGATATCGGCAACATTGAAACAGAAGAAGTTTGCCAATCGTGGTCTGGTTAACGGACCGTTTTGTGTGTTGTATGGTCTGACGGCAATTGCGATGACGATCGGCTTGCAGGAACTTCGTGGAGTCTGGCTGTTCATTTTTACAGCTGTTTATGCGACTGTAGCAGAATGGGTCAGCGGTCATCTGATTGAAAAAGCGTTTAAGGCGAGATGGTGGGATTATTCAAACATCAAATGGAACCTGGATGGATATATCTGTCTTCCGGTTTCGCTGTTCTGGGGTGTTCTGGGTTATCTGACTGTGAGATGGTGTAATGGGATCACACTGGTTTTATTACATATTCTGCCGAAGCTTTTGATGCATATTGTGCTGCTGACACTGATTGTGGTACTTTTTATTGACATCTTTGGTTCTTTTATGCTCCTTACCGGAAAGAGTAAGAATCCGGAGCGGTGGATTGCAACCGATGCCGGGATGGATAAGGTAAGTGCCAAGATTGCAGGAAAGATTATCAGAAGCCTGGAAAAGCGTCTGAAAAGGGCATACCCAAAGGCAAGGAAGGTCGAAGAGGCAATCCGGGAAGAGGATGAAGAAGAGGTATTCGCAAAAGGATGTGGCTTTTATAAAATCGTGATGTTGTTTATGATCGGTGCTTTTCTGGGAGATATCACGGAAACAATTTTCTGCCGTGTGACGGCAGGGGTATGGATGAGCAGAAGCAGTGTGGTCTGGGGACCGTTCAGCATTGTCTGGGGACTTGCAATTGCGCTCGTTACGGCACTATTATACAAATATAAGGATAAAGGGGACCGGTTTTTGTTTCTTACGGGGACATTACTTGGTGGTGCATATGAGTATCTCTGTAGCGTGTTTACGGAACTTGTATTTGGAAAAGTATTCTGGGATTACAGCAAGATCCCGTTTAACCTGGGAGGACGAATTAATCTGCTTTACTGTTTTTTCTGGGGAATTGCTGCAGTTGTATGGTTTAAAATATTATTTCCGCCAGTGGAAAAATGGATTGAAAAAATACCGGCAGTTGCAGGAAAGCTTTTGACCTGGTTTTTATTAGTATTTATGGTCTGCAATATTCTGGTATCCTGTGTGGCACTGGTAAGATACGATGAAAGAGGAAATGGTGTACAGGCGACGGATGTTGTCCAGAAGTGGGTGGATGTGCATTATGATGATGCGAAGATGAAAATGATTTACCCGAATGCGAAGACGACGGAATCGAAGAAATAAATGAAAACATATTGACAAAATTCTATATGAAGAGTAAGATGCAATTAAAGAGCCGGTGTAAGAAATGAATTGCACCGGTTAAAAAATGAAAAACACATAGAAACATTTCTATATTTCTATGGGAAGGAGAGCAAATGAAAGCAGTAAAGACAGGATGGGATTTTTTTCAGGATCAGGTCCTTGGAATGCGCTGGCTAAAGGATCTGGTTGGAAAACTTCTTGTCAAAGCCGGATTGGGAGAGGGGAGATTTCCGGGCGAATTTCTCCATTTTTTCCTGTATGATATCATCAAAATTTTTGTGTTGCTTGCAGTGCTGATCTTTTTGATATCGTATATTCAAAGCTATTTTCCACCGGAGAGAAGCAGGAAGATCATGGGAAGATTTCATGGAATCTGGGCGAATCTGATCGGGGCACTTCTTGGGACGGTGACACCGTTCTGCTCCTGCTCATCAATTCCGATTTTTATGGGATTTACCAGTGCGGGGCTGCCGCTTGGAGTTACCTTTTCGTTTCTGATTTCATCTCCGATGGTAGATCTGGGATCACTGGTTCTGCTGATGAGTGTCTTTGGAGGGAAGATCGCATTTGCGTATGTAATCGTTGGGCTGGTTATAGCGGTTGCCGGGGGAACGATCATTGAGAGAATGCATATGGAAGATCAGGTGGCAGATTTTATCCGCCAGGCACCGAATGTGGAGGTAGATTCACCGTCACTTACATTGGCAGACCGTATGGATTATGCCAAAAATCAGGTTGTGGTTACCGTTAAAAAGGTAGCCCCGTATATCGTTGCCGGGGTTATTATTGGGGCAGCTATCCACAATCTGATCCCAGAGCATATCGTTCGCAGCATTCTTGGAAAGCAGACCTGGTATGCAGTGCCACTGGCAACAGCAGTAGGTGTTCCGATGTATGCAGATATTTTCGGAACCATCCCGGTTGCAGAAAGCCTGCTGGCAAAAGGTGCAGGACTTGGAACGGTTCTTTCGTTTATGATGGCAGTGACAACCCTTTCACTTCCGTCCATGGTAATGCTGTCCAAAGCGATCAAGAAAAAACTGCTTGGAACATTCATTGGGATTGTCTGTATCGGAATAATCATTGTGGGGTATGGGGGAAATGTGATAATATAGGGGAGCAAATTCAAAAGACTTTCATGCTTGCATGAAAAGGATTTTGAACTTGCTCCCCGCCGGACATGAGGAAGGAGCGATTTACGAAGTAAATCAGCGGATTCCGAATGGACGGAGGATTGCGAGAGCAGCAACGCTGCGGAGCAATCCGTAATATTATCAAAGTAGTGGGGGAAATTCAAAGATCATTCATGCTTGCATGAAAAAAGATTTACATTACCCGAGGTGACAGAAAAATGCAGATAGATTATGAAAAATATGCCCGTATATTCAAAGTGATGTCGGATCCGAAACGTCTGAAGATCATCGACATGTTATCTGGAGGAGAATTATGCGCCTGCAAGATCCTGGAGGAATTTCACATCACACAGCCAACTTTATCACATGATATGAAGCTGATGTGTGATCTGGGAATTGTAAAGGCACGCAAAGAAGGAAAATGGATGCAGTATTCTCTGGATCTGGATGTGATGAATGAGGTTTACAAGACGGTTGGGCGGCTGATGATCCCGGGAGATTATGCAGGGCTTTTAAATTGCAATTGTAATACAGAAAAGGAAGAAAAATAAGTTGCAGCTGCAGCAGAGCAAATCAGGGTGCAGTTGCAGTATAGAAAAAGGAGAAATGAATCATGAGTAAGATTAAATTGTATTTTCTGACGGGATTTCTGGGATCCGGCAAGACGACGATCCTCCGGAATCTGCTGGAAAATATGGAAGGAACAAAGGTTGGAGTGATCCAGAATGAACTGGGAAAGATCAGTATTGATGGAACCGTGCTTCAGAATAATGATATCCAGATGGTAGAACTGAACCGGGGATCGATTTTCTGCAGCTGTCTGAGATTATCCTTTGTGGATGCGCTGGTTCAGATGTCCAGAAAAGGTCTGGAATACGTGTTTGTAGAGAGCTCAGGGTTTGGAGATCCGTCCAATGCGGAAGAAATTCTTGCGGCGACGGAAGTGATGGCTCCGGATGTATATGATTTCAAAGGATGTATCTGTCTGGTGGACTGCTATAATTTTCTGGATCAGGTCGGAGATTCAGAGACGATCGACCGGCAGCTTAAGCACTGCAATCTTGCAGTTCTGACGAAAATTGATCTGGTAGATGAGAACCGGATTGAGAAGGTGAAAGAGAAAGTGCGTGAGATTAATCCGGTCTGTCCGATCACGGAGAGTGCCAATGGAAATATTGACCGTTCGTTTTATGATATGGATCTGATGCTGTACAAATGGGCAGAATGTGAAGATACCACGAATTCATCGAAAAATAAACCAAAAACATTTTCCATGGATTTTACGGGAGAGATCCAGAAGGAAAAGCTGGAAACCTTTCTTGCAAGGATTGAACCGGATGTATTTCGTGTGAAGGGTTTCTTTAAAGTGGAAAAAGAAGGATGGGAAAAAGTTGATGTAGTCGGAAAGAAACGGGATTATGCGCCTTACGAACCACAGCCGAAGTCTCAGCTTGTCTTTATTTCCAAAATCGGAATCGCACTGATCCGGGAAATCGCGGCGGCGTGGGAGGAATGTGTGGGACTTCCTATGAAACTCAACAATTAAATCTGGAGGCAGGATATGAATATAAAAGTAATTGGAAGCGGCTGTGAGAACTGTGATAAGACGAATGCAGTTGTGAAAGAATGTCTGGAGGAACTTGGAATCGATACGGAGATTGAAAGAGTTACAGATCTGGTTGAGATTGTAAAACTGGGTGTGATGACGGCTCCATCGGTTATGATTGATGGAAAACTGGTAGTTGCAGGGCAGGTTCCTTCAAAGAAACAGATGATGAAAATACTGAAAAAATAGAAAAATGGGATGGATGCGGAGACTGGAAAGCGCATCCATCCTGTTTTTTCGTATACGATGAGCAAAGTGCAGCCTGTTCGATTATTACGACACAGCCGGAGCCAGGAACTCCTTGATGTAATAAAGTGCCGCACCGATCGCCGGAGTATACTGTCCATGATTTCCCACCAGAAGCTGATCTTCGTCCATCTGGAAAAGGGAACTTTCATTGATTTTGCTTAAAAGATACTGCATATCTGCTTCTTGGAAATATGGTGCAAGATATCCGCTGATGATCACCGGACTGTCGATCACAAGATTCAGGTTACGGATTGCAAAGGCAAGGTGGTCCAGATAGTCTCTCCAGATCTGTGTGAGATTCAGAGCATGTGTCTGATGCAGGAGGTTAAAAAATTCTTTGACCGGCATACCGGAAGCTGCTTTCAGGGCATTTGCAGAACAGTAAGTTTCCAGGCACCCGTGATTGCCGCAATAACATTTCGGACCATTTGGATCAATGCAGATATGTTCAATCAGACCACTACGCATATGATCGCCCTGGTGAACTTCATGTCCGGTGATGATCGCACCGCCAAGGTTAGGATTCAGAAGAAAAATCAGGGCACTGTCAAATTGTGGATGATTCCAGAGTTCCAGATCAGCAGCGGCTTTTGAATCGTGTTCCAGATGACATGGATACGGAAGTCTGGAAGAAAAATCAGACAGCTGCATGTTTGCATTTCCCATGATATCACCGTAAGTAACAACATTTCCGTCCGGGGAGATGACTCCCTGGGTGGCAATCGAAATCCCTTCAATTTTCTCAGGATCGTAATGATTCTTCTGGATAAACAGTTCTACATTTGCAGCAAGGGCAGAGTAGTAAGCATCGCTGCTCTCGTATGGCAGCTCAATCGTTTCGGTTGCAATTGCATCTCCATATAGATTTACAGCTACAATATGAAACATATCTTTTAAAATTCCAAGACCGATTGAAATACGAAAATCTTCTACAATTTTTATAATCTGGGCTTTTCGCCCACCGGTTGATTCAAAATATCCATCACGGCTGATCAGACCGTCATTTTCCAGTTCATTCAGATTCTGACTGACTGTAGAAAGTCCCATCTGCAGATCCTGAACGATCTGAAGTTTGGACGTTTCTTTTTTTTGGTAAATATATTGGTACACTTTTTCCCGATTGATTTTTTTCAGGGTAATCGTGGTCATTCCTTTTTCTCTCATGATATTCTCCTTTACTTATGCGTGAATCATACACACAAGATATGAACTTATTCTAATATAGATGTGCGGATAAAACAAGAGCCTTCTGATTTGTTTTGTGAAATATAGATAAAAATAGATTTGTAAAATTGTATTTTTTGTCAATAGACAATTCGTTTTGCTGGTTATATACTACACTTACAACTTAGATATAAACGTAAGTAAAAAACATAACTGAAAAGAAAAAGTAAAACGGGAGGTAACAAAATGAAGTTAACAATCGAAGGAATCAAAGACCGTGCGGCATGGGAGAAGGCAGGAATTGCACTTCCGGGATATGATGTGGAGAAGGTATCTGAAAAAGCAAAAGAAGAACCGGGATGGGTTCATTTTGGAATCGGTAATATTTTCCGTATTTTTATCGGTGGAATTGCAGACGGACTTCTGGAAGAAGGTGTACTGGACAGAGGAATCACCTGTGTAGAGACATTTGACTATGACGTAGTAGATAAAATTTATGATCCATATGACAATCTGGGACTGAGCGTAATTCTGCATGGGGACGGAACACGTGAATATAAAGTACTCGGATCCCTTGCAGAAGCAGTAAAAGCACAGTCTTCTGATCTGGCACAGTGGAATCGCCTGAAAGAGATCTTTACAAGCAAATCTCTTCAGATGGTATCCTTTACAATTACAGAAAAAGGATATGCTCTGCAGAAAGCAGACGGAACCTGGTTTCCATTCGTGGAAGCGGACATTAAGAACGGACCGGACAAAGCGACAGGAGCCATGGCAGTACTGGTAGCAATGCTTTATGAAAGATTCAAAGCAGGAAGATATCCAATTGCACTGGTATCTATGGATAACTGTTCCAAGAATGGTGCAAAACTCCGTGAATCTGTTCTTACAATGGCAGAAGAGTGGAAGAAGCAGGGATTTGTAGATGATGATTTCATTACATATGTAAGTGATGAAAAAGTTGTTGCCTTCCCATGGACCATGATCGACAAGATCACCCCACGTCCGAGCGAACAGATTGCAGATGATCTTGAAGCTCTCAGTGTGGAAAAAATGCAGCCGGTTATCACCGGAAAGAAGACTTACATTGCTCCATTTGTAAATGCAGAAAAACCGCAATATCTGGTCATTGAAGACAGTTTTCCGAACGGACGCCCGGCACTGGAAAAAGGATTTGGAGTTTATATGGCGGACAGAAATACAGTAAATCTTTCGGAACGAATGAAAGTAACGGTATGCTTAAATCCGGTTCATTCAGCCACAGGTCCGCTTGGTGTCGTACTTGGATATGATCTGTTCGCACATATGCTTAATACCAATGAAGATATGATGAAGATGGCAAGAATGGTTGCTTATGACGAAGGACTTCCGGTAGTGGCAGATCCTGGAATCCTTTCTCCACAGGCATTTGTGGATGAACTTTTTAATGACCGTTTTCCGAATGAATATCTGGGAGATACAAATCTCCGTCTTGCAGTTGATGTGTCACAGATGGTTGGTATCCGTTTTGGCGAGACGGTAAAAGCCTATGTAGCAAAATACGGAGATGCATCAAAACTGACAGCAATTCCGCTTGGTATTGCAGGCTGGCTCAGATATATGCTGGCAATTGATGATGAAGGAAACAAATTCGAACTGGCACCGGATCCGATGAATGAAGAAATCGGAGAACAGCTTGGTGATATCGTAGTTGGAAAGCCGGAGACATTGAAAGACCAGCTGAAACCGATCCTGTCCAATGAACGTCTGTTCTTTACCGATCTTTACAAAGATGGCGTCGGTGAAAAGATTGAAGAAATGTTCCGTGAAATGATCGCAGGACCAGGTGCTGTAAAAGCAACAATCCACAAATATGTTCACTAATCAGGAAGAATACGGGAGGAAATGAAAATGTCAGAAACAGTATTTGCAGCAGATCCGACAAGACTGCTGATCGCTGCGGCAGCGGGAATCGTCTTATTATTACTGCTGATCATAAAATTTAAATTTCATCCGGTACTGTCTCTGTTGATTTCTGCTCTGTTGATCGGACTCGGAGCCGGGATGCCGGTTCCGACTCTGGTAAATACGGTAGAAAAAGGTGTAGGAGAAACCTTACAGGGAATTGTACTGCTGATCGGTCTGGGTTCCCTGTTCGGAGGTATACTGGAAGTGTCGGGTGGTGCACAGTGTGTTGCACAGACACTGGTCAACAGGTTTGGTGAAAAAAAAGCAGGGATTGCCCTTGGAATTACCGGACTTGTAGTTGGAACGACTGTTTTCTTTGAGGCAGGAGTTGTAATATTAATTCCGCTTGCTTTCGGACTGGCAAAGAAAACAAAAAAATCAACTTTGTATTATGTGATTCCGCTTCTTGCAGGTCTTGCAACCGGATTTGCCTTTATCCCGCCGTCAGCTGGTTCGGTTCTGGTTGCCAATATGCTTGGAGTAGATCTTGGAATTATGATCGCAGTTGGTGTGCCGACCGGAATTTTATCACTTATTTTTGCCGGAATTTTATGGTCAAAATTTATCGGGACCAAGATCCATACCGGACTTCCAACTACAGTTTCAGAAGTAAGGGAAGAGGAAGAAGCAAATCTTCCAAAATTTTCAACTGTCATTGCGATCATCCTTGTTCCGCTGGTACTCATTCTGTGCAGCACACTTTCGGAATATATTCCGGCACTTGATGGAATACGACCGGTACTGGAATTTGTGGGAACACCATTTGTAGCGCTGATCATTGCAGTTCTGTGTGCAATGTATTTTCTTGGAAAGAAGCAGGGATATGACGGGGAACAGTTGAAAAAGATCATGGACAGATCTCTCCGACCGACAGGACAGATCCTTCTGGTTATTACCGGAGGCGGAATCATCCGTTGGGTGCTTCAGGACTGCGGGATGGGAGACATCATCGGACCGGCACTGGAAAAGAGCGGTCTTCCGTTAATCTTAGTTGCATTTCTGATCGCAGCTCTGGTAAGAGCATCGGTTGGAGCGGCAGTGGTTGCGATGACGATGGCAGCCGGAATCATGGCATCCATGCCGGCGGTGGCAGGACTTTCGCCATTATACCTTGCAGCAATGGTCTGCGCAATCACCGGTGGCGCAACGGCATTCAGTCATGTGAATGATTCTGGTTTCTGGCTGGTAAGCTCCTTACTGGAAATTGATGAAAAGACAACCTTAAAATCATGGACGATGATGGAGACGATTATCGGATTTACCGGTCTTATCTGTGCTCTGATTATCAGCATATTTGCTTAGGAGGAAAAAATGATTGCGAAAGTAATATTGGGAACCATGACAAATGCACGGAAACTGGTCAGCATTGCAGAGAGGATTTCCTGTGACGTAGAACTTTGCAGTGGCAGATATGTGGTCAATGCGAAATCCATGCTCGGTGTTTTAAGTATGCCTGAATTTGAATACGGAGAACTGCATATCCACACGGACGAAGAAAATGAATGCAACCAGATCCTGGAGAGACTGCTTGAAGAAGGACTTCTTGCAGATACCAATGATGCGGCAAAACGGTCGCTTTACGATATCACAACATTTGGTGAGATCCTGATCGATTTCACCTGGCAGGGAGTAAATGAAGACGGGCAGACACTATTTGCCCAGAATCCGGGTGGCGCTCCTGCAAATGTTGCAGTTGCGGTGGCAAAACTTGGTGGACATACCGCTTTTATCGGGAAGGCCGGAAAGGATATGCATGGAGAGTTTTTGAAATCTGTGCTGGAAAAAGAAAATGTGGAAACGGAAGGAATGCTTCTGGATGAAAAATATTTTACAACCCTTGCGTTTGTAAATATTGATGAGAATGGAGAGAGAACATTTTCTTTTGCAAGAAAACCAGGAGCAGATACCAGAATGGAAAAAGAAGAAATCGATGTTGATATTCTGGATAAGACCCATATTTTCCATGTCGGTTCTCTGTCACTTACGGAACAGCCGGCAAGAGATACCACACATTATGCGATCCGGCGCGCAAAAGAAAAAGGAAGTATTATCTCGTATGATCCGAATTACAGAGCCTCTTTATGGAAGGATGAGGAGACTGCAAAGAAACAGATGAGAAGTCTGGTTCCTTACGTGGATATCATGAAAATTTCAGATGAAGAAACAAAATTATTAACAGATAAAGAAAGCCCGGAAGAAGCGGCAGAAATTTTATTCCGGAAGGGTGTCAAGATCGTTGTAGTCACGCTGGGAAGCGATGGAGCATATCTGTATTGCAAAGAAGGCGGTGTACATATTCCGGGATTTGTGAGCAAAGCGGTGGACACCAATGGTGCAGGAGATTCCTTCTGGGGAGGATTTTTGTATTGTATCAGCAAAGCCGGAAAGAGACCGGAAGCATTTACCATGGATGAACTAAAAGAGTATGTACGGTTTGGGAATGCGGTGGCAAGCCTTTGTGTAGAGAAGAAAGGCGCGATCCCTGCAATGCCGGAACTTGCACAGGTTGAAGAAAGGATGGGACATTAAGATGGATCTGAAAACATATACAACAGGGATTCAGCATATCGGGATTCCGACAAATGATATTGAAAAAACAATTGCTTTTTATCAGAAACTGGGATTTGAGATCGCACTTCAGACGGTGAATGAAGAAGCAGACGAAAAGGTTGCCTTTCTGAAACTGGAAACGCTTGTGATCGAGACTTATGAAAATAAGGCTGCAAAGATGGAGAGCGGAGCAATTGATCATGTGGCGATCAATGTAAAGGACATTGAAGAAGTGCACCGGTATGTTGAAGAAAATCAGATGAATACAACAAATGATACCATTCATTTCCTGCCGTTCTGGGATAATGGGGTACGGTTCTTTACGATTGAAGGTCCGAATAAGGAGAAAGTAGAATTTAGTCAGTATATGTAAAAAAGAGTGTGCTTTGGCACGTAGTGGCTTTTATTGAACAGAAATTACAATTTTTATACAGAACAGAAATGGGGAAAAGCGAGCAATTATACGCTGTGTCTGAACAGCTCGCTTACAGATATCCGTCGCATCTGACTCGATGTGACGGATATTCATATTATGAAAATCCCGCAAGAAGTAAATCAACATAAACTAATTATCCGTTTACGCCTTCTAAAGATAATTAACGATACAGCAAGCCTGAATAATTCCTCCGTGGTAAGCAATGTATACACACCGACAATTCCCCACTTGAATACATATGCTGCAAGCAGACACAGTGGAATTCCGATACACCATGTGCCAACAATATCAATAATCATAATGATTTTGGTGTTACCGCCACTTCTTATAATGCCTCCGCCAAGTATCATATTTTCCACCTTGACCGGAGCATACAAGGCAAATACGATAAGCAGTGTCTTTCCAAGTTCTTTTACGCTGTCATCAACACGATAGAATCCGGTATATACTCCAGCCAAAAGAATGAGAAAAGCAGATACCGTTATGGCACCAAATAAGCCTGCATACATAATCTTCTTTGATTCTGTGTAAGCTTCATCATATTCTTTCCTGCCAAGCTTCTTGCCGACCATCACACCGGCGGCCGCAGACAATCCACTGAGTGCCCCTACGATAAGTCCCTGTATCGGACCGGTAAGTGTATAGGCTGCAAGGTTTGATGTGCCAAGATGCCCATAAACAGCCGACTCCACATTTTGCCCGAGACTCCATAAAAATTCACTGATCAGAATCGGCAGAATCATGATCAGATAATCCCTGATTGTGATTTTTTTAAAATGTAGAGATAATACCGGTTTATCTCCATCTTTTCTGATACATAAGATAAATCCGATAACAATAAATACCAGGTTAAACAACTGCGAAATAAGTGTGGCAATCGCAGCTCCTTTTATTCCCATAC
>CAKRFP010000013.1 GCA_934320645.1 uncultured Bariatricus sp.
ATGCCCATTGATAAGGTACTATATTACAATAAGATAGATATGGGGATATTCCTTTTTATACTTGAAAGCTGTCTTGAGCATGAGGGGTATACTTACAATAGAATATTGTTTGTAGATACGGCGGATGATAGTGTTGTGCAGACACTCATTGCAAAATATACTTATGCAATTTGCTGTTAAACCAATATATCATCATGGAACGAATAATATGGAAAAGATACATGGACAGATGAATCGGGAGTGGAATGGAACAAAGCTGTAAAATAGTAGAAGAGAAAAGGCAGTTTATTAATACAGAACGGGGTGGTAATAATCATGAAAATTGAACATGTTGCACTTTATGTAAAAGATTTGGAAAATGCGAAAAAATTCTTTATGAAATATTTGGGAGCAAAATCAAATGATGGATATCATAATCAGAAAACAGGCTTTTGTTCTTATTTTCTCACATTTGAGGATGGTGCACGTATTGAAATCATGAATATACCGGAAATGGCTGATTTACCGAAGAAACTAGCTCGTACTGGATATTCACATATAGCTTTTAGCGTGGGAAGCATAGAAAAAGTGGATGAATTGACAGCGGAATTAAAAGCTGATGGTTATGAGGTTATCAGTGGACCACGGACTACAGGTGATGGATATTACGAAAGCTGTATTGTTGCGGTTGAGGATAATCAAATTGAGATTACAGTATAATGGAAAAATGCAGGTATTTGAAAGGACAAAAACATGGCTTCTAGCAAAGAATATTTACAATTTATATTAGAGCAGTTATCTGATTTAGAAGAAATTAGTTATCGTGCAATGATGGGAGAATATATCATATATTATCGGGGCAGAATTGCCGGAGGCATATATGATGACAGGTTACTTGTGAAACCGACAAAATCTGCAGTTTCTTATATGGCAACTGCGATTTATGAATTACCGTATGAAGGGGCAAAAGAGATGCTGTTAGTAGAAGATGTTGACAGTAAAGAATATTTGGCTGGACTTTTTAAAGCAATGTATGACGAATTGCCGGTTCATAAATCAAACAATAAAATAATGAAATTTTGATAAGGCATTCACCCGGAATGGGTGAGTGTTTTGTTTTTAAGTATTCAAATAACTGGAAAAAATTTTTTTCATCAAGAACGACTTACCATTGGTGGCAGGCACAACAGATTTCTTGGAGAAAATTAAGTTTTACAAATAAGGTCGCTTACAAGTGTAAAGAAAACAGAAACTTAAATATTCACAAAGAGAAAAGGCTATGGTATAATACAGAGTACTGAATTTAGATAATTATACTGAAAATCAAAGGATTTATAGGAGGAAATAGAGAAAATGAAACTTGGTATCGTAGGATTACCTAATGTAGGAAAAAGTACTTTATTTAATTCACTGACAAAAGCAGGAGCAGAATCAGCCAACTACCCATTCTGTACCATTGATCCAAATGTGGGTGTTGTTACTGTACCGGATGAACGTCTGGATGTGCTTGGTGAGATGTATCACACCAAAAAGATCATCCCGGCAGCGATTGAGTTTGTAGATATCGCAGGTCTTGTAAAAGGTGCATCCAAAGGAGAAGGTCTTGGAAACCAGTTTCTCGCAAATATCCGTGAGGTTGATGCAATTGTTCATGTAGTACGTTGTTTCGAGGACAGCAATATTGTCCATGTAGACGGAAATATCGATCCGCTGCGTGACATTGAGACGATCAACCTGGAGCTGATCTTTTCAGATCTTGAGATCCTGGAAAGAAGAATTTCCAAAGCAGTCAGAGCAGCAAGAAATGACAAGACGATCGCAAAAGAGCTGGCACTGATGGAAAGAATTAAAGCACATCTGGAAGATGGAAAGATGGCAAAGAGCTTTGATGATATCAATGACGAAGATGAACAGCAGTGGCTGGAAAGCTACAATCTTCTGACCTACAAGCCGGTTATTTTTGCTGCAAATGTGGCAGAAGATGATCTTGCAGATGATGGTGCGAGTAATGCAGGAGTACAGGCGGTTCGTGAGTATGCAAAAAAAGAGGACTGCGAAGTATTCGTTGTATGTGCGGAAATTGAGCAGGAGATCGCGGAACTTGATGATGATGAAAAGAGCATGTTCCTGGAAGAACTGGGACTTAAGGAATCTGGTCTTGAAAAGCTGATCAAGGCAAGCTACAGCCTTCTCGGACTGATCAGTTACCTGACAGCAGGAGAACCGGAAGTCCGTGCATGGACGATCAAAAAAGGAACGAAAGCACCACAGGCAGCAGGAAAGATCCATTCTGATTTTGAAAGAGGATTCATCCGCGCTGAAATCGTATCCTATGATGACTTGATGGCATGTGGCACTTATAACGCTGCAAAAGAAAAAGGTCTGGTGAGACTGGAAGGTAAGGAGTATGTTGTACAGGACGGAGATATTATCCTGTTCAGATTCAACGTATAATATTTGTTAAAAAAGTAATTGATAATGTATGGTGAGAGGCGGACAGATGTCCGTCTCTTTTGCAACACAAGATAGTCAAAACTTACTGCAGTTTGCATAAAACAACCTTCTAAAATACAGGGTTTGTACGTCAAAAGGAACAATCAGAACATTAAAATGACTGGACTTTTCATATATGAACAGCTATAATAATATCGAACGAAAGTGTAGAAAAATTTTAACACAAGTAAAAGTTTTGACACAATCTAAGGAGGAACAAAGAAAATGGCAAGATCAATGAAGACCATGGATGGTAACCATGCAGCTGCTCATGCTTCTTATGCTTATACAGAAGTTGCTGCTATTTACCCGATCACACCTTCATCTGTAATGGCTGAAGCCACAGACGAATGGGCAACACAAGGAAGAAAGAATATTTTTGGTCAGACTGTTCAGGTAACAGAAATGCAGTCTGAAGCAGGTGCAGCAGGTACTGTACACGGCTCACTGTCAGCAGGTGCGCTTACTACTACTTACACAGCTTCCCAGGGCTTACTTCTTATGATTCCTAACTTATATAAAATTGCTGGTGAACAGCTTCCGGGTGTATTCAACGTATCTGCCCGTGCAGTAGCTTCACACGCTCTTAATATTTTTGGTGATCATTCAGATGTTTACGCCTGTCGTCAGACTGGATGCGCAATGCTCTGTGAATCCAGCGTACAGGAAGTTATGGACCTGACACCGGTTGCACACTGTGCAGCACTGAAAGGTAAAATTCCATTCATTAACTTCTTCGATGGTTTCCGTACATCACATGAAATCCAGAAGATCGAAACATGGGATTACGAAGATCTGGAAGATCTCGTAGATAAGGATGCAATCAAGGAATTCCGTGCACATGCACTGAACCCGAACCATCCATGTGAAAGAGGATCAGCTCAGAACCCGGATACATTCTTCCAGGCTCGTGAAGCATGTAACCCATACTACGATGCTATGCCGGCAATCGTACAGGAATACATGGACAAAGTTAACGCTAAGATCGGAACAAACTACAAACTGTTCAACTACCATGGTGCAGAAGACGCTGAAAGCGTAATCATCGCTATGGGATCTGTTTGTGACACAATCGATGAAACAATCGATTACTTACTTGCTCAGGGCAAGAAGGTTGGTGTTGTTAAAGTTCGTCTTTACAGACCATTCTGCGCACAGGCACTTGTAGATGCAATTCCGGATTCCGTTAAGTACATTAACGTTCTTGACAGAACAAAAGAACCAGGATCTCTTGGAGAACCTCTGTACCTTGATGTTGTTGCAGCTCTTAAAGGAACAAAATTCGATGCTGTTAAGATCAACTCAGGACGTTACGGACTTGGTTCAAAAGATACAACACCGGCTCAGGTTGTTGCTGTATTCGAGAACGAAGCAAAAGCTAAATTCACAATCGGTATCGTTGATGATGTAACAGGACTTTCTCTTGAAGTTGGTGCTCCACTGGTTACAACACCAGAAGGAACAATTAACTGTAAGTTCTGGGGACTTGGAGCTGACGGAACAGTCGGAGCTAACAAGAACTCTATCAAGATCATCGGTGATAATACAGATATGTATGCACAGGCTTACTTTGATTATGATTCAAAGAAATCCGGTGGTGTTACAATGTCTCACCTCCGTTTCGGTAAGAAACCAATCAAATCTACTTACCTGATTCATAAAGCAAACTTTGTTGCATGCCACAACCCGTCATACATCAACAAATACAACATGGTTCAGGAACTTGTAGATGGTGGTACATTCCTTCTGAACTGCCCATGGACAGCAGAAGAACTGGACAAACATCTTCCAGGACAGGTAAAAGCATTCATCGCTAACCATGACATCAAATTCTACACAATCGATGGTATCAAGATCGGTAAAGAAATCGGACTTGGCGGACGTATCAATACAGTTCTTCAGTCTGCATTCTTCAAACTGGCTAACATCATTCCGGAAGAAGAAGCTATTGACCTTATGAAGAAAGCTGCAAAAGCTACATACGGTAAGAAAGGTGATAAGATCGTACAGATGAACTACGATGCGATCGATGCCGGAGCTAAGCAGGTTAATGCTATCGAAGTACCGGAAAGCTGGAAGAACTGCGAAGACGAAGGTCTGTTCACACCGGAAGTTAAGGGTGGAAGAGAAGATGCAGTAGCATTCGTTAAGAACATCCAGTCTAAAGTTAATGCTCAGGAAGGTAATACACTGCCTGTATCTGCATTCAAAGATTATGTAGATGGATCTACTCCGTCAGGAACAGCTGCTTACGAAAAACGTGGTATCGCAGTAGATATCCCGATCTGGCAGTCAGAAACATGTATCCAGTGTAACCGTTGTGCATATGTCTGCCCACATGCTGCAATCCGTCCGGTAGCTCTTACAGAAGAAGAACTTGCAAAAGCACCAGAAGGACTGAAAGCAATCGATATGATCGGTATGCCAGGAATGAAATTCACAATGACTGTATCAGCTTATGACTGTACAGGATGTGGTTCTTGTGCTAACGTATGCCCAGGTAAGAAGGGTGAAAAAGCTCTTGTTATGGGTAACATGGAAGAAAACGCTGGAGAACAGGTATACTTCGACTTTGGTACAGAAATCGAAGTAAAACCAGAAGTTGTTGCTAAATTCAAAGAAAATACAGTAAAAGGATCTCAGTTCAAACAGCCACTGCTTGAGTTCTCAGGAGCTTGTGCTGGATGTGGAGAGACTCCATACGCTAAACTTATCACACAGTTATTCGGTGACAGAATGTACATCGCTAACGCAACAGGATGTTCATCTATCTGGGGTAACTCATCACCGTCTACACCTTACACAGTAAACTCTAAGGGACAGGGACCGGCTTGGTCTAACTCACTGTTCGAAGATGCTGCTGAGTTTGGTTACGGTATGTTACTTGCTCAGAAAGCAATCAGAGAAGGTCTGAAAGCTAAAGTTGAAGAAGTTGCTGCATCAGATAAAGCCAGCGAAGAAGCAAAAGCTGCTTGCAACGAATGGCTTGAAACATACGGATGTGGAGCTACTAACGGAACAGCTACAGACAAACTTGTTGCTGCATTAGAAGGATGCGACTGCCCGACATGCAAAGATATCGTTGAAAAGAAAGACTTCCTTGCTAAGAAATCTCAGTGGATCTTCGGTGGTGACGGATGGGCTTACGATATCGGATTCGGTGGTGTTGACCACGTACTTGCAAGTGGAAAAGACATCAACGTAATGGTATTCGATACAGAAGTTTACTCTAACACAGGTGGACAGTCTTCTAAGTCTACTAAGACTGGTGCTATCGCTCAGTTCGCAGCAGGCGGAAAAGAAACTAAGAAGAAAGACCTTGCTTCTATCGCAATGAGCTACGGTTACGTATACGTTGCACAGATCGCTATGGGTGCTGACTTCAACCAGACTGTAAAAGCTATCGCAGAAGCTGAAGCATATCCGGGACCATCCCTGATCATCGCTTACGCTCCATGTATCAACCATGGTATCAAGAAAGGTATGAGCAAAGCTCAGACAGAAGAACAGCTTGCAGTTGAATGTGGATACTGGAACAACTTCCGTTTCAATCCAGAAGCAGAAGGATCTAAGTTCACTCTTGACAGCAAAGCACCAGACCTTGCTGGATACGAAGAATTCCTTAACGGAGAAGTTCGTTACAACGCTCTTGCAAGATTCAATCCTGAAAAGGCTAAAGTTCTGTTTGCTAAGAACGAAGAAGAAGCAAAAGCTAGATATGCATATCTGCAGAAACTCGTTACACTGTACGGTTCTGAAGAATAAGATTGACTTTAATGAGGAGTCAGAGACGAAAGTCTCTGGCTCCTTTTGGGGTTGCACATTCAAAAGTCTGGGAGTGGTATGTGGTGGAAAGGGACTGGCAATTTATGTATAAATAGCAATTATCTCTTGCAAAAATAAGAACTTTATAGTATGGTTGATAAAGAAAATGATGAATATTCAGCTTGATAGAGGCGCGGGATTTATCAGTACCGTCTGAGTGATATGGCAGGGAAGCCATCAGATGGGAAAGGAGAAACCGCCGAAGGGACCGGAATCCCAAAACCGGTTTCTGGGACGATGCAGAAGATGCAGCGTACTGTCACACATGTGGAGCGCTATCGGAAGAACATTTAAGGAAGACTAAAAATGCCATGAATGCGTTTTGCCGGTGCAAGCGTTATTCATGGCATTTTCTGTTTATATTTTTATTTAAGAAACAGGAGGTCTTTAAATTGAGAGGAAAAATGAGAAAGTTAAGCAGTCTGCTCGCAGCTGTAATGATCTGCGTAATGGCAAGTCCCCTTGTCACTTTTGCAGCAGACGCAGAGGAGTATGTACCGAAGATGTACGCCAGCATCTGGTCGCTGGTTCCACCGGTGGTTGCGATCGCACTGGCACTGATCACAAAAGAAGTGTATAGTTCATTATTTGTAGGAATTTTAGTAGGTGGAATGTTCTATTCCGGATTTTCCTTTGAAGGAACCATCACCCATATTTTTCAGGAAGGGATCGTAGCTGTTCTTTCTGACAGCTATAATGTGGGAATCCTGATCTTCCTGGTTATCTTAGGAACCATGGTCTGCCTGATGAATAAGGCAGGAGGATCTGCCGCATTCGGTGAATGGGCAAGTTCCCATATCAAGAGCCGTGTCGGTGCACAGCTTGCAACAATCATTCTTGGTGTGCTGATCTTTATCGATGACTATTTTAACTGTCTGACAGTCGGAAGTGTGATGCGTCCGGTAACGGATGCGCAGAATGTTTCCAGAGCAAAGCTTGCGTATCTGATCGACGCGACAGCAGCTCCGGTATGTATCATTGCACCGATTTCATCCTGGGCAGCAGCCGTTACCGGTTTCGTAGAAGGTGAAGATGGATTCTCGATATTTATCCGTGCAATTCCATATAACTTCTATGCAATCCTTACCATTCTGATGATGGTCGCAATGGTTGTGATGAAGGTTGAGTATGGTCCGATGAAGGTTCATGAAGATAATGCGAAAAAAGGTGATATTTACACCACACCGGACAGACCGTATGCAAATGCGGAGGAAGAGACAGTAGATAATTGTAAAGGAAAAGTAATGGATCTTCTGATCCCGATCATTTCACTGATCATCTGCTGTGTGATCGGAATGATCTACACCGGTGGGTTCTTTGACGGAGTTGGTTTTGTAGAAGCTTTTTCAGGAAGTGATGCTTCCCAGGGACTGGTGTACGGAAGCTTCTTTGCTTTTGTGATCACAATCGTGCTGTATCTGGTAAGACGTGTGCTGAAATTCGATGAGTGTATGGCATGTCTCCCGGATGGATTTAAGGCGATGGTTCCGGCAATTCTGATCCTTGTCTTTGCATGGACGCTGAAATCTATGACAGACAGTCTTGGAGCGGCAGAATATGTGGCAGGTATCGTAGCCGGAAGTGCGGAAGGTATGGTAAATCTTCTTCCGGCAATCATCTTCCTTGTGGGGTGCTTCCTTGCATTTGCAACCGGTACAAGCTGGGGAACATTCGGAATCCTGATCCCGATCGTGGTACATGCATTTGAAGGAAAGAATGAGACGATGATGATCATTGCCATCTCCGCATGTATGGCCGGAGCAGTTTGTGGTGACCACTGTTCACCGATTTCGGATACAACGATCATGGCATCTGCCGGTGCACAGTGCAATCATATTAATCATGTCAATACACAGCTCCCATATGCGGCAGGCTGCGCGGTGATCTCGTTTATCACTTATATTATTGCCGGATTTGTACAGAGTGCATGGATCGCACTTCCGGCAGGAATCATCATGATGCTTGTCTTTGTGACATTCATGAAATTTTCACAGAAGAAAGAAGCATAACAGAGAAAATGAGGAATGGCTTTCGTAGCTGTTCCTTATTTTATTTACGCGAGCAACGAGTCAAAGTCCGTGCTTGCACGAGACCTTGGCGACTGCCGCGATAACTTGAGAAACTCGCGGAGAGTGTTTCTCATAGTTGACGGAAAAGTCATAAAGAACTGGGGAAGTATATCGGATTATGGAAAACATTTCCCACCAAGACCTTGTATCAAATCAAAGAAATGTGTACAATGTTATTTATGAGACTAACTACAGAACTTGGAGGAAATCATATATGGATTTAACAAAGCTTACAGCATATGAGATCATTGAACACAGACCTCTTCCGGATCTGAAATCGGAAGGAGCGCTTTTAAGACATAAAAAGAGCGGTGCGAGGGTGCTTCTGATCTCCAATGATGATGAAAATAAAGTATTTAATATCGGATTCCGCACACCGACAACGAACAGTACCGGAGTGCCACATATCATGGAACATACTGTTCTGTGTGGCTCGGAAAAATTTCCGACCAAGGATCCGTTTGTGGAATTGGTAAAAGGATCTTTGAACACCTTTCTGAATGCGATGACTTATCCGGACAAGACGGTATATCCGGTTGCAAGCTGTAATGAAAAGGATTTTCAGAATCTGATGGACGTGTATATGGACGCAGTCCTGCATCCGAATATTTACAAACACGAAGAAATCTTCCGTCAGGAGGGATGGAATTATCATCTGGAGGAAGCAGATGGGGAGCTTTCTTATAACGGAGTTGTTTATAATGAGATGAAGGGAGCTTTTTCTTCACCGGATGGTGTTCTGGACCGTATGATCCTGAATTCTCTTTTCCCGGATACGACCTATGCAAATGAGTCCGGCGGAGATCCGGATGTGATCCCGGAACTGACTTATGAAGAATATCTGAATTTCCACAGAACCTATTATCATCCGTCCAACAGCTATATTTACCTCTATGGAAATATGGATATGGAAGAGAAATTAAATTGGCTGGATCAGGAATATCTGTCTGCTTATGATAGAAAAGAAGTAGATTCTGAGATCCATCTGCAGAAGCCGTTTGAGAAAATGCATGATATCACAAAGCCGTATTCGATCGCAAGTAATGAATCGACAGAAGATAATACCTATCTTTCCTACAATAAGGTCATTGGGACTTCTCTGGATGAAAAGCTGTATCTGGCATTCCAGATCCTGGATTATGCACTGCTTTCTGCACCGGGAGCACCAATTACAAAAGCACTTCTGGAAGCAGGAATCGGAAAAGATATCAGCGGGTCGTATGACAGCAGCACCTATCAGCCGATCTTCTCCATTGTGGCAAAGAATGCCAATGAAGAGCAGAAAACAGAATTTGTAAAAGTGATCGAAGATACATTGAAGGCTATCGTAGAAAACGGAATGGACAAAAAGGCACTGGAAGCGGGAATCAATTACCATGAATTCCGTTACCGTGAAGCAGACTTCGGAGGCTATCCAAAGGGACTGATGTACGGTCTGCAGATATTTGACAGCTGGCTTTATGATGAGACAAAGCCATTTATCCATGTGGAGGCACTGGATACCTTTGCGTTCTTAAAAGAGCAGATTAGTACCGGATATTTTGAAAAGTTGATCCAGACTTACCTTCTGGACAACCAGCATGGAGCACTGGTTACGATCGTACCGGAACCGGGACGTACAGCCAGACTGGACGCAGAATTAAAAGAAAAACTGCAGGAATATAAAGAAAGCCTTAACAGGGGAGAAATCGAAAAGCTGGTTGCAGATACAAAGCATTTACAGGAGTATCAGGAAGAACCGTCAAGCCAGGAGGATCTGGAGAAGATTCCGATGCTGACAAGGGAGGATATTTCCAGAGAGATCGCACCGATTTACAATGAAGAGATGAAGATTGCAGATATCCCGACTGTCTTCCATGAGATTGAGACGAACGGGATCGGTTATCTGGATCTGATGTTTGACCTTTCCGATGTGCCGGAGAAGGATCTCCCGATGGTAGGGCTTCTGCAGGCAGTTCTCGGAATCATTGACACCGAGCATTATGAATATGGAGAACTTTTCAACGAGATCAACAGACATACCGGAGGAATCGGAACTTCACTGGAACTTTATCCGGATGTAACGAAGGTCAAAGAAAAAGAATTCAGGGCAACTTTTGAAATCAAGGCAAAAGCGCTTTATGGACAGATTCCATTTGCCATCCGTATGATGAAAGAGATTCTGACAGCTTCGAAGCTGGACGATGAAAAACGTCTGAAAGAGATCCTTTCTATGACAAAGACCAGACTGCAGGACCGTTTCCTTTCCGCAGGACATTCGGCAGCAGCACTCCGGGCAATGTCTTATAAATCGCCGATTTCAAAATTTAAAGATACGACAAATGGAATCGGATATTATCAGAGCATTCGTGAGATGGAAGAACATTTCGAGGAGAAGAAGGAAGAGATTACGAATGGCTTAAAAGCTTTATCTGAACTGATTTTCAGAAAAGGCAATATGATGATCAGTTATACAGCAACAAGAGAAGGACTTGCCGTTTTAGAAGAGGAGATCGGAAGCTTAAAAGAAGCCCTTTATCCAGAGAGAACGCCAGAGAGCCGATGCATCTTGCACTGTGAAAAGAAGAATGAAGGATTTAAAACTTCTTCTAAAGTACAGTTTGCGGCAAAGGCAGGCAACTTTATCGACGCAGGGGAGGAATATAACGGGGCACTGCAGATCCTGAAAGTGATCATGAGTTATGAGTATCTCTGGATCAATATCCGTGTGAAAGGCGGGGCTTATGGCTGCATGAGCAACTTTAACCGTCTTGGCGAGGGATATTTTGTATCCTACCGTGACCCGAACCTTGGAAGAACGCTTGAGATCTACGATGGAGTTCCGGAATATCTGGAGAACTTCACGGTCAGCGAACGCGATATGACAAAATATATTATCGGAACGATCAGCAACATTGATCAGCCGATGACTCCGGCAACCAAGGGAGACCGTTCCATGAACCTTTATATGAATCATGTCAGTGCAGAGATGATCAGAAAAGAAAGAGAACAGATCCTTACAGCAAACCAGGAGGATATCCGCGCACTTGCAGGTGTGGCGCGTGCAGTGCTTGCAAATGATCAGATCTGTGTGATCGGAAATGAAGCAAAGATTGAAGAAGAAAAAGAATTATTTATGACAGTTGAGAATTTATTTTAGAAGGAGAATGCATGAGAGCAGATTTTAAATCAGGATTTGTAACGTTGATCGGCAGACCGAATGTGGGGAAATCCACCCTTATGAACTATCTGATCGGTCAGAAGATCGCTATTACATCGAATAAACCACAGACTACCAGAAACCGGATCCAGACGGTACTTACGACCGATGAAGGACAGATTGTATTTGTCGATACACCGGGAATCCATAAGGCGAAGAACAAGCTTGGAACTTACATGGTAAATGTGGCAGAGCGCACCTTAAATGAAGTTGATGTGGTACTGTGGCTGGTTGAGCCAAGTACCTTTATCGGAGCCGGAGAGCAGCACATTGTGCAGCAGCTTGGGAAGGTGACAACACCTGTCGTGCTGGTCATCAACAAGGCAGATACCGTGAAGAAGGAAGACATTCTTCCGTGTATCGCAAAATACAATGAAGTATACCAGTTTGCAGATATCGTTCCGGTATCTGCAAGAACCGGTGAAAATACAGACGAGCTTTTAAAGGTCATCATGAAATATCTTCCGTATGGACCGCAGTTTTATGATGAAGATACCATTACCGACCAGCCGGAAAGGCAGATCGTGGCAGAGCTGATCCGTGAGAAAGCACTGCACTGCCTGAATGAGGAGGTTCCACATGGAATTGCGGTATCAATCGAGAAGATGAAAGCACGCAAAAAAGTGATGGATATTGAGGCAACGATCATCTGTGAACGTGATTCACATAAAGGAATCATCATTGGCAAGCAGGGATCCATGCTGAAAAAGATCGGCAGTACGGCGCGATATGAGATCGAGCAGATGCTCGGATGTAAGGTAAATCTCCAGCTTTGGGTAAAAGTAAAGAAGGACTGGAGAGACAGTGATTTCCTGATCAAGAATTTCGGATACCGAGAAGACGAGTAAAAATGTCAAGGTGTTTCTCTGAAAAACAGCTGGCAGATATTACGCAGTATAGCATCTGAGAATATGGGAGAACCTAATCTTAAAGGCATAAGAAAAAGATGAGGTGACCGAAGGATGAATCAGGAATACTGGGATCAGTTTGCAAGGACAGGACGGGTGGAGGATTATCTCTCCTACCGTGAAAAGGAAGTCTGCAAAGCGAAAACGGAGAAATACGGGGACAAATGCAGTGAATCAGTTAACAACAATGACAGGGATGATTCTGTCGGCAGCACCGATCGGTGAATATGATAAAAGAGTCGTGATACTGACAAAAGAAAAAGGGAAAATATCAGCGTTTGCAAAAGGGGCAAGACGACCGAACAGTCCGCTTGCAGGGGCATGTACGCCTTGTAATTTCGGGAAATTCATGCTGTATGAAGGAAGAAATTCCAACACTCTCCAGTCGGCAGAGATCGAGAATTATTTTGCAGAGCTCCGCACGGATGTGGAAGCGGCATACTATGCATTTTATTTTCTTGAATTTGCAGATTTTTATACAAGGGAAGCCAATGACGAGCGGGAAATGCTGAAGCTTCTTTATCAGACGATGCGCGTGCTGACGAAAAAGATCATTCCATTTGAGCTGGTACGCTACATATTTGAATTGAAGGCACTCAGTGTCAGCGGGGAAGGACCGCAGGTATTTCAGTGTGTCAGATGTGGGAACAGGGAACGTCCCTGTGTGTTCAGTGTAAAGGAGGGCGGTCTGGTCTGCAGTGAATGCGGTCAGAATATCTATGACGGAATGCGGCTGAATACGTCTACCCTTTATGCGATGCAGTTCATTGTCGGGACACCGGTGGAAAAGCTCTATACCTTTACCTTAAGCGATGAAGTTTTAAAGGAACTGGGAAAGCTAATAGAGCGTTATCTGGATGTATACGTGGCTCACAGATTCAAGTCGCTTGAGATTCTGGAGCAGCTCACAGGGTTGAAATAACCGGAAAATTGTGTATTAGATTAGAAAATAAATACAAATTTGGCGAAAATTAGCAGGATAAGCTTGCAAAACCTATATGCAATAGGTATAATAGGTGAATCAGAGAGGAATAAATGTTATCGCGATAAGTGACGTTGTTCTTCTAACGAAAAATAAAAAGAATGCGAGGATTGGTGTTATGGTAGAAAAGACAATGGACAAAATTGTAGCTTTGGCAAAATCAAGAGGCTTTGTATATCCGGGGTCTGAAATCTACGGTGGGCTTGCAAATACATGGGATTATGGTAACCTGGGTGTTGAACTTAAGAACAACGTAAAGAGAGCATGGTGGAAGAAATTCGTACAGGAGAACCCTTATAACGTAGGTGTTGACTGTGCGATCCTGATGAATCCGCAGACATGGATCGCTTCCGGACATCTGGGAGGATTCAGTGATCCGCTGATGGACTGTAAGGAATGTCACGAACGTTTCCGTGCAGATAAGATCATTGAAGATTATGCACATGAGCATGGAATTGATATTCCGGACAGCATTGACGGATGGTCACATGAAGAGATGGAAGGATTTATCAAAGAACATGAAGTACCGTGTCCGACCTGTGGAAAGCACAATTTCACAGAGATCCGAGAATTTAACCTGATGTTCAAGACTTTCCAGGGTGTAACAGAAGATGCTAAGAACGTAGTATACCTTCGCCCGGAGACAGCACAGGGAATTTTTGTAAACTTTAAGAACGTACAGAGAACTTCAAGAAAGAAACTTCCATTTGGTATTGGTCAGATCGGTAAATCATTCCGTAACGAGATTACACCGGGTAACTTTACATTCCGTACCCGTGAGTTTGAACAGATGGAACTTGAATTCTTCTGCAAACCGGATACAGACCTTGAATGGTTTGCTTACTGGAAGAAATTCTGCCTCGACTGGCTGTTCTCTCTTGGCCTTAAGGATGAGGAAGTCCGTTACAGAGATCATGACAAAGAAGAGCTTTCTTTCTACAGCAAGGCTACAACAGACGTAGAATTCCTCTTCCCGTTTGGATGGGGCGAGCTGTGGGGAATCGCAGACAGAACAGATTATGACCTGACACAGCATCAGAATGTATCCGGACAGGATATGACTTACTTTGATGATGAGACCAATGAAAAATACATTCCATACGTTATCGAGCCATCACTTGGTGCTGACCGTGTGGTACTTGCGTTCCTTTGCGCAGCATATGATGAGGAAGAACTGGAAGACGGTTCTACACGTACTGTGATGCATTTCCATCCGGAACTTGCACCGGTTAAGATCGGTGTGCTTCCGCTTTCCAAGAAGCTGAACGAGGGCGCTGAGAAGGTTTATGCTATGCTTAGCAAATACTACAACTGTGAATTTGATGACAGAGGAAATATCGGTAAGAGATATCGTCGTCAGGATGAGATCGGAACACCGTTCTGCGTAACTTATGACTTCGATTCAGAAGAAGACGGAGCAGTTACTGTTCGTGACCGTGATACAATGCAGCAGGAAAGAATTAAAATTGAAGATCTCAAAGCATACTTTGAGAAAAAATTTGAGTGGTAGAGATTTGAAAAGATCCGGATTTCCCAGGTTTGGGGAGTCCGGATCTTTTTGTGCGAAAAAGTTTGTTGGGGAAGTTGTGAGACAAATGGGACAAATATAAGTGTTCAAATTCCGTTGTGCCAACCATTCTGAGGAGCCTCTGAAAGCGAAAATTATGTCAGCAGAGGCTTCCATAATTTTTGAGTCTCCTCGCCATGGCACAACAATCGAATTTGAACACTTATATTTGTCCCATTTGTCATTCGACTTTACTGGTGAAAACTATTTTGCGGCAGGGGAAATGCTGGCAAGTGTGAAAATAGACAAAGAAAATCGATGATATAGTTAAAAAATAGTCAATAAAAACAATGCCTATAGGAAAAAACTATTAAATATTCTGACAAATAATAAACAATAAAGAAAATTATTTAACGCTTGACTAATTATAACGACAATTATATAATGAGACTAACGTTAAGGTTGGAAGATGAATATGTGAGATACTTGTTGTACAGACGGCGCGCACCGTTATTTAATGTATAGCATGAGCCGAAGGGGCAGGCAGAAGCTCTCAGGCAAAAGGAACATATTCGGACAACACTCTGGAGAACAATATATATGTATTGTACCGAAGAAGTAGTCTGGACTATATAGCGCAAAAGTCCGGGTGATCTTTCAGGTGAACGGACAGAGGCAGACAAAAAAGATTTCAATGACGAAAACTTTTTTGCCTGTTTTTTTTGTACCCTAAAAAGTGAAATATTCAGAAAAAATATAGATATAAATGATAAAATTCTGAATTTAGTACACCGGAAAGGGAGCAAAAAAGACAAGGTAGTTGGTTCTAAGGAGGTAAAAGAGAATGAACAGAATTGAAGATGTAACAAATTACATTACTGAATGTGATGAAGAAGTAGGAAAAGCACTGCAGTTAGAACTTGGCCGTCAGCGCAGAAACCTTGAACTGATCGCATCAGAGAATATCGTGAGCCCGGCAGTTATGCTTGCGATGGGAACTGTACCGACAAACAAGTATGCAGAAGGTTATCCGGGAAAACGTTATTATGGCGGATGCGAGGATGTAGATATTCTTGAAAATCTTGCAATCGAACGTGCAAAGAAATTATTCGGATGTGACCATGTATGTGTACAGCCACATTCAGGAGCAAATGCGAATACAGCTGTATATCAGGCGCTGATCAAACCAGGCGATACAGTTATGGGACTGAACCTGGCACACGGCGGACATCTTACACATGGTTCACCGGTAAACCTTTCCGGTATCCTTTACAATTTCGTACCTTACAATGTCAATGATGACGGTGTTCTGGATTACGATGAGATCAGAAAGCTTGCACATGAATGCAAACCAAAGATGATCGTAGCAGGAGCTTCGGCTTATCCAAGAGAGATCCGTTTTGATATTTTTGCAGATATCGCAAAAGAAGTTGGAGCTTATCTTTTCGTAGATATGGCACACATTGCAGGTCTTGTTGCAGCAGGACTTCACCAGAGCCCGGTTCCTTATGCTGATGTAGTTACAACAACAACACATAAGACACTCAGAGGACCTCGTGGTGGAATGATCATGTGCAAAGAAGAATATGCAAAAGCGATCAACAAAGCAATCTTTCCGGGAACACAGGGCGGACCTCTGATGCACATTATCGCAGCAAAAGCTGTATGTTTCGGAGAAGCATTAAAACCGGAATTCAAAACCTATCAGGAACAGGTTGTCAAGAATGCAAAAGCACTTGCAGAGGCCATGGTTGAAGAAGGATTCAACCTTGTCAGTGGTGGAACAGACAACCATCTGATTCTGGTAGATCTTCAGAACATGAACATCACAGGAAAAGAACTTCAGAACAGACTGGATGAAGTTTACATCACAGTTAATAAGAATGCAGTTCCGAATGATCCTGCAAGCCCGTTTGTAACCAGTGGAGTTCGTATCGGAACACCGGCTGTTACAACAAGAGGTCTGAAAGAAGAAGATATGAAGACCATCGCAAAACTGATCAAAATGACAATTACAGACTTTGATACCAAAGCAGATGAAATCCGTGCCGAAGTTACAAAGATCTGCGATAAATATCCACTTTATGAATAATGGGAGGAAAGAATAATGGAATTAAAAACACCACTTTATGATGCTCATGTAAAAGCAGGTGGAAAGATCGTACCGTTTGCCGGATACCTTCTTCCGGTTCAGTATGAGACAGGCGTGATCAAAGAGCATATGGCAGTTCGTACCCAGGCCGGACTTTTTGATGTATCTCATATGGGTGAAATCCTTTGTGAAGGAAAAGATGCTCTTGCCAATCTGCAGCACATCCTTACAAACGATTTTACAAATATGGTAGACGGACAGGCAAGATACAGCCCGATGTGTAATGAGAACGGCGGAACCGTTGATGACCTGATCGTATATAAAAAATCAGATGACCACTATTTTATCGTAGTAAATGCAGCAAACAAAGATAAAGATTATCAGTGGATGCTTGCACATCAGTCAGGAGAGGTTACATTTACAGATGTGTCCGATCAGTATGGACAGATCGCTCTTCAGGGACCGAAAGCGATGGAAATCTTAAGAAAACTTACAACAGAGGAAAATATTCCGAAGAAATATTACCATGCAGTATTTGGCGCAGAAGTTGCCGGAATGCCTTGTATCGTATCCAAGACAGGATATACAGGGGAAGATGGAGTTGAGATCTATCTGGCAAGTGATCTTGCAGAAAAGATGTGGGAGACACTTCATGAAGCAGGAAAAGAAGAAGGACTGATCCCTTGTGGACTCGGCGCACGTGATACCCTTCGTATGGAAGCAGCAATGCCTCTTTACGGACATGAGATGGATGATGAAGTATCACCTCTTGAAACAGGCCTGAACTTCGGTGTTAAGATGAAGAAAGACGAATTCATCGGAAAGAAAGCCATGGAAGACAGAGGAACACCAAAGATCGAAAGAATTGGTCTTAAAGTAACAGGAAGAGGAATCATCCGTGAACATCAGGATCTGTATGTTGGAGATCAGAAGATCGGACATACAACATCCGGAACACATTGTCCTTATCTTGGATATCCGATCGCTATGGCACTTGTTGATGCCGGAAGCGTAGCAATTGGCGATAAGGTAGAAGCAGATGTACGTGGAAGAAGAGTGGAAGCAGAAGTTGTGCAGCTTCCATTCTATAAGAGAGCAAAATAAAAGAAAATAATAACGAAAATAGATTAACAGGCCGGTCGCAGAAAAAGCGATAGAGAGTGTTTGAAAAAGGCGGCCGGCAGTTGAAAAGAAAAGGAGATTAAAATCATGGAAGTAAGAGCAAAATTAAAATATACAAAATCACACGAATGGGTAAAAGAAGAAGGCGGAGTCTGGACAATTGGTCTTACAGATTATGCACAGTCAGCACTCGGTGATCTCGTATTCGTAAATCTTCCGGAAGTTGGAGACAGCGTAGAGGCCGGAGAAGTATTTGGAGATGTTGAATCTGTAAAAGCGGTATCAGATGTATATTCACCGGTAACAGGAGAAGTTGAAGAAATCAACGAAGAACTTCTTGACGCACCGGAAACGATCAATGGCGCTCCGTATGATGCATGGTTCATTAAAGTAAAAGATGTATCCGGAACAGAGGAACTTCTTTCAGCAGAAGAATATGAGGCATTTGTAGCAAGTGAAGAATAATCAGGGAAAGGCGGTGGACCATTCATGGGAAGCTATGTACCGAATACAAAAGAGCAGCGTCAGGAAATGCTGAAAGAGATCGGGTTTCAGTCAATTGACGATCTGTTCGCACATATTCCGGCAGAAGTAAAGATCCAGGGCGGTCTTAATATTCCGGAAGGAAAAACAGAATTAGAAGTACGTCGCGATATGGAAAATATTGCTGCAAAGAATCAGGTATTTAAGACGATTTTCCGTGGCGCAGGCGCTTACCGGCATTTTATTCCGGCAACAGTAAAGAGCGTGATTTCAAAAGAAAATTTATTAACTGCATATACTCCTTATCAGGCAGAGATCAGCCAGGGAATCCTGCAGTCGATCTTTGAATATCAGACCATGATCTGTGATCTGACAGGAATGGACATTTCCAATGCCTGCGTATATGATGGTGCAGAAGCATCCGCAGAAGGTGTGGCAATGTGCCGTGACAGAAAACGCAGCAAAGCACTTGTTTCAGCTACCGTGAATCCATATGTTCTTGAGACGATCAAAACATACTGCTTCGGAAATGAAATGGAAGTAGAAGTAATTCCGGAAAAAGACGGACTTACAGATATTGAATATCTGAAGGAACATGTAGATGCACAGACAGCATGTGTACTGATCCAGCATCCGAACTACTACGGTAATCTGGAAGAAGCAGCCAAGATTGGTGAGATCACACATGGAGCAGGGGCAAAATATGTGATGAATGTCAATCCGATTTCTCTCGGTGTAGTAAAGACACCGGCAGAATATGGAGCTGATGTGGCAGTTGGCGAAGGGCAGCCACTTGGACTTTCTATCGCATTCGGCGGACCATATCTTGGATTTATGGCTGCAACACAGAAGATGATGAGAAATCTTCCTGGACGTATCGTTGGACAGACAGAAGACCACAATGGAAAGAAAGGTTATGTACTTACTCTTCAGGCAAGAGAACAGCATATCCGTCGTGAAAAAGCATCCAGCAATATCTGCTCAAACCAGGCACTCTGCGCACTTGCAGTAGGCGTTTATCTGGCAACAATGGGCAATGAAGGGATTAAGAAAGCAGCAACACTTTCAACCTCAAAAGCACATTATCTTTCAGCAGAACTTGCAAAAGTTGAATACCAGACCGAGAACAAAGGAGAATTTTTCCATGAATTCGTAACTGTATCCAATGTTCCGGCCGCGAAAGGACTTGCAGCACTTGAGGAAAAAGGAATCCTTGGAGGATTTCCGCTTGATGAGCACAGAATTCTGTGGTGCTGTACAGAAGTGAATACCAAAGAAGAGATGGACGCAGTTGTTCAGATTCTGAAGGAGGTGCAGTAATGTTAATATTTGAAAAAAGCAGACCTGGAAGAGGTTGCGATTTACTGCCAGAATGCGATGTAGAAGTAACACTTCCACAGGAAAAAGATAAAAGAGAGAAAAAACTTCATCTGCCGGAGCTTTCTGAGATTGAACTGAGCAGACATTATACAGAGCTTGCAAAGAAATCACATGGTGTGAATGATGGTTTCTATCCACTCGGATCTTGTACAATGAAATACAATCCGAAGATCAATGAAGATATGGCAGCACTTCCGGGATTCACAGAGATCCATCCACTGCAGCCGGCACATACGGTACAGGGATGCCTGGAAGTCATCAAAGAATCTGAAAATCTTCTCTGCGAGATCACAGGTATGGATCGAATGACATTCCAGCCGGCAGCCGGTGCTCACGGAGAATTTACAGGACTTCTTCTGATCAAAGCATATCATAAGAGCCGTGGAGACGAAAAGAGAAAGAAAATTATCGTTCCGGACTCTGCACATGGAACCAACCCGGCAAGTGCGGCAATGGCAGGATTTCAGGTAGTCAGCATTGAATCTGCACCGGATGGTGGTGTTGATCTTGAAAAATTACAGGAAGTATGCGGAGAGGATACAGCAGGACTTATGCTTACCAATCCAAATACGGTAGGACTTTTTGATAAGAATATTCTGAAGATCACGGAGATCGTTCATAACTGTGGCGGACTTTGCTACTATGACGGAGCAAACTTAAATGCAGTTATGGGAACTGTTCGCCCTGGAGATATGGGATTTGATGTGATCCATCTGAATCTTCACAAAACCTTCTCAACTCCGCACGGTGGCGGTGGTCCTGGAAGCGGACCTGTTGGATGCAAGAGCATGCTGGTTCCGTTCCTTCCATCTTATGTAGTAGATGGGGAAGAAGAACTGAAATTTGTAAAAGAACCACAGAACATCGGTGAGATGAAGAGCTTCTATGGAAACTTTACAGTCATCGTAAAAGCACTTACCTATGTGAAGACACTGGGACGCGAAGGTATTCCGGAAGCGAGCCAGAATGCAGTTCTGAATGCAAATTACATGATGAACAAACTGAAAGATCTTTATACAATGGCGTATGACGAGGTATGTATGCATGAATTCGTAATGAGTCTTGCAGATCTGAAAAAGAAAACAGGAATTTCTGCAATGGATATTGCAAAAGGACTTCTTGATAACGGTATCCATCCACCGACAATGTACTTCCCGCTGATCGTTGAGGAAGCACTGATGGTAGAGCCGACAGAGACAGAGTCCAAAGAAACGCTGGATGAAGCAGTAGAAGTATTACGCAAACTGTATGAAATCGCAGAAACAGATGCCGAACAGCTTCGTCAGGCTCCTGTTACAACACCGGTTACAAGAATGGATGAGGTTGGAGCAGCAAGACATCCATATCTGCGATACGAATGGCAGGACTAATAAGTTATAGCTTAAAGAGAGGGAAAAACTATGATTGAAAAGATTACTTATATTGAAAGCAATCAGTTCAGTCCATATAGAAATCTTGCAGTGGAGGAGTATTTGCTCCTCCACTGCGAGGATAAAGAATGTATTCTTTATCTGTGGCAGAATCAGAATACAGTTGTTATCGGACGGAATCAAAATGCTTGGAAAGAATGTAGAACAACAAAGCTGGAAGAAGAAGGAGGTCATCTTGCAAGACGTCTGTCAGGAGGCGGAGCCGTATATCATGATCTCGGAAATATGAATTTCACATTTCTGATCAATAAAGAGGAATATAATCTGGACCGGCAGCTTCAGGTAATCATAGGAGCGATGGAGATCCTTGGATTAAAAGCAGAAAAATCCGGGCGTAACGATATCCTGATCGATGGAAAGAAATTTTCAGGAAATGCGTTTTATGAGCAGGAAAAGCATTGCTATCACCATGGCACAATCATGGTAGACGTGAATATGGAAACCTTATCCAGATATCTGACTGTATCAAAGGATAAACTGAAATCAAAGGGGGTTGATTCCGTAAAATCCAGAGTGACGAATTTGAGAGACTATCTTCCGGAACTTACAATGGAAGAACTGAAAGTGGCACTTAAGCAGTCATTTGAAAATGTGTATGGATTGAAGGTTCATGATAAAAAAACAGAGGATCTCGACCAGAAAGCGATTGAAGAAAGAGAACAGTTTTTCACGTCATGGAACTGGTTATATGGAAGAAAAATAGATTTTCAGTATGAACTTTCACACCGTTTCAGCTGGGGTGGTATCAATTTACAGTTGGCAGTTGAATCAGGGAAGATTAAAGATATCGTGGTTTGGTCGGATGCGCTGAATCCGGACTTCATACAGGCGATTCCAAAGTATCTGAAAGGGTTGAAATACAGAAAAGAAAGTATCTGTATAGAATTGGGGCTTTTCTGGTCAGATAATCCGCAGGAAGAAGAGATGATGAAGGATATTATCGAATGGATTCAGGGCGAGGAACTGTAGGAGGATGAAATAAAATGAGCGAGAAGTTTGATGTAGTAGTAATTGGTGCCGGTCCGGGGGGATACGTGGCAGCAATCAAATCTGCGAAGCTTGGAATGAAGACCGCAGTGATTGAAGAAAGAGAAGTCGGAGGAACATGCCTGAACAGAGGATGTATTCCGGCAAAAGCGATGATTCATGCATCGACATTATATCGTGAAATCAAAGAAGCAGACCGCTTTGGAATTTCAGCATCAGATGTAACTTATGATTTTGAAAAAATTTTGGAATACAAAGAGCAGACAACCGGACAGCTCGTACAGGGTGTCGAACAGCTTCTGCAGGCAAATGGTGTAACAAGATATTACGGAAAAGGCACACTTTTTGAGGGAAAAAAAGTGAAGATTACAGGGGATGAGGAACAGATTATCGAAGCAGAGAATGTCATTCTGGCTTCTGGTTCCAAACCACTTGTTCTTCCAATTCGGGGAATGGATCTTCCAAGGGTTCTGACAAGTGATGAACTCTTCAAGATGAGAGAAGTTCCAAAGAGTCTTGTTATCATCGGTGGTGGCGTGATCAGTGTAGAATTTGCAACCGTATATTCCGCACTTGGATCTAAAGTTACCATTCTGGAAGCAATGCCTCGTCTGGTTCCAAATATGGATAAAGAGATTGCGCAAAACCTGAAACTGATTCTGAAGAAACGTGGCGTAGAAAGCCATACATCAGCCGCAGTACAGGGCGTGCATATGGAAGGGGATACCTGTGTATGTACCTTCATTGAGAAAGAAAAAGAACAGACTGTAGAGGCAGAATATGTTCTGTGTGCAGTTGGAAGATGCCCGAATACCGACGGATTATTTGCAGAAGGTGCTACTCCGGATATGGAAAGAGGACGTGTTCTTGTAAATGATAAATTCGAAAGCAGTATTCCGGGAGTCTATGCGATCGGTGATCTGATCTTTGGCGCACAGCTTGCCCATGCAGCAAGTGCACAGGGAATCGTTGTTGCAGAACAGCTGGCGGGAAAAGAACCTTCTGTGAATCTGGATGTGGTTCCGGGATGTGTTTATACAGATCCGGAAATCGCATCAGCAGGTATTACAGAAGATGCGGCCAAAGAACAGGGAATCAAAGTAAAGACTGGCAAATTTATCATGAGTGCCAATGGTAAATCTCTTATTACAAAAGAAGAAAGAGGATTTATCAAGATCGTGGCAGATGAAGAGACAGATGTGATTCTCGGAGCACAGATGATGTGTGCAAGAGCCACAGACATGATCGGTGAATTTGTAACTGCGATCGCAAATAAAATGACGGTTGCACAGCTTTTAAAGGGAATGCGTGCACATCCGACGTATAACGAAGGAATCGGAGAAGCCCTGGAAGAAGCAGAGGGTGGAGCGATCCACGTTGTACCAAAGAAAAAGAAATAGAACTGTACAGCAGTAAAGGAATATGATAAAATATTCAGATATCAGCATATGCTGAAAAGTACAAAAAGGAAAATTAAATCATGTTATACGAAGAAGCAAGGGTATATTTGGATCATGTATCGAAATACGGAAGTGTACTTGGCTTAGATAGTATAAAGAGCTTATTGGGTGAGCTTGGGAATCCGCAGAAAGATTTGAAATTTATACATATAGCCGGGACTAATGGAAAAGGATCGATTCTCGCCGGAATCTCCGGTATCCTGCAGCAGGCAGGATACCGGACCGGAAGATACTGTTCTCCGACCGTGATGGGATATATGGAACGATTTCAGGTTGATGGCCAATGGATGGCGGAGGACGAGCTCGCCCCTTTTGTATCTCAGGTGAAAGAGGCAGCGGAAAAAGTAGAAGAAAAAACAGATCTTACTGTGACCGTTTTTGAGATGGAGACAGCGATCGCATTTCTTTATTTTAAGAAGAAAAGATGTGACTATGTTGTGCTGGAAGCCGGAATGGGAGGACTTCTGGATGCAACGAATGTGATCGATACAACGGTTTTGAGCGTGTTTGCATCGATCAGTATGGATCATATTGGTGTGCTTGGAAATACACTGGAAGAGATTGCGGAAAATAAAGCAGGGATCATAAAGCCATCCTGCCAGGCAGTGGTGACAGCGCCGCAGAAGCCGTCTGTGATCCGAATTTTACAGGAAAAGGCAGAAGAATATGGCTGTCAAATCCGGATTGCGTATCCGGAAAAGGCAACAGTGAAAAAAGAATCGATGGATGGTCAGATCTTTTCTTATGAGGAGTATAAGGACGTTCATCTGAATTTGATCGGAAGATATCAGATCGACAATGCAGTGACGGTATTGGAGGCTGTGAAAGCCCTGAATGAAAATGGAGCAGTTATTCCGGAGGATGCGGTAAGAGCAGGATTTGCAAAAGTAATCTGGCAAGGAAGATTCCAGGTTCTTGAAAGAGAACCGTTGATGATCGCAGATGGCGCACACAATCAGGATGCAGCGCTTAGGCTTGCAGAAAATGTGAGAACCTATCTTGCAGGAAGACGGATCATCGGAGTGATGGGTGTTTTTAAAGATAAAGAGTACCGGAAAATGGCAGAGATCATGACACCGTATCTTACGAAAGTGTATACGATCGATCTCCCGAATCGGGAGCGGAGTCTGGCGAAAGAAGAACTGTGCAAAGTATTGGAAGAAAATGGAGTACAGGCAGAACCGGCAGAAGGAATCCGGGAGGCACTTACAGCAGCAAAAGCAGACTGTAAAAGGGATGATGTGGTTCTGAGTTTTGGTTCCCTGTCTTATTTGGGGGATGTGATTCGGATTTGCAGGAAAAGGAAATAGACTGAGAGAAGAAAGAGAGAACATTATGGTAGATCATAAAAAAGTAGAACAGGCAATCCGGCTTTTGCTGGAAGGAATCGGTGAAGATCCTGACAGAGAAGGACTGGTTGAAACACCGGACCGAATTGCAAGAATGTATGAAGAAATCTGTGGCGGAATGAATGAGGATGCAGCGGAACACCTGAAAAAGACATTTACAGCAGAAAATAATGAAATGGTTGTGGAAAAAGATATTACATTCTATTCCATGTGCGAGCATCATATGCTGCCCTTTTACGGAAAAGTTCATATTGCCTATATTCCGGATGGAAAGGTTGTGGGACTGAGCAAGCTTGCGCGTACCGTGGAAGTATTTACAAGAAGACTGCAGCTTCAGGAACAGATGACAGCGCAGATTGCAGACGCATTGATGGAGAATCTTCATCCGAAGGGTGTGATGGTGCTTGCCGAGGCAGAGCATATGTGTATGACCATGCGCGGAATCAAGAAGCCGGGAAGTAAGACCGTCAGTGTTGTTACAAGAGGTGCGTTTGAGGATGACGAAAGACTGCAGAACATGTTTTTCCGTATGATAGGTTGTTAGGGCCATGGAATTAGAAAGAAAAATGGAAGAACAGAAGCGGATGCAGAGAGTCTGGAAGATCTATGAGCATCCTCTTTTTAAAGAAGGACTTGCAGAAAATAAAGAGGCGGAAAAAGAAAGAAAATTCTGCCACCATGACATGATTCATTTTCTGGATGTGGCACGTCTGATGTACCTTTTTTCTATGGAACGTGGATATGAGATTGAGAAAGAAGAAATTTACGCAGCAGCACTTCTTCATGATATTGGGAAATGGAAACAGTATAAAGCAGGGATTTCCCATGAGATTGCAAGTGCTGAGATTGCAAAAAGGATTCTGGAAGAGACTGGATTTACACAGGCGGAGTCTGACAGGATTCTTTTTGCAATTTTAAGCCACAGAGGAAAAGCAGAAGAGTCAGCAGAGGAAGATGGAAAGAAGCAGTTTGCTGAAATTCTCTATGATGCGGATAAGATTTCCCGCGCATGCTATACCTGTCCGGCTGAAAAAGAATGCAATTGGAGCAGTGAGAAAAAGAACCAGAAGATCATCTGGTAGAAAATGAGGAACCAAAATGAGAATAGGAAAGAAAGAATTTGATACAGCAAAACATACTTATATTATGGGAATCCTGAATGTGACACCGGATTCTTTTTCAGATGGTGGAAAATGGAATGGTTATGATGCGGCAATGCGCCATGCAGAAGAGCTTTTAGAAGGTGGAACGGACATCCTGGATATCGGTGGAGAGTCCACAAGACCGGGGCATCAGCAGATTACATCGGAGGAAGAGATTACAAGAACAGCACCGGTGATCGAGGCTGTCAAAAAGAATTTTGATGTGCCGGTGTCGATTGACACATATAAGAGTGATGTGGCAGAGGCAGCGCTTCAGGCAGGGGCGGATCTGGTCAATGATATCTGGGGATTCCAGTATGATGAAAAGATGGCAGACCTTGTGAAAAAATATGATGTGGCATGTTGTCTGATGCATAATAAAAATGAGGCAGTATACAGGGATTTTCTGGAGGATATGTATGCGGAGCTACAGAAATGTGTGGATACGGCGAAAGCAGCAGGAATTGAAGATGACAGGATCATGCTAGATCCGGGCGTTGGATTTGGAAAGACCTATGAGATGAACTTGGATGTGATGAAGCATCTGGATCTGTTTAACGGACTGGGATACCCAATGCTTCTTGGAACTTCCAGAAAATCCATGATCGGTCTGACACTGGATCTCCCGGTGACAGAGCGGGAAGAAGGAACCCTCGTTACGACTGTGATGGCAGTGCAGAACCATTATGGATTTGTGCGTGTGCATGATGCGGAAAAGAGCCGCAGAGCAATTAAGATGACAGAAGCGATTCTGGCAAGAGCATAGATGGGAGAAAAAGATGGATCAGATAAAAATTGACAATCTGGAAATATTTGCAAACCATGGAGTCTATCCGGAGGAGAACCGGCTGGGACAGAAGTTTGTAGTGTCCTGCATTTTATATGTAGATACGCGAAAGGCAGGAAAAGCAGATGATCTGGAAGCCTCTGTGAATTACGGAACCATTTCACATCTGATCAAAGAGAAGATGGAAGAGAAAAACTACCAGCTGATCGAGGCGGTGGCAGAACATCTTGCAGAAGAGATTCTCCTGTTCGATGAGAAGGTCAGGAAGGTGATGATCGAGGTTAAGAAGCCGTGGGCACCGGTAGGACTTCCGTTGGAAAGTGTTTCCGTGAAGATTGAACGCGGCTGGCATGAAGCGTTTATCGCACTGGGATCTAATATGGGAGACAAGAAAAAGTATATTGAAGATGCAGTAGAGAACCTGAAAAAGGATCCGCTTTGCAGAGTGTTGAAAGTATCAGAACTGATCGGAACCGAGCCGTATGGTGTGACAGATCAGGATGAATTCCTGAATGGGGCATTAAAGCTGGAAACTTTACTTACTCCGCATGAACTTCTGGATCTTCTGCACCGGATCGAGCAGGAAGCCGGAAGAAAGCGGATCCGCAGATGGGGACCGAGAACGCTGGATCTGGATATCATTTTCTATGAGGACCAGATCATTGAAGAGGACGATTTGTGCGTTCCGCACATTGATATGCAGAACCGGGAATTTGTCCTTGCACCACTGTGCGAGATTGCGCCGTATAAACGCCATCCGGTTCAGAAGGAAACCATGATGGAAATGCTTGCAAAGTTAAGAGTGAAAAGTTAAGAGGGTAATAATTGACTTCTTATCGGGAGAAGCTTATACTGAAAGTATTGTGGGAGAAATCCAAACTGAAATGAAGAGAGGTATAGAAATGGAAGAAAAGAAGAATCTCTGGAGTTCTTACGACGAAGCAGCCAAAAAAGAACTTCATGAAATCAATGAAAAGTATAAAGCCTGCCTGGACGCCGGAAAGACAGAGCGTGAGTGTGTAAAGCTTGCAGTTAAGATGGCAAAAGAAGCAGGATACCAGGATGTGAAAGAGGTTCTGAAAGAAGGAAAGAGCCTGAAAGCAGGAGATAAGGTCTACGCAGTATGCATGGAAAAAATGCTTGCTATGTTCCGCATTGGAGAAGAACCAATTTCAAATGGTATGAATATTCTTGGTGCACATATTGATTCACCGCGTATCGATGTAAAGCAGAACCCATTATATGAAAATGAAGGAATGGCTTACCTGGATACACACTACTATGGTGGAATCAAGAAATATCAGTGGGTAACAGGACCGATGGCACTTCATGGCGTTGTTGCCAAGAAGGACGGAAGCGTAGAAGAGATCAGCATCGGGGAAAAAGAATCTGATCCGGTATTTGTTATCACAGACCTTCTGGTACATCTTGCAGCAAACCAGATGTCCAAGAAAGCAAGTGAAGTGATCGAAGGCGAGAAGTTGGATCTTTTGATCGGTAACAGTCCGCTTGATAAAGAGGAGGGACTTGATGAAGAAGAAAAAGAAACGATCAAGGCTAACGTACTTCATATTTTAAAAGAGAACTATGGAATCGAAGAAGAAGATTTTGCATCGGCTGAACTGGAAATTGTTCCGGCTGGAAAGGCAAGAGACTGTGGATTTGACCGCAGCATGATCCTTTCTTATGGACAGGATGACAGAGTCTGCGCATTTACTTCTCTGTTCGCTATGCTGGATGTGGAAAATGCAAAGCGTACAGGATGTTGTCTGTTAGTAGATAAAGAAGAGATCGGAAGTGTCGGAGCAACCGGAATGCATTCTCGTTTCTTTGAAAATACAGTTGCAGAGCTTGTTGCACTTACAGAAGGTGAATCTGAACTGAAGGTACGCCGTGCACTTGCTAATTCAAGAATGCTTTCTTCTGACGTAAGTGCTGCTTATGATCCGATGTTTGCAGAAGCATTTGAAAAGAGAAGTGCCGCTTTCTTTACAAAGGGACTTGCATTCAATAAGTTTACAGGAAGCCGCGGAAAGAGCGGATCCAATGATGCAAATGCAGAATATCTTGCAAGACTGCGCAAGGTGATGGATGATGCAGGTGTTACTTACCAGTTCGCAGAACTTGGTAAAGTCGATGTAGGCGGCGGCGGAACCATCGCATATATTATGGCAAATTATGGTATGGAAGTGATCGACAGCGGTGTTGCTGTACTTTCCATGCATGCACCTTATGAAGTCAGCAGCAAAGCTGATGTGTATGAAGCAGTAAAGGGATACAGAGCATTCCTTCTGAATATGTAAGAGATGAAAAGAACTCAGGCAAAACAAAGGATACAGTCCGGTTTTGCCTGAGTTTTTTTCTGATAATAACAAAATTTTTAGTATATAAAAGAAATTTAATTACGGAGATTTTCATTATAGAAGAAATCACTTGAAGAAATCGAACTCTTCTATAAATTCACTTTTTTGTACGAAAAAAAGTACATAAGGGTTGACTATCACAGTTAAAACATTTACAATATTAGTGCGGTAAAATCCGTTTTTAAGGGCGATATAAGATATGAAAAGAGCAGACAGTTACCAGTCTGACTGTGATTTTCAAGTTTTATATATATCAATTACCAATAACGAGGAGGAATTGTAAAATGGCAACAAAATGGGTTTACATGTTTACAGAAGGTAATGCCGATATGAGAAACCTGCTTGGTGGAAAAGGCGCTAACCTTGCTGAAATGACAAACTTAGGTCTTCCAGTACCACAGGGCTTCACAATCACAACAGAAGCTTGTACTCAGTATTATGAGGACGGAAGACAGATCAATGAAGAAATCATGGCTCAGATCATGGAAGCTATTACAAAGATGGAAGGAATCACAGGAAAGAAATTCGGTGATAAAGAGAATCCACTTCTTGTTTCCGTTCGTTCTGGTGCAAGAGCATCTATGCCTGGTATGATGGATACAATCCTGAACCTTGGTCTTAATGAAGACGTTGTCAACGTACTGGCTGAAAAATCAGGCAACCCACGTTGGGCTTGGGACTGCTACAGAAGATTTATTCAGATGTACTCAGATGTAGTTATGGAAGTAGGTAAAAAATACTTCGAAGAACTGATCGACAAGATGAAAGCTGAAAGAGGCGTTAAACAGGACGTTGAACTTACAGCAGAAGATCTTCACGAATTAGCTAACCAGTTCAAGGCAGAATATAAAGAAAAAATCGGTGCTGAATTCCCGACAGATCCAAAGGAACAGTTAATGGGGGCTATCAAAGCTGTATTCCGTTCATGGGACAACCCGAGAGCAAATGTATACCGTCGTGACAACGATATCCCGTATTCATGGGGAACCGCTGTTAACGTACAGATGATGGCATTTGGTAACATGGGTGATGACTGTGGTACAGGTGTTGCATTTACACGTGACCCGGCTACAGGAAATAACGGACTGTTCGGAGAATTCCTTACAAATGCTCAGGGAGAAGACGTAGTTGCAGGTGTTCGTACACCAATGCACATTTCAGAAATGGAACAGAAATTCCCAGAAGCATTCAAACAGTTCAAAGAAGTATGCAAGACTCTGGAAACACATTACAGAGATATGCAGGATATGGAGTTTACTGTAGAACATGGTAAACTGTACATGCTTCAGACACGTAATGGTAAGAGAACAGCTCAGGCTGCTCTTAAGATCGCTTGCGATCTCGTTGATGAAGGAATGAGAACCGAAGAAGAAGCAGTTGCTATGATCGATCCTCGTAACCTTGATACACTGCTTCATCCACAGTTCGATGCAGCCGCTCTGAAAGTCGCTGTACCGATGGCTAAAGCACTTGGAGCATCTCCAGGAGCTGCTTGCGGTAAGATCGTCTTTACAGCTGATGATGCTGTAGCATGGGCTGCAAGAGGCGAAAAAGTCGTTCTTGTACGTCTTGAGACATCACCGGAAGATATCACAGGTATGAAGTCTGCTCAGGGTATCCTGACAGTTCGTGGTGGTATGACATCACACGCAGCCGTTGTTGCACGTGGTATGGGAACATGCTGTGTATCTGGTTGTGGTGACATCAACATGGATGAAGAAAACAAGAAATTCACACTTGGTGGAAAAGAATTCCATGAAGGAGATGCAATCTCTCTTGATGGATCAACAGGTAATATCTATGACGGAATCATCCCGACTGTAGATGCTACAATCGCAGGTGAATTCGGAAGAATCATGGGATGGGCTGACAAGTACAGAACTATGAAAGTTCGTACAAATGCAGATACACCATCTGATGCTAAGAAAGCACGTGAACTTGGTGCTGAAGGTATCGGACTTTGCCGTACAGAGCATATGTTCTTCGAAGGCAACAGAATTGATGCGTTCCGTGAAATGATCTGCTCTGAAACAGTAGAAGAAAGAGAAGCTGCACTTGCTAAGATCCTTCCGGAACAGCAGGGAGACTTCGAAAAACTTTACGAAGCACTGGAAGGAAATCCGGTTACTATCCGTTTCCTTGATCCACCGCTTCATGAATTCGTTCCAACAGAAGAAGAAGATATTAAGAAACTTGCTGATGCTCAGGGCAAATCTGTTGACCAGATCAAAGCAATCATCAGCTCTCTGCACGAATTCAACCCAATGATGGGACATCGTGGATGCCGTCTTGCTGTAACTTATCCGGAAATCGCTAAGATGCAGACAAGCGCAGTTATCCGTGCTGCTATCAATGTTAAGAAAGCTCATCCGGATTGGAATGTTAAACCGGAAATCATGATCCCGCTGGTTGGCGATATCAAAGAGCTTAAATATGTTAAGAAGTTTGTAGTAGAAACAGCTGACGCTGAAATCGCTGCTGCAGGAAGTGACCTTGAGTACGAAGTTGGTACAATGATCGAGATTCCTAGAGCTGCTCTTACAGCTGATGACATCGCAAAAGAAGCTGACTTCTTCTGCTTCGGTACAAACGACCTTACACAGATGACATACGGATTCTCACGTGATGATGCTGGTAAGTTCCTTGATGCTTACTATGACGCTAAGATCTTCGAGAACGATCCATTTGCTAAACTTGACCAGACTGGTGTTGGTAAGCTTATGAAGATGGCTATCGATCTTGGAAAACCGGTTAATCCGTCACTTCACGTTGGTATCTGTGGAGAACATGGTGGAGATCCAAGCTCTGTAGAATTCTGCAACAGCATTGGTCTTGATTATGTATCTTGCTCACCATTCCGTGTACCGATCGCTCGTCTGGCTGCTGCTCAGGCTGCAATCGCACAGAAGAATGCGAAATAAGCATATTGCGTATAGCAAGAAATAAATAATAAGAGGGCGTGTGAAAAAACCTTTCGTTTTTTCACACGCTCTCTTATTTTATCTAGTTATAGATTAGAAATATTAAATTATGATTAAAATGAAAATTTTGCTGTTCTTTTCAGAATATATATGATACACTGAATCGACCAAATCAAAAAATCTTTTATCAAATCATTTTTGCAAAGAGTAAATTGATTGCAAATTATTACAAGCTAAAACAAATCAAGAAAGTTTAAGAAGAAAATTGATTGTAATCCACAAATATCTAAAGTAAATCAATGGAAGCGACAGGAAACGTTGATCATATAACAAATGGTTAAATATTAGGTCAATGTAATTGGTGAAATAAATTGATTGTAAATTCAATAAGTTAAAATCAAATCAAGAAGTTTATAGAAAAAGATTGACTGTAACTTTAAAAACTTGAAAATGAATCAAGGGAAAACCGAAAATAGCTTGACTGGGATTCAAAAATTAGAAAATAGATCAAGAAAATTCTGGAAATAGCTTGACTGGAAAATTAAAAACACGAAAATAAATCAAAAAGAAATAAAACGATAGATAAAAAACAATTTCAAATAAAGGGGGACAGTCTATGTATAAATTAAAAAATATGCTTATCCAAGAGCAAGAACATTTGGAGAAAATCGTTATGCAAGCTAAAACTAACTTAAGTACAGAACCAGAAGGACACCTTAGAATTTCGATAGATCAAAATAAGCCGCGTTATTATCAATGCATAAATGACAGCAAAGGAATTTACATTCCAAGAGATGAAAAAGAGTTGCCGAGACGTCTGGCACAAAAAGGTTATAATGAAGCGGTGATAAAAAAAGGGGAAACAAGGCTTAAACAAATAAAGAAAATAACAAAAAATTATTCGGATGATGAAATTGAAAAAATTTATACATCTATGAATAAAGCGAGACAATTACTGGTAACTCCGATAGAACCAACATGGGATCAATTACTTACAAAATGGTATGAGGCAGAATATCAGGGAAAAGAGTTCAAAGAGGGAATACCATTAATCCTTACCGAGAAGGGAGAACGTGTCAGATCAAAATCAGAGAAGATACTAGCAGATTATTTTTATAGAAAGAATATCCTTTACAAATATGAAAAACCACTTTATCTGAAAGGATACGGTACAGTGTATCCAGATTTTACATTTTTATCAAAAAAGACTTATCAAGAAATATACTGGGAACATGAAGGAATGATGGATAAACAGGATTATGCAAGAGCAGCTGTGCGAAAAATGGAATTGTATCAAATAAATCATATATATCCAGGCGATCGGTTGATTATAACTTTTGAGACAGAACAAAATGTATTGAATTCAAAGATAATAGAGAATCTGATAGAAAAATATTTGATATAAGAGGACTTATGATATAATTAGCTTGTTGGAGGAGAAGGAGATTCAGGTTGGAACGAGGTGGAATGTTATGATGCATCCATACATGATACTAGCAGATGAAACAGAAATTGTTCATTCTCAAATTATTGAAAAAGATGGAATGAAAAAAATTATAGTTAATTTTGAGCACCCAACAGAAAGCGGATTTGATTTAGCAAGATGTGAATTACCTGATTATAAATGGACAGAACGAGAAGAATATTCTGATGGAGAGATAGAGCTGTTTGGAAAAATCTTACACCGCGATGAACATTTGCTATACAAGTATGCAGAGAATGAAATGTTTAAAAAGAATACAATCTAGGACGGAGGAGAACTACATGGAATTAGTAAACGGAAGACCAACAGACACACAAGGCAGACTGAACAAGGAAATCCGCGTATATGACTTCCTTGATTCGCTTGGAGTCGTATATCAGAGAATCGACCATGAAGCCGCAATGACAATGGAGGCATGCGAGGAAATTGACCGGACACTGGAGGCGACGATCTGCAAGAATCTGCTTTTATGCAATCGGCAGGAGACACAGTTTTATTTACTGATGCTTCCGGGGGATAAGGTGTTTAAGACAAAGAATTTGTCAGCGCAGATCGGTTCGTCCAGACTCTCTTTTGCAAAAGCAGAGTATATGGAAAAATATCTGGACATTACGCCTGGATCTTTAAGTGTGCTTGGTCTTATGAATGATAAGGACAGGATGGTACGGCTTCTGATCGATGAAGATGTGCTTACAGGAGAATATATCGGATGTCATCCGTGTATCAATACATCAAGTCTCAGACTTCGGACAAAAGATCTGGTGGAGAAGATTATTCCGGCAATGGAACATGAGCCGACCATCGTGAAGCTGTAAATCCGCCAGAAAACGAAAAAGGTAGCAGAAACAGCAATATAGAAACAGAAAGATTTTTGACAGTGCAAATATAAAAACTGGATAATGAAAAATATTACAAAATCTATATAAAAAAACAAAATAAATTCATGCAAAATTCATATAAAAAAAGAAAGAAACACCTTGACGAAATGCAAGATTTCTCTTAAAATATGAAAGGTTGTGCAAAAGAAGAACAACTGCCGTGCATAATCATCTGGACACAGACAGATATGCGGCAGTTTTATTATGTGACATAGTATAGAAGTGCGTTTGTATTGCAAGCTGTATTTATGACACAGGCAATTGAGTGAAAGTTATATTTTATCATGCAAATAAAAGGAGAGATACACGGATGAAGTATGATGTAATTATTATCGGTGCCGGACCAGGCGGAATTTTTGCTGCTTATGAGTTGATGAAAAAGAAACCAGACTGCAAGATTGCAGTATTTGAAGAAGGTTATCCGCTGGAAAAGAGAAAATGTCCGATCGACGGAGAAAAAGTTAAGAGCTGTATCAACTGCAAACGCTGCTCGATCATGTGCGGATTTGGTGGAGCCGGAGCATTTTCAGATGGAAAATACAATATCACCAATGATTTCGGCGGAACCTTATTTGAATATATTGGTAAAAAACAGGCTGTTGAACTGATGAAATATGTTGATGAGATCAACATGGAAAATGGTGGAGAAGGCACAAAGCTGTATTCCACAGCCGGAACAAAATTTAAAAAGCTCTGTCTTCAGAACAAACTGAATCTTCTGGATGCGTCTGTACGTCATCTGGGAACCGATATTAATTACGTCGTTCTTCAGAATCTCTACGATCAGATGAAGGATAAGATGGACTTCTTCTTTGATACACCGGTTGAGACGATTGAGATCATCGACGGTGGATACCGTATCGTATGTGAAAAAAATTCTTACGAATGTGAGAAATGTATCGTTTCTGTCGGAAGAAGTGGAAGCAAGTGGATGGAAAAGGTCTGTAAGGAACTTGCAATCCCAACCAAATCCAACCGCGTGGATATCGGTGTCCGTGTAGAGCTTCCGGCAGTTATCTTCTCACACCTGACAGATGAGCTTTACGAGAGCAAGATCGTATACCGTACAGAAAAATTTGAGGACAATGTGCGTACCTTCTGTATGAATCCGAACGGTATTGTGGTAAATGAAAATACCAACGGAATCATTACGGTAAACGGACACAGCTATGAAGGAAATGAGAAAAAGACGGACAACACTAACTTTGCCCTTCTGGTTGCAAAGCATTTCTCTGAGCCATTTAAGGACAGTAACGGATATGGTGAAAGTATCGCAAGACTCTCCAACATGCTTGGCGGCGGTGTGATCGTACAGCGTTTTGGTGATCTGGTACGTGGAAGAAGAAGTACAGAAAAGCGTATTGAAGAAGGTCTGGTAACGCCAACCTTATCAGCAACGCCTGGTGATCTGAGCCTGGTTCTTCCAAAGCGAATCATGGATGGAATCATTGAGATGATCTATGCGCTTGACAAAGTAGCACCGGGTACTGCAAATGATGATACCCTTCTTTATGGTGTGGAAGTAAAATTCTATAACATGGAAGTAGAGATTGACAAGAATCTGGAAAGCTGCCACAAGGGATTGTATGTGATCGGTGACGGAAGTGGAGTTACACATTCTCTGTCCCATGCATCTGCAAGTGGTGTTTATGTTGCAAGACATATTATCAGCGAAGCAGAATAGTCTGCGAATAAAAAGGCAGAGCGAAGCTGGAAAAGTAAGATAAAGAGAAAATAAAAAACCGTAAATCCGAAGGATTTGCAGGTGTGTACTGGAAGAAAGTACCTATCTGCAATTTCGGATTTACGGTTTTTATTGTACAGAAAATTCAGCTAAATTTCTTTTGCAAGGATTACTCCTAGTGTTGCGCAGTCGCCCGTCGGTAAGTCAGATAAGCAATCACTGCGGTCGCAAATTCGGTGATTCCAAAGGCATACCAGACGCCGGAAGCTCCCAAAAAGCGGCTTAAGATAAAGGCTGCCGGAATAATAATGACAGTAAATCTGCACAGTGAGATGACAAGGGAAGGTCTTCCTTTTCCAAGACCCTCCAGCGCACCGGAGCTGGTGATGGACACGGAAGAAACTAAAAATCCCAGGCTGATGATCCGAAGTGCAATTCCTCCCGCCTGAATAGTTTCCGGATTGGAACTGAACAGTGCAATCAGTGAATCCGGGAAAAGCTGGCAGAAGATTGTGCCAAAGAGCATGATCCCAAGACTCAGGTAAAGGGTATCGGCAAACAGCTTATGGACACGTTTTGTTTCTCCGGCTCCGTAGTTGTATCCGATCAGCGGACGCATTCCCTGAATAATCCCGTTTGCCGGAAGATACAGGAAGGTCTGAAGCTTGTAATAGATTCCGAGCACCACCACGTAGACCTGGGAGTAGGCGGCAAGGATCCCATTCAGTGCGGTGATCAGCAGGGATGGAAGTGCCATATTCAAAGTGGCAGGGATTCCAACTGCGTAAAGCCGTCCGGCCATGGCACGGTCTACGTGGCAGCTTCTATGAATCTTCACCGGAAGAGGTCTGATAAAATAAAAGGCAAGGTACAGTACCAGTGTGACAATCTGACCAAGACCGGTTGCAAGTGCGGCCCCTTCAATTCCCATTTTCGGGAACGGTCCGATTCCGAAGATCAGAAGTGGATCCAGTACGATATTGAAAATACATCCGCTCATCATGCAGATCATGGACACGCGCATCCGTCCGACTGCCTGGAAAATTTTTTCCCAGGTAATTTCAAGAGAGATTACAATGGAAAATCCAAATGCGATCCGGGAGTAGGCATTTCCCATCTGAATAACGGTCACGTCTTTTGTGAAAATCTGTAAAAATAGCGGCATTACGGCAATTGTGACTACGGTAAGAACGATACCGTGGATGACAGAAAGAAAAAGTCCCTGTGTGGCAGCTGCATCCGCTTTTTTCTGATCCTGGGCGCCAAGGAAAAAGGCAATGGCAGCATTGATCCCGATTCCAAAGCCGACACCGACTGAGGTGATAAAATTCTGGATCGGGTAGACTAAGGACAGAGCAGTCATTGCTTCTTCACTGATCCGTGCAACGAAATAGCTGTCAACAATATTATAAAGAGAGTTGACCATCATTGAGATCACCATTGGCAGAGCCATGGAAAGCAGAAGCGGCAGAATCGGTTTTTCTTTCATGTAAGTCTGGTTCATAAACATTCCTCCTGATAAATATAAAGCATAAGGTACAAAATCTGTAAAAAAGGGCAGAAGCCCGATACATAAAAAGCCACATAACTGCCGCTGTCTGCAACAAGTTATGTGGCGAAAAGTAGACATCTATTTTGATATCCAGAAAAATCCACAAAGATTTTGGTATAAAATTACACAGATAATTATTTTAAAAATTTTCCTTCCATTTGTCAATATCTTTTTGAAAAAAATACCAATTAAAATATTGACAAAAAAGTAAGCTTAAACTAACATAAGTGTATGAAATATAACATTACTACGACGCGAGTAACCAAAGGAAGGAGTAGAGGAATGTTTTTAGAGATTAAAGGGATCAAAAAATCATTTGGAACAGGCGACAGCCGGGTAAATGTTCTGAAAGGACTTGATCTGGAAATTGAAAGAGGAGAATTTTGTGTGCTTCTGGGACCATCCGGTTCCGGAAAATCGACTCTTCTGAATATTATAGGCGGCATTGACGGGGCAGATGAAGGAAGTATTACGATTGACGGAGAACAGCTGGAGGATATGACAGAGAAGAAGCTGTCATTGTACCGGAGAAAGCATTTGGGTTACATTTTCCAGATGTACAATCTAATCCCGAACCTGACACTCAGGGAAAATATTGAGGTTGGTGCTTATTTGAGTGACCGTCCGCTGGATGTGGATGAGCTGATGCACACACTGGGAATTTATGAGCATCAGAACAAGCTGCCAAACCAGCTTTCCGGAGGACAGCAGCAGAGGACAGCAATCGGGCGTGCAATCGTGAAAAATCCGGATATTCTGCTCTGTGATGAACCGACAGGTGCGCTGGATTATAATACTTCTAAGGAAATCCTGAAGCTGATCGAGACCGTCAACCAGAAATATGGAAATACGATCGTGATGGTTACACATAATGATGCGATCAAGGATATGGCGGACCGGGTAGTAAAGCTGCGTGACGGTATGATCCGTAAGAATTATTGTAATGAACACAAGCTATCAGCAAGTGAGCTGGAATGGTAAGGAGGACGCGTGTTATGAAGAGTCCTTTAAGAAAAAGACTTCCACGGGAATTGAAAAGTGAGATTGGAAAATATCTGGTGGTGCTGATTCTTATGATCGCAACGATTGGATTTGTATCTGGTTTTCTGGTTGCAGATGGAAGTATGCTGAAAGCATATAATGAAGGCTTTGAAAAGTACAAAATCGAAGATGGAAATTTCCGGGTAAAGAAGAAAATCACGAAGTCACAGAGGGAGAACATTGAGAAAAATGGTGTAACGCTGTATGAGAATTTTTATCTGGAAGAGGCCCTGGACAATGGAAGTACCATGCGTATTTTCAAAAACCGGGAAGAGGTCAACCTGGTGTGCCTGATGGAAGGAAAGCTTCCTGAAAAATCCGGAGAGATGGCTATTGACCGTATGTATGCGGATAACAACGGCATTTCTGTTGGAGATACACTGAAAAGTGGCTCAAAAGAATGGAAAGTAACTGGATTTGTAGCACTTTCTGATTATAGCTGTCTGTTTCAGAACAACAATGACAGTATGTTTGATGCAGTCAAATTTGGAGTATCGATTGTTACGCCGGAAGAGTTTGAATCCCTGGATCAGAAGAAGCTTCAGTACAGCTATTCCTGGGTGTATGACAAAGCACCGAAAAATGAAAAACAGGAAAAAAAGATGTCGGAAGATCTGATGGAAGCACTAGGGGAAGAAGTCACTCTGGAGTCTTTTGTGCCACAGTATCTGAACCAGGCAATTACATTTACCGGTGATGATATGGGGAGTGACCGTGCCATGATGACAATGCTCCTCTATATGATCATTGTTATCATTGCGTTTGTATTTGGAATTACGATCAGCAATACGATCCGGAAAGAAGCAGGCGTGATCGGAACTCTGCGGGCTTCCGGTTATACAAGAAAAGAACTGATCGGACATTACATGGCACTTCCGGTGATCGTTACGCTGATCGGTGCGGTGATCGGAAATATTCTGGGTTATACAGCACTGAAAAATGTATGTGCGGGGATGTATTATGGAAGCTATAGTCTGCCGACCTATGTGACGGTGTGGAATGCAGATGCTTTCTGGATGACAACGGTGGTTCCGGTGCTGATCATGCTGGTAGTCAACTATGGAATCCTTCGCTACAAGCTGAGGCTTTCACCGCTGAAATTCCTGAGAAGAGATCTTTCTGGAAGCAGGCGGAAAAGAGCAGTCCGGCTAAGTCCGAAGCTTGGAATCTTCCATCGGTTCCGGCTGCGTGTGATCTTCCAGAATATGAGCAATTACGTCGTACTTTTTATTGGAATCATATTTGCGAATCTGCTTTTGTTCTTTGGACTTTTGCTGCCGTCAGTACTTTCGCACTATCAGCAGGATATCCAGAGCAATATGCTTGCAAAATACCAGTATATGCTGGAGGTTCCGGTAAGTGCGATGAGCGGAAACAAACTGGACAGTATGCTGGAGCTGTTACAGTTCTCTTATGGAACAAAGACGGAAAATGAAGATGCGGAAGCGTTCAGTGCTTACTCATTGGAAACATTGCCAAGCAAATATAAGACAGATGAAGTGATCCTGTATGGAATCAAACCGGACAGTAAATATATCGATGCAGATCTGGAGGATAGTGACGGTGTCTATATTTCCAGTGCCTATGCAGAGAAGTTTCTGTTGAAGCCGGGCGATTCGATCACGTTGAAAGAAAAATATGAAAAGACAAAGTATACATTCAAGGTTAAAGGAATCTACAAATACAGCGGTGGAATCTGTGTATTTATGCCACAGGAGCAGTTGAATGATACCTTTGATCTGGGAAACGATTATTTCAGTGGATATTTTTCCGATTCGAAGATCAAGGATATTGACGGGAAATACATCGGTTCGGTGCTTGATCTGGAAGCACTGACAAAGATTTCGAGACAGCTGGATGTATCTATGGGAAATATGATGGGGATGGTCAACGCTTTTGCAATCGGTATTTATATGGTTGTGATCTATCTGTTGTCCAAGATCATTATTGAGAAAAATGCACAGGCTATTTCCATGACGAAGATCCTGGGATATACCAATGGGGAGATCAGCAGGCTTTATATCTGGTCGACGACGATCGTGGTGATCATCTGTCTGCTTCTCAGCCTGCCGATTGAGAAAGCAGTTATGAATGTGCTGTTCCGGGAAATGATGCTGACCAGTATTTCCGGCTGGATCGCACTTTGGATCGATCCGAAGATCTATGTGGAAATGTTCCTGATCGGGATCGGAACCTATGCAGTTGTGGCAATGTTAGAATATCGAAGGATTAAACATGTGCCGATGGATAAGGCACTGAAAAATGTAGAGTAAGGGGTGGAAAAGAAGAGAATTAAGGTACGGATCAGGACAGACTAAGCTGCCCTGTAGATCGCCGGGACGATCTCGCGGAGGAGAGCAAGAAGCGTCTGGAACTGTGCATGATGATAAATGTTTTTCCGGTAGACGGCACAGATGTCCCTGGTGTCATGAAAGTGATCCGGGGTAAAGAAATGAATGTCCGGAAAGGAAGTAGTCCGTGCATAAATTTCAGGAAGAAAGGCAATCCCCATCCCTCGTCTTGCAAGAGAAAAGGCAGTATTACTGCTGGTGCAGATGCAGCGGATATTCGGATGGAAAGCGGCAGTCTCGCAGATCTTGCGGCTGATCTTTCCGAGATCGTGATCCTCTGAAAGCAGAATAAATGGAACTGCAGATAGCGCAGGAAGATGAATCTGAGGAGTGGCAGAAATGCCCTCCTCTTTTTTGGATTTCACAATGTTTCTGAAAAAATTCCGGTTACTGGTCTCGGATACAGATTCTGCCTGGCTGTCTGAAACCAGAGTAGCAGAAGAAGACAGGTGCGCTGGCGGATCAGAAAATGGACACAGCGAATCCGGGATTGCCAGGACAAAACTTTCCTTCACCAGCAGCTCGCTTTCAAAGTTAATCGTATCCGGGCTGGAGATATCCAGGATCAGATCCAGCTGATCTGCTTCCAGCATTTGCCGCAGGATATAAGTTGGCTGCTCGATGATCTGGATATCACAGTTCTCATACATGGAATAAAAGCGTTCCAGAACCGGAGCCAGAAGCCGCTCACTCCGGTGGGGACTGAGACCCAGACGGATCAGTTTTCGTGAACCGGAGGCAATATCGCCAAGCTTCCACTCCAGCTGGGTATGCGAATGCAGGGTAGAAACCGCCCATTCGTAGAAGAGGGAGCCGGCATAGGTAAGCTTCATCTCGCCACGGCTCCTCTCAAAAAGAGGGACTCCGGTTTCCTTTTCCAGAGCCTGAATGCTTAAGGAAAGGGATGGCTGTGAGATATAAAGCTTCTGAGCCGCTTTGGTGATACTTTTTTCTTCGGCAATGGTGATGACATATTGCAGCTGATTCCAGTTCATAAAACTCCTCCATAGGTTAAAACTATATTTTTAATAATAAAACATATATTTCACAAATGTCAATAGAGATGATAAAGTAAAGGGCAGGAGGATGAACGGATGAAAAAAGAGAAAATAAAAAATGGACTGATGCTGTTTGCGTTTTTCTTTAAGATAGGCTGCTTTACATTTGGCGGAGGATGGAGCATTCTGGCGCAGATGGAGCAGGAGTTTGTCGATAAAAAGAAATTGATCACGAAGGAAGAACTGCTGGATATGGTTGCGGTTGGAAAGTCAGTTCCCGGAATTATGATCACCAATATCAGTATGCTGTTCGGTTATTATGTAGGCGGCTGGTTCGGTGGAGTCTGTGCGGTACTAGGAATGACCTGTCCGGCGGTGCTGATCCTGTCGTTTGTGACTGCATTTTACAAGGTTCTGAAAAGCAATGTCTGGTGCTATGCAGCCCTTCGGGGAATCCGTTGCGCGGTGGTCCCGATCATGGGAAGTGCGGCATTGTCCCTTGGAAAGGAAGCATTCCGAAAGAAGATGGCAGTTCCAATCTGTGCAGTGGCATTGGTGCTGTGTGTCTTCACAGACATCAGTAATGTGCTGATGATCGTGGCTGGAATCATATTGGCACTTTCGGTAAGAGCGGTGAAAAAGGCGAAGGGAGGACAGATGGCATGATTTATCTCAGACTGTTTGTGGCATTTATGAAAATTGGGTTTACCAGCTTTGGCGGGATGTCGATGATCCCGGTTATCATGCAGGAAATGAAAGTGAACCAGTGGATGACGGCGGAGGATCTGACCAACCTGATCGCCATTGCGGAAATGACACCGGGACCACTTGGAATCAACTGTGCAACCTTTGCCGGGATGCAGACGGCAGGTGTGCTTGGCGGAATTACGGCTGTTATGGGTGTGCTGATGCCTGCGTATACGCTGACGCTTGGTGTGGCGGTGTGTTTTGCAAAGTTCCGTGGGAATGACATTATGAGCTGTATGCTGGATGTGATCAAGCCAATCTGTATCGCGATGATTCTTGCGGTGATCCTGAATCTGATGCAGGAAAATTATTTCCCGAATGCGCGGATTGACTGGTTTGGATGCGGGATCGGAATTGTAATGTTTTATCTGATCTTGAAGCGGAACTGGTCGGTACCGAAGGTGATCACACTTGCGGCGGTGTTTGGAATAGTGGGGTATGGTGTGCTTGGAATGGCATAGATCTATGGGCAAAACAGGAGAGTTATTCTTTTGCAAATTTGAAGATTTGTAAGAGGGTAACTCTCTTTTTATTTCATAGGAAATTCCGAAGGAACTTCCCATGAAACAAAAGGCACTGCGTGCCGGAGATGCGCAATCGCACGAAGATGAAGAATGTCGCAAGCGACAGCGTTCGGCGTGAGAATGTGCCGAGGCACAATCTTTCTTAATGCGATTTTACATAACTATGATCATGGGAAAGAAAAAATGATAGAAGAAAGAAAATTTAACCTAAACTTAACATAGATTTGATTGGAATTGCATAGACCACAGATAAAATGGAAAATGAGCTGAAAGGGAAGACATCATTGTAAAAAGTAAGTTTAAAAGATATTAACAAACACAGGGTAAATTGAGAGAGGAATTAACATGAACGAGAAAATTCAGATCATTTTCGGACTGCTTGGCGGTCTGGCAGTATTTATCTATGGAATGAACATGATGAGTGAATGTCTGCAGAAGGCAGCAGGCGATAAGATGAAGAGCATTCTGGCACTTCTCACAAAGAATCCGCTTCTTGGCGTGCTCGCCGGTGCGCTGACAACAGCAGTATTGCAGAGCAGTAGTGCGACAACGGTTATGGCAATCGGTTTTGTAAGTGCGGGACTGATGAATCTGCCACAGGCGATTTCCATCATTTTTGGTGCCAATATTGGTACAACCATGACAGCACAGATCATTGCATTTAAGATCAGTGATTATATTTATGTTATTATTTTTATCGGTTTCCTGATTTCATTTGTGACAAAATCAGAGAAGGTAAAAAGCATTGGTCAGACAATCTTTGCATTTGGTCTTCTGTTCCTTGGAATTGAGACAATGGGAGATGTTATGAAACCGCTGGCATCCAGTCCGGTATTCACAGATCTGATCGGACGTGTAGCACATATTCCGGTACTTGGTGTGGCAGTTGGTACACTTATGACGCTGGTTGTACAGAGCAGTAGTGCGACCATTGCGGTACTGCAGAACTTCGCTTCCCAGTCGGGACCGGACGGGGTTACGAGTATACTTGGGCTTGCAGGAGCGATCCCGATCCTTTTAGGTGATAATATCGGTACAACGATCACAGCACTCCTTGCCAGTATCGGACAGTCAAAAGATGCGAAGAGAACCGCTGTGGCGCATTGTATTTTTAATATTTCCGGCTGCTTTTTGTTTATCTGGTTCGTAAAACCATTTGCGGTACTGATCCAGAGCATTTCGCCGAAAGGCCCGGAGATTGAAGTGATTTCCAGACAGATTGCAAATGCACATACTGTATTTAACATTACAATGACACTGATCTGGGTATGCCTGATTAAACTGATGGTGAAGATTGTCATGACACTGCTCCCGGATGGCAAAAAAGGTGTCGAAGATCCAGGCAGCCCGATTTATCTGGATGAAAATATCATCAGTCAGCCGGCAGCAGCGCTGCAGCTTGTGGCAAAAGAGATTTTCCGTATGAGTGACCAGGTAAGAGATATTCTGAAGAAAACGATTGAGCTTGTGAAAAATGAAGAAGTGAAATCCATTGACGGTCTGAAAGAAAATGGAGAACAGGTTGAACGCCTTGGAAAATGTATTACCGAATATCTTGCAGCTTTGTTTTCTTCGGGTTCATTGACCGAGCAGCAGGCAGCGCAGACGGCGAGCCTCATGTGTGTGCTCAGCGATGTGGAACGTATGGGAACCTTAAGTGTGGAAATGGCAGAATGTATGCTGGAAAGATCAGACCGGAAGTATAAATATACACCGGAAGCGATGGATGAGCTGCAGAAGAGTCTGAAGGTTCTGAATAAGATGTTCTGTGATTCTCTGAAGGCACTGCAGGGAGATGATGGTATCGAACCAGGCAAGATGATGAAGCGGAAGGATAAGCTTTTGGATCTGGATATCAAGATGCGGAAAGCGCATATTGAGCGTGTCAATAAAGGAAAATGTAAGGCGAGCCTTACTGCTCCGTTTACCAATATCCTGCATCTGATCGACCGTATGGGAAACAGTTGTATCAACCTTGCGGATGTCGCGGAAAGCGGAACCAGTATGAAATACTTTATGTTGGAAAATAAATAAGAAGACGGGAAAATCCCACGGATTTTTGTATCCTGTTTCTGAAAGGAGGATACAAAGTCCGTGGGATTTTTGTACCTGTTATACATGCTGTTTAAACACATGTCATTGACGCTTTGTCAGCGAACGTGGTGGCCAGGACATATTTTGCAATATGAGTGCTGGCTAATCCTGATATACAATTTCTCCACCGCAGATCGTATACTTCACCTTGCCATACACAGGCGTTCCGGTAAATGGTGAGTTGGATGAAAGGGATGCATACTCAGTCGGAGTCCAGCATTCATTTTCATCGAAAATTACAAGGTCTGCGGCTTTTCCTTCGGTAAGCTGTCCGTAAGGAAGATGATAAAGCTTTGCCGGATTGATGGTCATCTTTTCCAGAAGCTGGAGGAGGGATAAATGTCCGGGTCTTACAAGGTTTGTGATACCGAGCGCAAGAGAAGTTTCCAGACCAATGATTCCACTTGGTGCTTCGGTGATTGGCTTCTCTTTTTCTTCTTTGCTGTGTGGAGCATGGTCGGTAGCAATCAGATCAATTGTTCCATCTGCAAGTCCCCGGATGATCGCCTGGCGATCTTTTTCGGTACGGAGTGGCGGATTCATTTTCGCAAGTGTGCCGTGCTTAAGAACGGCATCTTCCGTCAGTGTAAAATGATGCGGTGTGGCTTCGGCGTGAAGCTTTGCGCCCATTTTTTTATAAGTACGTACCAGATCAACAGAGGTTCCGGAACTGATGTGCTGGATCACGACATCCGCACCGGATTTGAGTGCCAGAAGACAGTCTCTCGCAACCAGGGATTCTTCTGCAATGGCAGGGGAACCGTAAATGCCAAGGGCATCGGATACTTTACCGTGGCTGATCCCGTTGTTGCGGATGAAAGAAGGATCTTCTTCATGCAGACTGATCGGGACATCAAGTGCAGCAGCTTTTTCCATTGCCTGATAGCAGAAAGCAGCATTCGTAAGCGGGATTCCGTCATCGGTAAAACCACAGGCACCGGCTTCTTTTAAAGCATCCATGTTGGTTTCTTCCTGTCCTTTCAGGCTCTTTGAAATGGAAGCAGTCTGGAAGATACGGATTTTTTCTTTTGAAGCACGCGCCAGGTTATCTGTAAGAACCGGAACAGAATCTACCGTCGGGGAAGTATTTGCCATGCAGATGACAGAAGTAAAACCGCCTTTTGCAGAAGCAAGCGCGCCGGTATGGATCGTTTCTTTATAAGTGAATCCAGGATCACGGAAATGGACATGAGTGTCGATAAGTCCCGGTGCAACGACAAATCCGGTGGCGTCAAGAACGTCCTCTCCTTCTTTTGTAATCTGAGTTGCCATTTCTTTGATGATGCCATCTTCGATCAAAAGATCCATTTTTTCGGAAAGACCGGAAGCAGGATCAATGACAAGTCCGTTTTTTATAATCATAGTAGTTAAGCCTCCTTACAGAATATAATCTGTTTCTAGTATACGGGATGAGAAAAAGATTTGTCAATGTAACGGGGACTAAAAAGGAGATTCCGAAGGTTTATCGGAATCTCCAAAATCTGTTATGCATGTCTCATATTCTTTTCAAGAGTAATTTTCTTTTTTCCGGTTGCACGGTAAAATTCCACATGGCTTCCGATGAACTTCTGGATAACAGATACTGTTTTCCCTGTCAGAAATGCGCAGAAGACAGTGCCGATTCCGATTCCGTAGAATCCATGGAGGATTGCAAGGGAGAGGATTACGGTGGTTGTCAGACAGCTGAGATCAAAGGTTGTCTTGATGACTTTGTAATTTTTCTTTACAATCCCTGATAAGTCACGCGGAAAGATATCAGTTGGGATGATCGGCAGCATACAGTTGTTGGCAAGGCAGATACCGAAGCATACTAGCAGGAATCCTGCCAGGAAATAAACGATGTGAAGCGGCAGGGAGTTCGGCAGAGCCTGGATCCATGAGTTATGTACGTCGATCATTTTTCCAAATCCGATTCCGACTACAAAAGAGAAAAGGTAGCCGGGGCAGAATGAACGCCTGAGGATCATCAGTGTAATGACAAGCAGTGTCTGGAAAATATAATTCCATGTTCCGAAACTGAATATCGGGAAGGCGATGTTAAATACAAGGGGCACTGAGGAGATCGTTGAGATCCCGAATCCGCTTTTTGACATCAGATCCACGCCGAGTGAATTGATCAGCAGGACGATGAGGAGAGCAACTTCTCCGGCAAGATGAAATTTTTTCTTATTCATAGATTAAAAATCCTTCTTTCCTGATAGATAGTAATTTACAAAAATTTTATATTTAAGCTGTTTCTCATTATAATGAAGAAAATCAATAAAAACAAATGATTATTTTGAATGAACTAATTCTAAAATAGAATGAAATATGTTAAGATAATGGAAAGTAAAGAGTTGATTTTGAAAAATAAGGTGACTGCGGAAGATAAAAGAGGGAATATATGAATATCGAATATTTAAAATATTTTTCAGAGCTGGCAAAAATCCAGCATTACGGAAAAGCGGCAAAGGCGCTGAATATTTCACAGCCGGGGCTCAGCCATGCAATCAAATCGTTAGAAGAAGAGTATGGAGTCCCGCTTTTTCAGAAGGAAGGGCGGAATGTGAGCCTCAGCCGCTACGGCAAAGAACTGATGAAGGATGTGGATGAAATCCTGGGAGCGTATCTTCGTCTGGAAGAGCGGGCGGCAGGACTTCGGACGGAAGAGAAAACGGTGCGGATCGGCAGTGTGTATCCTCTGGCACCGGGGACGATCCCACATATGTTGAAAGAGTTTGGGGCAACATTTCCGTTTATCATTTACAACCGGATGACACCGGAGATCGCAGAAGGACTTTTGGATGGAAAATATGATATCGGCTTCTGTTCGGATCTTCTGAAATCGGATGAAATCGAGTATTATCCGATTCGGGATTCGTATATCGCGGTAGTGGTTCCGAAGGGGCATCCGCTTGAAAATAGAGAACGGATCAGTCTGAAAGAGACAGCCGGATATCCTCAGATCATGTTTTCCAAGACCAGCGGTTTCCGTACTCTGCAGGAGCAGATTTTTGCAGAAGCAGGAATTAAGGTAAAGCCGGTGTGTGCTGCGGAAGAGATTGAAGTTATCACAGGACTTGTGGAGAATGGATTCGGGATTTCCGTATTACCGTATATGGATATCGTGCGGCTGCACAATGTGGTGACGATTCCGGTGAAGACTTCAGGGTGGAATTCTAAATTCTATATTGCGAGAAGAAAGTATGGAATCCGTTCAGAGCAGGAGGATGCATTTTTCCGGTATTGGAAGAAAGAACATCATTAAAATTCATTAAGAATCCTTGCACTTACAGAGAAAAAAAGTCTATAATCTGTTTTATGAAATATCGTTGTGAAAATCAAATGGGAGGTTACACAGGATGATAGAACAGATTGTAGAGTATAATAAGAAATTCGTGGAAAATAAAGGCTATGAGCCGTACCTGACCAGCAAGTACCCGAACAAGAAGCTTGCTGTGCTGACCTGCATGGATACCCGACTGACGGAGCTTCTTCCGGCGGCACTTGGACTGAAAAACGGAGATGCAAAGATTATCAAGAATGCAGGCGGAGTCATTACACATCCATACGGAAGTGTGGTCAGAAGCCTTCTGGTTGCCATTCTGGAACTTGGTGTGGAGCAGGTTATGGTCATTGGACATACGGATTGCGGTGTGCAGGGAATGGATGGAAATGAACTGTTAGGAGAACTGGTAGAGCGCGGAATCGACAAAGAACATATTGACATCGTAAGACACAGCGGAATTGATCTGGAAAAATGGCTGGGTGGATTTGAATCTGTGGAGAAGTCGGTGGAAGAGACCGTGCATGCACTGAAGACACATCCGTTGATGCCGAAGAATATAGAGATCAAGGGATTCATTATGGATTCGGAGACAGGGGAGCTTACGGAAGTGTAATATTTGTTTTGACGTTTATCAGATAATGTTTTAAAGCATAGAAAAACCGCTGGTATTGACAGATATTGAAAAAATTGATACAGATCAATCTCAGCGGTTATTATATTAGAATTTTAAAAGTTCATCGAACCAAAATCGATTATGAGATTTTCATAAATCCCAACCTTAACAGAATCAGAAAAAGTATATTCTGTGGTATCTTCAGATTCAAAATTATAAACAGTAATCCGGTTCTTTTCAGGATCAACAATCCAGTATTCCCGAACACCGGCAGTACGATATTTAAAAAGTTTGGTATAGTAATCCATTCTACGGCTGCCTGGAGAGACAATCTCAATAATCCAGTCTGGTACGCCAATACAGCCTTTATCTGTGAGTTTTTCCAAGGAGCAGACGACACTGATGTCCGGTTCGACATAGTTTTTATCATCAGCATTCAGAAAAACAGCAAATGGTGCAATATCAACTTCACAGGATCCGTTGTTTTTATCAATGTAATCGGCAATTTTGCGGCTGACAGACAGAAGAATCTGCTGATGCTTTCTGGTAGGAGGTGCCATCATATAAAGTTGTCCATCGATTAGCTCAGCGCGTTGTCCGTCTGGCAGGGCATAAATATCATCGATTGTATAAATGTGAGTTCGTTGCGGTAATGGCATAATAACTCATCCTTTCTTTTTTTTTGATTGGATTCAAGTAATTTCTTTGAGAAATGTTATATGAAATTTATATTTTAATCTTATCACAATTATAAAAAAATAGAAACCTTAACAACTATTAAAAAGTCTTGCGCTTTTGAAATAAAAAAGTCTATAATCTGTTTAATGAGATCACAGGAGGATGAGGATAAAAATGGATGATTTAAAATCATTTACCTATGTTTTAGCGGTTGCAGAATGCAAAAGTATTTCAAAAGCCGCTGAACTTTTATACATTTCACAACCATCACTCAGCAGATTTATATCCAGTCTGGAACAGGAACTTGGAATTTTACTTTTCGAGCGGAAATCGAATGGAATCAGTCTGACAGAGGCTGGAGAAATCTATGTTGCGTATGGAAAAGAAATCAAACGTTTGAACAGCACAATGGAGCATGAACTAAAGGAACTTCAACTATCTGAAGAACAGGAAATACATGTATGTATGTCTCTAAGTGCCAGTCTTTTGCTGGCAATGGAAGTTCAGGATAAGGTCAGTAAAAAATATACCGGTTGTAAGGCAACATTTTCAAATGTCATGGCAAAGGAAATTATAACAGGTTTAAAAAACAGGACATATGATCTGGCACTTGGTCCCGATATAAGTGAAAGAGATCCATCAATTGTATTTGATCTTATTGTAGAAGATTATATGCTGCTTGCAGTTCCAAAAAAATATAAGATGATTCAGGAAGCAGAAAAAAGAGAAGGCGAAAAATATCTATGGATGGATATTTCAAGAATGTCGGACGAGTTTATCATACAGGATGAATCCTGTCATGTCAGACAGGAGATCAATCAGATATTTGAAGAACATGGAAAAGAATTAAAACCAAAAATGATCGTAAACAGTTCGATGCTTGCGATGCAGACGCTTGAGCGGGGAATGGGGTGCTGTTTTATTTCAGAAGTGTTTCTTCCGTATTTAACGAATAGAGAAAATATTGATCTTTTTTGTGTTGGAAAAAATAAGATAAAAAAAACAAAAACAGGTATTATGTATTTGAAAAATAAAATTCTTTCCAGACAGGAAAAGTATTGTATATCCGTTTTGAAAGAAAAAATAAAAGAGGGAAAAAAATAGGGATATAGCATGAAGCTATACCCCTATTTTTCTTTGGCATTGGTAAAAACAGTATCGGATGATTATAATAAGGTTAACATGATGAACCGGTAAACATCATACAAGAGAAGAATGAGAGTTTTTGGAAAAGCGCATTCCGAAATGCTTATTGTATACGGAGGAAAAGAAAGATGAGTATGGCTACAATAGGAGCAATCCTGACATTAATAGTTTTCGTTGCAGTTCTTGCAACGCCAAAATTACCAAACTGGTTTTGTTTTTTGATCATGGCACCGATCGTTGTATTTACAGGAACAATGGATGCAGATGGTGTATATGCCGTGTTAAGCAGTTCAAGTTTTCATTTGATGGCAATCATCTGTATGTTCTCAGGAATGATTGCTGCGACAGGACTTGATATTGTAATGGGAAATGCTTTAGATAAATTAACCGGTAATGTAAGTGGAAAGAAAAAAGAAATGTTAATTTTTGCAATTCTATATCTGGCATCAGGACTGGTATCATTCGTTCTGCAGAACAGTTATGTTGCAATGGCATTTTTACCGGTGATTTTCAGTATTGCCAAGAAAAATAAAATCAGTCATTCCAAAATGATTTTATTCGTAATCTATGCAAGTACTTTAGGTGGAACTTGTACACTGATTGGAACACCGACAAATATTTATGCAAATACAGCGCTTGAAGAAGCCGGACTTTCTCTTTTTGGTATGTTTGATTTTGCCTGGGTAGGTATTCCGATTTTTATCCTGGGTGGAATCTATATGGTTGTAATGAATCGCTGGTGTCCGTCTTATGAGGAAACAGTGCCAAGTAATTCAGAGATAGAGGCAGCTACAGAAATTACACCTGAGATGAAAAAGAAACAGATGGTTGTAGGAATCAGTTTCCTTCTGTTTGTACTTGCTCTGATTTTGGATTCGCTTACAGATATTACAGTCAATCCGAACTTTATTGGATATGCATTGATTGCGGTTTCTGTACTTACAACCGTTGTAAAACCAAAAGAAGTAATCACTTCATTTGGTGTTGATATGGTACTTTTTTGTGCAGGTATCAATTTGATCATTGCAGTTATGAAGAACAGCGGACTTGGAGAGGTGTTTGGATCCATTGTGCTTAACATTCTTGGAGATACACATAATCTGTATCTGATCACCGCTGTACTGTTCCTTGGATCAGCAATTGCAACACAGTTTATGAACAATATGGCAACAGCAGGAGTACTTGCCCCGATTGGAATCTCTATTGCAGAATCAATGGGGGCAAACCCACAGGCAATTGTTCTTGCAATTGCAATCGGAGCAGGATGCTCTTTCCTGACACCGATCGCATCAGGAACAAATCAGACATTAATGATCTTTACAAACTTAAAATTTACTGACTTTGCAAAATTTGGATGGCCATTGGTTATTATCAGTTTTATATGCTGTGTAGGAATTCTTCCATTGGTATTCCCGTTCTTTTAAAAGACAGAAAAGAGTTATGTATAACAAAGGGGACAAAATTTTGTCCCCCGTTTCCAGTTTAAAATAAAGATAGATGAGGTGACAGCATGAACACAGAATTAACTTATTCAACACCGGAAGATGAAGGTGTATCATCAGAGTATATTATTAATTTTCTGAATGAGATGGAAAAAAGAGAAGCAGAGATCCATGGAATTATGATCTTGAAAAACAATAAAGTAATATTTGAAGCATATAACGAACCGTATCGAAAAGAAATTCCGCATATTGTACATTCTTTTACAAAATGTTTTACAAATACAGCGGCAGGAATTGCTTATACAAAAGGACTTATAAAGTTGGAGGATAAGGTACTTGATTATTTTCCGGAATATCGGGAGGGAGCAAATGAATATCTTCAGAAGCTTACAATACGGAATTTGCTTACGATGCGTAGTGGACAGGAAAGAAGTATAGGTGGAAATGAATGGAGACCATTAAAGACTAGCTGGCTGGATGCATATTTTAAAGTACCGTTTGTAAAGGAGCCGGGAAGTGAATTTATGTATTCAAGTGGGAATTCCTATATTACGTCAGCGATCGTACAGCGTGTTACAGGAAAAACATGCCATCAATTGATCGAAGAAGAACTGGCACCGTATATTGGTCTGGAGAAGTTTAGCTGGGGAGAAAGTCCGGAAGGAATCTGTTCAGGTGGAAATGGTGTGAGCATTACGGTAGAAGGAATTGCCCGGCTTGGGTTACTGTATCTGAGTCATGGGAAATGGGATGAAAAACAGTTGTTAAATCCTGAGTGGGTGGATCTCGCACTTGGCAAAAAAGATCCGCAGCCAAGAAAAGAAGGCGAAAAAGAATATAATTTTCATTGGACGCATACAGGAGATATCTGGTGTGCAGATGGAATGTTTGGACAGACCTGTGCGATTGTTCCGGAACAGAATATGGTAATCGCTATCACTACGGCAGACAGTAATTATCTGGAGACGGAACTGATTCAAAAAGAAATTCTGAATCCGATGAAAGAAGAAAGAAATCTCTCTGAAAAAATGTGGAATGTATTAAAAAATAAAGGGCTCAGAATGTCTCTGGAAAACAAAAACAGATCCGTCAGTAACAGACTGATTTCAGGAAACCGGAAAATGGAAATGGAACCCCTTGAGAATGAAGATAAAATTGAAAAAACAGGTCTGGAATTTTCAGAAGATGAAGTAAGATTCTGGATGACAGATCACAGAGGGACACATTTTGTAAGAGCAGGACTCGACTGTTGGATACATGGGGAAACATCTATGACAGGAGGATATCTGCACCATCAGTATGAGATGGATGAAATAAAAATTGCTGCATGCGCTTACTGGAAATCAGAAAATGTGCTGATGATGGAATGGCGCTATCCGGAGATGGCTTTTTTTGATCATGTGTCTTTTGAATGGAAAGAAGACAGGGTATATATGAAACGCTGGGTAAATATGAATTCACAGGCACTGGAAAGACCGGTTGTAACAGCAAAAATATGCGAATCTTAATAATTATTAAGAAAACCATAGGTGTTCCTGTAAGGTAAGAGCCCTATGATAAACACAACGAAGCAAATACAAATGCAAAAGGATGTTAAGGAGGAAGCACGAATGGAAATCAAAAAACCTGCAATTGCAGGAACATTAGAATCCAGTGACTGCCAGGTAACAGTAGAAGCCGGAGAAGGAAAAGTTGATTTTTCACTGGAAAGCGCGGTAATCAATCAGTATGGAAACCAGATCAGAAAGGTCGCTTATGAGACACTTGATAATCTGGGAATCGATAATGTAAAGCTTACAATCGTAGATAAAGGAGCACTTGACTGCACAATCAAGGCAAGAATCGAAGCAGCTGTTTATCGTTCAATCGGACAGATTGAAGACTTACCGTGGGGAGGTGCGATCAGATAATGAATCCGAATAAAAAAAGACTTAGAAGAACCATGATGTTTTTAAATGCACAGAAACCGGGACTGATCAAGGATCCTTATATTTACAAACCGGATTCAATCATGCTTGACCTTGAAGATGCTGTTGCAGAGAACCAGAAAGACGCAGCAAGATTTTCTCTTTATCATGCACTTAAGACCATTAACTATAGAGGATGCGAACGGGTAGTCAGAATCAACGGACTGGATACACCTTACTGGAAAGAAGATATCCGCTGTGCAGTCGCAGGTGGATGCGATGCAATCCGTATTCCAAAGACAGAATCTGCACAGGATGTAAAAGTGGTAGAAGCAGAAGTTATCCAGGCTGAAAAAGATTTCGGACGTGAAGAAGGAAGTGTTCTGATCATGGCAGCGATCGAGTCTGCGCGTGGTGTCATGCGCGCACTTGATATTTGCGAATCTTCCGAAAGACTTTTCGGTATTGCCCTTTCCGGAGGAGATTATACAAAAGACCTTCAGACACATATTACCGGAACCGGAATCGAGCTCATGGGAGCAAGACAGAACATGGTGATCGCAGCAAGAGCGGCAGGTGTACAGTGCTTTGATACCGTATACACAGATCTGGATGATATGGATGGTTTCCGTCAGGATGTTGAAAATATCCACCTGATGGGATTCGATGGAAAATCCATCATCAACCCAAGACAGATCAACATTGTACATGAAATCTTTACACCAAAACAGAAAGATATCATTTTCGCAGAAAAAGTTGTCCGTGAAATTGATACAAAGAAAGCACAGGGAATCGGTGTATTTACAGTAGATGGTAAGATGATCGATATCGCTTTCTATGACGGAGCAAAGAGAACAATCGAGCTTGCAAAAGCTTCAGGTGTGTATAAGGGGGATTTATAAGATGATTAACGCAGTAGGTAGAGATATCCCGGAAGAGATTTTAAAAGTAACAGGAAAAGAAGTATTTCAGGGAGTTCATCATTTTGACGGACATGTCTATAAAAAACACGGACCGGAAGTAGAATGTGTGATCAATTCCAACGGAAGCAAGATGGTAGACAGCATCCATGATGTTCTTGTAAAATGTGGCATCAAAGATGGTATGACAGTCAGCTTCCATCACCATTTCCGTGAAGGTGACTACGTCGTAAATATGGTAATGAAAGAAATCCACGATATGGGGATTAAGGACATTACCATCTGCGCAAGCTCCCTCGGAAAAGCACATGATCCTCTGGTAGAATATATTGAAGACGGAACTATTACAAATATTCAGTCTTCCGGAGTACGTGGAAAGATCGGAGAAGCCATTTCTAACGGTAAATTAAAAGGTCTTGCGATCATGCGTTCACATGGTGGCCGTGTCCGTGCCCTGGTAACAGGTGAAACTCAGATCGACATCGCATTTATCGGAACTCCTACCTGTGATGAGTACGGTAACTGCCGTGGTATCGGTGGAAAATCTGACTGTGGTGTACTTTCTTACGCAATGTCAGATGCTTTCCATGCAAACAAAGTGGTAGCAATCACAGACTGCATGGTTCCGTTCCCGAACTTCCCGGCGCATATTTCCATGACAAAGGTAGACTATGTTGTAGAAGTAGACCAGATCGGTGATCCGAAGAAGATCGCAACAGGTGCGGCAAAACCGACCACAGATATGAGAAAACTGATGATGGCTGATTACTGTACACAGTTCGTTGTAAATACACCATATTTCAAAGATGGATTCTCTTATCAGACAGGTGTCGGCGGAGCTTCTATTGCATCTACCATTTCACTTGCAAAAGTGATGAAAGAAAGAAATATCCGTATGCGTTTTGGTGTAGGTGGTCTTACAAAGCCGATGTGCGACCTTCTGATCAATGGTCAGGTAGACGCACTTCTGGATACACAGGACTTCGACCTTGCAGCCGTAGAATCTGTAAAAGATCTGCATCACTTCCGTATCAGTGCAGGCGAGTATGCGAACCCGTTCAACAAGGGTGCGGTTGTCAACAAACTGGACTTTGTAATCCTTGCAGCGCTGGAAGTTGACGTACACTTCAACTGTAACGTTGTTGTTGATTCCAACGGTATGATCACAGGAGCACAGGGCGGACATCCGGATACAGCAGCCGGAGCAAAATGTGCCATCGTTATCGCACCGCTTCTTCAGGGAAGAACACCGGCAATCTGTACAGATGTAACAACCGTTACAACACCGGGAGAAAGCGTGGACGTTGTCATCACAGATTATGGTATCGCAATCAATCCGAAGAGACAGGATCTGATCGAAGCAATGAAAGATGTAGACCTTCCGTTCAAGACCATCGAAGAATTACGTGATATCGCTTACTCTATCGCAGGGGAACCACAGAAGGTACAGTTTGGAGACCGTGTTGTCGGTGTCATTGAAAGCCGTGACGGTACTATCATGGATGTTGTCCGTCAGATCAAGCCGTTTGAATTTGATGATTAAATTCTGATCGGAAAACTTACAGGTTATTGGTAATTGGATATAAAAGGAGAACCGTATGGGAAAGAATCAGGCAGTGGAGAAAGCAGAATACCTTGCAGAATCGATTGGCCGGATGGCGTATCAGGCGTTGCTTGAGGAAGTCTATACGGTTCCCAAACCGGGGCTTGTAGATCCGTATTCCTGTGGTGCCCACATAGATATGGATGTGCAGACCTTTGAAAAAAGTGCAGAGGCATTGTATCCGTGGTTTGTGAGAATGGCATACCAGGGATACCAGCTGACCTGTACACCGGAAGATCTTTTTCGCGAAATCCGTAAGACCGGAATGCTTGCGGAGGAAGCCATGTACCGGGCAACCGGGCATGTGAATACACACAAAGGGATGATTTTTACCCTTGGAATATTCAGTGCGGCAGCGGGAAGATGTATCCGGGAAGACGGAACCGTTACTTTACAATCGATCCTTCGGATGGAGCAGAAGATGACTGCCCGGATCTTGAGAGCCGAAATCGAGATGCTGGGAAAGGAGCCTGCAAAAAGTAACGGTGAGAAAAATCTCGTACAATACGGGACAACAGGGATTCGCGGGGAAGCACTTGCCGGATACCCATCTGTTTTTCATATTGCGCTTCCGGTACTGGAGGATGGACTTTTGCGGGGAATGGAGTGGAACCGGATCAAATTACAGATCCTTTTTGCACTGATGAGCCGGGTGCAGGATTCCAACATTTTATCGAGAAAGAATCCGTCGGTCCTTTATCAGGTCCAGATGGAAGCGATGCAGTTTCTGGAGGAAGGCGGAGCCTACTCAGAAGATGCGTTAGACAAACTGATCCGCATGGATGCGGATTATATAAAGCGTGGTATCAGCGCGGGTGGGTGTGCCGATCTACTTGCCACCTCACTGTTTCTTGCGATGCTGTGCAATAAAATTCCAAACGAGAACGGGACAGTATAACCCTTTTCCAATCATGAATTGAGCGAAGAATGAACGGAAAAGAAATCAAAATTTCTGCCATGATAAATAACTGGTCCCGCCAGATGAGGAATAAAAAAGATGACTTTTCTTTTGAGCGGGAAAAGTCATCTTTTTTTAAAATATATTCATTATGGAACAAAACGGTATCCCAGTCCGCGGATCGTCAGGATATGCGTCGGATTCTGTCTGTCGTCCTCAATCTTACCACGAAGCCGGTTGATATAGACCATGATCGCATTGTCATCAACGGCAACCGTATTGCCCCAGACATGCTCATAGATCATGTCCTTGGTGAAAACCTGCTGCGGATGCTTCATAAAAAGCAGAAGAAGTGCAGACTCCTTGGAAGAAAGGATCAACTCTTCGTCATTTTTGTAAAAACGCATGGTTGTGGTATCATAGCTGAATGGACCGCATTCCAGAGTATCGGAATTGTCGAGTACCAGATTCTTGTTGCGGCGGATCAGTGCTTTTACTTTGGCACCAAGTACAAGCGGACGGAACGGCTTGGTGATATAATCATCCGCACCAAGGGAAAGTCCGTACAGGGAATCATAGTCCTCGTTACGTCCGCTGACGATCATAACCGGGGTACTGATCCCCTGATTGCGAAGCCGTTTGATGACCTCAAATCCTTCCATATCTCCCAGCATAATATCCATAAGGATCAGGTCAAATGTATGATTTTTAAGGATGGACAGAGCATCCATGCCACAGTTTACTGTTGTTGTTTCCAGCTCATTGCTGTGCATTACTTTTTCCAGCAGCTTACAGATTGCCGGATCATCGTCTACGATCAGTATTTTGTCAGCCATTGAGGCAACCTCCCAAAAGTAAAAATTTCAATAAAATTCTATACAACTTATAAAAAACATTATAATATTAGAAAGAGAACAAGTCAATCGATTACCAGGCAAGGATAAGGGAATATGAAAAAAAATAAAAAAACATGGATTGCCGTGATTCCGCTTTTTCTGATCGTAGTATTTGTATTAGCGGGGTTCGGAGTCTGGAAAAAATACCGCGATACACTTATGGAAAACCAGGAAGAGCAATTGCTTCTGACAACCAGGATCTTAAGTGAAAATATGTCGGTAGCCGCAAGGGAATATGAAGATAACCTGGAATTTCTGGCAGATATAACAGAAGAACGGGAAGCAGAAGATGCAGAGAACATTTATAAAGAATACATTTCCACGCAGAATAGTATGATCGCGAATCTTTATCTGGAAGATCAGGACGGAAAGATCACAAAGTATGTCAGGGATGTGGAAATGAAAAGTAGTGAACTTCTTACCCAATGTTCTGAGAAAAACAGTGTTTACATGGAAAAAGATTCTTCCGGAAAAATCTATAATGTGTATAAAAGAGATTTAAAAACAGGCGGGAAAATCTGTCTGATGATCGATGCAGAAAAATATTATCAGAAGCTGATCTCCGGCATCCGTATCGGAACGAATGGTTATATTGTCGTAAAAAATGCGGATGGCACCATTATCATGCATCCGGATAAAAAACAGTGGGGAATAAAGGTCATCGAAGGCAGAATGGAGATGTACCCGGATCTGGATTATGCAAGCCTGAAACAGATGGTGGAGGGACAAAATAGTGGGAAAGAAGGCATTTCCGACTATTATTCTTATTGGTGGACTGATCCGGAACAGCCGAGAGTGCGGAAAATAAGTGCTTATTCACCGGTAAAGCTGCAGGATAGTTTTTGGAGTGTCAGCGCGGTAATTGATTATGATGATCTTTATGAGCCTATCGCAGAAGGATTTCTGAAAATGGTATTCGTTTTTGTCGGAATCTTGTTATCGGCCGGTGCTTTGGTTTTCATACTCTGGCGAGTGATGAAGGATATGCGAAGAGCGGTAAGAGAAATCGATGATCTGAAAGAATTAAACGAGCAGCTGGAGAAAATGCATCGCAGTGAAGAGAACATTGCACATCAGCAGAGACTGCAGATCATGGGAACCATGACCGGTGGAATAGCCCATGAATTCAATAACTTTCTCACACCCATCATGGGATATGCGGAGCTTCTTATGATGGAGCTTCCGGAAGGCTCGGAGGAACAGGACAGCGCGAAAGAAATATACGATGCTTCCGAAAAGGCAAAAGATGTTGTCAGGCAGATTTCATCGCTGAGCCGGAAAAATGTGGAGACGGTATATAAAAATATTCCGATGAAAAAACTGATGACGCGTGCACTGAAAATGATCGAGTCGATCTGTACTCCGCAGGTTCACCTGGAAAGTGATATCCAGATTGAGACGGAGAGTATTTTAGGAAATGCAACCCAGCTGAATCAGGTGCTGCTTAATATCTGTGTAAATGCGGTCCATGCCATCGGAAAAGAACAGGGAGTGATCCTTGTGGTATGTAAAAAAGAAGCAAAATCGAAAGTAGATCCGGAGGTGGCACGAAAGCTTTCTGAAGCGTGGGAAAGCTATATCCACATTCTTGTCAAAGATAATGGATGCGGAATGGATAAAGAAACCATCCGCCATATATTTGATCCTTTCTTCACAACAAAGAAAGGTGGAGAAGGAACCGGACTTGGCCTTGCACTTGCAGAACAGATCATCTCTTCCCATAAAGGCTATCTGTATGCAGAGAGTGAAAAGGGAAAAGGAAGTACCTTTCATATCTATCTTCCGATGCTTGAGGTGGAACATATGCCGCAGATCGCACAGAATGTGTCCAGCAAGGAATACCATATCGTTGTAGCGGATGATAATGCGAAAGTGCTGCAGCTTTTGAAAAAGAATTTTGAAAAAATCGGCATCCAGATACGTACCTGTATGAAAAAAGAAGAATTGCAGCAGTGCCTGCGAGAACAGGAGATGGATGTTCTTGTGGTGGATGAGACACTTGAAGACTGCAGCGGAGTTGATTTTTGCATGTCACTGGCGGGAAAATATCCGGATATGATGAAATTTATCATTACAGACGGACTGAGCCGGGAGGCAGTAGAAGCAAAACAAAAAGCAATCATCGATGGTTATGTGGAGAAACCGGTGTCTGATACTGCGATTCTTGAGGCGATCCGGAACCGGGCAAAGGATTCCATGTAAGATGTAAGACATGACAAACCCAACCTTAATACTTTTAAAGATTTACCTTAACAAAATGTAAGGAGGAATCCGTAAGAGTGTAAGGTTGGGTTTTTATAATGGAATCATCAAATAAATGGTACGAAAAAGTACCCGTACAAAAGGAAGGAGAAAATGCCATGAGTGAAGCAATGCTTGCCTTATTGGGATTTGCAACCATCATTATTGTGATTGCGTTGCTCTTAAGAAATGTAACGGTACCGGCACTTGCATTTGTCAGTGTATCAACTGTAACAGGTGCGATCCTTGTAGCAACCGGAACATTTACGATTGAAGAAATGGGGGATTTTATATCAGCCGGTGTAGCAGGAGTACATGGTACTGCAGCGCTGTTTATCTTCTCTGTACTTTTCTTTGGAATTATGACAGATGTAGGAATGTTTGACAAGATCATCAATGCATTGATGAAGAAAGTCGGAAGTAATGTAGTCGGTGTTGCCATGATGACCTGTATCATTGCCATGATCGGACATCTGGATGGAGGCGGTGCCTCTACATTCCTGATCACAATTCCGGCAATGCTCCCGGTTTACAAACGTCTGAATATGAGACCGACAACTCTGATGCTCATCTGTGTATCTGCAATGGGTGTTATGAACCTCCTGCCATGGGGCGGACCGACAATGCGTGCGGCTACTGTTCTTGGAATTGAACCAAATGCACTGTGGAAACAGATCATTCCAATGCAGGTTGTAGGTATTTTCATTGCACTCGGAACTGCATTTATCTGGGGAAATATCGAAAAGAAGAGAGGTGCAGGCACTTCTTCAGCAGCAAAGATCGAGTATGGCGGAATTGAAGATGAAGCTGTAACAGATGATGAAAAGAATGAGCTTGCAAGACCGAAACTCTTTGTATTCAACGTAATCGTAACACTGGTAGTGATCGTAAACCTGGTTCTTGCAAAGGTACCGTCTTACTACATCTTTATGGTAGGATGTGCAGTAGCACTTTTTGTAAACTACCCGGGTGCAAAAATGCAGGGTAAGATCATTAAATCCCATGCAGGCCCGGCACTTACCATGGCATCTACGATTCTTTGTGCAGGAGTATTCCTTGGAGTTATGCAGCAAACAGAGATCATGACTCATATGGCTAATGTACTTGCAAACGTGGTTCCACAGTCTATGGGAAGATTTTTACCGCTTATCGTAGGTCTGGTATCAGTACCACTTACACTGATGTTCGATACCGATTCTTTCTTCTTCGGAATGCTTCCGGTACTGATCGGAATCGGAAACGAATTCGGTGTAAATCCGGCACATATCGCCATTGCAATGGTTGTTTGCCGTAACTGTGCAACATTCATCAGCCCGGTTGTTCCGGCTACTTTCCTTGGAACCGGACTTGCAGGTGTAGAGATCAAAGACCACATCAAGAACAGTTTCTTCTGGATCTGGGGCGTAAGTATTATCTGTCTGATCTCAGGAATCATCCTTGGCGTAATCAAATTCTAGTTAGATGAATAAAAAATCCTGTATTTCATGTGATTTGTACATGGAGTACGGGATTTTTTTTGAAGAGGATGCCCTGAGGCATATGCCTTAGTATGAGGAATGTTTTACTTCAAAACTTTCCGCAAAATACAAGTAATAATTCCCACCACGCAGAATGGAAAATATGCCGGGTAAAGAGAACCAAATACCAGGA
>CAKRFP010000014.1 GCA_934320645.1 uncultured Bariatricus sp.
CGTGTCTTACGTTCAACCTGTATAAATTTTTCAAAGTTCATTAATCTCTGCTTGACTTTTTATTTGCAGACTATTTTCATCACATCTTCGCCGACCATAAGGCCGTTGCCTGCTGCTCACCACGGAGAGGTGTGTGATTATCAAAGCAGCGTAGGGAGCTCACGCTCCCAGTATATCACAGATCTGCAAATAAATCAGCCTTATACACACTGTTCTCCAGCATCTTCTTAAAGCTGTCCTTTACCGCAGCGACATCTTCGTGATAGGTCATTCCGTACCAGGTATCGTTGGTCTTCAGAACCTTCACAGACATCTTGCCCTGCTCCAGCAGCTCACCGATGAAGATGGGAATCAGATACTCTTCCTTCAGCGGATTGCCTGGCACTTCTTTCTCAAAGAACTCTTTGAAGCCTTCTTCCAACACATCCAGAAACTCAGGAGTCAGGCCCCACATGTTCATAGACACCAGAGAATTTACATCAACAGCCACACCGTCTGCTTCTGCACCATCTGCAGTCTTTACGATGTTCTTTGTTTCCACAACCTCAGTCAAGTTTCCATTCTCATCCATCTTGCAGATGCCACGGGTCACACCGCCATTATCAGACAGGGTGTTCTTCAGCACAAAGCCTGCCATACAGGATTTGCCGCCATTCACCAGATACTCGTGTACAGCCTTGAAGCCTTCCTTGCCATAGTAATCATCTGCATTGATGACGATGAACGGAGTTTTAATTATGTCCTTCGCTGCAAGTACAGCCTGATCAGTTCCCCACGGCTTTGTACGGCCTGCCGGAAGTTCTCCCGGAATATCGTTGATATCCTGGAAAGCATAGTCCACAGTTACATTATGAGAAGCGCAGATAGAAGCAATGCGATCACCAATGACCTCTTTGAACTCTTTCTCGATATCCTCGCGGATGATAAATACTACATGATTGAATCCAGCTTCGATTGCATCATGGATCGAGTAGTCCATGATGATATGGTTTGCATCATCGACCGGTTCCAATTGTTTAATTCCTGTTCCAAATCAGCTGCCAATTCCGGCCGCCATGATAAGTAATGTTGTGTTCATAATCTCTCGCTCTCCCAGTTTTGTTTACAAATGCTTTAGTTTTTTCCTGAAGTCAGACCCTAGTATTCTATGATTATTAGCTTTTGTGGGAATTTTAAAACAATTTTTCAATCACCTTATTTTTCTTTTCAAAATAAATTAACCCGAAAGATAATATTATAGTTCCTATTATTGTAATTACAAAGCACATTAAGCCGTTAGCATATCTGTCACCCAATATAACAATATCTAAAAAAGAGTATACTATCATATGAAGCAAATATATCTTTGTGCTTAAATTGCGACACGTATGCCAATATTTACAATCTGGCACTTTACTAATCAGTACGAAACAAAATACACTCACAGCCAACATTGCCAAAAAGCATCTCTCTTGTAATCCATCTGTAGCAATTTTTCCACATATACTTACAGCTATAAAAAACAGGAACACACTGCTTTTTCTTCTAAATAACAGCTGTTTATATTGAGCTATTAAAAAACCAGCTACTATATAAAAAAATCCAGTAAATATTCTTCCATTAACAAAAACTGCGCTGGCTACCTTTATAAGTTTTTGTCCGAAACCATTTAATTTATAGCCATAGTTTAATATAATGGTAAATTCATTAGCAATCAAATAAACTCCAACTGCTAAAATTATAAGGACTTTCTGAGACAATTCCTTCTTATAGATAATAAACCTCAAAAAAACAAATGCATAAAATACTGACAGTAAGTACCACAATGGCCAACTATTCCAATGACATCCCACAAAAATCAGCCCTTTAAAAAAGGCAAATATATTTCGCATTAAGCTTTCACCATTCATAACATAATCATAAATAGTTATCGGTAAATATATCACAGTCCATATTAAATATAATTTAAGAATCTTTTTTGCATAATTAGTAATTATTTGTTCTTGCTCTTTCTTAGGTAAAAAGATAACTTTATCGAACACTAAAAAACCAGATGCTATAAAAAAGAAAGGAACTGCAACATCTGAAATTGCTTTATACAAATTTAAAGCCACTATTTCTTCACACCGTACTAACGGTTCTGTATGAATAGCAATAACAACAAGTGCCATAATGAGCTTCATTAAATCAATAGAATTATATTGCTTGCTTGCTTGCTTGCTTGCTTGCTTGCTTGCTTGCTTGCTTGCTTGCTTGCTTGCTTGCTTGCTTGCTTGACAATTTTCTCTCTTTGTCATACATTTTTCAACCCCCTATTATCGTTTTTCTTTAAAAAACGAACACTTTTCTGCAAGAGCTGGCACTAATGTGCCAATTCTAAAACGTTCTTTAATCAATATTATAATTAAGTAAACAAAAAGAATACCCCATCTAAGCGTCCAAAAATTCAACAACGGATAATATAGTATAATTGCTCCTCCCACATGTAAAAGCGGCAATGCAAACATTTTTAATGGATAAATATCCGGTTCTATTGTCTTTGCATATCTTGAATGTAAAATAAACGCGACAAAATAAGAGGTCAAAGTCGTATATGCTGCAGCTACATATCCATACTTAGGTATTAGAATATAGTTTAAAATCACATTTAACCCAGCTGCTATCAATGTATTCTTTGTAATATAAACTGTCTTTTTATAATAATGCTCGATATACACATACATTGTGTACATAAATATCATGTAATTAGCCAAGGCAATCGGCGGAATAATGGACATTCCTTCCCAATATCTTTGATCAGCGAAGATTTTCAATATTTCTGGGCCAACCAAAATTAACGCAACCATAGCATATGTCATCAAATGCACATAATCCATTGCCAAAACATTTATCTCTCGGATTTTTCGTTCCTTTAACTTGCCTGTAAACCAAGGAACCCAAATGCCATCCAATGAAGTAGTGATAACGGTAGCAATCATACTTAAATTATATACTAGGCTATAAACTCCGGTCTCAGCAGCATTTCTCAATGAAGTAATCATAACTCTGTCTGATTGCGAGAGTATTTGAAGTGCAATGCTATGTAGTACGAGCGGAAGTGCAATCTTTAATCCATACTTTAAATATTCCAGATTTAGTTCAGGCTTTGTTTTTGAATAAACAGCGATCAAAACCACAATTGCAAAAACGCCATAAACGGCAGTCGTCGGAACGATTCGTCCTAAATATAAATTATCCTTTAAAATAAATAAAATAGCAAAAATTGATAAAACGACTGAGAGGAGTCCCGGAAGAACCATTAATGCAGCTCGAAATTTATATCTATAGCGCATCATAAGATAATAACTATAGTCATTAATCAATGCATAGCCAAAACTTTGAATAATGCACATAAAAATCAAAGCAGTGTTAATATTGCGCGGCACAAAAACAGTAGCGACCACGCACACTCCTATAACAGTCAAAAATACTAATCCAGTAAAAGTAATAATTGTAGATAAAAAATGAGGTCTCTCTTTGTCATCCATATCCACAAAAGAATTTCTAACAGCGTTATACAGAGCCAAACTGATAAAAACAGATATCATTGACACCCATGAATTAAAGGTTGTCACCGTTCCATAATCTGAAGTCGTTAAAATTCTACTAAAAATGGGTACTGTAACAAATCCGATACCTTTGTTAAATAGAGTAGCAATAAAATATAGTGCTCCAGCTTCAGCAAAATCTTTCTTTTTCAATGGATTCTTCACCTCCTCACAAATAGCGTTTTATTAACCGTTTAAAGCTAAGCCATCTAAATCTACTCCACTCTTTCACCAAAGTGCTCTTATTAGTCATACGATGGGCAGCTATGGAAAAACCATTTTTTTCAGTGTCTTTGACGAATTGTTCTGACATTATACTCCTAGAGTGACATTCACTGTATCTTGCCTTCATATTTAAAAACGTATTTTCAGGAATTTCAAATAAATTCATCGTGTCCTGAATATCATTAATAATCTGCTGGCCTTTCAATGAGTTTGCCAAAATGACTGAGATTCCCTGATTCACTTTGATATCTCTCGGTATCTTCTTTACGGTATCTATTTGCCAAAAATCACCCAATGTTATATCACTAACTCGAGGAAATTGTTTAGCCCTACAATTTCCACATGATTCTCTGTTATATAGACTTTTTGCATATGTTAATAGATATGGATCTTTCCATCTGCTTTTAATATATGAGCTTCCATCTTTATACTCAATTTTAATAGCATAGTTTTCCCATCCTGGAACTTTATATCTCATAAATATTGAATTAATGCGTTTTCTTTGTGGATTAATTTCAGATAGATATTTTTCCCAGATTAATGGTGACTGTACTCCATAGCACAAAAGGTCAACTAAAATCAATTTTTCATATTTTCGTCCCAAATAACTGGATAAAGCTTGTATTTGACAAGGAACACCTGATACAAGCACCTTTTTCCCATCATTTAACTGCTTTCTAATAAGTTCAAAAGGCATCGGTTGATTCACTTCTACATATTTAGATCCACGTATTTTATAAAGAGCATCAATGCTGTCAACACATATAAAGCTTGCTTTTGCATCTTCATCAATTGATACCCCCCAAACAATGCCTCCATTTTTAATCCACAATTCAGAAATTGCCGAAAAAGCACCACCTGAACTACTTTCCATCAATATCTTATTATTTTTAATTTGTCCATAAAAACGTCTAAAAACATTATCGGTTTCCTTATTACAACTACTAATAGGACATACACTACTACATTTCCCACAAGAAACACAGTCCTCTTCCTTCGCCATCTGTACTCTTCTAAAACCCAAAACATCTTTTTCAAATTTAAGACATTTCTTTGGGCAAGTAGCAACGCACGCCCCGCATCCGTAACAAAGATCAGGTTCTAAAATTATATGATTAAAATTTCTTTCTTGCACTTAAAGCCTCCTGTAGATACTCACTAGAAATCACTCTCTGCTTTTTAAGCAGACTATTACATATGCTATAATCTACAGCATTTGGTATTATATCCTGCCCATCATCGATAATCCTTGTTCCCAAATTCAATTGTTCCAAAAGAGAATATAATCGCGTGTTGGTAGAATTTTTATCTTTTTTCTCAAATCTATGGAAAACTGTAAAATTCTTCTCATATTGAATGGAAAAAGCAGTACAATGAAATGAATCTGTACACACATAATCAGCATTTGCTATTAATGCAATAAAATCTTGCGGCGAAACAGCATAAAGGTTTTCATCAGCAAAATCAACATCGGCTTCGCAAAAACCAGAAAAGTGTTGTAGATTAACAATTTTATAATCTTTATGTTGACTCAAATGCTTAACTGATTCTCTATGTTTCTTATTATTTCCAAGAAAATAACAAAAACAATAGGGTTTCTTTGGAATACAAACGGTTGATTCTTTTAACAATCCATCCCAGTAATTCCTTTCCAACAATAACGTCGGGTCTAATACTACCGGAACATCTTTTTCCAATATTTTCTTAATAATCTTTTGACCACTAATTTCTCTTACGGACAAATAATCAAACAGAGATAAGAATTGTTTGTAAGCATTTAGTTTACTTTCTTCTATTCTATCCACGCCAAAACTTGGAGCATACGCAGCACGAACTTGATTGGAATTACAAAATTCCAAAGTATACCAATGCTTCTCTACATTGCTTGGAAGCCAAGCCTGATCACTTCCGCAAAAAACGTGTGTATATTTGCTTACGCATTCCTTCATTTCATCAAAGTCACCATAATATTTATGTATATGAAATTTGGAATTAAAATCATCAAATTTCTTATAACGTTCCATGACCTTTGGCCAATATTTCATTCTTTTTCCAAACCCTACATATATTTTTTTTAGAACTTTATATTGATCAACTACTCGATTAAATATTCCAAAATTCCTTTTATGCCACTGAATAATTTCACAGCGTTCTCCATTTTGTTCCAATAAAGTCTGCATAGCATAAGCTTGCAATTTTGTTCCATAATTATATACAAGATGCCCTGTATCCAATCCAATCATGCTCTCATCTCCTTATGCATTCATTAATTTTGGCAAACCATAATCGCTCTGTATACATCTGTACCATTTTTTTCTATTGTAAAACTTTCATCTGAGAATTTTTTTCCATTTTTTCGGATTTCATCTGCAATGCTAGGATTTTTTAATACCCATTCAATTTTATCAGCCAAGTCTCTGGCATCACCATGCGTATATAACAACCCCGTTTTCATATTTGTAATAATCTCTGGCGTTGCACCTGTATTAGCACCAATAACTAACAATCCGCTTCTCATACCCTCCACTGTAACCCAACCAAAAGTTTCTCTTTCGGCACACATTAACTCTATATCCATATTCTGCCGAAGCAAATCCATTGAACTTACCTCTCCATGGAAGATAATTTGTTTTTCAATATTATATTTTTTAATCAAATCTAAAATTCGATTATAATACTGTTTAGCAAACTTTGAGTTAGCCGGAACACTTCCAGCAAAATGTAAACGAACCAACTCGCTTAGTCCACGCTTTTTTAATTCTGCTATCGCCATTACTGCTTCTTCTTGAGATTTTGCCTCAGTGATTCTTCCAGTTAATAAAATATCAACATATTCATCGCTTTTTTGTTTTTCCTTTCCTTGATATATAACACCATCATAGGAAACAATCATTTTGCTCTTTTCAACAGCTTTCTCAATTTCTTTTGCCAAAGCCTTTGAAATTACAATGACTCGATTTGAAGTTTTATTAATTCTTTTTAAATTTGAGGGTCCCCAGTATGTATTTTCATTTCCGAATTCCCTGATATGAATAATATGTGGAATTTGAAGTCTCTGAGCAATCCAACTTCCCATCGAAGACATCCTAGTATTCGTATATACAGCATCATACCTATTATATACTAGCTTATTTCCTATTTTTCTTGCAGCAAAATAATTATAAAGATCTTTTCTATATACATTTATTTTTCGGAAAGCATCTTTGTAATCTCCTTTAAGCTCAGAAAAAACTTTAAAATATTTTATTGCATAATGATCAACATTCATTTTTTCAAGTGCCTCGACAAAATCGCCCTGATTATCTGGAACCAAAACATCAAACTGAATATTCTCACTATTTTTCCAATATTTTAAAATTGCAAACAATGCTCTATTAGCCCCACCGATAAACTCAGATTCATGTGCGACCACTAATACTTTCATAATCTGCCTCCTCATATAATAATCCTACATATAGAGCTATCGGAAAAAGCAACGTATATCCTACCAACGACTCTGTTATTCCCATGACAAATGACGCAATATAAAATACCAGCAACATCTTTGCCATATAATTATTTCTGTTTGCCAAGCACATTCGTGTTACCTTTATAATAAGATAGCTTATTAACATTAATTCCAATATACCACCTTGGATTAGAACATATAAAATATAATTATGTGGATGACTAAAATATCCCCAACCGGTACTCAAATTAATCAGTTCTCTATATCCATCATTGGTTCTAATGCCATATCCCCAAACTGGACTTTTGACAAACAATTGAATTGCTCTAAACCATACTGCTTGTCTTGAAAAAACACTAACAGTTTCTCCCATATCAAGTAGAAGATCTGAAAATTCATCCAATAAAGATGTCGTTGCAAGCGCTATACTTAGCACTCCAATAAATAATAACCCGTTTCGAGCATTTATAAATTTAGGAAGTTGTTTCCGCGTAAAAATAATCATCGTAACAACTACAATTATTATTCCAATTAATCCAGTCTTACAATCAACCATCCACTCCGTAGCTATTGAAATAATAATTAATAAATAAAGTCGTACAGTATATTTTCCTTTATTGTGTACTGTCCAGATAGCATTCAAAACAATGGCTGGCAACAAAAATCTAATCATTACATTTTTATATCCTAAGAACCAATAGTTTCCAGCATATAATGCAGCATCATATAAACCATCCGGGAACAGAACAATCGTTGCGAAATTCACATAAGTATATATTTCTAATAATAAAGCTAAACCTGCCAAAACACTGATAGATTTTTTTTCAACCCCATCTCCGATCACAGCTATTAAGCCTATCGTTTGTAGAATTGGGAAAAAAGCAGATTGTGTTAACTGACCCCCCTGAATTAAAGATACAGCTAAAGGAAATAATGTAATCGCATATAACAAAAGCGATATTTTTCTTATCTGTAGCTTTCTAATTTCGTTAATCAAAACACAAAATAATATAATTAAGAAAGTATAATTATATAATATTGTAAATATTCCTAGAAAAGAAAAATAATCTGGCTTTAACAGGAAGAAAAAGATTATACAATACTGCATTCGTTTCGATATGCTTATTTTACATTCTTTCATATTTTAACCTGTCTCCTATCCTTATTTGATCCATTTCTCATACATATTTAATAAATCACTTTTTGTAGCTTCGTGTGTATAACCTGCATTGATAAATTCAGAAGCTCTACTACGTCTATCTCCTGACATATCAATAACTTTTTTCATTGCAGTTGCCCAATAATTTGCCTCTTGTTTCAAACTTATACGGTGCATCAACTCTGTTACCTCAGTTTCAATTGGTACATTAGTAGAACCAAAACAGGGTAAACCTGTACATTGTGCTTCTAAAAAGACAATACCCATTCCTTCAAATTTTGACGGCAACAAAAACAGATCCATTGCGGAATACCATTTTTCTATATTATTTTTTCGTCCAACAAAAAGACATGCTTCATTTAAACCCATATTTTTTGCTCTATCCTGAATTTTCTCTTGTAGTTCTCCATCTCCAATCCATAATAGAACAGATTCTTTATTCAACTGATTATATTCAGCAAAACATTCTAATAAAAACTCTGGGTTTTTCTGAGCTGCAAAACGTCCCACCACTCCAACGACTACTTTTTTTTCAATATGCAACTCTTCTCTTATATATCTTCTATCCTCCAGCCGATATGCAAACCTATCCGTATCAATAACATTTTTCAATACTTGAAAATCTTTATTTCCAAACCTCGAATTCCCAGCACTTTTAGAGCATGCCACTAATTCAGTTGCTTCTCGTTGAAGTAAATAATCGTATACCTTCGTAGAAATAACTGTCTTAAGGTTTAAATTATTCCTTGGATTATGAGCATGAAATATCCTCTTCCCTATTCCATATTGCCGTGCCATTTTTAATGTTTCAAAGCCGACATGTCCCGGCATATTAACATGTACAATATCGTATTTACCTTCTTTAATTATGGTTCTAATTTTCTGGCTTACTTTATATGAATATTTATTTCCCTGGGGCAATTCATAAATATTATTACCATCAGCTTTAACTTTATTTAGCCATTCACACTCAAAAATTTTTAAAACTAAGAAATCTATTCTCCAACCATGTTCTATTAATTCTTGATAATAGTTCATTAAGGCGACTGCAGTTCCATCACCATTTTTTAAATAGGGTAATAAAATAAGCGCCTTCTTTTGTTTTACCTGTGTTCTTTCTGCCATTTTCTCATCTTTCCCATCATATTCACTATCCAATACATCCGATGCTTAATAAAGAACAATACAACTTCTCTTTGCATTCCGATTCCAACTGTATTTTTTGTTTTCAAAGCCTCTTTTACAATAGGCTTTTCCAGATATGCTGCGTATTTCCGCTTTTTATCTGCATACGGTTCCGTATTAGTCGGATTGAAATAGCCGCTGATTGCTGTGGTTACAATCACATACAGCAGGCGATTATCAAACCATGGCTTCAGCATTTCCTTGTTATCTGATATATCTATAAATGCCTTGATTTTTTCGAAGCACCTAATCACAAACTCATGATTGGCTTCATTATGTGACGCTGAAATCGAGTTTTCATTATAGATATAGTGGTAAAACGGCTTATTGATGAACATCGCACTCTCTAGCTTTTCAAATAGCCGGAGATTAAATTCCAGCCCTTCTGCACCCTGACGAAGCACTTCATCATGAAAAATCTGGTTGTCAATTAGCAATTTTCGGTCAATCAATTTGGAATATGCAACCGCAATATTCCCGTTATAGACCAAAAGCTGCTGCTGAAGCCATTTACATTCCTGACCTTTATATACTTTGCCATCTTCCAGATAGAATTTGTATTCCGCAGCCGACTTACCATAATCCTTCATAATGCCACACATAACAAGCTGCACCTGTTTTTCTTCTCCGACACTATACATGGTTTGGCACATGTCTGGCTCAATCCAGTCATCACCATCCACAAACATGATCCATTTGCCGTGTGCAGCTTTACAGCCGTAATTTCTGGCCGAGGAGAGTCCACCATTTTTCTTATGCAATACCTGAATTCGCTTGTCTTTTTCTGCGTACTCATCACAAATCTTGCCGCACTGATCCGGCGAGCCATCATCCACTAATAGGATTTCAATATTTTTCAATGTTTGTGTCATTGTGCTTTTAATGCACTTTCTCAGATACTGCTCCGGTACTTTATATACCGGAACAATAATACTTACAAATGGCTCCATCATTTTATCTACCTCGCACCCGATTTAAATATTTCTTCATTGTTCCATAGATTCCAGTCACCAGAAGTACCTTCCGAATGGCCGTTTTTACTTTTACCTTCTTCGTGACAGGATAGTATTTTTCAAACAACTCTTTACCAGACAGCTTTGTCGCATCGGTCATAAATGCTATCCTCTTTGGATTCATTGGAACAGATTCAAACATTTCTTTCACACCTGCAACTAACTTATCTGACGAAACTTCTTCACACCTTGCGTACTCCATTACCTCTTGCATAAGGCTCGCCGCTTTTTGAGAGTGGCAAAGGACTCTGGTCGTACCTTTGTCATCATCCAATTTCTTATCGAAATCATATACAGAAAAGCAATCCCAAATTGTGAAGTCGCTTACACGGTACCTCTTTTTGAAAGGACATTCATAGCAAGACGGCCGATCACATGTGTCTGAGAAAAAGGCTCTCAACATTGGATCAAGCTGCGATCCTGCATGGTATACATTCTTTCCATCTTGGATAATGCTCATTGTGGAATATTTATATCCATAAAATTTATCCCGGAAGCGGATGTTGTCAGGATTCGGGAATGCCTGTTCTTGGTATTCCAGATACCTGCTCCACACAAGCGGCGACGGAATACCGTGGCACACCACATCGACTAATATCAGCTTTTCATATGGTTTTCTCAAAAACTTTGATAGACCTTCAATTTGGCACGGTGTTCCGCTAAAGCAGACCCATCTTCCTTTCTGGAGAAAGTCTTTTACCAAGCAGAAGGCATCTCCCAATTCGCTTTGCACATATTTGCTATTCCGAAATTTTTTTAATTCATCAACAGTTTCTACATAAGTATGTTGCACATGAAAATTCTCATCGTATGCTGCTCCAAATACCGCTCCACCTTTTTGAAGAACAACTGTTGCTATAGCTGTAAACGCACCACCTGCCGAACTATCCAATCTCACCTTTTCATCACAGTGCTGAACCAGATAAGCTTTTTGTTGCTTTTCTTCCTCAGTAACGGGACTTTGAATTGGACAAACCATATTGCAGGCATTACACTCTACACATCTACTCTTATCGACAACCGGGTACAGAAATCCTTCTTCATCCGGTTGCATCTGGATACATTTCTTGGGACAAATCCCTGCACAGGCTGTACATCCAACACAGTCTTTTTTATCCTTAATTTCAATCATCTGATTTCCTTTCCGCATAATACAGATTCAGAAATCAAGACGAATAATAAACTTAGTACTTATGCGTTAGTCTGACATATAGTTTCTTTGCTACGCTATAAATACCCAGTTTATAACAGGCCAACCTGATGCTGTGTTCCGCTTTAACCTTAAAGGTCTCCGGGAAGTACTTATTAAACAATTCTTCTCCGCTCATTCTATTTGCGTCTTTGAAGAATGACTCACGCTTCTCATTCGGTGCAACAGATTCTTTCATTTCTTTTGCACCAGCTACAGCGGCTTCTGGTGCGATTTCAATGTAAGAGAAATCATCCTTAATTGCATTAAAGATCTCTCTTCCTTTTTCTGTGTGCACCAAAACTCTTGTAGCCCCTTTGTCATTATCCAGCTCTTTTGAGAACCTACCGACATTAAAGCAATCCCATATCGTAAAATCACTAACACGATACTGCTTTCGGAAATGACAAGAATGGCACGATGGTCGATCACAAATATTCGAGAAAAATGCTCTTAGCCACGGATCAGATTCAACGCCCTGATGGTAATTACCATGATTTCTGTCTGTTATGACATTCATCGTTGAATATTTATATCCGTAATGCTTATCGCGGAAACGAACTGTCTTTATATTGTCTGAAAGCACTTTCTTCTGATATTCCACATATTTACGGAATATCAAAGGAGATGGTACAGCTCTGCAGACCACATCAACAGTGATCAGATTGTCGAAATCTTTCTTTAAGAAATTTTTCAGCCCCTCTATCTGACACGGCGTTCCGCTAAAGCATACGAATCTGCCTTGCTCTAAGAAGGACTTAATCTGTCGGTGAGTCCCCCCCCCACAGAACTTTGGACATATTTACTATTACGGAATCGATATAAATCTTTTTCCGCTTCAACCGCAATATGGTGTGCCGTTAAGTCAGTACCTAATTCCACACCAAACACGACACCGTTATTGCGCAAAACATATTTAGCAATTGCGGTAAATGCTCCGCCAGCTGTACTTTCTCTTAAGACCTTTTGATCTTTATTCTGTACGATATATGCAGCTTGTTCAAGAGGTTTTTCCTTTGCGGTATGGATGATAGGGCACACTCTTTCACAAGCACCACAATCAATACAGTTTTCTTTATCAACTGTTGGATAAAGAAATCCCTCATTATCTTCTTTCATAATGATTGCATCTTTAGGGCAAATTGCTGCGCAGGCAGTACAGCCGCAACAATCCTGTTTTTTATTAACTTCAATCACAAATCTGTACTCCCTTCATCTTTTAATGCCGCCAAAAGATATTCATAAGACTTCTGTCGGATTCCTTCCAACTTTTTATGAACACTTTCAAAATCCGTCTCTATCTTTAAGCAATCGGCTATATTTTCTTCTCCTGTCAGTAATCTGCCAGTGATTCCCGCCATGTGGAATAGCGTATCTAACCGACTGTTTGTTGACTGTTTTGTATTTCTGTTATACCGACGGAATGTAAAAAACTGCCGCTTATAAAGAATGGAGAACACAGAGCAATGGAAAGAATCTGTACACACATATTCCGCATTTCGAATTAGATTCAGAAAATCTGCCGGATCAATATCATAAGGCGTTTCATCTGCATAACCTTCATCGCTCTTTACAAACTCATCCAAATGTGTCAGTGCTATAATCTTGCAGCCTGTAGCTTCTTTTAAGCGTTTTGCAAATTCTCTATGAGGCGGATTGTTGCCAAGAAAATAGCACAGAATGTACTTTTCCTTTACAATTGGCTCTTTCTGCTGAATTGCCATCCATTCATCGCCTGTAAACAGCAATGTCGGATCACAAACCACTGGAACATCGCGATTCGCAATTTCTTTCACCAGTTTTTGACCCGATTCTTCTCTTACACCAATGTGCTTTATTTTCTTTAAAAATACCTCTGCCTTTTTTGTAGAATCCTTCGGCAAACTTGACTGTCCAAAACTTGTTGCATAAGCAATCGAATTTATTGTCTCTGGAACAAAGTTGAGTGTATAATAATCCGCTGCAATGTTTCCAGGAAGCCATAACTGATCACTTCCTACAAGTACACTCGAATAGTTATCTTTACATTTACGTCCAAGCTCTGCCTTTGAATCATATTTTGGAGATAGCCTAAACTGTTTACGGCTAAATTCATCAAATTTTTCTGCGCGAATCTTAGACAGTTGTGCATACTGATTATTAGAAAATTTCTTAATCAATACATTCCTTGCCATACCAAGTTTAGACAGCAAAATATCTGAAGTTAAACTTGCCTTAGCAAAATACAGCAACTTTGCCTTTTTAATTTCTCCGTTAAAACCTAAAATATCTATGGTTTCATTTTCATATCCCAGTTTATCTAATGCCATCTGCGTGGCATATGCCTGTAACATACTTCCATAGTTATGCTGGAAATAGCATGACACAATTGCCGTTTTTTTCATTCCTATACTCTCCAAACTATTCTTGATTACCTAACTATCTGCTCAAACAGTTTCCCATGTTCCTCTGAAACTCTCCTAGCATTAAATTTCTCATGTACATCCTCCAGCCCCTGTGCCACCAATCTATCTTTTAATCCATCTTCCTGATAGATTCGCAACACCGCTTTACTTGCTCCAACGGCATCATCCACTTTAACAAGCAAACCGTTTTCTCCATCCCGGATTATATTCGGAATAGCGTCCACACTGCTTGCTACAATCGGTTTACTCGCCATCATGTATTCAGGAAGAGCCAATCCAAATCCCTCCCAGCGGCTCAACAAGCACGCAACATCAAATAGCTCTACATAGCTCATTGGATTATCAACCCAACCTGTGATATGTAAACTGTCCGAGAAACCATTGTCTTCCGCATACTTTCTAATCTCGGCTTCCTGATTTCCGTTTCCAACAATAATAAAATGTGCATTGGAAATCTTATCTTTCACTTGCTTTGCCATCTTAATAAACACATCCGGTGCTTTTTGTGGACTCATTCGTCCAACCATACCAACAACAAATACGTTTTCTGGAATGTTCACGTCTTCTCTCTTAACAGCGCCATGTACTCCATTTTCGTAGGCCTCGATATCCACACCGTTAAAAATGACCTGTAACTTATCTTCTTTGCATATTTTTTTATCCAATGCTGACTGCTTCTCCGCATCCGAAATGCAGATAATCTTTTCACAGAATGGAGCAGCAATCTTTTCAATAGCCGTGTATATTGCTTTTTTCTTTGCAGAACAACGCATGTTAAATGCCCACCCGTGTGGGTTATATACACAGTAATTTTTCAAACCGATATCGGCAACACGAGCAATAGCCCCCGCCTTGCTGGAATGAGCATAGACGATATCGGGGTTATATTTCTTTATCAGTACTCTAACCTCTTTAATTGCCTTTAAGTCATTGCCTCCAATAGCTCTTGTCATCTCAATCTGTTCAAAAGAAATGACCCGTCCTTTGTAATCTTCCTCATGGAAATCCTGTGAGCAAACTAATATATTCTCGAACTTTTCTTTATCCAAATACTTGAGAAGCATTCGGATGTAGCGATCCACGCCACCTGCGGCCTGCGCTACATGCAAAATTCTTATTTTTTTCATCATGCCACCGCCTTTACAGTGGCATAATCGCCATTAGTTAAGACGTACAGCCTTACATTAAGCTGTACCCCCCCCCAGTTTATTTATAGCCATTTCGTATTTTTTACTATATTGTTCAGCCATCACCTTTGTGTTATACATCTTCAAAATATCCTGATATGCTCGCTCTGTCAGTTTTCCATTTTCACCCTGGCATTCTTCAATCGCTTTTACGAAGTCTTCCACTTTCGTACACACAAAGCCATTCTCACCATTATGGATAACATCCCGATTACCGATTACATTACTTACCACACATACTTTCTTCATATACATGGATTCAAGTAGAGAAATCGGCAGTCCCTCCCATCTACTTGGTAAAAGAAAAACATCTGCATTAACTGCATATCTAATTGCAGTGCTTCGGTCAGCCCATCCTGTGATTTCGATATTCTCGCTTGTAAGTTGGTCTCGAAGTTCACCATCACCAATCCAGACAAATTTCACATCTGGAAGTGATTCGGCTATCTCATTAAACAGTGTAGGATTTTTCTGATAACAGATTCTTCCCAGTGTGTAAACTGTGAATGAGTGCTCTACTTTTTCCGTCTTATCAATAATCTCCTGAAGTTCTGCCATGTTGATGCCATTGTTCACATAAGTAGCACGCCTAGTAAGTTTCAAAGATTCTTGATGCTCACCCACGCTGCAACTGATGATCGTGCAATTTCTCTTCGCAAACACTGACTCGATCAGCTTAAACATTCTGCGTTTCATCGGTTTGTAGTCTTCCATCAAGAAGCTATAACCATGCGGAGTATAAAACATTGGAATCTTTCCATTAAACGCCATCCGGCCTATCGCGCCAGCCTTACTACTATGTAGATGGATCACATCAGGCTTAATTTCTGCCGCGATTTTTTTGACTTCAAAAAAAGCTGCAATATCTTTCGCAGGGTCGATTGCCCGTCCAAAGTTTTTGACTTCAATCAGATGAACCCTTTTATCGAAATAGTCTTTATAGTTCTGTGGTGTCTGTTTCCGCACTGCATACGCAATGTACATATCATATTTATTTACCAGTTCATTTGCTAAATCTACAATGTAAGTAAATACGCCTCCGCCCATAGCTTCGACTATGTACAGTATTTTCTTTTTCTCCGCCATAGGTTTGCTTCCTCCCAGTACCCCTTTATCTACTCATCTAACTTTAGAATGTTTTTTCCAATTTTCTTTTAACAGCAAACAAGCCCACGGCGGATCACTCAATGGCAATCCACCGTAGGCTCGATTCGTTCTCCTTGATTTTTTACTTGCTGCTCATTTTGTGGGTCAAAACAGAGCTGCGCCAAAACCTCCCACCTATAACTTCTGGATTTTAGCATCTCCGCAGCCTGTCAGCAAATAAATACTTTTGTTGAACGAGTCGAGCCGTCAAAACCCTTTAGTTATCGTAGTTTTTCTTGGTTGACCCTATTATATCTCTAGCCCCGGTTCCTGCAACTGCAATTTTATAATCTTTTTTCATATCGCTACACCCTCCAAGATATATTATATTTATAACTTATCTAATATGCTATACAAACACAATATTTCTCACCCAAGAAAAATATTGTGTTCGCACGCTATATCCAATTCACTTAACTTCCTTCTACTTCGATCCAACCTTCCCCAGCACCACAGCCACGGTCTTAAACAGAATCTTAATATCCAGCCCCGGATTCCAGGTCTTAATATACTCAGTATCCAGTCTTACGACTTCCTCAAAGTCTGTGATATTACTTCTTCCGCTGACCTGCCACATGCCGGTAAGTCCCGGTTTGAATGCCAGTCTGGAGCGATGATGCATCTCGTACTTCTCCCACTCATCAACTGTAGGCGGTCTGGTTCCGACAAGGCTCATATCGCCTTTCAGCACATTCCAGAACTGTGGGAACTCATCCAGGGAATAATCACGGATAAAGTTTCCGATTCCTTTGATGATACGGGGATCATTATCCATCTTGAACATCATGCCATCTTTGACATCGTTCTGTGCCATCAGTTCTTTCTTGCGTTCTTCTGCATCCATATACATACTGCGGAATTTATAGATATTGAACTGCTTTCCGTTTTTACCGATTCGTACCTGTTTAAAAAAGATCGGTCCCGGCGACTTGATATAAATGACCGGTGCCACGAAGAGAAAGATCACTGCTGTAAGCAGTACTCCCACGATTCCTCCGCAGATATCCATTCCTCTTTTCAGAATCAGCTGACCGGTTGTTGCCATATTAATACTGGTTGAAAGTACGGTGTACCCTTCCAGCTTCTCAACCACCTGATTAGAAGAATCGTCTGCGATCCTTGCCAGCTTAATATGTACGGTGATTCCCATAATTCCAAAATTCTCGATCATCTTATCCGGAAGATCCAAATCTGTCGGAATACTGAAGAGAACTTCATCCACCCAGTTCACCTGCGCAAAATCTTCGATCTCTTTCTCTCCGCAAAATACCGGTATTCCATGGATCCCATTGGCATAGCCGGGAGCCGCATCAATCACACCGACCCCCATGACACGGAATTCACTGTATGGATTGCCGGTAAATGCTTCCGTCAGCTGCTTATAATTCTCGCGCCCTCCAATAAGCAGGATTGCTCTCTTTCCGGATGCCGGACCGCGGTGCTTGGTCAACCATTTTTTTAAAATCAGACGACCTGCGTATAGAATGATGACCGCTACTACAGGAAATGCGAATGTCGTAATCCTCGAATAACTTTCAGATTCTTTCATTGCAAATAAATAGACAATCACGCATACTTCTACGATAATCGTATGCTTTGTGACTGCCCTAGCCTCCTGCCAGTACCCTCTTCGCAAAATCCCTTTGTAGCTGTTCATCAAAAGTCCAACTACCAGATCAATTGCAGCAATTGCAAATAGCATATCACGATATGAAGGACCGCACATAAAATCATGAAACCCATACCGCAGACTCTGCGTAATAAAATAGGATACTTCTAACAATATTAAATCTAACAAAATAAAATCCCAGTGTTTTAACCAACTGGCGGTTTTCTTTCTGTACATGTATTGAATCCCAACCCTCTAAAACATTACATTTTTTAATGTGTCTGTTTATATTTATACCATATTTCTACCAAAAGGTAAAGAAATACTCATTTACATCTTATTTTTTTACAAATTTTACAGTTTTTCCTGAAAATAATGCATTACATTTGTCGACTTTTATCGTTATTTTGTAATGTACTTTTAATGTTTTATTCCTTTGATAAAAAATATCAATTTCCTTATCGTTTTAATGTAACAATCGCCTTCACCACATCATCAATCCCCATCTCGGAACTGTCGATCAGCACAGCATCCTCTGCCTGTTTAAGTGGTGCAATCTCTCTTGTCATATCTCTTTCATCTCTCTCCTGGATGTCCTGCTTGATCTGTTCAAAATCGCAGGCCTCACCTTTTCCTTCCAGTTCTTTAAAACGGCGCATTGCGCGGCATTCCACACTTGCAGTCAGATACACCTTTACATCCGCATGCGGAAGTACATTGGTTCCGATATCTCTTCCGTCCATGACCACATCTTTTTCTTTTGCAAGATTTCTTTGCAAATCCAGAAGTTTTGCACGGACTGCCGGTACTGCCGAACTGACAGATGCCATATTTCCAACAGCTTCCTCGCGAAGCTGTGAAGTAATGTTCTCTCCATTTAAATAAACCTGCTGCACACCGTCTTCATAGCCAAGCTCTACCTTTGCATCCTCACATGCTGCCTCGATCTTCTCTACTTCTCCCGGTACGATCCCTTTTTTCAGAAAATGTACGGCAAGTCCGCGGTACATTGCCCCGGTATCCACATAAATGAATCCCAGTTCTTTTGCTACTAATTTTGCGATCGTACTCTTTCCGGCACCTGCCGGTCCGTCAATTGCGATATTGTATCCCATGATATCTTCTCCTTCTCTTTACCAGATATTGCTTCCTGCCGCATACGCTGTCGACCATGCGATCTGCAAATTGAATCCACCGGTCAGTGCATCCAGATCCAGCACCTCTCCTGCGAAATACAGTCCCTGCACCAGCTTGGATTCCATCGTGGACGGGTTGACTTCCTTGACTTTTACGCCACCCCGTGTGACAATTGCCTCTTTGAAATCTCTCAGCCCTGTCAAGGTGACTGTAAAATGCTTGATCAGATGAACAAACTGCATGCGTTCTTCCTTTGTAATAATATTAACCTTTTTCTCCGGATCGATTCCACTCAGATGGATCATAACCGGAAGCAGCTTCGCCGGGAAAAGTCCGGTAATTGCATTTTTGAACTGCTTATTATGGTTTGCGTCGAATTCACGCAGCACTCTTGCGTCAAGCTGTTCTTCAGAAAGCGCCGGTTTCAGGTCGATGACCAGCTTTAATTCGTGCTTTTTCTGCAGCACTTTTCCCACATAGGCACTGGCGCTGATGATCAGTGGTCCGCTGACTCCAAAGTGGGTGAACAGCATTTCACCAAAATCACTGTACAGTTCTTTCTTTCCATCATACACCGTCGCCTGCACATTCCGGAGGGAAAGTCCCATCAGTGCCGGAATATATTCTTCTCTGACATTCATCGGAACCAGGGATGGTGCCGGTTCGGTGATCTTGTGTCCCATCTCTTCTGCGAAACGGTATCCGTCACCGGTCGAACCGGTCGTCTGATAGCTGACACCGCCGGTTGCGATAATACAGGCATCCCCTTCTTCTCTGCTGCCATCCGCCATCACAAGATGGGAGAATCTTCCATCCTCTGCCACAACTTTTTCCACATTAGAATAAAGATGGATGTGTACGCCATTTCGTTTCATCTCCATCTCCAGCGTACGGATCACATCGGAAGAATGATCCGACTGCGGAAATACGCGGTTACCGCGCTCCGTCTTCAGGCGAAGACCTGCATTTTCAAAGAAATCCATCACATCTTGGTTGGTAAATCCATAAAAACTGCTGTACATGAATTTTTCATTAGATACCATATTCTGAAATAGATCTTCTACGTCACAGGCATTGGTAACGTTGCATCTGCCCTTTCCTGTAATGAAAAGCTTCTTTCCAAGTTTTTCATTTTTCTCAAATACATGGACTTCATTGCCGTTCTTTGCCGCAAATATCGATGCGAACATCCCGGCAGCTCCGCCCCCTACGATCAGTACTTTACTCATTTGATCCTTACCTCATCTTCTACAGGCTCCAGTTCGTCTCTGGAGTAAACCTGATATTCGTCCCAGATATCCTCCAGCGTCTCCAGTGTCTCGATGACATCATCCTGCTTTTTCATACAAAGTGCAACCACCAGTGCATTGATCACACTAAGTGGTGCAACCAGGGAATCCACGATGGATGCCATATCGCTCTTGGCGATCAGATTACAGGACGAATAGAGATTCATCGGGGAATTCACACTGTCCGTCAAAGTGATAACCTTTGCTTTCCGGTTGCTGGCAAATTCCAGTGCTTTTAAAGTACGCATGGAATACCTTGGAAAACTGATTCCGATGATCACATCTTCTTCTCCGATCCTGATCAGCTGCTCAAAGATCTCGCTGGAACTGTTGGTATCGACTTCTACCACATCTTCACAGATCAGATTCAGATAGAACGTCAGGAATTTTGCAAGTGGTGCACAGCTTCGGATTCCGATCACATAGACCTTCTTTGCCGCAAGGATCGTATCCACCGCCAGCTCAAATGCATGATTGTCCATGGATTCCAGTGTCTGCTTGATCTTCTCGATATCAGACTGAAGCACCGTTGCAAGAATCTCGCTCCGGTCGATCCGTCCGTAGGTCACTTCCATACGCTGGATGGAGTTCAGCTTGGTACGCACCAGCTCACCAAGTGCCTTCTGAAATTCCGGGTAGCCTTTATATCCAAGCTGTGTCGCGAAACGGACAACCGTTGATTCGCTGACGCCAACTGCCTCTCCCATCTTTGCAGCCGTCAGAAAAGCTGCTTTATCATAATTTTCTTTGATGTAATCCGCAAGCCGCTTCTGTCCTTTGCTGAACTTCGGATATCTCTCATCAATTCTTATCAGTAACTCATTTTTTGTGCTCACAATTTGCCTCCAAATAAGAACGTGCCTTTTTATTTTATAAGATTGTTTTCACGGTTTCTTCTATTTTATAAAAGGTCACAACCCTTTTTATTATAAGCAAAAGAGCCATAAAATTCAACTCGAATTTTATGGCTCTATGAGTTACGCTTTACTTACGAAGTACTGTCTGCAACAGCTTTCCGTCAGTTCATCGCTATTATACCGGATAGCTTCCGTCTTTTGCAATTGTAGCGTCTACTTTCTTCTCCTGTGCCTCGCGGTATTTGAAGAAGTCTGTAGCTACCTGCGGGAAGAGTGCGTAGCTGAGTACGTCTTCATCCTGCTCTTTGTACTGTTCCATCTCTTTTTCAAGAGTTGCAAGTTCATCCGGGATCAGATCTGCCGGACGGCATGTGATAACTTCCGGATTATCTCCAAGTACTTTTTTAACAACATCCGGGTTGAACGGTTTAACAGTTGCACCGTATTTTCCGCTCAGGATGTCTTTTGTTTCTTTTGTTGCCATCTTGTAGCGTTCGCCCATCAGGACATTGAATACTGCCTGAGTACCAACGATCTGTGATGACGGAGTAACCAGCGGTGGTTCACCAAGGTCTTTACGAACTCTCGGTACTTCTTCGAGTACGTCGTAGAACTTGTCTTCTGCGCCCTGCTCTTTGAGCTGTGAAGTAAGGTTGGAAAGCATTCCACCCGGTACCTGGTACAGAAGAGTCTTGATGTTAACACCAAGGTTCTTCGGATTGAGAAGTCCGCTGTCAAGTGCTTCGTCACGGATCGGACGGAAGTAATCAGCGATCTCAGCCAGAAGATTCTGGTCAAATCCTGTATCGTAAGGTGTTCCCTTGAATGTCTCAACCATAACTTCTGTTGCCGGCTGGGAAGTTCCAAGTGCGAACGGTGAAATAGCAGTATCGATCACGTCTACACCGGCTTCAACTGCTTTTAAGTATGTCATTGAAGCAACACCTGATGTGTAATGTGTATGCAGCTGGATCGGGATATCAACAGCTTCTTTTAATGCTCCGACAAGTTCTGTTGCCTTGTACGGAAGAAGAAGTCCTGCCATATCTTTGATACAGATAGAGTTTGCACCCATATCTTCGATTCTCTTAGCGATGTCTACCCAGTAATCTAAGGTGTAAGCATCTCCAAGTGTGTAAGAAAGTGCGATCTGTGCTTCTGCTTTCTCAGCGTTAGCTGCTTTTACTGCTGTCTGAAGGTTTCTAAGGTCATTCAGACAGTCAAAAATACGAATGATATCAATTCCGTTTGCAACAGATTTCTTAACGAAGTATTCTACTACGTCATCTGCGTATGGACGGTATCCAAGGATGTTCTGTCCACGGAAGAGCATCTGAAGTTTGGTGTTCTTGAATCCATCACGGAATTTACGAAGTCTTGACCATGGGTCTTCATGCAGGAAACGAAGGGATGCATCAAATGTAGCTCCGCCCCAGCATTCTACGGAATGGTATCCGACTTTGTCCATTTTATCTACGATCGGAAGCATCTGTTCTGTGGTAAGTCTTGTTGCGATCAGGGACTGATGCGCATCACGCAGAACTGTTTCCGTAATCTTAATCGGTTTCTTTTCAATTGCTGCCATTATATCTTCCTCCAATTATAAGTTTTACATGACTCCAAAGATTGCCATAAATGTTCCGGCTGCTACTGCTGTTCCGATAACTCCGGCTACGTTCGGTCCCATTGCATGCATCAGAAGGAAGTTGGTCGGATCTGCTTCCGCTCCTACTTTCTGGGATACACGGGCTGCCATAGGTACGGCAGATACTCCGGCTGAACCGATCAGCGGGTTAACTTTGCCATGCGTAGCAACGCACATCAGTTTTCCGAACAGGACACCTGCTGCGGTACCGAATGCGAATGCGATCAGACCAAGTACTACGATCTTCAATGTGCTGACATTTAAGAATGCCTCTGCACTTGTAGTAGCACCTACAGATGTACCAAGCAGGATAACTACGATGTACATCATTGCGTTGGATGCAGTCTCTGTCAGCTGTCTTACAACACCGGATTCCTTGAACAGGTTACCAAGCATCAGCATACCAACCAGCGGAGCTGTTGTCGGAAGGATCATACATACAACGATTGTTACGATGATCGGGAACAGGATCTTCTCAAGCTGTGTAACCGGACGAAGCTGTCCCATCTTGATCTTTCTTTCCTTCTCTGTTGTGAGAAGCTTCATGATCGGCGGCTGGATGATCGGAACCAGTGACATGTACGAGTACGCCGCCACGGCGATCGGTCCCATCAGAGCCGTCTGCTGGAGCTTACCTGCAAGGAAGATGGATGTCGGTCCGTCTGCTCCACCGATGATGGAAATAGCGGCTGCTGCCTTATCAGAGAAACCAAGAGCCATCGCGCCAAGATAAGCTGCGAAAATACCAAACTGTGCTGCCGCACCGAGGAGGAAGCTCATCGGGTTGGCGATCAGCGGTCCGAAATCAGTCATCGCACCGACACCCATGAAAATAAGTGACGGGAGAATAGACCACTCATCCAGCTGGAAGAAGTAATACAAAAGTCCGCCCGTTCCGTTAGCCGAATCTTCTGCATGAAGCATGATATCCGGGTAAATATTTACCAGGAGCATACCAAATGCAATCGGTACAAGCAGAAGCGGTTCAAACCCATGCTTGATTGCAAGATAAAGGAAAAAACATGCAACTGCGATCATGATGTAGTTACCCCAAGTCAGGTTGAGGAACGCAGTCTGCTGCACGAGGTTTCCCAGTGTGTTAGTGATATATTCCATGTTATAACCTCCTGTTTTTCAAAAGGATGTTGCTCCTTAGTTCAATGTAGCCAGTGTCTGTCCTGCGTCTACTGCATCACCTACTGCTACATCGATACTTGCAACTGTTCCGTCTTCCGGAGCTACAACAGGAATTTCCATCTTCATTGCTTCTACGATCAGGACTGTATCTCCACGTGATACGCTCTGTCCTACGCTTGCTTCGATCTTAAATACTTTTCCGGCTGCACCTGCTTCTACTTTAATGCTTCCTGCTCCGGCTGCTGCCTTCGGAGCTGCCTTTGGTGCTGCTTTCGGAGCTGCCTTTGGTGCTGCTGCCGGTGCTGCAGCTGCTCCGTTTCCGTTTTCTTCTACTGTAACATCATATACGTTGCCGTTAACTGTGATTGTATAGTTTTTCATCTCTAAATCCTCCTGATTCTATTCGCACTATGCATTCCATTTGTTTGATTTTCTTCTCTTGATAGAACGTACTACAAATCCGTCTGTAGAAGTTCCTTCTGCCGCTGCGATCGCTGCTGCGATAACTGCAACAAGTTCGGTATCATCCATTTCTTCTGCTTCTTCTACAGCTGCTGCCACTGCCGGAGCCGGTGCTGCCTTCGGAGCTTCTTCTTTTTTCTTCTTGGATGTACCGTTAAGTAATGCAGGAACGTATTTGATCAGGGAAATGATAAAGCTCATGAAAATAAGCATTACGAATACAGTTCCCATACCAAGTAATGTGTTAAGTCCCGCTTTTTCAAGGATTTCGCTCATGCCGTAATGAGCATTGACTGTAAATGATTCCAGAGTCATATTCTCATCGAATACGAATTCCAGGTCTGCACTTCTGTCAGAAAATGTTGCCGGTGCAGTTACCGTAACACCTGTAGAAGATGCCTCGAATTCATAGTCTTTATGGCTTTCATAATCGCCGCATTCTTCCAGGGATGCTTTCCAGCCTTCCAGTGCAGTTGCGAAAGTGTCTGCTTCCATCTGCACACCGGTCTGGCTTTCAAACTGTGCCATCAGATATCCCTGATTCCAGTCTGACATCTCTGTGATCTGGTCGCTTGTGATGGATCCGCTCTCAATGATATCAAAAACAGCATCACAAGACTGGCTCAGTGTATCTTTGTCATAGCTGACGGTCTTGGCATTTCCGCAGCCTGCAAGGCCGAGCACAAGTACCAGAACTGCGACTACTAAACTAATCTTTTTCTTCACTTTGCTTCACCTCGCTAAATTGTTCCGTGTTTTTTGGATGGTCTTTCTTCCCTTTTTGTAAATAACATCTCAAATGCACCGATCACATATTTTCTGGTATCTGCCGGTTCGATGATGGTATCTACATATCCTCTTCCAGCTGCGGAAAGCGGGCTTGACTGAAGTGCTTTGTATTCTTCTGTCTTTGCTTTTAATGTATCTGCATCTGCATCTGTGTACATGATCTTCGCTGCCATGTCTGCTGCCATCATTCCGATCTCAGCTTCCGGCCATGCGTATACCATGTCTGCTCCGATCGCTTTGCTGTTCATTGTCACATATGCGCTTCCGAATGCTTTACCTGTGATCACATTGACTTTTGGTACAGTTGCGTCTGCAAATGCATAAGTGAGAGCTGCCATCTCTCTTGCAAGGTTCTTTTCTGAGCATGCAGTTGCCTTAAGTCCCTTTACATTTGTAAGTGTGAGTACCGGAATTCCAAATGCATCACAGAATTTAACGAAAGCTGCTGCTTTCTTGCATCCCATTGCTGAGAGTGTGCCGTCGAATTCTTCTGCTGTGTTGCCTTCTTCATCGTATACTTTTGAGCGGTTGGCAACAGCACCTACTGTCATTCCGTTCAGACGGATGAATCCTGTTACCATATCTTTTGCATAAGCTTTCTTTGTCTCAATGAATACACCATTGTCAGAGATCATAGAAAGAGCAAGTGCTGCATCTTCTGCTGCATTCTCAAGATCTGCACATACTCTGTTCAGATCATCTGTGCATTCATCATATGCATCGTTATCTTCGTTGTTAGCCGGAAGAATTGCTACGAGTGAGCGGATCTCGCCAAGAATTTCTTCTTCGCTTCCTACGCCGTCAACGATTCCGGATTCTTCACTCTGGAATTTTGCGCTTGCTGTATCGCATTTGTCCGAAGTGTTGCCCGGAATAGTGTTTGGAGAGTTTACGAATAATTTTCCGTTCTCTGCCATGAATGTAAAATCAGAAAGTGCTGCTGCCGCTGCCAGTCCACCACCGCAATTGCCGAATACTGCTGTGATCTGTGGAATTACGCCAGAAGCCATAGCCTGTTTGTAATAGAAGCTTCCGAATGCGTTCAGTGCGTCAGTTGCTTCCTGAAGACGAAGTCCTGCGCAGTCGATCAGACCGATCACCGGTGCGCCCATCTTCATTGCCATATCATAAATGTTCGCAATCTTCTTTGCGTGCATCTCGCCGATGGTTCCGTTAAGTACAGATGCGTCCTGGCTGTATACATATACCAGGTTTCCATCGATCACACCGTAACCTGTGATGACGCCATCTGTCGGAGCTTTTTTCTCCTGCATGTTGAAATCTGTTGCTCTTGCAGTTACCTGTCCACCGATTTCAACAAAGCTTCCCTCATCGAGCAAATTGGCAATTCTTAAGCTCGCCGGGTTTGATGATGTTGTGTTGCTCATAAATCTAGCCCTCCATTTTTATAAATTTAATAATTAAATCAAATTTTCTGCCGTGTATATTATACTTGCTTTTTATGCAATACGCAACTGTTTTTGATAAGTTTTCTCTTATTTTGTTAAATTTTCGACAAGTAATTTTTCATCGAAAAAAGCCTCTGCAACGCAGAAGCCTTTTCTTACATAAACATATTCCCTGTTCCAACATAACGGATGCCGTCTTCAAAAACTCTCTTTCCGCCAAGTGTAACAAATTTTACATCTTTTAACCGGGTGATATCACGGCTCAGATCACCGCCGACTACCAGAAGATCTGCATCCAGTCCTTCCGCAACAAGTCCGCGTTCTTTTTCCACATCCAGTACCTTTGCCGGGTTGGAGGTTGCCACCTGTACTGCCTGCACCGGCGTAATTCCGTATTCCACCATATATTGCAGTTCTCTCGGAAGCGGCAGGAGCGGAGAATGATACATCACCATATCGGTACCGGCAAGAACCGTCACACCCGTATCATAAAATTCTTTAAAATGATCCCGATATGCTTTATATGCCGGTTCAAAGAATTTATAATTCTCCATCTCCTTCTGCATGACCGGATCACTGACCGGAGCGTTGCCGTTCTTCTCTATATTCTCTTTGCACAGCTCATACAGATAAGTATATGCCATGATGGTCGGTGTCCAGGCAATGCCTTTTTCTGCCATCTGCTTAGCATGATCCAGCGTCATAAAGGTTCCATGTTCGATCGTGTCAAATCCGGCATCAATGCACATCTGAATCCCCGGATTGGTCCCGGCATGCACACCACACTTGATTCCTCTTCTGTGGCACTCATCCACCGCCGCATCCAGTTCTTCCTGGGTAAACTCCGGATACGGTTCCCGGTTGGTAGTCAGGATCTTCACCCATTCCGCACCGTCACGAACCTGCTTGCGGATCTCTTTGCGGATCGCCCACGGACCGTCCACTTCCTCAACTTCCTCCCAGGCATGTCCGCCTGTCATACAGATTCCGGTATCCGTATGCACAATTCTCGGAATCACAATAAACCCTTTTTTCTCTGCCATTTTCAGGTTCTTGCATACCCCGTGCGCAGAAGACATATCACGCACCGTAGTAATTCCTCTTTCAAATGCAGACTGCGCATGCTGCAATGCATACAACATGATCAGCTGCGGTCCATAGTTAAAACTGTCCGGCTGGGAATATCCATAAGCCAGATGCGCATGCATATCCATCAGCCCCGGAAGCAGTGTCGCATCTCCATACTCCTTAACTTCCTCCTGTGGAAATTCTTTCAGCAATTCTTCTTTCGGTGCAATTTTTCCGATCTTGCCGTCCTCTCCAACATAGACTGCCTTATCCGTAAGAACGGTCGTTCCATCTCCTGTAATCAGATATTTCGTACTGATGATCATACCTTGGTCCCTCTTTTATTCCTTTATTTTTCAAATACACGCAACCCTTCCATGCTGCCTCTCTCCCGTCGCATTCATTCTTTAACATTTTAAAGTGCAACCATCTTGAAGTGTATTATACTTGTTTTTCCTAAAAGGCGCAACCGTTTTCCACAGAATCTGTTAAATATTTTGCATTTTTTAATCCGTTTTACGTCCAAAACTTTATACGGATACACTTGCACTTTTCATTTTACTCACAACATCGTTCGACAATCAATATTAAAATTTTGCGATTCCCAGGTCTGCGTCCAAAGATTACAGCAGCAGATTTAAAAAAAGGAAATCCTTATCCAGCAAACCACCAGATAAGGATTTCCTCAATTCTTCATACTTTTTTAGGATGACAACATTTTTATTACAGTGTGATCAGCGCATCTGTAATATTTGTAATTCTGCGGTATCCATCTTCTGTGATCAGGAAATCATCTTCCTGACGGACACCACCGATTCCCGGAATATAGATTCCCGGCTCGATTGTATGTACCATACCCGGCTTCAGGATCTCTTTGCTTCCAGTACAGATAAACGGTGGCTCATGAATATCCAGTCCGAAGTTGTGTCCCGGACCATGTGGAATATGATAGCCTGCATCTTCCACTACATTCACGATGATATCTCTGAGCTCGCCCATAACCATTCCCGGTTTCAGGCTGTTCTGTCCGGCATCCTTTGCTTTTCTGACTACGTCAAACATCTTGTAAAGCTCCGGATTTTTGGCTTTTCCTACTGCAACAGTACGGGTAATGTCCGAGCAGTATCCGTGATAATATGTTCCGAAATCAATCGTTACAAAATCACCAAGCTCGATTTTTCTGTCCGATGCCGTCGCATGACAGTTTGCTCCGTTGTCCGGACCAGATGCTACGATCGTCTCGAAGCAGAATCCGGAACCGCCACGGCTTCGGAACTGATATTCCAGTTCGTTTGCAATGTCGATTTCAGTCACGCCCGGTTTGATCACATCAAGCAGTGCATAGAAGGATCTCTCTGAAATCCGGCATGCATGTTCGATCGTCTCGATCTCTTCCGGTGTCTTGATCGCACGTACAGATTCTACATAAGAACCTTCGGAAACAAATCTGGTCTCCGGAGCCTGACTTACCAGATCCTGATAGTCATCAAAGGAAAGATCTGCTCCACAGATTGCACACTCTTTTACGCCTGCTTCTGCCGCTAATTTACCGGTCTGGCTGAAGTAATTCAGTCCTTCGCCATAGACAACAACTTCAAATCCTTCTGTTTCCTGTGCGGCTTGGAATTCAAACCGCCCATCGGTTACAAAATAATTTTTCTTTTCTGTCAAAAGCAGAACTGCAACTCCATACTCTCCGGTAAATCCGGTCAGATATTTGATGTCGCTGCCTTTGCTGATCACAACTCCGTCATGACCATTATTCTTTACAGCATCTACAATTGTCTGTATGCGTTTGTTCATTGTTCCATCTCCTACTGAATGAAATCCCAGTTGAATTTCATATTTTCATCATATGATTTGTATGGTTTTCCATCAATATCATAGATGTTTACATTATAATGCCAAGGTTCCGGAAGTGTCTTCTCCGGATAAATGTGCTTCATCAGCTCATATCCTTCCGGATCATAGACCTTCAGTTCCTCTCTTGTGTTGACCGGTCCGCGGATACCATCCCATCGTCCGTCAACCCCTTCCTGCATGACATTGAACCAGACAGTACTTAAGGTTGCAAAATACTCTTCGTAATTGCTGATTGCATAAGTGTCCGGCCACAAACCATTGTCGCTGGCATGCTGATATGCTTTCCGGATCATGTCTGCAAGCGTCTGGTCTTTCAGACCATTCATTCCAACCAGGTGGATCGCATGTCCGAATTCATGGACAAGGATCATCTCATTTGGATAACTGGTTGCATATCTTCCGGTTCTGAGACGGATCACATTTGCCTCTGAAATAGAGGATGCCGGATTCGTCATCTCGCCGCCGTAACCTGCCACATGACGGGTTGCAAGCAGATATCCCATTCTGTGTTCCGGGACATCATAAGCATTCTCAAGCAGTCCGAACACAGATACCTCTGCGCCTCTGCGGACAAGCTCTTCTGCTACTTCCGGGATCTTTTCAAGCATCATATCAATAATTGCAAGTGCTTTATCCACTACGGCCGGTGTTGTTTTTTCTCCGGCTTTTACTACAATGCCGGAGGTTCCTTTTTTGCGGACTACATAATATGGCTGATACACGGTCTGGTAGACCTTTTCATTGTCTGCCGGTCTGTCTTTTACATCAGTCAGCTTTCCGACAACCTGTACGGTAACCTCTCCTGCACATTCCGGATCAACCGGATGAACCAGGGAAAGTGTGGTGCGCATGGATTCTTTCTGGTATACCGTACCATAATCCCATGTCATATCACTGGTCCAGTGTACCAGCTCCTGTACTTCCCCTTTGTATTTTACCAGATAATCGTCTTCATTATCAGCACGGCGCATCTGTTCGCCCCAATAAATCTCAATTCTTCTGTCATCGATCAGAATGACTTTTTCGACCGGTGCGTAATTACAATTCTCTGACATTTTTCATCCTTTCCTGAAGCGTAAATCTTTTATCTTTTATGCTTCTGCGTTCTTGTCCAGTCCCATTCCGACTGCAAGTTTTTTACTGAAGATTGCTACAACCGCACCAACTGCACATACACCCAAACCGATTGCTACGAAGAACGGAATTTCGCTTCCTTCTTTGTAGAAGTTTGTGAGCAGCGTGTTAAGAGCAGCTCCTGTAGACTGTGACATTGACCAGATTGTCATCATCTGTGTCATGAATGCCTTCGGTGCTGCAACAGCCGTGATCGAGTAACCGATCGGGCAGGTGAATCCTTCACCAAGCATCAGGATTGCATAGAATAATACGATCCACCATGCGCTGACTTTTGCATCTCCAGGATAGATTACATAGAGGAGTGCAATGATTAAAGCTCCAAGTCCCCAGAAGATTGTTCCGATTCCCATCTTTGTGGTTCCGTATGGCTGTTTCTTTCCGAGTTTTGTCCATACTGCTGTCAGGATACTTCCGATGATAACTGCAAATACTGCAGGGATTGTCTGCATAGATGCTGCAGGCACTTCAATTCCGAACAGTACACGGTTAACCTTTTCTTCATAGAAGATTGCAAGGATTGAAATTGTCTGTGTCCAGATCAGCAGGGTAACTGCGTTACAGATGAACGGCGGAACCAGGCAGAGGATTTTTTTCTTCTCATGTGGCTCTGTCTTTTTACTTCTGTAAATAACTACCAGGTATGCGATCGGGATAATGATCGATACAGTACTGATTACATTTGAGAATACAGAAATACTTAATGTTCCTGTTGCAAAAAGCGTTGCAAGAACAACTGCGCAGATAACAAGTACAATGATCATCTTTGTGATGAAAGAACGTTTCTTATCATCCGGAAGCGGATCATCCGGTTCAATACCGATATTACCGAAGAACGGTTTGTATGTAACTGCATATACAACGATACCCAGGAATGCAAGGACTGCACATGCTGCGAATGCTGCATGGTATCCGAGTGCTGCTGCGATTGCACCGGAAAGTACCGGAGCTGCTGCACCAATGTTGGAAATTACGTAAGAAATCGTGTAAGCGCTGTCACGTCTTCCATCGGATTCATCATAGAATTTTCCAAGAAGAGCATCCAGACATCTGCCACCGAACATCGGTCCGATTGCCAGACATCCCATAGCGATTCCATAGCCAGGAACGCCAAGTGGTAATGCAAGACATACATATCCAATAAACGAAAGTGATCTTGCTACAAATAAAGACTTCCGGCATCCTAAGATACGGTCGCAGACAAAGCTTCCGACAATACCTGTCAGTACGACAACTGTTGAATATAAAGAGATCAGCTGTGCCGCATTTGCTTTGCTGAATCCAAGTCCTTCCGGTGCATTTGCGTATAAGTAGTAAATCAGTACCGCACTCATCGCATAGTTTGCGAAAGAGTTACAAAGCTGCATAAAGCTCAGGGTTCCCACACCCTTTGGCTGTCCTAAAAAGGCGGTTTGTTTTCTTAACGCCTCATCATGTTCGTTCATTATTTTTCCCTCCAAGATAACCTTTTGTATTCTATTCATTCAACAAAAAACAATCGTTAATTATTTCCCCATCTTCAGATGTCTTCACTCCTCCTTTTTTCATAATTTTTAACTTTTGTTTTTTATTATGAACATATCTGTATCATACTTTTTTTCGTGCACTTTGTCAATAATATTACACATGAATATGAATTTTTGTTCACATTTGTAAACATCAACAAAAAAAGAACGTAAAAAACGTCTTTTTGCCCGTTTTTCACGCTCTTTTTCGTCATTTTTATTGTACTATTTATTTCTGGTTGCGGAACTGTACCGGTGTGATATTGTACGCCTTCTTGAAGAGTCTGTTGAAGTGCTCTACATTCTGATATCCAACTGTCAATGCAATATTTTCAACAGTCATGCTGCTGCTCTTTAACAGGGCACGTGCCTTTTTCATTCTGACTTTTTTGACAATATCCCCGAAAGTCATTCCGGATTTTTCTTTGATATATTTGGAAAGGTATGGTTTGGACAGGAAAAATTTCTCTGCAAGGTCATCCAGAGATACATCCAGATAATTTGCCTGGATATAGTTCATGATCTCTACCATTCTTTCATCTTTACATTCATTCGCATTCTTCAGTTCATCGATCTTATTGACAGCAACTGTCAATGCTTCAATAGAAGCTTTGATGATATCGGCATCAATTCCGACTCCCCAGTAAGTCTTGCCATTGCAGATGACGCCTACATACGCGCATGCCTTGGAAGAAGAACCACGTGTCAGAGAATGTTCTTCGTAGAAGCTCAGTTCATAGCTGATACCAAAGTACTGTTTGATCGCATTGCTGACTGCGTCAAGACGTCCGTTACCGCCTGCTGTTACCACACGCCTGCCATTTGCATGGGAAATAGTTGCGTCTGCCATAATGCCGTCTTCCTGTTTGAAGTGGCATTCATCGATAGAGAAGATTCCTTTGTAATTTACATAATGATCTTCAAAAATGTGGTATACCCAGTCCGGAGTCAGCTCCTTGTGTGCTTTATCGGATACATCTTTTACCATGTAGCCGACTTCTTCACGCATTTCTTTCGGAACGCTGATGCCAAAGTTCTGTTTCAGAATGTAGCTTACACCGCCTTTTCCTGACTGGCTGTTGATACGGATAACATCTTTATCGTAAGTTCTTCCGATGTCCTTCGGATCGATCGGCAGATACGGTACGGTCCAGTGATCTCTTTCTTCTGCTTCACGCCATGCCATACCTTTTGCGATGGCATCCTGATGGGAACCGGAGAATGCGGTAAATACCAGATCTCCTGCATATGGCTGTCTCTCATAGACATGCATTCTGGTCAGACGTTCGTAGATCTCACGGATCTTTGGAATGTTGGTGAAATCCAGTCCCGGATCTACACCCTGGGAGAACATATTGAGTGCCAGTGTCACGATATCCACGTTACCGGTACGTTCTCCATTTCCAAATAAGGTTCCTTCGATACGGTCTGCACCTGCAAGAATACCCATTTCAGCAGTTGCCACGCCGCATCCACGGTCGTTGTGTGGGTGAAGGCTGAGTACCACGCCATCACGGTATTTCAGGTTCTTATCTACATATTCTACCTGTCCTGCAAATACATGCGGCATTGCATTTTCTACGGTAGTCGGAATGTTGATGATGACTTTTTTATCCTTTGTCGGCTGCCATACATCCAGTACTGCATTGCAGACATCCACTGCATAGTCTACCTCTGTTCCTGAAAAGCTTTCCGGACTGTACTCGAAAGTAAAGTTTCCTTCTGTCTGATCAGCAAGCTGTTTCAACAGTTTTGCTCCGTCGATGGCGATCTGTTTTACCTGTTCTTTGTCTTTTTTGAAAACCTGTTCTCTCTGTGCAACAGAGGTTGAGTTGTACACGTGGATCACAGCATGTGGTGCTCCCTGTACGGCTTCGAAGGTACGTTTGATGATGTGCTCTCTTGCCTGTGTCAGTACCTGGACAGTCACGTCATCCGGGATCATGCCTTTTTCGATCAGGGTACGCATGAACTGGTACTCTGTCTCAGATGCTGCCGGGAATCCGACCTCGATCTCTTTGAATCCCACATCTACTAATAACTGGAAGAATTCCAGCTTTTCATCCAGACTCATCGGCTCGATCAGTGCCTGGTTTCCATCACGCAGGTCAACGCTGCACCAGATTGGCGGTGCATCTACATAATCTTTTTTCACCCAGTCATATTCAAATTTCGGAGGCATGAAATATTGTCTCTCGTATTTTTTACAGTTTTCCATTTTGTTTCTCTCCTTTTATTTAACGGGAAAGGGCGGCATCTGCTTTTACTTCTGTTCACATGAGAAAATAAGGAATTTTTCATAAAAATCACACAATTCGCCTTATACCCGACTTTTTACAAATATCCGTCAACTTTCTTGTCTTATTTTGTTGTACAACTTATCCTAACACATCTCTACTTGAAAGTCTACTGATGAATTTAAGCAATTTTATTGATCTATTTTATTCTTCCCAGCTTTTAGAATTTAAATTGGTAAAACATTTCACACATTTTTAAGGCAATCCAGGCAAACGTTCGCTGTCCGATCGTGTCTTTTACGATGATCTGATCACTTCCCCATTCTTCTCCGTTCAGGAAATATGTGACCCGTCCGACAGACATTCCTTTTTCAACCGGTGCCGTCAGTTTTTCCGGTACTTCTACTTTTTCTTCTGTCACATCATCTGCACTGATCAGAATCTGCTGCCCTCTTTCCTTTTCTGCTCCACCCACTTCATCCGCTCCTGCCAGAACCATTTTCCTGCTTCCACTTTCTTTTACTGCTACTTCGGTCTCTACTTCTCCGAACAGACCATTTTCCGAAATGCCATCCTCCACAGGGATTTTGGAAAGTTCCGGAATTTTCCATACTTCCTCATATTGATAATGTGTGATTCCGTATTCCATCAGCTTTCTGGTATCCGACCATTTGTAATTCTTATTGTTCGGCCAGCCACAGGCAAGGAGTGCCACCACAAAGGTTCTGCCCTCGCTTTGCAAAGCTCCCACATAGCAATATCCGGCATCTCCGGTAAATCCGGTCTTCCCGGAAATCACTCCGTCCATCATCTGTAAAAATGCATTGTGGTTATTGCAGGCAAAGCTTCCCTTCCCCTCCGCATCAAAAAAACTGTATGACGGGGTCTGTGTAACCGCAAGAAACTCTGCCGCCTTTGGTGAATGCAGGACGCAGTAGCTCATAATCTTCGCCAGATCTGCGGCTGAAATACTGTGTGTGCCGCCTGCATCCTCCCCGTCCAGTCCGTTTGGCGTAACAAAATGTGCCTCTGTGCAGCCGATTTCTTCTGCCTTTTCGTTCATCCACTTTGCAAATTCCGGGACGGAACCGGCAAGGTGTTCTGCGATTGCCACTGCAGAATCATTGTGGGACTCCAGCATCAGGGAATACAGAAGATCTTTCAGGTAAAACTGTTCCCCTTCGGTCATCCCCAGATGAACCTTGGGCTGTGCCGCCGCATTTGCAGAAGCTGTCACAAGATCCTCAAGATTCCCCCTCTCCAGAGCCAGAATGCAGGTCAGGATCTTGGTTGTGCTCGCCATCGGGCGCATGACATGCTCTTCTTTTCCGATCAGAACCCTTCCGCTGTCCGCATCCACCAGCGCGGCTGAGCGGGCGTAGAGCTGACTGGGGATCTGCTGCCTTTCCTGCTCATCCGCTTTTACCGGAACTATATTCAGCAGACAAAAAAAGAATACCATGCACACTGTCAGAACTTTTCTTCTGCTTCGTGCCGGTATTCCATTTCTCTTCTTTTCTCTCTTCTTCATGCGCCCGTTCTCCCTCCTGCTCTTTCCTGTTCCATTTTATGAGCAGAGGCGGGTGTTTATTCCGTTTTCACGCAGATGGTCCTCTTCTAAATATTCAGCCGGATCTGCGCCTCATCTTCTGCTTCTTCTTTGAAAGTTTCCAACTTTTCCGGTTCGATTCCCGGAAGGTCATCCAGAGACTGTACACTGAACCTGCGCAAAAATTCTTCGGTTGTTCCAAAAAGCAGTGGTCTTCCCGGTGCGTCCAGCCTTCCCAGTTCGCAGACCAGATTGTACTCGATCAGCTTATTGACCGCGTGATCCGATTTGACACCACGGATCTTCTCGATCTCCAGCTTGGTGATTGGCTGGCGGTAGGCAATGATCGAAAGGGTCTCCAGCATAATATCCGTCAGGACATACTTTTTCGGCTGCTTTGCAATTCGGATCAGATACTCATACATCTCCGGCTTCGTACAGAGCTGGTAGGCGTGATCCAGTTCGATGATCCGAATGCCGCGATCCTCTTTCTGGTATTTGTCCATCATATTGTGAATAAGCTTTTCCGTTGTCGGCACATCCTGCTCGATCGCGGATGCGATCTTACTTACTTCTACCGAATCCCCCATGGTGAACAGGATTGCCTCTATGATACTCTCCAACTTTTTTATCTTCATTTCTTCTATACTCCTTGCCGCAGGCTCTCGTCTGATGTAATGATGATATCATCAAACGTATGTTCCTGGTATACCTGTATCTCTCCTGTCTTCATCAGCTCCAGCACCGCCAGAAAGGTAACGATGATCTGCACCTTGGATGCCTGCTTTTTCAGGAGATCCCGGAAGCTGAACCTGTGATGCACCTTCGCATATTCGTAGACATATTCCAGCTTCTCCGGAAGTGTGACCTCTTCTTTTTCGATCTTTCCGAATTTGCTTCGGATTGGGTCGGTCTTGTCTGCCTGTCTTTTCAGGATATCCTGAAAAATGTCATTCAATTTTGTAAGGGTCAGCCCGTCAAGAAGAAAATCCAGATCCACCGGTTCTTCGTATTCCTTCACTTCAGACGGAATGGTCGCCCCTTTATAGAACAGTTTTTCCCCGTCCACCTGGCGGTCGCGTAGCTCGTACGATATGTATTTGTACATCTTGTACTGCAAAAGCTGCTCCACCAGTTCCTGACGCGGATCCTCTTCCTCACCTTCTTCGTTCACTTCTTTTGGAAGAAGCATCTTGCATTTGATGTCCAGAAGCGTTGCTGCCATGACCAGAAATTCACTCATGACATTTAAGTCTTCTCTGTCCATCGCCTGAATATATTCCATATACTGGTTGGTGATCTCTACGATCGGAATATCGTAGATGTCTATTTTATTTTTATCGATCAGATGTAAGAGCAGATCCAGAGGTCCCTCAAAAACCTGCAACTTTACCGGTATTCCTTTTCCCATAGATTTCCTTTCCAGTTAAATTGTCGCTAACCTTATTTATTATACAGGAAAGACGGGACGATATCAAGCACGACTAACTCTGCCGGATTCCAGAAGCGAAAATTGATGGTATGGGTTCCAAGCCCTTTGCTGACCACAATGTATTTTCCATCCTTTTCATAACAGTCTCCGCTGTAGCGCGGGAACAGACGGAACTGCGGACTGATCACACCACCAATCAGAGGAAGTCTGGCAATTCCGCCATGCAGATGTCCGGACAATACCAGATCTGCGCCCCATTTCCAGTAAGTCTCTGCATAAAGCGGATGATGTGCCAGCAAAATGCAGTACGCATCCGTATCAGTGCTGCCGATCCGCTCTTCCATCTCGCCGTTCGTAAGTGGGCACACCTTCCGGCCTTTTTTGTAGCAGCCAAAAGGAAGCTCCATTCCGTACAGATGAAGCTTCATCCCATTTACCCGGATTTCTTCCGATGCATTGATCAGGAAATGAATCCCTGCCTGTTCCAGTTCTTTCTTATAATACCAGTATTCTTTACCATAAATCTCCGGCTGTTCATGCATCCTCTGCTCATGGTTGCCGTTGCAGTACCAGACCGGTGCGATCTGCGGCAGTTTTTTCATAAATTCTGCCGCCAGACTCCAGTCCTTTCCGATTTTCCCAACCAGCATATCACCACCCGCCAGGATCAGGTCCGGCTTTGCCTCCCGGATCGCGTCAAGCAGGTCTGCATTCTCTTTTCCATAGACATGATTGTGCAGATCACTTAAGAAAGCAATCCGCACTTTTCCTGTATTTTTCCCCATTTTACTGGTTCGTATCTGATAGTCTGTCACCTTGAAGCAGTGCAGTTCCCGCCAGACTTCTGCAAGAGCCGCTGCCACAAGAATTACCAGTATCAGCACGATCATCCCTGTTATCTTCATCTTTTCCCTCTTTCGTTATACCATCATTTCTTCCAGTATTTTAAGGAATGCTCTCCCAAATGTCAACTCCCCGACACTTTCTGTCGCATAAACCGGAACACTTCCGATGGTCTTCTCATTCAGCCGGTAGATCACTTTCCCAATCTGGTCGCCCTTTTTCACCGGAGCCGTCTGTTTCTGCATCCGTACTTCTTTTTCTACTGTAGACAGATCCTCGCCACTGGTGTCTACATACCGGAAACCTTCCAGTGTCTCTCCCTCTGCTTTCTCTTTCATTCCACGCTTCACTTCGGCATACACGATCTTTTCCAGTGCTTTTTCGTCCTGGTAAATACTGCATTTCCCAAAGCCATAATTCAGCATGGCAATGGCATCCTTTATCCTGGTCCTGGAATCTGGCTCTGCCATCACAACGGCGATCATATCGATCCCATCTTTTCTTGCGGTCGCGGACAAACAGAATTTTGCACCGCTTGTGGATCCGGTCTTCAGTCCGGTGGCATACTCATACTGCCGGATCAGTTTGTTGGTATTGGTCAGTCCGAATTCACTGCTGCCTTTTGCCGTGGTGTGGGTAATATTTTCCATCCAGATCGTTGAATAATTCTCGATCTGCGGATATTTGGAAATCAGTTCTCTTGACATCAGTGCAATGTCTCTTGCCGTCGTCAGATGCCCTTCGGTATCCAGTCCGTTGCAGTTGACAAAATGGGTGTTTTCCATTCCAAGCCCTGCTGCCCTCTGGTTCATCTTCTCCACAAACGCCTTCTCACTCCCGGCGATCTGTTCCGCCATCGTCACGCAGGCATCATTGGCACTTGCCACTGCAATGCATTTGATCATGGTATCCACGGTCTGCTTTTCTCCTGCTTCCAGAAATACCTGGGAGCCACCCATGGATGCGGCGTACTCGGAAGTCGTGACTTCTGTATCCGGGGTAATCTTCCCTTCTTTCAGTGCATCAAAGATCAGAAGCAGCGTCATGATCTTTGTTACACTTGCCGGGGGCTTTTTTTTATCAGCATTTTTCTCGAAGAGGACCTGACCGCTAGATGCTTCCATAATAACTGCGGACTCAGCTGACAAATCCAGACTTGTCTGTTTTCCTGGACTTTCTCCCGGCGCCCGCTCGGAATCCTCCTGTAGAATCATGCCTTTCCTGCCGATCCAGCTCTCCTGTCGTTTCCCGTCCTGCATAGTAGTCAGGCTTTCCCCGAACTCCGAACTATCCGCCGCCCATACCGGCAGCCCACTTATTGTCTGCACGCACAGAACCACGCCAAAAAGACCTGCCAGAAATTTGCGCATAACAAAACTCCTTTTCCCATCCATCTGATACTACTATAAATAAGCCTCCAGACGGGAAAATAGAACTTCTCTTTACACTTCCCGGTTCATTTTTTCGCCTTCTTCATTGAACCAGTCAATTGCCTGACAGATTCCTTCTTCTGCAAATGGAAATTCTCTTTTTGTGATTTTCTCCTTCGGAGTTTTGTCGTAAATAAACGGTCCTTCCCAGACGCTTCCGACAAGGATCGTCTCCGAATTTTCCTCATCAATCTTTTTTTCTTCTTTTGCCAGGCGGTAATTCATTTTTCCTATACTTCCGTTAAATTTCGCCTTTTTATAGAAATTCAGCGGAAACAGCTGCATTCTTTCTAACATATTTTCACCTCAAAAACCGGCACAGAAACTTGGGGGATTTCTGTGCCGGTACTCTATTTTTTATACAATTATATCAATAAGTCGGAGGAATGTCTATACTATGCAGTCTTCTGATCTGCCTCATATTTTGCAGCAGCTTCGTTGATCGCATCTCTCATGATCTCGATTGCCTGATCTACGTGTTCTTTTGCAAGGATCAGTGGTGGGATCATACGGTTTACACTGTCGCCGATGGCTGTGATCAGAAGTCTTCTTCTGAAGCATGCCCATTTTACTTCAAGAGCGATCGGAATATCGTATTCGCATCCTACCAGAAGTCCTTTTCCTCTTGCTTCTTTGACATGCGGAAGTTCCGAGAGTTTCGCTTTCATGTACTCACCCATTTCTTTTGCGTTTCCGCTTAAGTCTCTGTCGAGGATTTCAGAGATTGAAGCAAGGGATGCAGCACATGCAAGTGGATGTCCACCATATGTAGAACCATGTGTTCCTGATGTAAATACAGCGGCTACTTCATCGCTTGCGCAGCATGCACCGATCGGCATTCCGCCTCCCATTGCCTTTGCCATGGTTACACAGTCAGGTTTGACACCGTATCCCATGAATGCCATTGGAGATCCGGTACGTCCCCATCCGGTCTGTACTTCATCGAGAAGGAGAAGCATTCCTCTTTCATCACAGAGTTTTCTAAGTCCTTCGATAAATTCCTGTGTTGCCGGATGTACACCGCCTTCGCCCTGTACCGGCTCGATCATGATCGCGATCGTGTTATCTGTTACTTTTGCCTTGAAATCTTCAAGGTTGTTATATTCTGCGTAGGAGAATCCCGGAAGCATCGGTTTGAATCCAAGCTGACATGCGTTATCCGGCTGTCCTGTTGCGGAAAGTGCTCCGTATGTTCTTCCGTGGAAACCATTGATTGCTGTTACGATATGGTAATGTTCCGGACCGTATTTTTCAACGCCGTATTTTCTTGCCATCTTGATCATACATTCGTTGGCTTCTGTTCCTGAGTTCTGGAAGAAAATCTTATCCATTCCGATCGTGTCACAGATCTTCTTTGCGAGAAGTGCCTGTGGGATTGTGTATGGGTAGTTAAATGTATGCATGATATCATCCAGCTGGTCTTTTACTGCTGCGACAACCTTCGGGTTTCTGTTACCTGGTGTATTTACGGCAACTCCACCATAGAAATCAAGGTAAGCTACCCCTTTTTCATCATAGAGATACATACCTTCTGCACGTTCTGCAATAAAATCATATCTCGCATAGGTTTCTACCATATATTTTTTTACAATGTCCTTTAATTCTTCTGCTGTAAGTCCTGTGTCTTTGAGTTTCATAAGAATCTCCTCGCTTTCCTTCTTTTGATCATATACTACTTCATGCTATTCGTTCCGGACTTCGAATAAAAATGTGTAAAAGAATGTGCCTTTTGTTTAGCAGGAAGTTTCTTCGGAATTTTCTGCCAAACAAAAAGACGCCATGTACTAACTGTACATGACGTCCTTGTCGTTTACAAGACACAGTATAGACCACAGTCTATGGTTTTGTCAACAACAATTATGCTAAAAAATTATCTTTCATTTTGTCTTTTGCTTGTTCATTCTGCTGTATTTGTTCCTCATTCGTGCTTTCCTGAAGATTTTCTTTCTTCTGGCGATAAATTGTCGCAGAAAAATCCATAATGTATCCAATCAGGATCAGATTGCCGATTGCGCGCCCTGCACGAACCGGTATCATGGCAACAAACGCTGCAACGATATTCTGCAGGAACATAAAAAGGAACAACGTATAGAATCCCCAGGCGATCGAACTTTCCAGGCAGATGATCCCTCTGTAGTTAAACGGCTTCTCATGGTAATCCCACCAGATCTCACCGAAAATGCGCTTCATCACAAGTGCCGTCAGAAATTCCAACGTCGTTGCAAGAAACGATCCCAGGAAAAACAGCAGTATACTATTGTCGCTATACGGACGTAATATAAAAAACACTGTAAGAGCACCAAACCCGTAGATCGGGCAAAACGGACCTTTTGCAAAGCCCCTGTTCGTAATCTTATGATTACAAAATGACATATAGATGGATTCCACCAGCCATCCCATCATGCTGTAAGTCAGAAACCACATCACAACCTCATATCCATCTATTCCAAATATTATCCTATTCCACCACATAAAATTTTCCTGTAAAAATGGAGGGTTTATGAATCATAAACCCTCCATTATTGTTCTGCACATATTAGTTATATTTACGTTTTCTAGCAGCTTCAGATTTCTTTTTACGTCTAACGCTTGGTTTTTCGTAATGTTCTCTTTTGCGAATCTCCTGCTGAATTCCTGCTTTTGCACAGTTTCTTTTGAATCTGCGTAAAGCACTATCTAACGTTTCGTTTTCTTTAACGATTACATTTGACATAGTCTCACACCTAACCTCCCCTCCAGCCTGGTATTGTGCATCATACGACTGTTCGGGTATATTTATTGCACTACATTAGATTATATCATATTTTTCCTCTCAGTCAAGATTTTTTTGAAAAATAGGAAAAATATGCATAATTTTGTCATTTCCCAGCCTTATTTTATCTGTTCTGCCAGTACTTCTTTGACTTTTGCAAGGGCATCCGGGATTCCGGCCGGGTTCTTTCCGCCAGCCTGTGCCATGTTCGGACGTCCACCGCCGCCACCGCCTACACAGGAAGCGATTGCCTTGATCAGGTTGCCTGCGTGAGCACCTTTCTTCATTGCTTCGTCTGTTGCTGTAGCCATCAGGCTTACCTTGCCGTTCGCGCTGGATGCGATCACGACCACGCCTTCTCCGAGCTTCTCCTTGAGCTGGTCTCCAAGGTCACGCAGTCCGTTCATGTCCATATCTTCTACGCTGACAGCAATCACTTTTACACCGGCTACTTCTTCTACCTGATCCATCACATCACCCATGGCATCTTTTGCAAGCTTGCTCTTCAGGCTTTCTACTTCACTGTGAAGTTCTTTGTTCTCAGTCTGAAGATGTGCGATCTTCTCAGATACAGTATCCGGAGTTGCTTTCAGGAGCTTGGCTGCTTCATGAAGCAACTGTTCCAGTTCTCCATAATAATCCATCAGTCCTTTGGATGTAAGTGCTTCGATACGGCGTACCCCTGCTGCCACACCACTTTCAGACAGGATCTTGAATGCTCCGATCTCGCTTGTATTGGCAACGTGTGTACCACCACAGAACTCAATAGAGTAATCTCCCATATTTACAACACGGACGATGTCGCCGTATTTCTCACCGAACAGAGCCTGTGCTCCGGTCTTTCTTGCTTCTTCGATCGGCATGTTCTTAATGACAACCTGCAGAGATCTGGAAATGCTTTCATTTACCATATCTTCTACTTTCTGCAGTTCTTCCGGTGTCATTGCAGAGAAATGAGAGAAGTCGAAACGAAGTCTCTTGTCGTCTACATAAGATCCGGACTGTTCTACATGTGTACCAAGTACGGTACGGAGTGCTTTCTGAAGCAGATGTGTCGCACTGTGGTTTCTTGCACAAAGCGCACGTCTCTGCGGATCAACAGTCAGAGTCACCTGATCTCCAGCCTTCATCATACCCTTTGTCATATGACCGATATGACCGATCTTGCCACCAAGCATCTTTTTCACGTCTTCTACAACGAATTCACCGTCACCGCATTTGATCACACCGTTGTCGGCTTCCTGTCCACCGCTTGTTGCGTAGAACGGAGTCTCATCTACAAAGATGGTTCCTCTCTCACCGTCAGAAAGAGCGTCTACGATCTCATCTTCTGTGGTAAGTACCGTAATCTTCGATTCATATTCCAGATGATCGTATCCAACAAATTTGGAAGTTACAGACGGATCGATGGATTCGTATACGGTTGCATCTGCTCCCATGTAGTTCGTTGCCTTACGCGCTTTTCTTGCAGTCTGACGCTGAACTTCCATTGCGGCTTTAAATCCCTCTTCGTCGATATCCATGCCTTCTTCTTCCAGGATCTCTTTGGTAAGATCGATCGGGAATCCATAGGTATCATATAATTTGAATGCATCTTCTCCGGACAGAGTCTTTGTTCCTTCTTCTGCCATCTTTTCTTTCATCTCGTTCAGGATGACAAGTCCCTGGTCGATGGTCTTCTCAAACTGCTCTTCTTCCTTGCGGATGACATTCATGATAAAGTCTTTCTTTTCTTCCAGCTCCGGATATCCGTCTTTAGAGCCTTCGATCACAGTTGCAGCAAGATCTGTAAGGAATCCCGGTGCAATGTTCAGAAGTCTTCCGTGACGGCATGCACGGCGGAGAAGACGGCGAAGAACATATCCTCTTCCTTCATTAGACGGCATAATACCATCAGAGATCATGAAGGATACAGAACGCACATGGTCTGTGATTACACGCAGAGATACATCTGTGCTTTCATTATCTCCATAAGATACTCCTGCGATCTCACATACCTGGTCACGCAGTGCTTTTAAAGTATCAATATCGAACATAGAGTCTACATCCTGCACGATACATGCAAGTCTCTCAAGTCCCATACCGGTATCAATATTCTTCTGCTTCAGTTCGCTGTAGTTTCCATGTCCATCATTGTCGAACTGTGAAAATACGTTGTTCCAGATCTCCATATAACGGTCACATTCGCAGCCTACTGTACATCCCGGTTTACCGCATCCGTATTTTTCTCCACGGTCATAGTAAATCTCTGAACACGGACCGCACGGACCTGATCCATGCTCCCAGAAGTTGTCTTCTTTTCCGAACCGGAAAATTCTCTCCGGTGCAATACCAATCTCTTCATTCCAGATCTTCCATGCTTCATCATCATCTTCGTATACAGACGGGTACAGACGATCCGGATCCAGTCCAACCACTTCTGTCAGGAATTCCCATGACCAGTGGATCGCTTCTGTCTTAAAGTAATCTCCGAATGAGAAGTTACCAAGCATCTCAAAGAAAGTACCGTGACGTGCAGTCTTTCCTACGTTCTCGATATCTCCTGTACGGATACATTTCTGACAGGTTGTCACACGGCGTCTCGGTGGGATCTCCTGTCCTGTAAAATATGGTTTCAGCGGTGCCATTCCTGAGTTGATCAGCAGAAGGCTGTTATCATTGTGCGGCACCAGCGAAAAGCTTTTCATTTTTAAATGACCTTTGCTCTCAAAAAAGTCAAGAAACATGCGTCTAAGTTCGTTAACTCCATAAGCTTTCATCTTTATCCTCCTCGCTTCTATCAGCTAAATTCTAATTATAAAGAGATTTTGATGGCTTGTCAATATAACTGGGATTTAACCGCCGGACTTTTTGCTTAAAATGATCCACACAACCAAAAAAAAAGCAGATACCTAAAAAAGGTATCCACTCTTTCCCATTCTACTTTGTCTCTGGATTCTTTGCGTCTTTCCTTTCACGAAGCTTCTTGCCCGTGAGTACTCCAACGACTGCAAACACTCCGATAAAGAGCATCTTCAGTACAGTAGAGATAAATGTTGAAAAAAATGCCATATACTATGCCTCCCATGCTATCATTTTCATTTCTCCTTGATTTATGCACATTATAGCATATATAAACTGTTTTTCCAAACTTTTTTAGCATTTTTACATACATTTCAGAAAATATGTCTTTCTCTAAGCTATTCCAAAGAATTTCTGTGCATAATGTACCGACTGCATTGCATCCTTACCATAGAAGTCTGCACCGATCATATCTGCATAATCCTGATTGAGCACGGCTCCGCCTACCATCACCTTGCAGTCCGGTTTTTGTTCTCTTAAAAGCTTGATCGTCTCCTCCATGCTGACTACAGTTGTGGTCATCAGGGCACTTAAGCCCACCAGTGTAACATCTTCTTCGATTGCTTTTTCCACGATGGTCTCCGGCGGTACATCCTTCCCAAGGTCGATCACATCAAAACCGTAATTTTCAAGAAGAACCTTTACGATATTCTTTCCGATATCATGGATATCTCCTTTTACTGTTGCAAGGATGATCTTTTCCTTCTTCTCTTCTTCTTGTCCTGAAGAAGCAAGCACGTCCTTGATCACGGCAAATGCAATCTTCGCCGCATCCGCGCTCATCAGAAGCTGCGGAAGGAATACGGTTCCCTTCTCGAATCCGTCACCAACGACATTCAGCGCCGGGATCAGTTCTTCCTGAATGATATCCAGCGGTTCTCTTGTGCCGATCAGGTCGCGGGTGATATGGTGCGCCTCTTCTTTCAGACCTCTCTCTATCGCGTACTTAAGTGTCATCTCACCGGCTGCTGCAGCTTTTGGTGCATTTCCTTCCACTGCACCTGCCTGCGATGCCTGGACTGTCACCGTTTCTGTGGTTCCTGCGTAAGTGTTGATATATTTGGTACAGTTTTCATCATATCCCATCAGCGCATTATAAGAACGGTACGCCTTCATCATGTCCTCGGAAGACGGGTTGATGATTCCTGCGGTCAATCCGTTCTGCATCGCCATTGCATAGAAATAGCTGTTGACGATCGGACGTCTTGGAAGTCCGAAGGAAATATTGGATACTCCAAGAACGGTTCTGACACCGAACTCCTCGCGCACTCTCCGGAGTGCTTCCAGTGTAACCTTTGCTCCATCCTTTTCCGAACTGATGGTCATGGTCAGGACATCGATCACAATGTCTTTCTTGTCGATTCCGTATTTTGCGGCTTCTTCAATGATCTTTCCGGCAATCCGCACACGTCCGTCTGCATCCTGTGGGATTCCGCCCTCATCGATTGTAAGTCCGACTACAACACCTCCATACTTTTGTACCAGAGGGAAAACTTCATCCATGGATACCTGCTTGCCGTTGACCGAATTGATCATTGGTTTTCCATTGTAAATACGCATTGCGCGTTCCATGGCTTTTCCGTCTACGGTATCGATCTGAAGTGGAAGGCTGGTTACGCTCTGCAGCTCTTTTATCACTTTTTCCATCATGGCTACTTCGTCAATATCCGGGAGTCCTACGTTGACATCCAGAATATGTGCGCCTTTGTCCTGCTGCGTGATCGCTTCTTTCAGAATGTAGTCCATATCCTCATTCTTCAGTGCTTCTTTGAACTTCTTCTTACCGGTCGGGTTGATCCGCTCTCCGATGATCCGTGGCATATCATCCAGGATTACAGCCTGCCCGTAGGACGAAACGATGGTATCATGCTTCTTTTCAATCTCACAGACCGGCAGATTTTTGCAGTCCTCCACCAGTTTTCGGATATGATCCGGTGTGGTTCCGCAGCATCCGCCAACCACGCAGGCTCCACCTTTTACGACCTCCTGCATGATCCGGGCAAATTCATCCGGCTCCACATCATAATAAGTCTCCCCGTTCTTCTGCTTCGGAAGTCCGGCGTTTGGTTTCACAATGATCGGAAGAGAAGTATATCTTCTTAAATCCTCCAGGATCGGAAGCATCTGTTTTGGTCCAAGTCCGCAATTCAGTCCCAGCGCATCCACGCGGAGGCCTTCCAGCATTGCCACAACAGAAGGCACATCTCCACCGGTCAGGAGCTTTCCTCTTTCGTCAAAGATCATCGTCACAAATACCGGAAGATCGGAATTTTCTTTTGCCGCAAGAACGGCCGCCTTCACTTCATAGGTATCACTCATGGTCTCAATATGGATCAGATCTGCACCATATTTTTCTCCATAACGGACAGCTTCTGCAAAAGCTTCATAAGCATCATCAAAATCCAGATCTCCCATTGGCTTCAAAAGCTTTCCGGTCGGCCCCATATCCAGTGCTACATAAGTCTCTTTCCCGATCTGCTCTCCTGCTTTCTTTGCATTTGCAATACCGGCACGGATCACTTCTTCGACCGTATACCGGTCATTGTGGAATTTACAGATATTTGCACCGAAAGTATTTGCCAGAACTACATCACTTCCGGCTTCATAATACCTGCGGTGAATTGCTTCTACCTTCTCCGGGTGTTCGATATTCCAGGTCTCCGGAAGTTCTCCCGGAGCAAGTCCTTCTGCCTGCAGAAGCGTTCCCATACCTCCATCTAAAAATAAAAGTTCTTTTCCCAAACGTTCTCTGATATTCATCCCTTACGCTCCTTAATTTCTTCTGTAAATGCAATCCTTTTTTCCACACGCTTCGCAGCCCTTGATATGACATTTCTCCTGTGTGTCACTGATTCCGATCACGGCCGTCACAGACTTGGTCGGCGTCAGCATATAACTTTCCGTCATCGTAAGTCCGATCTTCTTTGCCGTATCCAGCATCCGCAGGATATCATCCTGGTGATGGATGTCAAAATCTCCATATCCCGGACTGAACCTTGGACGAAGCCACTTCTTCTGCGCTTCCAGCTCCTCTCCGATCTGAAGCTGCAGCTCATCACAGTATTCCTCCAGATATGCCGCTGCACATGCCTGCAATACGACAGACTTCGCCATATCCGTAAGGGAATGCCGCTTCATCAGCATATCCACACCGGTTCCAAGCGTTGCACCGAATACAACCACTTCCCCACAGCCCCTGAGATTCTTCCCAAGGCTTCTGCTTTTGATATTCATTTTTCCGATCGTCACCTGGTCTTCTCCTGTAACTTTACAGTCAAAAATGCGATAGACGGATTTGGCCTGCGTGGTCTGGTCGAGCTCCCCGAAGGAAGCTTCGATCAGCGCAAGGGTCTGTTCATCTACCGCATGTCTTCCATATCCCAGATAACGAATTGCTTCTTTCGTTCTGGCATCTGTCATCTTTCTTAAGTTCCTCTTATTTTACGATTTCGGAAAGGTTCTGCATGATCGCTGCAGCCACTTCCGGCTTGTTCATAGAATATACGTGGATATTGCGAACACCGTTAGCGATCAGGTCAATGATCTGATCGGTCGCATACGCAATTCCTGCCTGCTTCATCGCTGCCGGATCATCTCCGAAATAATCTACGATCGCGCGGAATCTCTGCGGAACAGCCGTTCCGGAAAGAGCACAGCTTCTTGCAAGCTGCTTTTTCGTTGTGATCGGCATGATTCCCGGAAGTACCGGTACCATGATTCCCTGCTCACGGATGCGATACAGGAAATTATAGAAAATATCATTGTCGAAAAACATCTGTGTTGTGATAAAGTCTACGCCACAGTCTACCTTCTCTTTGAGGTAACGGATATCATCTTTCTTGTGCTCCATCTCTACATGTCCTTCCGGATAACATGCAGCTCCGATGCAGAAATCCCCCGTCTTCTTGATATCTTCGATCAGTTCACTGGCATGGGAATACTGTCCCGGGAGCGGGAACTGTCCATCCTGCGGGATATCTCCTCTGAGTGCAAGGATATTCTCAATTCCTGCCTCCTGAAGCTGTCCGATGACCTTATGTACTTCTTCTTTGGTTGAAGATACACAGGTCAGATGTGCAAGTGCCGGAATCTTCAGGTCATTCTTGATATGACTTGCAATATTAACCGTATTCTTACTGGTTCCACCACCGGCTCCATAGGTAACACTGATAAATGACGGGTTAAGTTCTGCGATTCCATCCGTTGCTTTTAACACGGATTCAAAACCTGCATCCGTCTTCGGTGGAAACACTTCAAAGGAAATATGTACTCCGTCTGCTTTAATTTTGTCTATAATCCTCATAATGAATGTTTCTCCTCTGTAAAAATTTTCATTTCATGATACCATATTTTCCGGCAGATTACCAGAATGCATTTTACATATTTTCGTAAAGATCTTCGTAAAGCTTGGCTGAATTCTTCCATGAGAAGTCTTTTTCCATACCACGCTCTACGATCTTATTCCAGTCACGCTTCCTGTCATAGTAAATCTGTTCTGCATATCTTACGGTTGCAAGCATCTCATGCGCATTGTAATTGGTGAAACTGAATCCGGTTCCGGTCTTCTCGTATTCGTTGTAAGCTTCTACAGTATCTTTGAGTCCGCCTGTCTCTCTTACGATCGGCACCGTACCATATCTCAGACTCATCAGCTGGCTCAGTCCACATGGTTCAAATAATGACGGCATCAGGAATGCATCACAGGATGCATAGATCTTGTGAGACATCGGCTCTGAATAATAGATCTGTGCAGATACCTTATCCGGATACTTCCATGCGAAATGACGGAACATGTTCTCGTATCTCTCATCTCCGGTACCGAGTACGACGATCTGAACCGCATCCTGACAAAGTTCATCCATCACATAGTCGATCAGGTCAAAGCCCTTCTGGTCGGTCAGTCTGGATACGATACCGATCATCATACGGTGCGGATCTCTCTCCAGTCCGAGTTCTTCCTGCAGAGCCATTTTATTTTTCACTTTCTCCTTGCGGAAGTTTTCGACAGAGTAAGTTCTTGCAATGTTGGTATCTGTTGCCGGATTGAAATCACCGTAATCAATACCATTGACAATTCCCGACAGGCAGTTTGCTCTTGCCTGCATCAGTCCTTCCAGCTTCTCCCCGTAGAACGGTGTCTTGATCTCTTCCGCGTAGCTGCTGCTTACCGTTGTCACACGGTCAGCGTATACGATTCCGCCTTTCAGATAATTGGCATCGTCATATGCTTCCAGCTTATCCGGTGAGAAATAGTATGCCGGAAGTCCGGTGATATCCATAACCGTCTTCTTATCCCAGACACCCTGGAATTTGAGGTTATGTATGGTGATCACAGTCTTGATTCCACGGAAAAACTCATTGTTATAGCGGAAATTGTCCAGATAGATCGGAACAAGTCCTGTCTGCCAGTCGTGGCAGTGAATGATATCCGGTCTGAAATCCAGAAGTGGCAGTGCACTTAAAGCTGCCTTGGAAAAGAATGCAAACTTCTCGATATCATATGCAATATCACCATACGGCTTCGGACCATTAAAATAATATTCATTGTCTATGAAATAAAAAGTGATTCCTTCATGCTGAAGTTCGAGAATCCCTACATACTGCTGTCTCCAGTTCAGATCCATATAGAAATGAAGTCTGTAAGAAAGTTTGTCTTTCCATTCATCTTTCATGCACATATACTTTGGAAGCATAACACGTACATCGTATTTGTTCTTGTCAAAATATTTTGGGAGTGATCCCACTACATCGGCTAATCCCCCGGTTTTGATAAACGGAACTGATTCAGATGCCACAAATAATACTTTTTTCATTTAACACCCTCCTTACTCTCGCGGCTTATTTATAATTATACCGCAATTTCGTTCGTTTGAAAAGAATTATCTGCGCTTTGATTTCAGTCTGATCGTGTCTGCGACCAGAGCAATAAATTCAGAATTGGTCGGTTTTCCTTTCCCGTTACTTACTGTGTAACCGAAAAGAGATTCTAAGGTATCCAGTTTCCCCCTGCTCCATGCGACCTCGATGGCATGGCGGATCGCCCGTTCCACACGGCTCGATGTGGTCTGGTTCTTTTTCGCGACTGTCGGATACAGAATCTTTGTGATCGCATTTAAAACTTCCATATCGTCAATCGCCATCAGAATGGAATCCCTCAGGTAATGATATCCTTTGATATGTGCCGGGATTCCGATTTCATGAAGCAGTTCTGTCACCTGTGTTTCCAGGTCCTCCTCGGAAGGTTCCGCATATACGGTATAATCTGTGTAAGGTGCTACACTCTTTTCCGCATGTCCGGAGCTTTTGATCCGCTGAAGGATCGTTTCATTGCGAAATGGTTTCAGGATGTAGAAGGCTGCTCCTTTTTCAAAGGCATCTTCCGTGATTCTCTCCTGTCCAATCGCAGTTACAATAATAAAATTCGGCTGTTTCTTTACTGTTTTATCTGCGCCTATCATTTCCATCACACTGATTCCATCTATTTTCGGCATGATCAGGTCAAGAAGTACAACATCAGGCTCTTTATCTCTTATTATGTGATAAATGTCTTCTCCGTCCCTGGCTTTTCCTACCAGTTTCAGGTCTTTATCACTTTCTACAATTTCTCCTAGTAAATTCAACATTCTTTCGTTATCGTCAGCAATCGCTACATTCAGTTTTTCCATAAAACCTTTCCCCTCCTTAAAGTGACAATTTGCACTGGAATGGAACCTATTATAGCCTTCTGCGTTCTGCAAATACAAGCAAATGGTGTCGCAGCAATCTGACAGGATTCGCACATCTCAATCTTTTTTCAGATTTTCCAGCATGTTTTCGATAAAGATTCCGTAGCCTTTTGTCGCATCCTGTACGAAAACATGCGTCACTGCACCTATAATCTTTCCATTCTGCATGATGGGGCTTCCACTCATTCCCTGCACAATCCCACCGGTCAGTTTAAGTAACCGTTTGTCTGTCACCTGAATTTCAATCCCCTTGTTCACCTCCCGTGCATCCAGGTGTACTTTTGTGATTCTGACTGTATAGTCTTCTGTTTTTCCACTTACCGCACAGCGTACTTGCGCCTCTCCGACCTGAATTTCTTCCTTTGCCGCAGCCGGATACGCTTCTTTACTGTCAATTACTCTGTCAATTCTGTCTAATTTTCCATAAATTCCTGTTTCTGTGTTTGTGGTAATCGAACCTAAAATGTTGTAATGATTGTAGACAATGATCCCTTCCATCCCTCCGGGATTTCCGTTCTCACCTTTTTTGATATTCTGAATGCTGGTATCATATAATCTTCCCGTTGACATTTCAATCAATTTGCCGGTATCTACATCATGTATTCCATGTCCCAACGCACCATATTCACTATCCGCATTCAGAAAAGTGATTGTGCCGAGTCCCTGCGCGTTATCACGCACCCAGATTCCAAGTTTATATGCCCCGTCTTCATCTTGTGTCGGATGAAGTTGTACATCAATATACACTTTTTTTCGACGAACATGTAAAATTACTGACTTATTCGATAAGTTTCTAACCCGTTCGATAAGTTCGCTTTTATTGTCGATCCTTTCAGAATCCACCCCCACAATATAATCGCCCTCCCTAACCAGATGCTTCGCCGGATTCACACCAATCCCGTCTGCTCCCCTGATCTCCTGCGTCCCCAGGACCATCACGCCATCCGTTTCCATATAAATCCCCACCGGCATCCCTCCCGGAATCAGAAGATTCCCCGAAAGCTCACTCACCGAAGCCTCCCTCTCCGCTTTCTCAGTCCGATATTTTTGGTAACAATAGCCTCCTCCCCCAATTAAAACTACCATTAATATAATACTTAACATTTTCCGATAATTTCTGACCGACATTTATCGCACCCCTTTTCCTCCCCTAAATTTTCCCCAAATAAGAAAGAATGTGCCTCGGCACATTCTCGCGCCGAGCGCAGTCGCTTGCGACATTCTTCATCTTCGTGCGAGTGCGCATCTCCGGCACGCAGTGCCTTTTGTTTCATAGGAAGTTCCTTCGGAATGTCCTATGAAATAAAAAAGACAGGATTTTTTTCCTGCCTTTAGTATGTGCTCAATCTTATTTTTTCAAACCGGATGCCAGAATTTTCATCTCCCGTGCATTTTCCAGAACTGCCTCCGTAATCTTTGCGCCTCCGAGGATTCTTCCAAGCTCCTGCACAGATTCTTCCTCTTCAAGTTGCCGGATCCCGGTCTTCGTTATCTGATCTTCCACCCTTTTTTCGATTAGATAGTGGGTGTCTGCCATTGCCGCGATCTGTGCCAGATGCGTGATACAGATCACCTGATGTTTCTTACCGATCAGACACATCTTCTCAGATACTTTCTGTGCAGTACGTCCGCTGATTCCCACATCGATTTCATCAAAGATCAAGGTCTCGATCTCATCTTTGTCTGCCATGACTGCCTTGATCGCAAGCATGATACGCGAAAGCTCACCTCCGGATGCTACATCCGCAAGCGGTCTTGTCGGCTCACCCGGATTCATGGAAATCATAAATTCCACTTCATCCGTTCCCTCTGCCGTATACCCGGAGGTTTTGGAAAACCGGATCTCAAAACGGACATCCAGAAAATTCAGATCCTGAAGTCCTTCTACAATCTTTGCCTGCAAAAGCTTTGCCTCTTTTTTTCGAATCTTCGACAAAAACTCACATTCCTTTTGCAGACGTGCTTCTGCTTTTTTCAGTTTTTCCTTTAATTCATTTAAATATTCATCATAATTTTTTAAAATCTGAAGACGTTCTTCATCCTCCACTTTGTGGTACAGAATCGCCTCTGCCGAATCCCCGTATTTCACCTTCAGATGATTGATCTGGTTCAGACGGTTCTCCGTCTCATAGAACTGCTCCGGCTCAAAAGAAAGACTATCCAGATAACTGCGAAGCTCGCGACCGGAATCACCGATCAGATTTTCCACCTCGACCAGCTGTTCATACAGTTCCCCGGATCTTTCGTCATGCTCTGCCGCTACCGCTGCTGCACGCACAGCCCGTCCGATCGCTTCTGCCGCACTTACGCCGCCCTCACCTGCGGTGTAAAGATAGGCTTCTTCCAGATTCTCCGCAATCCGTTTCCCCTGCATCATCCGCCGGTAATCATCTTCTACCGACTGGCATTCTGCTTCCGTGATCCCTGCATTTTCAATCTCATCAATCTCAAATTCAAGGAACGAAATCTCTTTGATCCGCTCGGCTTCATCTTTATCCGCTTCCCGGAGTTCTTTTTCCAGACGGCGGTATTCCCGGTAAGAATCCGCCACTCTTTCTTTCCATTCTCCAGCTTCCTTTGCAAATGCATCCAGGATTGCCAGGTGATTCTTCTTGTATAGCAACGACTGATGCTCATGTTGTCCATGGATATCAATCAGAACCGATGCAGCTTCCTTTAACCGCCCAAGGGTTACCGTTTCTCCGTTGATCCGGCTCACACTGCGGTTCCCGTTAAACCGTCTGGTGATAATGATCTGTCCGCCATCCGGTGAAAGCTCCATCGCTTCCAGCTTCCGTACCGTCTCCGGATTCTCCACATAAAAGGTCAGCTCTACCAGTCCCTTATCCGCTCCCTTGCGAAGCATATCCGCGGAATATCTTCCGCCCAGGGCAAGGCTGACACTTCCCAGGATAATCGATTTTCCGGCACCGGTTTCTCCGGTCAGAATATTGAGTCCACCGGAAAAATCCACTTCCGCCTCATCGATCAGCGCCAGATTTTTTACATGTAAATTTTGTAACATTCTTTCTCCTGTCTATTGTTCCAGTAGTTTCTTGATCTTCTCCATCAGGAGGATCGTGTCATCCACCGTCCGCACGGCACACATGATCGTATCATCCCCGGCAATACAGCCGACGATCTCATTCCAGTTCATCGCATCCAACGCCGCAGCTACCGCCATTGCCATTCCGGATACGGTTTTGAGCACAAGAATATTCTGTGCCATATCCATCGAACTGAAACCATCACGCAGAATACGCACATATTTTTCCGTCATTCCATTTTGCGCACCCTGAAGTACCGCATATTTCTGTCTGCCATTTTCTGCCGGAACCTTGGTCAGCTTCAGGTCTCGGATATCTCTCGACACCGTTGCCTGTGTTACCTTAAACCCTGCCTCATTCAGATACTCGGCGAGCTCATCCTGTGTCTCAATCTGATATTTATTGATCAATTCTACAATTTTGGCATGTCGGTTTACTTTCATTTTCTAGTTTCCTTTCATCTTTTCACGCAATGTTTCCAGAAAGCTCACTTTGCTGAGTTTTACGATTTTCGCAGTTTCCCACGCCTTTTTGATCCGGATCCGGTCGCCAGTATGAAGCGGGACTTCATCCGCACCATCATATGCGATCACTGCTTCCTCGATCTGATTTTCCCGTTTTGCACCGATCTCGATCACAATCTCATCTTTGTCTGAGAAAACGATACTGCGAGAATTGAGTGCATGCGAGCAGATCGGTGTCACAACGATCAGTGACGCTGTTGGCTCCACGATCGGTCCTCCTGCAGACAGATTGTACGCAGTAGAGCCCGTCGGTGTGGACACGATCAGCCCGTCGGCATCATAGGAGTTCAGAAACTCTCCGTTAACATAGAGATTGAAATGAACAATCTTCATTCCACCGGCTCTCGTCATAACAATATCATTGAGTGCCACATCCCTTACATTGCGGTATGCAGCTGATCCATACAGCATCATCCGCTCTTCAATCGTATAATTGCCCTCTACGAGCTGTTTTACAGCCTCTTCTACATTCTGTACTTCTACCTCAGTCAGATAGCCAAGCGTGCCCATATTGATCCCAAGCATTGGAAGATCGCGCCCGAACAGGCGTCTGGATGCCTGGATAAAAGTTCCATCCCCACCGACCGTCAGCACACAATCAATGTCCTTAGGGATCTTAATCTTTGAGAAATTCCCTTCCTCTGGCCGCTCTTCCAGATAGCATTTCTTTCCGTAGGATTCAATGCATTTTTTAATCTTTACGGTGATCTTCCGATTCGCATCCTTCATATCATTCGTGATAATGTAAAACTTATCCATGTCTTTTTATTTCTTCTCCTCAGCCGGTTCCTTTTTCGCAAGTGTGTCAAAAGCAGCGTCAACAGTCCCCCGAATGTCTACGCTCTCCACAATCTTCGCCTCTTCTTCCGGGCATTTTTTCAAATGTACCAGATACTCGATATTTCCTTCCGGTCCTTTGATCGGGGAAAATTCGAGTGCTGCTACCTCAAATCCGATTGATACTGCATAATCGGTTACTTTTTCAATGACCTCGATATGGGTACTCTTTTCTCTTACCACACCTTTTTTGCCGACTTTCTCCCGTCCGGCTTCAAACTGTGGCTTGATCAGTGCAACGATCTCTCCGTTCTCCTTTAGATAATTGCGGATTGGGAGAAGGACCTTGGTCAGGGAAATAAAGGAGACATCAATCGATGAAAAATCAATCGGCTCCCCGAGATCTTCCGGCTGTACATAACGGATGTTGGTCTTTTCCATGCAGACAACCCGCTCATCCTGACGCAGCTTCCAGTCCAGCTGACCATGTCCCACATCAATCGCAAATACCTTGACGGCGCCATTTTGCAGCATACAGTCGGTAAATCCTCCGGTGGAAGATCCCACGTCTGTGCAGACTTTTCCTTCCATGGAGACATCAAAATTCTTCATTGCCTTTTCCAGTTTCAGTCCTCCACGACTGACATACGGAAGTGCATGTCCGCGGACTTCGATCTGAACCTCTTCCGGAAAGGAAGTTCCCGCTTTATCCTCTCTCTGTCCGTCCACAAATACATTGCCGGACATAATGATCGCTTTTGCCTTTTCTCTGGAGGATGCCAGATTTCTCTTTACAAGTAATACATCCAACCGTTCTTTCATCTTTTATCAATTCCTCCTGCCTTCTTCTGCTATATATGCAGTGATAATCCTGGTTACGCAGGATTCCACATCCAGCATCACCTCACTGCGAAGTACGTCTACACTTCCGTGTTCAATATAATCATCCGGCAGTGCCAGATTCAGAATCTCTACATCCATATCAAGACCTGCCAGGTAAGCAGTCACAGATTCTCCAAATCCGCCTCTGCGGATATTTTCTTCCAGTGTCACGATCAGCCGGTGCTCCCCTGTCAGCTTCCGGAGCATCTCCTCATCGATCGGTTTTACAAACCGGGCATTGATCAGGGTACAGTTATATCCGATCTCTTTTAAGCGTTTCCGTACCTGGACTGCCTGCTCAAACATATGTCCCACACTGAGGATCGCAATGTCTTCTTCCTCGTAGATCGGTTCACTCTTTCCATACTCGACCGGTGCCCTGTATTCCCGGAATCCATCAAATGCGCTGCCTCTTGGATAACGGACAGCTGCCGGTGCCCCAAGCCTTACCGCAAAGCGCACCATATCCGCCAGTTCCCATTTGTTTTTCGGGGAAAGAACCGTCATATTCGGGATCATCGACAGATAGGAAAGGTCAAAGATCCCCTGATGGGTCTCCCCGTCACTTCCCACAAGTCCTGCCCTGTCCACTGCAAATACAACTGGAAGCTTCTGCAGACAGACATCGTGGATCATCTGGTCAAACCCTCTCTGTAAGAAAGAAGAATACACTGCAAATACCGGGTGCAGTCCTGCCGCTGCAAGTCCTGCTGCGAAGGTCACTCCATGCCCCTCTGCGATCCCCACATCAAAAAAGCGTTCCGGATAATGCCTGTGAAAGGCTGCCAGTCCGGTTCCATCTTCCATTGCCGCTGTGATCGCCACCAGCTTCTCATCCTTCTTCGCAAGGTCCAGCATCACCTTGGAAAAGACATCGGTGCAGGAATCTTTTCCGCTTTTGGACAGCGGCTCTCCTGTCTGGATATCGTATGGACCGGTTCCATGGAAACGGGATGGATTCTCTTCTGCCGGAAGATAACCTTTTCCCTTTTTCGTCAGTACATGGACAAGCACCGACCCTTTCACCCGTTTTGCTTCGGTAAATGCGCGGCAAAGTGCCTTCAGATCATGCCCGTCCACCGGTCCTAAATACTTGATCCCCATATCCTCAAAAAACATGCCCGGCACAAAAAGCTGCTTGATACTGCTCTTCGTCCGCTTGATATGACGCACCATCTTTTCACCGCCAAACGGAATGCTGCCAAGTACATTTTCCACGGTATCCTTCAGATCCGTATACGCCTGAGCGGTGCGCAGCTCCCCGAGATAGCTGGACATTCCGCCCACATTTTTGGAAATAGACATATGGTTATCATTGAGTACGATGATGAAATTTGTCTTCATCTCTGCCGCATTGTTGAGTGCTTCGTATGCCATGCCCCCGGTCAGGGATCCGTCTCCGATCACGGAAATTACCGAATAATCCTGTCCAAGGATATCCCTTCCCCTGGCATATCCAAGGCCGGCTGAAATCGAAGTAGAACTGTGCCCTGTATCAAAAGCATCACAATCACTTTCTTTTCGTTTCGGAAATCCACTCATTCCACCATACTTTCGCAGGTCATCAAAGCCGTCTTTTCTTCCGGTCAGGATCTTATGGGTATAGGACTGGTGTCCCACATCCCAGATCATTTTATCTTCTGGAAGCTGAAAGCTGAGATGCATCGCCATGGTAAGCTCTACGACTCCAAGGTTGGAGGCAAGATGACCGCCGGTTCTGCTGATCTTCTCGATCAGGAAAGTGCGGATTTCTTCTGCCAGTCCTGTCAGTTCCCGTTCATTTAATTTTTTGATATCATTTGCTTCGTGAATCTGCTC
>CAKRFP010000015.1 GCA_934320645.1 uncultured Bariatricus sp.
GGAAGCATTATCAACGGAACTGTTGAGAACTCAGTTCTGTTCAAAAAAGTGTTTGTTGGAAATAATTGTGTGATCAAGAACTCAATTATTTTAAATGATGTGTATCTGGGGGACAATACTTACATTGAAAACTGTATTGTAGAGAGCAGGGATACGATCCGTGCCAACACAAGGCATGTCGGTGAAGATGGCGTGAAAGTAGTAATAGAAAAGAACGAAAGGTACGCATTATAAAAAGGACTGAGGGGGGACTTGAAAAAGTCCGGATCAGTTGTTGAAGCATCCGAGGAAAGCTGCTATGGCAGGTTTTGTAGGTATGCATGCTGGTCAAATAAAAAAGGAAAAGGAGCGGACCAGCATGTGCGTTACTGGAGAAAGGGGCTAGAAAGTTATGCAGATTACAGATGTACGCGTGCGCAAAGTAGCAAAAGAAGGAAAATTAAAGGCAGTAGTATCAATTACAATGGACGAAGAATTTGTTGTTCACGATATTAAAGTCATTGAAGGGGAAAAAGGACTTTTCATTGCAATGCCGAGCAAGAAAGCACTGGATGGAGAATATCGTGATATTGCGCATCCAATCAATTCCGGTACAAGAGACAGAATCCAGAAGATCATTCTGGACAAGTATGCGGAAGTGCTGGAAGAGACTGATAACGCGGAAGCTGCAGAGATCTAAGTACAGAAAAATACTGAAAACAAAAATCCCGGAGTACTGGCGGATAAAACCAGAACTCCGGGATTTTTATGTGTGCCCGGTGAGGGAATGTGTCGAGGCACAATTTTTTTGTCTGGCGCTGAAAACTGCCAGGATATATTTTCCCTAATCACGCATAAACTGATCAATCACATAAAGAACTCCGTCTTCATCGTTGGATTTTGTGATAAAGTCTGCTTTTTCGCGGACAAGTGGCTGTGCATTTTCCATTGCAACGCCAAGTCCGGCTGTCTCGATCATGGTCAGATCGTTGTAACCGTCACCGCAGCAGATCATTTCATCGGTAGTCAGACCGATACTGGTAAGAAGCTTCAGAAGAGAAGCAGCTTTGTCTACATTTTTCGGTACGATTTCAAGGAAAAACGGATCCGAACAGTAGACATCAATATATCCATGGAAATGAGTGGACATCTCATCTTTTGCGGCAGCAATCGCATCTGGTTCTCCGGTCAGGAGAAACTTATTATTCGGAAATGCGGAAACTCTCTCACAGAAGTTATCGATATGTTTGATTTCGGCACGGTTGATTCTGGATTCCAGATCAGAATATTTGGTATGGGTCAGACCGGAAAGAAGTTGATCATGATCATAAGCCAGAATATCAACCGGATATCTGGAAGCAATCTGATACACGTCCGGGATTACATCCTGTGGAAGTGTTTTATTGTAGATTGGATGTCCGGTACGGCAGTCTGTGATCCTTGCGCCATTAAAGGAAAGGATATAGCTTCCATAACGTTCCAGATGAAGCTGCTTAGCAAGCGGAAGGACGCCAAATGTTGGGCGGCCGCTTGCGAGGACAACTTTCTTTCCGGCTTCCTGAATCTCGATCAGGGCTTTTAAGGTTGGAGGAGTGATTTCTTTTCTGGAATTGGTAAGTGTTCCGTCCAGGTCAAGAACGAGTATCTGATATTTCATGGTAAACCTCTCTTAAAACTGCATTTGTCTGAGGACATCGATAATCTCAGGAAATTCCATACCGTGAGAAGCCTTGATCAGAATGGTGTCATCTTTTTTTAGGACATTCTGGATCTTATTCAGGAAGTCCTGTTTGGTTTTAAAATAAAGGACTACGCTGTTCTTTGCACAGGCTTTTGCACCCTCATATGCATGGTGGGAAAGCTCTCCGATACAGCAGATCACATCAATGCCGATCTCAGCAGCATATGCACCGGTGTTGTAGTGGAGTTCTTTTTCCTTGTCTCCAAGCTCAAACATATCGCCCATGACAGCTACGGTTCTGCCATCTGCAGTAGAAAGCACATCGAGAGAAGCTTTCATGGAAACTGGGTTGGCATTGTAACAGTCATCGATGATCAGAAGGGATCCGGTATCGATCAGGTTGGTACGTCCGGTGATCGTCTTCAGGGAGGTGATTCCTGCCTGAATCTCTTCCAGGGTAAGTCCAAGCTTCATGCCAACGCATGCTCCGGCGAGAGCATTGTAGACCATATGGCTTCCAGGTACCGGGATATGTACTCTGATTTCGCCAAGCGGAAGATGAAGCACAGCATCCGTTCCACGAAGGCCATGGCTTACGATCTCGTCCGCATAGGCATCCAGACTGTCTGAGAGACCGAAGAATACAGGTTTTTTGCCCTGAACCTCTGCAACGGTGGAAAGTTTGTCGTCATCTCCGTTCAAGATGACAGAAGCATCCGGCCGCAGATGGTCAAAGACCTCAGTCTTGGCTTTTAAGATTCCATCACGGCTGCCAAGAGTTTCCATGTGTGCAAGACCGATATTGGTGATTACACAGATATCCGGCTGGCTGACGGATGCGAGTTCATGCATTTCGCCAAAATGGTCAATTCCCATCTCCAGGACAGCGACTTCATGTTCTTTGGTAAGATTGAAGATGGTAAGTGGAAGTCCGATTCCGTTGTTAAAGTTTCCCTCTGTCTTAAGAACATTGTATTTCTGGGAAAGGACAGAGGCAATTGTCTCTTTGGTGCTGGTTTTTCCAACACTTCCGGTGATGCCGACAACTTTGATGTCAAGCTGCATGCGGTAAAACGCTGCGATATCACGAAGTGCTTTTTCGCAGGATTCTACATGAATGCAGGGACAGGTAAGGGAAGAAGGATCTTCTTCTGTAAGAGTAGCAAGTGCACCCTGTTCCATAACCTGTGGGATAAAGGTGTGGCCGTCTACGCGAGCTCCTTTGAGTGGAACAAAAAGAAATCCCGGTGCTGCTTTCCGGCTGTCGATTGCAACGCCGGTAATTTCTTTTTCAAGAAAACTGCTGTCGCCATGGAAGGTTCCATGGCAGGCAGCGGTTATATTTTTTAATGTCATATTTTTCATCGGTAATACCTCTTTTCAAATTGTGACCTAGTCGTCAGCGCTCATGCGGTCAAGAAGCTGTTTCTTTACTTCATAAAGTCTTGGAGACAGATCGATATACATCTGGTGAGGATTGAAGAGTCGTTTGGATTCATCCCACAGGGTATCTTTTTCCTGACGGCAGTAAGCGGCAATCTCTTTGACAGACGGGGAAGTGTAGACACATTCACCGTTGATGAAGATTGGCTGCATCATTTCGCGGACGGTATAGGTTCCGGCTTTCATCTTTGTCTTCTTCCATGTCTCGCTTGGATCAAAGAGGAGAAGATCTTCCTCCGGATTGATCTCTTCGTCTACAAAGCAGATATAATCAGCTTTCATCTTGCCGGTTTCTTTTTCGTAAATACGGTAAATCGTCTTGTTGCCCGGATTGGTGATCTTTTCTGTGTTCTCAGAAAGTTTGATTTTAGGTTCGAACTCACCATTCTTATTCTGGATGGCAGCGAGCTTATATACACCACCGAATGAAGGACAGTCTTTGGAGGTGATCAGATTGGTTCCGACACCCCATGAATCGATCGCTGCGCCTTGCATCTTGAGGTCGTGGATCAGATATTCATCAAGGTCGTTGGATGCGCAGATCGTTGCTTCTTCAAAGCCGGCCTCATCCAGCATTTTACGTGCTTTTTTGGACAGGTAGGCAAGATCGCCGCTGTCAAGACGGATACCAAGCTTTCTCGGGCTGACACCGGCATCTTTCATCTCCTGGAAGACACGGATCGCATTCGGCACACCGGATTTTAAGGTGTCGTAAGTATCGACAAGAAGGGTACAGCCTTCAGGATAAAGATCTGCATAGGCTTTAAATGCGGTATATTCATCCGGGAAACTCATGATCCAGCTGTGTGCATGGGTTCCCATAACCGGAACGTCAAAAAGCTTGCCGGTAAGTACGCAGGAGGTTCCCACGCAGCCGGCGATTACGGCAGCACGTGCGCCGTATAATCCGGCATCCGGTCCCTGGGCACGGCGAAGCCCGAATTCCATAACACCGGTATCACCGGCAGCGTATACGATACGGGAAGACTTGGTCGCGATCAGACACTGGTGGTTCAGAATGTTTAGGATTGCGGTTTCCACAAGCTGAGCTTCCATGATCGGGGCAACGACTTTGAGGATCGGCTCCTTCGGGAAAATCAGGCTTCCTTCCGGAATTGCGTAAATGCTTCCGGTAAAGTGATAGCCGCTCAGATACTGAAGAAAATCTTCAGAAAAAATGTGGAGACTGCGAAGGTAATCCACATCATCATAGCTGAAGTTCAGATTTTTCACGTACTCAATAACCTGTTCAAGTCCGGCTGCGATCGCATAACCGGAAGAAAATGGGTTGGAACGGTAAAATACATCAAAAATTACGGTAGGATTGTCCTGCTTATCGTAATAACCCTGCATCATAGTCAGTTCGTATAAGTCTGTAAGTAATGTTAAATTTTTAGAATGCATAATCATACCTCTTTTCTGTTTTGGGTTTAGACCAGACTGGCGTTTTTCTTAATTGTGTCTTGGATAAGATCATGACAATAGATTCCAAGATGTTTTCTTGTCTCTTTATCCAGTTCTTTTGGATAGATTGGTTTGCCGTATTCGATGACGACATGTACTTTTTTTACACGCGGGAAATGTGCTTCAAAAATGTCAGCAGTATTGTTCATGCTGATCGGAATGATCGCACACCCGGTCTTTTCGGCAATTTTAAGTGCACCGTCACGGAATGGAAGCATAGAAAGCTCTTCACCATTGTTGCGGGTTCCTTCCGGGAAAATGCAGATGGAAATGCCATTTTTTACATAATCAATTGCCTGAAGGATCGTCTTCAGACCTTCTTTCATATTGTCTCTGTCAAGGAAGAGACAGTACAGATTCTTCATCCATGTGGAAAGAAGCGGAATTTTTTCCATTTCTTTTTTGGCAACATAACCGGTCAGACGCCTGCACCGGCTGTAAGTAAGGAGAATATCAAAATAACTGCGGTGGTTGCCGATAAAAAGTACCGGTTCATCCGGAATATTTTCTTCGCCGATCACGGTTGTCGTGACACCGGTCATCTTAAGAATCACTTTAAAGCCCCACTGAACGATGCGCAGAGAACTGATATCTTTGGCTCTGCGATTGAATTTACCAATGATCCATTCCACCAGAAAAACCGGAATGGACAGGATCAGGTAAAGAATTAAAAAGACTGCGATACAGATAAATCGTATCATTACCCAAAATCCTCTCTTTCATTATAAAGTAACATACTTTTCTTCGATTATACTATTCAAGGCATGAAAATACAAGAAAGATAATATGATAATAAAGAGACAAAAAACTGGAAAAATTTGTGGATTATGAGAATAAGATGCCGTGTCATATGGCTGATTGTGCTGCTCATGTTTTTTGGTGGCTGTCAGGTGGTGGACAAAAAAACGGTGGACGGAAATGTGCTGGAATATACCATTGCAGATGAGCAAAAGATTCCGGAGGAGATGGCAGGGCACATGAAAGAAATGGAAGAAAAACCATTTCAGATCACGTACATGCAGGGAGACCGGCTGTATGTCGGACAGGGATATGGAAAGCAGGAAATGGAAGGCTATGCGATCCGGGTTGACAGCTGCACCGAAACAAAAGATGTCATCTGTGTGCGGACAACACTTCTGGGACCCGGAAACGATGAGACAGAAAAAGATGGCGAGGAGGCGGGAAATGTCTGTGTGCGGGAGGGTGCACGCTCCCAATACCCTTATGTTGTCCTGGAGATGGAAAAAAGTGAGAAACCGGTGATATTTAAGTAGCAGGAGGGCTGACTATGGAACTGATAAGAAAACAGGTGCGTATGAATCAGATTGGAAAAATAGTGACGGATCAGTTTATGATCGATGGAGATTACAATGTACCGGATGCGAAAAGTGACGTCGGAAGCGTACTTTCCAGTGAGGGAAGTCTGCGGATCGAAGAGACAAGAAGGGTGGAAAATTATCTTCGTGTGACAGGAAAACTGAATTTTAAAGTTCTGTATGTGACCGATTCCGGGGATCCGCGTCTTGGAGCGTTGGAAGGAATGCTGCCGTTTGAGGAAATGGTTTACATGGAGGAAGAAAACGGAGAAGGCGAATACATTGTGCAGGTTCAGAGAGTGGAGTGCGGGGTGTCCCTGATTCATTCCAGAAAGCTTGCAGTAAAAGCAGTTACGGAGATGACCGTACATACAGAGCAGATTAAAGAAAAGCAGGTGACACTGGACGCGGATGGAGAGGAAGGAATCTATCTGAAAAAGTGTCCGGTAGAAATGCTGCAGCTTTTTACCGGGAAGCGGGACATTTACCGGATCAAGGAAGAGATTAAGATACCGGGAACAAAAGAAAATATCGGAACCCTTTTATGGACGGAGGTAAGCTCCCGGAAAATGGATACCAGGCTTGTGCAGGATGCCATGCTGGTGAACGGGGAACTGCAGGTCTTTGTCCTTTATGAATCACAGGAGGGGAAGACTGACTGGGTAGAGCAGACGGTTCCTTATGAGGGACGGATTGAATGTGCCGGTGCGGAGGAAGGTATGTACCATCATGTCTATGATCAGCTGGATGATATCAGTGTGGAAGTGCGGATGGATGAAGATGGGGAGATGCGCGCGCTTGGAATTGAAGCGGCGCTGCAGGTGCGGATCTTTATCTATGAGGAAGAAAGTCTGGAACTTCTGGAAGATGCCTATTCGCTTGAGAAAAAATGTGTTCTGCAGACGGAGGAGACAGCGGTCGAAGAACTTCTGCTTCAGAACCATTCCAAAAGCAAGATCACAGAACACTTGAGCCTGCCGGAGCTGAAAGACGAAATCCTTCAGGTGTGCCACAGCAGCGCAGACCTGCAGATAGAAAAAATGGAAGTGCAGGATGGCGGAATTCTGGCAGAGGGTATTCTCCATGTCAGCTTTTTGTATGTAAAGGCAAATGATGAAGTACCATTTGGTGTGTGGAAGGGGATGGTTCCGTTCTCGGCAATGCTTGAATGCCGGGAAGGAAGCAGCGATATGAAATATGACGTCACATATGCAGTGGAGCAGCTTGCGGTAGATCTTGCCGGAAATGATGAAGTAGAGATCAAAGCGGTCGTGGCGTTCAGAAGCTTCATGCGAAAAGCGGAAAAAATACAGATGGTGACAGAGGCTGCACTTGTGGATTATGAAAAAGAAGAGCAGATGAACCAGCCTGGAATTGTGGGATATATCGTAAAAGACGGAGATGATCTGTGGAGCCTGGCAAAGAAATATTCAACCACGGAAGAAAGTATTCTGCTTAATAATGAATTATTATCAAAAGAACTGAAAACGGGTGATAAAATATTGATTTTTCGGGAGAGTTTGAGTATACTATAATAATGAAAAGATGTATACAAGATACAAAAAAAGGTCGAAAAAATACAATAAGGAGATACACGCATGGATAAACTGGAGTTAAAAGCACTTGGGAAGATCAATCTTGGACTTGATGTGCTGGGGCGGCGGGAGAATGGTTATCACGATGTGCGCATGGTCATGCAGACGCTGTATCTGTACGATAATGTGACGTTGCAAAAAAAGTCGGCCCCAGGTATCGAGATCGATTCAAATCTTTTTTATCTGCCGAACGATGAGGACAATATTGCATGGAAAGCGGCAAAACTTCTGATCGATGAATTTGATATCAAAGACGGGATCAGAATCCATCTGGACAAGCATATACCGGTTGCTGCAGGAATGGCAGGCGGAAGTTCCAATGCGGCGGCAGTGCTTTACGGAATGAACCAGATGTTCCGGCTGGGACTTTCTCAAAAAGAGCTGATGGAAAGAGGCGTGAAGCTTGGGGCGGATGTCCCTTACTGCATTATGCGCGGAACGGTACTTGCAGAAGGAATCGGGGAAAAGCTGACACCGCTTCCTCCGATGCCGAAATGTCAGATTCTGATCGCCAAGCCACCGATCAGTGTATCGACAAAGATGGTTTATGAAAAGCTGGATTCCTGTGAAATCAAGGAGCATCCGGATATAGATGGTATCCTGGACGGATTGAAGAACCAGGATCTTGAGCAGGTGGCAGCATCCATGGGCAATGTGCTGGAGAAGGTTACGGTTGAAGCATATCCGGTCATTGCACAGATCAAAGAATGTATGATGGAAGCAGGTGCTCTTGGGGCGATGATGAGCGGAAGCGGTCCGACTGTATTTGGGATTTTCAGGGATCGCAGGACAGCGAAGGAAGCATTTACAAAAGTAAAAGCACAGAATCTGGCAAAACAGGTTTATCTTGCAAATGTGCATAACGTCAGGAGGAGATAAGAATGGATATGGATTTTGAAGTAAACATGAATGAATACCTTCCACTGAGAGATGTTGTGTTCAATACACTCCGGAAGGCGATTTTAAGAGGAGAACTGAAGCCGGGAGAGCGGCTCATGGAGATTCAGCTTGCCAATAAGCTTGGAGTAAGCCGTACACCGATCCGTGAAGCAATCCGTAAACTGGAGCTGGAAGGTCTGGTCCTGATGATTCCGCGAAAAGGAGCAGAAGTAGCACAGATCACAGAGAAGAATATGCAGGATGTACTGGAAGTGAGAAAGGCACTGGAGGAGCTTTCTGTGCAGCTTGCATGTGAACGGATCACACCAGAGCAGGTGGAAGAAATGAAGCTGTCAGCCGAGGAATTCCGCAAAGTCTTAAAGAGCGGTGATGTGACGAAGATCGCAGAAGCAGATGTGAAATTCCACGATGTGATCTTTGCGGCAACCAATAACCAGAGACTGGTTACGCTGCTGAATAATCTGCGTGAACAGATGTATCGTTTCCGTGTGGAATATCTGAAGCAGAAAGAATGTTATCCACAGCTTCTGGAAGAACATGAAAAGCTGATTGCACTGATCTCCGGCGGTAATGTAGAAGAGGCCTGCGAGATCATGGGACGTCATATCGACAATCAGGCATCTACAGTGTCGGACGTTATCCGGAGAGATCAGGCGGAATATCACAGATAAATGTGTATAATTTTTCGTATGTGGTCAATACTCCTGTTATCAAAGACAGGAGGTACATACGGAAATGAAAAGAATAAAAGCAGCAGTCCTGGTGCTGATCGTGGTTTTGTGTGGGGCGGTATTTACAAGAGTGATGCAGGTGGAGGCGAACGCAGTGCAGGAAAAGCTGTCCGGTGAGGTGTTCCGCTTCCACGTGATTGCCAACAGTGACAGCGAAGAAGACCAGGAACTGAAGATGAAAGTAAAAGAGGCGGTTGTGGCTTATATGCGGGAGACTCTGTCCGGTGCAGAGAATGCGGCAGAGGCAAAGGCATGGGCGATCCGCCACAAAGAGGAACTGGTCCGGGTTTCGGAGGAAGTCCTGCGGGCAGAAGGCTGCAGCGACAAAGTGACGGCAGAGGTTGTGCGGTGTGAATTCCCGGACAAGACCTACGGGGATATTACCTTCCCGGCGGGCTGGTACGATGCACTCCGCATCAGGATCGGCAAAGCACAGGGGCATAACTGGTGGTGTGTCCTTTATCCAAATCTCTGTTTTATGGATTCTGTTCATGCAGTTGTTCCAAAGGAAGGGAAGGAAGAGCTGCGGAGTGTGCTGACGGATGAAGAGTATGCGATGATCGTAAAAGGCACATCGGTAAAAATCAAATGGTTTTTCTTGCAATTGACGGAGTAAATGTGTAGAATATACTTCAACGAAGATGGCAGGAAAATTTGTTTCGCCTAAGGCAAAGGAAAGTTTAATGACGGATATACTTGTAAAATTATTTGTAAAAGATTATAAAGATGTAGAAAAGGTGTCTGTCCGTACAGCATATGGAGTGCTGGCAAGCGGAGTAGGCATCTTTTGTAATGTTCTGCTGACGATTGCGAAGATGGTGATAGGAATCCTTCTTCACAGTGTGTCTGTTACTGCAGATGCATTTAACAACTTATCGGATGCAGGTTCTTCGATCATTGGAATGATCGGAGTGAAGATGGCAGAAAAACCGGCAGACAAGGAGCATCCTTTCGGGCATGGCAGGCTGGAATACATAGCGGCACTGATCGTATCCTTTCTGGTGATTGAAGTTGGATTTACCTTTTTCAAAAATGCGATCGTGAAGATCCGGGAGCCGGAAGAGTTAAAATTCAGTCTGGTGTCGATCCTGATCCTTGTGTTGTCCATAGGTGTGAAGCTGTGGCTTGCGATGTTTAACCGGAAACTTGGTGAAAAGATTTCTTCCCAGGTGATGATGGCGACGGCAGCAGATGCACTTGGAGATGTGATCACGACAGCAGCGACGATCCTGTCGGTTGTATTCTGGCGGATCACAGGGATCAATATCGATGGCTTTGTCGGACTTGGTGTTTCACTGGTCGTTATGTGGGCCGGATTTGGGATTGCGAAGGATACGCTTGAGCCGCTGATCGGAATTCCGGCGACATGGGAAGATTATGAGAAGATCAAGCATTTTGTGGAAAAATACGCTGGAATCGAGGGCAGCCATGATCTGGTGATCCATAATTACGGACCGGGAAGAAGTATGGCGATCATTCATGCAGAGGTTCCGAATGATGTCCCGATTGATGTATCCCATGAGATCATTGACCGGATCGAGAGAGAGGCAATGGAACAACTGGGGATTTCGCTGACAATTCATATGGATCCGGTGGAGACTCGTAATGAAGAAGTACTTCAGGCAAAACATGAGACAGAAAAAGCTGTGGAAGCACTGGATCCGAGATGCAGTATCCATGATTTTCGCATGGTGAATGGAGAAAAACAGATCAATCTCATTTTTGATTTTGTCATTCCGAGAGAGTATTCTGAGGAAAAAGGGAATGAACTGACACTGACTTTGATGGACCGATTGCAGCATCATAACCCAAAGTATCAGTGTGTTATCACATTAGACAGAAGTTATGTGGAAGAACAGAGGTAAAAGAGATGTATACATTTGAAAGCAGAGTACGATTCAGTGAAGCAGACCATACGGAGCTTCTGACATTACCGGGGCTTGTTAATTATTTTCAGGACTGTAGTACTTTTCAGTCTGAGGATATCGGATATGGCGTGGAATCACTGAAAAAAAGCGGGCAGGCATGGATTCTTTCTGCATGGCAGATTGTAGTAAACCGTTATCCGAAACTCGGGGAACATATCCGGGTGTCCACCTGGGCAACGGATTTTACCGGACTTTTCGGACTTCGTAATTTTAAGATGGAGGATGAAGCAGGCGAGATGACAGCCTGGGCCAATTCGGTCTGGGTATATATGGATATGAAAAAAGGAAGACCATGCAGACCGGCGAAAGAAGAGATCGAGGCTTATCGGCCGGAAGCACCATTGGATGTAGAGTTTGCGCCGCGTAAGATCGTGCTTCCAAAAGAACTGGAAGATGGAGAAAGTTTTCCGGTAAGACGTCATCAGATCGACACAAACGAGCATGTCAATAACTGCCAGTATATCCAGATGGCAATTGATGTGGTGCCGGAATGTGAGCGTGCCGGACAGATCCGGGTGGAATATAAAAAATCCGCAGTTATGGGTGATATTATTTATCCAAAGATGGCGGCAGAGGAACAGAGAAAAATAGTGGAACTTTGTGATGCGGAGGGAACTCCGTATGCGGTAGTAGAATTCAAGGAGAAATAAGAGATGGAATTAGGAAAAAAACAGATGCTTACGGTAGTAAAGGTAGTTGATTTCGGAGTATATCTGGGAGATGACAGAGAAAAGGTTCTTCTTCCGAAGAAGCAGGTTCCGGCAGGAATCGAACCGGGCGATCCGATTGAGGTGTTTTTGTATAAGGATTCTTCTGACCGTCTGATCGCAACGGTAAATGAACCGAAGCTTACACTGGGGGAAAGTGCAATCCTGAAGGTAGCGCAGGTTGGCAAATTCGGTGCCTTCCTGGACTGGGGACTGGAAAAGGATCTGTTCCTGCCATTTAAGGAGCAGACTTATAAGGTGAAACCGGGGGATGAATGTCTGGTAGGACTTTATATTGATAAGAGCCAGAGACTTTGTGCGACCATGAAGGTATATGAGTATCTGACCAGTGATTCCCCTTATCAGAAGGATGATCAGGTAGATGGAATCGTTTACGAAGTGAGTGACAATTTCGGGGCTTTCGTTGCAGTGGATGGAAAATATTCTGCGCTTGTGCCAAAGAGAGAAGCACCGAAAAGTCTAAGACCGGGAATGAAGATCCATGCGAGAGTGACAGAAGTAAAACCGGATGGGAAGCTGAATTTAAGTGTCCGTGAGAAAGCATTTATCCAGATGGATAAGGATGCGCTTCTGGTACTGGCGCGTCTGGAAGAAAAGGGCGGAGTCCTTCCGTTTAACGATAAAGCAGATGCGGAGGTGATTCGTGCGGAGTTTGATCTGAGCAAGAATGCATTCAAGCGAGCAGTCGGACACCTGTATAAAGAGCGTAAGATCGAGATCCGTAAGGACAGTATTGTTTTGAAATAGACATTGTGATTATGCACAAAAAACAGACTGTGAAATTGTTCACAATACCTAAAACGCTGATTTGTAAAAAAACCCTTGATTTTCAAAAAAAGATTGTATATATTGAGGGTGTAAGAGATAGGAAGAGATAAAAGAAAAGGAGTGTACATCATGAAGGTACAGAATATTACAAACATTGATAAGTTTTTTGAAGTAGTAGACAGCTGCACAGGAAAAGTAGAACTTGTAACAGGAGAAGGCGACAGACTGAATCTGAAATCTAAACTTTCTCAGTATGTTTCTATGGCAAATATTTTCTCTAACGGAGAGATTCCGGAACTGGAAATCATTGCATACGAAAAAGAAGACATCGATAAACTGGTTAACTTCATGATCAATGGCTAATTTATATAAATACCAGGAATAGTGAAAAGCAGGAACCAAAGAGGATTTGGTTCCTGCTTTTTTTGTGTATACGATGAGCCAAGTGCAGATTTGTGCTTGCACAATAAGTGCCTTCACACCTATTCGGTTAGTTTGCGCGTAATGATTCAATAAATGGTGTCAGGAGGGATTCGCCGTACTGTAACAGGGAGAAGCTTTTCTGGGTGAGGCACCAGGAGTAGGTGAGACCGATCTGGGCAGAGGTGATCATCTGGGAGAGCTCGACGTAGGAGTAGTCTGACTTTAGTTCTCCACATTTGATCCCATCGAAAAGGATCTTGCGCAGGATCTTATAATAATTACGATCCGGGTTTAAAATATGTCTGGTTCCGGTAGTAGCTACCTGAAGACCGTAGAGGGGCGCAAAGAGATCCATATGTGGTGAGTGCTCCAGGTTATTCAGCACAAAATGGTTGAAGGCGAGCAGCAGATCGGCGGCTGGAAGCGTCCGGTCGCAGGTCTGAAGCCAGCTATCATAGTCACTGTCGTAGGAATAGGCGAGGCTGAAGAGAAGTTCATCTTTTCCACGAAAATGGTGGTAAAAGGTGCTGCGGGAATTACCGGAGAGTTCGATGATCTGCGCGATCGTAGTTTCGTCATAGCCCTGTTCTGTGAACAGCTTCCATGCTGCATCCATGATGTCCTGTTTTGCATGTCGTTTGCCGTGCGTTGTCATAATTGATCGTTCCTGCCTTCTTAAAAGTATTGAAGCTATTGTAACACAGGGATGTGGAGAGTGCAATGTTTTGTTTCTGCATACATTTTATTGAAAATGTCCATATAAGGATAATATGGTTGACTTTATTTGAACACTTTAGTAGAATGAAGGGTATAAAAAGCAGAACGTAGTTCGGAATACAGTATCTTTTTAGACCGTAGTACGAAAACGAACTACAGTGCTTTTGGAGGTGTAAGATGGAAAAATTAAAACTTGCAGCCGGCATGACAGGAGAACAGAAGCGTTATGCGGTTGAAGCAGCACTACTTCTGGGATTTCAGACAGAGACAGCTACATTTCCGGTGATCACAGCGGACGGTGAGATTCCGGTGCCGAAGAATATGGAAGAGCTGAAAGCCCTGTGGAAAAAGAGTACAGGGAGAACACCGGAAGAGTACGAATCAGCATCAAAGCATACAGGTCCGATCTTTGATCTGGATTTCCGTAAGGAAAAAGGGCTGGAGACGATGCTTCAGAAAGGGGATTTCCTGAAAGACGAGAATCAGGATCTTCTTCCGGATGTGTTGGATGTGAAGATTGTACTTCCGGAGGATGCAGATGATGCGATGCTCGTTGCAGCATGTAACCTGGCATGGCGTTTTGGTATGGAGACGACCGGATATAAAGGAACTATTACGGCAGATGCAGCTTATACAGGCAACCGGCTCGTTCTGGAAAAAGCAGAGCAGACAGAGCTTGTACGGGAAAAAGAAGGAGAAAGTGTAAAAGTATCTCTTCGCGGTGACGGAGAGGAACTAATCGCATTTACCTCCCGCCTCTGTATGGAATTTCCACAGATCAATGGTCAGAGAAGCTGGAAAGACCTACTGATGGATATGGTGGATGACTTTGTACTGCGCGGCGCAGATGGCCAGCTTGCAGCTTTGAAAGCGATGCAGAAAGAGCAGACAGGAGAATACGAAGTGTACGGATCTCCGCTCTGGAATGATACACAGAAAAAAGAAGCCGGGGATGCAAAGGTATATAATTACAAATCCGGACAGAAGATGTACGAGAAGGTGTATGAGCTTCCGTGGGAAGTGGAAGTTTTTGAAAAACTTCTGGAAGAAAAGGTTTATCCGCAGATCGGGAAAGGAAGCAAGGTAAAGATTACCGGTGCGGTAAGTGAAAATATAAAAGTACGCCAGAAGATAAAAGAAAAAATCGAAGACAGAATCCAGATGTTAGGTGCCAAGCCGGAGGATACCTCCGTTATCTGTGCATACAAACAGGGATATTCCTGGATCGTTGAAGAGATGCTTCCGGTGATGAAGGAAGCGCAGGCAGATCAGGTTGAGATTTATTTCAAACCGTTCCTGCCGGAAGGCCAGACAGACTGGCTGGATGAGAACGGTGCAACCCCGTCCTATCACAATCTGAATGCAGACACTCCGGACAAGTGGTATGATCTTCCGATCCGCTATCTGCAGGAACTGTATCCGGTAGAAGATATTCTGGTAAAAGAGCTTGGAATTGAAAGAGATAAAGTCATTTTCAAAGCTTATGAAGGCGAAGAAGATATCACTTATCTCTGCAAGGGGATCAAGGACGAAAAGGTCTGCTGTGAGGATACTTACAAAGCAGTCTGGTCGGAAAGACCATATATGGATGAATATCCGCAGATGGGAAAGGTTCATCCGGCAACCGGTTATGTAAAAGCAGAGATTGACGGACAGGAAGTATTTTATCAGACCGTCCGTACCGATATGGAAGAGATCTGGGATGTTTACCAGAAGGAAGTTCTTCCGGATTGCAGACGATATATTGAGGAAAAGACAGGCGGAAAGATTTCCGCAGACCTGCAGCCGTTCTTCCATGAACTGCGTCTGGACGTGACCGCAAGTGAACCGGACTATGCGACCGGATCAAGAGAGGATCTGATCTCTTCACTGGATGCTTTGCATGAAGATATGTATTTTGTCGGAAGTGACTATTTTAAAAATTACGGTGTGAAGAAAGCAGATGTCATGCTGGATGCGCCGGGACTGATCCTTCCGGTGATCCATGAAAAAGAAGGCAGACCGGTATTTAAGGTGACACTGACCGAGCCGTTAAAAGAAGAAGCATGCATTGTAAAAGATGGAAAAGCGGTTCTTTTACAGAGAAAACGGGAAGAAGCAGATGCATGGATCCGTGCCATTTCATGGGAAAATGATAATTTTACTTTCCATATCCGCACAAATGGTGTACAATCTAATGTATTACACACTTACTCAACATTGTGGTCAAAGGGTGTACTGGCAGAGTGTGAAAGTGTTGCTGCAGGTACGAAGCTTTTGTTTGAAAGTGAGCAGGGCGAGATACAGTATGCAGCACTTACACCGGAAAGAGAAGAAAAACCAAAGACGAAACGGATTGAAGAGATTGACCTGCATGAGCATGAACTGATCGGATATGATACTTACCGTGAGATCATCGAAGAATTGAAGCAGGTTCCTGGAATCGAAGTGTTCCGGACTGCGGTATCTTATACAGGACGTGAACTCTATGCAGTATGGATCAAACCGGAATACGAAGGTTATCTGTCCATGACGAAGCGTATATCAAGAATTCCTGGCGAGATGATCAATGCAAGACATCATGCAAATGAAGTATCTTCGACAAATGCAGCATTTATCCTGATCAAGAAGCTGCTGACAGAAGATGTTTACAAAGATTTACCGGATAAACTGAATCTGGTGATCGTTCCGATGGAAAATGTGGATGGTGCGGCAATCCATTATGAATTGCAGAAAGAGCATCCAACCTGGAAATTCCATGTGGCAAGATTTAATTCGCTTGGAAAAGAGTTCTACTATGAACATTTCCAGCAGGATACGATTCACAGCGAGGCGATGGGATTAACCCGTATTTATGACCGGTATGTCCCGGATATGATCGTGGACAATCACGGAGTACCGAGCCATGAATGGGAGCAGCAGTTTTCAGGTTATACCTCCCCGTCTTACAAAGGCTTCTGGCTTCCGAGATCTCTGCTTTATGGTTATTTCTGGTATGTGACCAATCCAGAGTACAAGGACAATTACCCGGTCAATAAGGTAATGGAAGATGTGATTGCAGACAAGATTGCCGAGTATCCGGAGATGAGAGAATTGAACCGTGAATGGAGTGCTCAGTTTGAAAAATATGCACATGCATGGATGCCGAAATTGTTCCCGGCAAACTATTATAAAGAAATGATCAACTACTGGATCCCGTTCGCGGCAGATCCAAACCATCGTTATCCGTCGATCCGTTTTCCGTGGATCACAACGGTTGCTTATACCAGCGAGGTTGCAGATGAGACCGCACAGGGTGAATACCTGAATTTGTGTGCAAGGGCTCATGTGGCACATGACGAGGCGACTATCCGGATGTTGATGGAAGCAGTGCATGTGATGGAATGTCATCTGGAAGAGCAGGATGGACAGATTTTGACCAGTTACATAAGACAGCGTCCGATGATTGTCAAAGTGACTGGAAAAAATAAATAACTTTTTAATACTTTTCTAAAGGAGGAGTTAGGTATGGAACTCATCAAATTACTTGGCGTGTTAATCGTAATCGTTGGATTCGCGCTGAAACTGGATTCAATCCTCATTATTTTCCTGGCCCTTATCGCGACAGGGATTGTTGGAGGACTTGGAGTGGGCGGACTTCTGGAAACAATCGGTACAAACTTTGTAGCGAACAGAAGTATGGCAATCTTTATCATGATCCTGCTGGTTACAGGTACACTGGAAAGAAACGGTCTGCGTGAAGCAGCGGCAAACCTGATCCGTAAAGTAAAAAGTGCGACAGCAGGTAAGCTTGTTGCTGTATATGGTATGCTGAATGCTCTGTTTGGAGCATTCAATGTCAGCTTCGGTGGAGTTGCCGGATTTATCCGTCCGGTACTGCTTCCGATGATCGAAGGTGCGATCAGCAATAAAGAAGGAAAAGCAAATGAAGACCACGTAGAAGAAGCAAAAGGACTTGCTGTTGCTATGCAGAACTTCACATGGTTCTTCTTCCAGGTACTGTTCGTAGGTGGTGCCGGCGGAATCCTTGTACAGACAACACTTGCAGGTCTTGGATACGAAGTAGAACTGATCGACCTTGCAGCAGCTGAAATCCCGGTAGCATTAGTTGCACTTGTTGTTTCCTGCGCATTTGTTATTGTGAAAGATAACAAACTGATGAAGAAATACTATGGAAAATCAACAGATACTAAGAAATAGAGGGAGGAAGACAGATGAGTAATTTAAAATTTATACAGGTCGGCGATTCGTTTAATGCAATCGGACTGAATGTAGTATGGGTAATTATCGGATTGATCACGATTTACGCAGGAATCAAGAACCTGCTGGATAAAGAGAATCCGTCAAGAGTCGGAACCGCTGTTTTCTGGTGCTCTTTCGGTATCGTTTGTGGATTTGGTTCATGGCTCCCGGCAAAGGTTTCTGGTGCGCTTGTTCTGATCATGTGCCTGCCGCCAATCTTCAAGAAAGTAAAAATCGGAAAAACAGATAATCCGACAAAGGAACACACAGAACAGCAGTTTAAGAAGATCGGAATGAAGATATTTGTCCCGGCATTCTCCGTAGCGGTATGCTCCCTGTTCTTTGCATTATTCAGTAATATGAGTTCTATGGTCGCAATTACCGTTGGTGTGATTGTAGCTATGATCTTACTGATGGCATTCGATGCAAAACAGAATAAACCGGCAGTCTTTTTGAATGATTCTGAAAGATTCCTTGGAATCACAGGACCTCTCAGTATGCTGCCACAGCTGCTTGGATGTCTTGGAGGTGTATTTACCGCTGCAGGAGTTGGCGATGTAATCGCACAGCTTGTTGAAAAGATTGTTCCAAAGGGAAATGTAAATATCGGGATCATCGTTTATGCAATCGGTATGGTACTCTTTACCATGATCATGGGAAATGCATTCGCAGCTATCACCGTTATGACAGTTGGTATCGGTGCACCGTTCGTTCTTGCTTACGGTGCTAATCCGGTGGTGATCGGTATGCTCGCACTTACATGTGGATACTGTGGAACTCTGCTTACACCGATGGCAGCGAACTTCAACATCCTGCCGGTTGCGATCCTGAACATGAAGGACCGCTGGGGCGCTATCAAAAATCAGGTTCTGGTTGCAATTTTTATGCTTGTGTTCCAGATCTGTTATATGATAGTATTAAAGTAAATAAGACATAAGTAGCTAAGGTCATTATTTCACTGGAAAGGCAGAAAATAATGGCCTTAGAATTCGTAAGCTTATTCTAGTTTTTGGTATGGAGAAAGAAGAGGGACATATGACACCGAATATGGAACGGGGTGCCCGGATCATTATTCACGAATGGGTAAAAGTAAGGGCGTGGGACAAAGTACTGATCGTGACATCGAAGGAATATCTTGCAGAAGCAAAAGCAATGGAAAAAGAGGCTTCCGGAAAAGCACGGTCAGTGAATACACTGCTTGTCGAGAACAAGGGGCGCCATGTGGGAATCTTTTTTGATGATAATGAAGCAGTTTTTGATCCTTATACGGCAATTATCGCGGCGACAGAGTATTCGCTGGTGACAACGAAAGCCGCAAAGCGTGCGATACAAAGACACAAGAAATTTCTGTCCTTGCCACTGGCAACCAATGACGGAAGATCTTTTCTGGAATACGATTTCCTGACGATGGATACGAAGAAGAGCCGGCTGATGGCAAAGGCATTTATCAAATATCTCAAGTATTCAGAAAAAGTCCGTGTGACAACTCCGGCAGGAACGGATATGATGTTCTACAAAGTGGGCAGAGATCCGGGATTTTTTAACGGAGTTCTAAAGGATGGAAAGGGATATTCTTCTTCCAGTATTGAGGTCTATGTCCCGATCGAGGAGACAAAGACAGAAGGTGTGATGGTGCTTGACGGTTCTCTGGGATATATTGGTCGCGCAGAGGAACCGACAAGGATTTTATTTAAAGGCGGACGGATTACGGAGATTGAAGAGACTCCGACCGGTATTCGGTTGAAAAAATACATGGAAGATTATCAGGATCCCCGGATCTATATTGCGGGGGAACTCGGAATCGGGCTTAATTCTTGCTCACAATGCCTTGGAAACTGCTATATTGAAGATGAATCTGCTTATGGGACATTCCATGTAGGACTTGGGCGTAATATTGCTCTTGGAGGTATTCAGAACGCCAAAGGGCATTTTGATCTGGTATGTATGGAACCGGATATCTACACGGACAACCGACAGATTATGCAGCAGGGGAAGGTTATTATCCCGGAGCCTGTGTTATACTAAGAGATATAAAGGAGGAAATTAACATGAAGGTTTTATTAACAGGATTTGATCCATTTGGAGGAGAAAGCGTAAACCCTGCATTCGAGGCAATCAAGCTTCTTCCGTCAACAATTGCGGGGGCAGAGATCGTATATGTAGAGATCCCTACAGAATTCAAGAAAAGTGCACCGGCAGTTGAAGCGGCAATCAAAGAACATAACCCGGATATAGTGATCAATGTAGGTCAGGCAGGCGGACGTTCCTGCGTCACTGTAGAAAAAGTAGGAATCAACCTTGCAGATGCCCGGATTCCGGACAATGCAGGTGACCAGCCACTTGATGAGCCACTTCAGGCAGACGGTCCAACCGGATACTTTGCAACAATTCCGGTAAATGCAATGGTTCAGAATGTACGTGCTCACGGACTTCCATGCCATGTATCTTTCACGGCAGGAACCTACGTATGCAACTGTGTAATGTACAATGTACTGCATATGTGTGCAACCAAATACACCAACATCCGTGCCGGATTCATCCATGTTCCATTCGCATGCGAACAGGTTGTAGATAAAGCGAACGGAATGGCAAGCATGCCGCTTGAGACCATCGCAAAGTCTCTGGAATATTGTGTTGAAGCTGTAGTGAATAATACAGAAGATGTAAAAGAGGCTATGGGAACTACCCATTAATATGTTAATAGGAAATACCGTCGCATCGGAAATAAGATCTGATGCGGCGGTATTTTTGCGTTAGAAATCAATAAGGTTGTGACACCAACGCACCAAAAAGAAAGTGTTCTGATTTCGTCTCGCTGACCATTCCGATAAGCCTCTTGAAGCGAAAATTATCTTAATATTCAGAATAAAAAATATAAGTACACGTGAACATAAAGAAAAGATAAGAAAATAGGAATAAATGCACAAAAATATAATTCTAAAATGTGTAAAATTAACAAAGATATAAAAAGCATTTGACTTTTAACAAGAGAAGGAATATCCTTTACTTAGAACAAAAAACGTACACGTGTACATTATGAAAAAGCAAAGAAAAAATAGTGCTTGAACTTGACGAAGGGAAAGTATTTACTACGTTTCAGAAAGGGAATCAATATGAAAAAGTGGAAAAGAATTACGGCATTAGGTTTATCTGCGATGATGATTGCATCACTTACAGCATGCGGAGGTTCAGGGGACAAAAAAGAGTCAAAGAAATCTGGAGATTCTAAAGGAACAACTATTACTTTTTGGAATAGTTTTACCGGTGCAGATGGAGATATGCTGGTGAAAATGGTTGACAAGTATAACAAAGAGAATAAAGATGGTATCACAGTAAAAATGGATATTTCTTCGGATCTTGACAGCCAGTTATCAACAGCCTTTGCTGCAAATGAGGGACCGACAATGATTCTTAGTTCAAGTGCATACCGCTTTACTTATGGAGATTATCTTCAGGATGTAAGTGATGTATTTGATAAAACGAATCTGGACAAAGATGATTTTATTCAGTCTTATCTGGACTACTGCTCCGATGACGAATCGATGTATTTTGTTCCGTTCCAGGTAGTTGGATATTATATGTACTGGAATAAAGATCTGTTTAAAGATGCAGGACTGGATCCGGATACACCGCCGGCAACATGGGATGAATGGCAGAAAGATGCAGCTAAGATTACTGATGCAAGCAAGAATGTTTACGGTTCAGGAATTTCTTATGATTATGCTTATCAGATTGCACATATCATGCAGCGATTTGGAGGACTTGCGGTTACAGATGACAACGGAAACTGGAAAGCTAATTTTGAAGGCAATGCCGGATATGAAAAATTCCTGAATATGTATAAAGATATGGTTGATAATGGTGATAATCCGTTAGAAGCAGATACAGATTCAATGGCAAGCGCCGGTCAGATTGGAATAACGGTAGGCGGACCATGGGTAACAACCGGACTTGATACAGCCGGTGTAAATTATGGAATCAGCCTGATCCCACAGGGAGATGCCGGAGATATGAATTCTGTAGAAGTTATTGGATTTGGTATCACGACAGCAGCCAGTGAAGAAGAAAAAGAAGCAGCATATAAATTCATCGAATGGTGGAATACAGCAGATAAAGATGGAAAAAGCCCGGCATTAGAATGGTCACTTGAAAATGGTTTCCCGGCATATACATACTCTATACAGGACAATGAAGAATACAAGGCAAATAAAAAATTAAGTGCTATGTCAGCAGCAAACCCGGAAGCACCTACAGATTTTATTGTAGATTCTAATTTCCCTGGAATCAGTTCTGTATTAACAGATGTTATTCCGGAAATGATCAATTCAGTGGCATTTGGAAAGTCTTCTGTGGATGAGGCTTTGGAAAAGGCACAGAATTCAGCAGATAAGATTGTAGAAAAGTACAATAAATAGAATGCTGTTAAACGGGGAAATGAGGCGGCTTAGATAAGTCGCCTTTTCAAATGATTGGAGGAAAAAATGGAGAAAATAAGACGATACTGGAATACACCCTCCAGAAGTGCGTATGTTTTTATAGCACCATCCGTTATTTTACTGTTATTGTTTAACGTTATTCCGCTTGTTATGGCGTTTGGATTGAGCTTTTTTAATGTCCCGATTACGATGAATACAGCAAGCTTTATCGGTTTTGATAATTTTATTGAGGCTTTTCAGGATGCGCGTTTTCTTAACAGTTTGAAAATCACGGCAATATTTACCGGACTTGAAGTTCCGATTCAGGTGCTTGGAGCTTTAATTGTTGCAGCTGTGATCAGCAAGAATAATCTGAAAAACAAATTTTTGCGTGCTGTATACTTCTTACCGGTCATCTGTTCTGCCACTGTAATCGGAATTATGTGGAGAATGATCCTTCATTCTAATATTGGTTTCATTACAGCAGCATTGCAGTCTATGGGATTTGGAAAAATAAACTTCATGAATACACCAGGGCTTACCATATTTGTTGTGTCTTTTATTTCTATCTGGAGAAGTTTTGGAATATCAGCGATTATTTATGTGACTGCAATCCAACAGGTATCACCTTCGCTTTTTGAAGCTGCTGAAATGGATGGGGCAGGGAAGATCAGACAGTTTATCCATATAACAGTGCCTTCTATCAGACCAACATTCTGGTATATTCTGATGACGAGATTTGCAGGGGCATTACAGATCTTTGATATTATTTATGTCACAACAAACGGTGGGCCAAATTATACAACAGAATCAACAGTAAGTTACATTTATTCAAGAGCATTTTCATCTAATTCAAGTATGGGATATGCATCAGCGATGTCAGTCGTGTTGTTTGTTGTTATTATGTTTATAACGATTTTGATGTACAGAAGAATGAACAAGGAGGATTAGCGGAATGAAAAAGAAAAAGACAATAAAGATCAAGAATGTCGTTTTAGAAATACCGGTTGCCGTAATGTTGATCATTCTGGCACTTCTGGTTCTTGTTCCGGTAATCTGGATGGTATTCAGTGCATTTAAACCTGAAAAAGAAATTATTTCGTGGCCGCCTACATTTATACCGAATTCATTTACTTTGGAAAACTTTACAGATGTACAAGACCGTATTGATATTCTTCGATATATTTTGAACTCTGTTATTTATGCAGGAGGAACGACAGCTCTTGCGGTTGTTGTAAACTGTATGGCTGGATATGCGTATGCATTTTACGATTTTAAAGGAAAAACGGGAATGTTTTTGATGACTCTTGCAACCATGATGGTTCCGTTTCAGGTTATTATGGTTCCGCTTTTCCTTGTTGTATATAAGATGGGAATGTATGATTCTTATTGGGGGCTGATTATACCGAGAGTTGCAGTGGCAGGATCTATTTTTATGATGAGAGCTGCATTTACCGGAATTCCCAAGGAAATGGCAGAAGCGGCGAGAATTGACGGGCTTTCAGAATATGGGATTTTCTGGAAAATTATGATGCCACAGGTAAAACCGGCGGTTATTACTTTGATTATTTTGAGTGTAAATGGCTCATGGAATGATTTGTTATGGCCTATGATCGTAACAAGTAGTACAGAAATGCGTACATTAGCAAATGGACTGGCTTTGTTTATTGGACAAAATACGATTGAATATGGAGCGGCATTTGCCGGAGCGCTGATTTCGTTATTACCAATGTTTGTTCTTTATATGTTTGGTCAGAAGTATTTCATTGAAGGCATGAGTAGTGGTGGACTGAAAGGATAGGAGCATTATTTCATATGGAAAATACAAAAATAATATGTAATAAAGAATTTGCGATAGGCAAAATAGATCCCAGACTTTATGGTTCGTTTCTGGAACACATGGGAAGAGTAATTTATACAGGGATATATGAACCAAATCATAAAAGCGCAGATGAGGATGGATTTCGTAAAGACGTGTTGGAACAGGTGAAGAATATGCATGTAACAGCAGTACGTTATCCGGGTGGAAATTTTGTTTCTGCGTATCATTGGGAAGACGGGGTAGGACCAAAAGAGAAAAGACCTCGTAAACTGGAACTTGCGTGGAAAGCGATTGAAACGAATGAATTTGGGACAAACGAATTTATGAAATGGGCAAAAAAAGCGGATGTACAGCCGATTTTTACAGTAAATCTGGGTACAAGAGGCGTTGAAGATGCAATACATTATCTGGAGTATTGCAATTTTCCGGAGGGAACACAGTACAGTAATCTGAGAAAAGAGCATGGTGTTGCTGAACCTTATGGAATTAAAATGTGGTGCCTTGGAAATGAAATGGATGGTAGCTGGCAGATCGGACATAAATCAGCGGAAGACTATGGAAAGCTGGCAGCAGAAACCGGAAAAGTAATGAAGCTGATGGATCCGACAATCGAACTGATTGTGTGTGGAAGTTCTTTGTCAAATATGAAAACTTATCCGGAATGGGATATGGAAGTCCTTGAAAAAACATATGATGTTGCGGACTACCTTGCACTTCATCAGTATTATGCCGGGCAGGATAAGGGAACAAAAGGATTTCTTGCGCAGACACTGGATATGGAAGAATATATCCGTACGATCCGTTCGGCAGCACAGGTTATTAAGCAGAAAAAGCGGTCTAAAAAAGAGATGAAGTTCAGCGTGGACGAATGGGGAGTATGGGCAGTCCCAAGTAATACCGTAAATGCAGAAATTGACCAGAAACCATGGGGAATCGCACCTGCGATCAGTGAACAGATTTATACGCTGGAGGATGCACTCCTATTTGCAGGGATGCAGATGGTGATTCTGAGGAATGCAGATGTGATCAAGATCGCATGCCAGTCATTGCTTACAAATATCAGTGCATGTATCATGACTGAAAAAAATGGGGGATACTGGCTTCAGACGATATATTATCCGTTTCATTATTTTGCAACCTATGCGAAAGGGACTGTTTTGAAAACAGCAAGCACAGGACCGTGTTATAGTTGTGCGGAATTTGATGAGGTTCCATATGTGGACAGTCTTGTTGTGTGGAATGAGGAAGATCAGGAGCTTGTCATCTTTGCAGTAAACCGAAGTGAAGAAGAACTGCAGAAAGCAGAAGTAGATCTGCAGGATTTTGAAATACAACACGTGATAGAAAGCATTTGTATGACAGCCGAAAATAAAAAAATGACTAACATGGAACAGCATGATGCGGTAATCCCAAAGAAAGGGAAAAATGTTGAGATAGAAACAGGCAGATGCCAGATTACGTTACAACCATTGTCATTTAATATGGTACGGTTAGCTGTCTGAGAAGAACAGGAGAGACAGAAGAGATAAGAAGCGAACCTTCATTGCCGATACAGGGAGATTATGATATACTCGGAGTAGAATCAGGATCGGGGGTGTAATTATGGCGATTACAGTAAATCAAATTGCAGAACAATGCGGGGTTTCAAGAACGACGGTGTTACGTGCACTAAATGGTGGCAGTGTCTCAAAAGAAACAAAAGAAAAAATCCTGCAGGTTGCAAAAGAAAATAATTATCGTCCCAATCTTCTGGCACGGAGTTTGAATCATGGCAGAACAATGTCCCTTGGTGTTGTGACAATCAATATTGAGAATATGTACTTTGTACAGTCGTTGAATACGATTAACAAAGAGGCAGACAAAAGAGGTTATTTTACGAATATTGTTGTCTGTGACGAGAGCCTGGAATGGGAAAGAAAACTGATACAGGGGCTTGCAGAGAGGCAGATGGAAGGTATACTGATCAATCCGATCAATAAAGGAAAAGAATTTGAAGAATTTCTTTTATCATTACACATCCCGATCGTATGTATTGGGAACCAGGTGTCCGGGAAGATTACTACGGTACAGGTGAATGAGATGGCAGCAGCGATGGATGCGGTAGAACTTATTGTATCAAAAGGATATAAGAAAATTGTATTTGTCTGCCCGCCTCTGGAGATGGAAGAAACACAGAATATTTATGTACATAAGCAGAGAGAAAAAGGCTTTAAAGCTGCAATGGCGATTCACCCGGAACTGAAAATGAAAATGATTGGGAAAACAGAGTTTCTCCCGGAGGTTGAACGAATCTGTACAAGAGGATTGCATGAAAAGACTGCTTTTTTGTGTTCGGGTGACAGCTATGCTTTGTCTATTATGCAATGGGGCACAAAAAAAGGTCTGATGATACCAAAGGATTTCGGATTAATGGGGTTTGACGATATCAGCCTTTTGCAGTATATCACGCCGAAACTGACAACTGTTTCAACAAATCTGGAAGGTGTTGCATCAACGGCGGTTGTGGAACTGATCCAGCAGATTGATTCAAAAGAATACTCGCCAAAATCTATTTATCTGAATTATCATATTCTCGACCGGGACACATTGTAAGGTTTCTTCTATATCTTCTGTATTTTGAAATAATGTGAAGTAAGATCGCGAACATTGCAAGGCAATAGAGCAATCAGAAGCAACGGTGAGTTGCAAAAAAATTTTTGACACTTGCAGTGAAAAGATAAGAGGATACGATTATGGATAAAACAAATTACAGACAAACAGAATACAATAAACCATTTATTATACAGCGGGCAGATCCTTATGTTTACAGACATTCCGATGGAACCTATTGGTTTACTGCATCTGTACCGGAATATGACCGTATTGTACTTCGCAAAAGCAATACGGTCGACGGATTGGCACAGGCAGAAGAAGTAACCATATGGAGAAAGCATGAAAACGGAATTATGAGTGTGCACATTTGGGCACCGGAAATTCATTATGTGGATAATAAATGGTTTATTTATTTTGCAGGTGGAGATATTGAGGATATTTGGGCAATCAGACCGTATGTGCTGATGTGTGAAGGCGACGATCCATTGAAAGATCCGTGGAAAGAGATGGGAATGTTAAAGCGAAAAGACGCGTTTTCATTCCAGGACTTTTCTTTGGATATGACCGTGTTTGAAAATATGGGACAATGGTACTGCGTATGGGCAGAAAAAGTTAGTGTTGGAAAGAAGATTTCCAATTTATACATTGCCAGAATGGATTCACCAACAAGTCTTGCGACAGAACAGGTTCTTCTGACTTCACCGGATTATGACTGGGAAAGAGTGGATTTCTGGGTAAATGAAGGACCGGCAGTTGTACATCATGATGGGAAAATATATCTGACTTATTCGGCAAGTGCTACAGGAGAATGCTATTGTATGGGAATGCTCAGCATAGAAGAGACAGAAGACCTGCTGAATCCAAGGGCTTGGAAAAAAGAACGATATCCGGTCTTAAAAACAGATGCAGAAAGAGGAATCTACGGGCCGGGACATAATTCTTTTGTAAAGTCGGAGGATGGAAAAGAAGATATTATGATCTATCATGCAAGACCATACGATGAAATAATCGGAGATCCACTGTATGATCCCAACAGACATGCTTACCGCATGCGCATAAAATGGAATGAACAGGGAAGACCTGTGTTTGATTACTGTAACAATTACTAAATGCTGAAACAATTAGAGGACTCAGAAATTTGGGAGAGTGATTCAAATTTCTGAGTCCCTTGCTATTTGCGGTTGTGATATTAATATATTGCTTTTTTCGGAATATTTGCTAATTGAAGACGGACTGGGACCATGTTATAATCAGGCAACAAGATGTGGAGAAAAAGGAAAGAGTTTTACATATAAAGATGTCAAGAACGTATATACAATCGTGTTATTTGAAAAAAGTGAGAAAAAATATCATGATTTTTCAGAGCAGATTTATGTCCATCATATGGAGCAGAAAAGTGATACCGGAATCCAGGCAGATCTGCTTCAGAAATACACGTTTATATGCCTTGACATCTTCCGGGATGTCATTCAAAATAAAGATGGAGAGATTGAGAATAATCTGGAAAAATGGTTATTATTTCTAAGTGAAGATAATCCGGAGAGAATCATGCAGCTAGTCGAAAAAGTACCGGAGTTTAAGGCTCTTTATGAAGAAGTATATACCATGTGCCAGAATGTGGAGAGGATGATGGAAATGTTCTCAAAAGAGCTGGAGATATTGGATAAAAATACAGTACGGTATATGATCGATGAGATGCAGGAAGAGCTTGAAGGGCAAAAGAAAGAAATCAAAGGACAGCAAAAAAAACTTGAAGATCAAAGCAGGATCATCCATGAAGATGCAAAGCGTATAGAAGAAATGAATCAACTTCTTAAAAAAAGAGAAGAAAAGATTCAGGAACTGATGGAGCAGTTGGAAAAGTCATCCAGATAAGAGAAGGGCGTATTGGTTGCTGGCTATAATAAAGGGGAATACCGCCGCATTGGAAATGAAATCTAATGCGGCGGTATTTTTGTGTTAGAAATCAATAAGGTTGTGACACCAACACACCCCCAGAAAATCATTCGATACCGTTGAACAGGCGGATTCCCAAATCTATGTACTCCGGTTCCCTTCGAGGCAATGGAGATGAAACCCAGGAATCGTGGAAGCCTTTGCTGAACACGATTCCCGCTTTCAGGGGTTCATCGGAATGTTTTGCCGAGGGGAACCGGAGTACATAGATTTGGAAATCCGCCGCCCACCAACCAACAAAATTTTCCTCCACCAGTTGGAAATCCCCCGCATTTCTGCTAGAATGGAACACAGAGAAAAGGAGCGAACACAATATGAATTTTGCGCATTTGCACGTCCACACGGAATACAGCCTTCTGGACGGTTCGAATAAAATTAAAGAATATGTTGCCAGAGTCAAAGAACTGGGGATGACAGCGGCTGCGATCACAGACCACGGTGTCATGTATGGCGTCATTGACTTCTACAGAGCCGCAAGGGCGGCAGGAATCAATCCAGTGCTGGGATGTGAAGTTTATGTGGCCCCGGGATCCAGATTCGACAAAACGGCCGTAGGACGCGATGAGGACCGATATTATCACCTGGTACTTCTTGCCGAGAATAATACGGGCTACGCCAATCTGATGAAGATCGTGTCACGTGCATTTACGGAAGGTTACTATTATAAGCCAAGAGTAGATTATGAACTTCTGGAGACCTATCACGAAGGAATCATTGCCCTCAGTGCATGTCTTGCCGGAGAGGTACAGAGAAACCTGGCGAGAGGGATGTATGAAGAAGGAAAAAAAGCTGCGCTTCATTATGAACAGATTTTTGGGAAAGGCAACTTTTTCCTGGAACTGCAGGATCATGGGATCCCGGAACAGCGCACCGTTAACCAGCAGTTGATGCGTCTGTCGCAGGAGATCGGAATCGACCTTGTGGCGACAAATGACGTGCATTATACTTACGCAGAAGATGAAAAGCCACATGATATCCTGCTTTGCCTTCAGACAGGGAAAAAGCTCGCAGACGAGGATCGGATGCGCTATGAAGGCGGACAGTACTACGTGAAGTCCAAAGAAGAGATGGCAGCACTTTTCCCATATGCACCGGAGGCGCTGGAAAATACACAGAAGATTGCAGACAGATGCCATGTAGAGATTGAATTTGGTGTGACAAAGCTTCCGAAATTCGATGTGCCGGAAGGATTTACCTCATGGGAATATTTGAATAAGCTCTGTTTTGACGGACTAAAAAGACGATATGGAGAAGACCCGGATCCAGCCCTTGTGGAGCGCCTGAATTATGAATTGGGCGTTATCAAAAGCATGGGTTATGTGGATTACTTCCTTATTGTATGGGATTTCATTCATTTTGCAAAAAGCAACGGAATCATGGTTGGACCTGGGCGTGGATCTGCGGCGGGAAGCATTGTGGCGTATACACTTGCGATCACCAATATCGATCCGATCCGGTATCAGCTGCTGTTCGAGCGTTTTCTGAATCCGGAACGTGTGTCCATGCCCGATATCGATGTGGACTTCTGCTTTGAAAGAAGGCAGGAAGTCATTGATTATGTTGTGCGTAAATACGGCAAAGACCGGGTAGTGCAGATCGTAACCTTTGGTACACTGCAGGCACGCGGGGTGCTGCGGGATGTGGGAAGAGTTATGGATCTTCCGTATGCTTTTGTGGATTCAATTGCAAAGATGATTCCGAAAGAACTGAATATTACACTGGATAAATCCCTGAAGATGAACCATGAGCTGAAGAAGCTCTATGATGAAGACCCACAGGTAAAAGAGCTGATCGATATGTCAAAGAGACTGGAAGGTCTGCCACGGCATACATCTATGCATGCCGCGGGAGTCGTGATCAGCCAGAAGGATGTGGATGAATATGTTCCGCTGGCACTTGGAGCGGACAACAATGTAGTCACACAGTTTACCATGACCACGCTGGAAGAACTGGGACTTCTGAAAATGGATTTCCTTGGGCTTCGTACCCTGACCGTCATCCAGGATGCGATCAGACTGGTTGAAAAAAGTACCGGTGTGAAGCTGGTAACAGAAAAATTAAATTATAATGATAAAGCAGTGCTTGACTATATCGGAACCGGAAAGACGGACGGTATTTTCCAGATAGAAAGTGCAGGGATGAAGAGCTTCATGAAGGAACTTCGTCCACAGAGTCTGGAAGATATTATCGCCGGAATTTCTCTTTACCGGCCAGGTCCGATGGATTTCATTCCACAGTATATCAAAGGAAAGAACCATCCGGAGCTGATTACTTACGAATGCCCGCAGTTAAAGCCGATCCTGGCACCGACCTATGGCTGCATTGTATACCAGGAACAGGTTATGCAGATCGTGCGTGACCTTGCCGGATATTCACTTGGGCGAAGCGACCTTGTACGCCGTGCCATGAGTAAGAAAAAGGGCGACGTGATGCAGAGAGAGCGTCAGAATTTTGTATATGGTAATGAAGAAGAAGGCATTCCGGGCTGTGTCAAAAATGGAATCGATGAAAAGGTTGCGAATAAGATCTATGATGAAATGATCGATTTTGCAAAGTATGCGTTCAACAAATCACATGCGGCAGCGTATGCGGTTGTCTCATACCAGACAGCGTATCTGAAATATTATTATCCGGTAGAATATATGGCAGCGCTTATGACTTCTGTCATCGACAATCCGGGAAAGGTTGCCGAATACATTTACACTTGCCGACAGATGGGAATTTCTATCCTGCCGCCGGATATCAATCGTGGGGTTGGTGATTTTTCCGTAGATAACGGTAATATCCGTTACGGACTTGCGGCGATCAAGGGGGTTGGAAGACCGGTGATTGAGCAGATCATCCGGGACAGAGAAGAGCATGGCACGTTTCGTGATCTGAAGGATTTTCTGGAACGGCTTTCCGGTAAGGAAGTCAATAAACGTGCGGTAGAAAACTTTATCAAATCCGGCGCATTTGACAGTCTGAAAGGGACCAGAAAGCAGTTTATGATCATTTATGTACAGATCATGGATCAGGTAGCACAGAACAAGAAAAATTCGCTTGCCGGACAGATGTCGCTCTTTGATATTGTAGATGACGAACAGAAAAAAGAATTTGAGGTTACGCTTCCGGATGTGGGAGAATACCAGAAGGAAACGATGCTTGCATTTGAAAAAGAAGTACTCGGCGTGTATATCAGCGGACATCCATTGGAAGAATATGAAGAGAAATGGTGCAAGAGTATTTCCGCAACGACATTGGATTTTCAGCTTGATGAAGAGACCGGACGGACAAAAGTGCGTGACGGGGCAAGGGAGATCATCGGTGGTATGATCACATCAAAGACGATCAAATACACAAAGAAGAACCAGACGATGGCATTTATTACCGTAGAGGATCTTCTTGGAACGGTAGAGGTTGTCATTTTCCCGCAGAGCTATGAGAAGAGCCAGCAGTATCTGCAGGAGGACAGCAAGGTATTTGTGCGCGGACGCGTATCGGAAGAGGACGATAATGCAAGTAAGCTGATCTGTGAGGAAGTAATTCCGTTTGAGATGACGAAAAAAGAACTGTGGATCCAGTATGCAGACAAACAGAGTTACCTTCAAGATGAGCAGAATCTGTTCCGGATGCTCGCGGAAAGTGAGGGTGAAGACCAGGTTGTAATCTTCTGCAAAGCGGAGCGGGCGGTAAAAAGATTGCCTAAAAACGCAAATATCCAGGTAGAACCTGGGATTTTGAGCAGATTGACGAATTATTTCGGAGAAGATTGTGTAAAAGTAATAGAAAAACCCATTGAAATGAAGGGGTGAATATTATACAATAACGTGTGAATTGAGATAAATTAAGCAAAAGGATAGTAAAGTTACAAAGTAGAAGAGACGGAGGAGACATATCATGGCAGAAAAAGTAATCAGAACTATCGGCGTATTGACCAGTGGTGGAGACGCACCGGGAATGAACGCTGCAATCCGTGCAGTTGTAAGAACCGCATTGGGCAAAGGACTGAAGGTAAGAGGAATCAGAAGAGGTTATTCAGGACTTCTTAACGAGGAAATTATTGATTTAAGTGCCAGAGATGTATCAGACACAATCCAGAGAGGTGGAACCATTCTTCTGACAGCACGTTGTGAAGAGATGCGTACACCGGAAGGACAGCAGAAAGCAGCAGCAATCTGTAAGAAATATGGAATTGACGGTCTGGTAGTTATCGGAGGAGACGGTTCATTCAAGGGTGCACAGAAATTATCTGATCTTGGAGTAAATACCATCGGACTTCCGGGAACGATCGACCTTGATATCGCATGTACAGAATACACGATCGGATTCGATACAGCGGTTAATACAGCGATGGAAGCAATCGACAAAGTACGTGATACATCTACATCTCATGAAAGATGCAGTATCATCGAGGTTATGGGACGTGACGCAGGATACCTTGCACTGTGGTGTGGTATTGCCAACGGAGCAGAGAAGATCCTTCTCCCAGAGGAACATGACTACGATGAAGCAAAGATCATTGCAGACATCAAAGAAAGCAGAAAACACGGTAAAAAGCATTACATCATCATCAATGCTGAGGGTATCGGTGATTCGATGAATATGGCAAAGAGAATCGAGAAAGAGACTGGTATGGAGACCCGTGCTACAATTCTTGGTCACATGCAGCGTGGTGGAAGCCCGACAGCAAAAGACAGAGTTTACGCATCTATCATGGGAGCTCTTGCAGTCGATCTTCTTCTTGAAGGAAAGACAAACCGTGTAGTAGGATACAAACATGGCGAGTATATCGATTTTGATATCAATGAAGCTCTGGCAATGCAGAAAGGTATTCCGGAGTACCAGTACGATATCGCAAAAGGACTTGCCATCTAATAACAGACAGATTGGATGACGTGTATGACACAGGATGTATTATTGACGATTTCCGGATTGCATGATATGGCATTTGCAGATCCGGAAGAAAATGAAGAGAATGAGCCAATCGAAGTGATCACTCCGGCGAGCTATTACTGGAAGAACGGAAAGCATTATATTCTTTATGATGAAGTAATGGAAGGGATTCCGGGGGTGGTTAAGAATAAGATCAAGATCACCGGTGAAGATTCGATGGAGATCATGAAGAGCGGGATTACGAATGCACATATGGTATTCGAGAAGAATCAGATGAATGTTACTTATTATGATACACCGTATGGGCAGCTTCATGTTGGAATTCATACACGGAAGCTGGATGTGAATGTGGATGATGAGCGAATTGATATTGCTGTGGAGTATGGGCTTGATGTGAATCATGAAGCGACGGCAGACTGCCGGATCGCAATGAGCATAAGACCGAAAGCACAGGCAGAGGAAGCAATTTCAGGAAAATAAAACAAAAAGGGTAAATGATTCAATCGGCTCAGAATCATTTACCCTTTTTTCATTATGGGGAATAAAAAAGAACGTGCCTTATGGCACGTTCCTTTTTATGCTTACTTGTTCCGCAGTCTTGCCCAGAATCCTTTTTTCTTAGGCGGAGTTTCGAGAGAACCTCTGACTCCTTTTACTGCAGTGATGTAAATACCGCTTACGGTTGCTTTTACTTCTTTTTTGACTGGAATAAGATCATAGATGCTTGCATCACACATCAGAGTCATGATCTTCGGTCCGACTTTCGCCTTGACTACCGGTACCTTTGAACGACGAAGATACTTCGGTGTATTTTCAAGGACAATTGACGGGAAACCGGCATCTTTAAGCTTCATCTTACCTTTGTCGATAACCAGGATGTTGACCTGCTGTGCAGCAGCTGCAATCATCTCTTCCTGTTCTGCCTGCTTTTTCTGCGCTTTCTTACCGAGGAAATACAGAACAACCAGGGCAATGAGCAGTACGGCAAGAATTACCAGTAATACGATCGTTAACTTACTCACGGGTTTTCCTCCTCAAATCATATTTACACATAGCTTATTGTAGCATTCTTTGTAGACAAGTGCAAGCAATTTGAGGTTTTTGACGGCTTTTTGAAAAGGATGAAAATCTGAAATAAATGTGAACTTTGGGAAATCCCTTTTCATTGGCAGATAATGTGTTATAATCATAGGTAGCGCTCTGATGCAGATGGAAGAAAGCAATCAGAGAGAGAATGAAGATACAGAGGTGTAGAAAATGAAAAAGAAAATAGCAGTGCTTGCAGCAGGTATTTGTGCATTGTCACTGATTCTTACAGGATGTTCCAGTGAGATTTCCAATGATTATGTGACCATTACAAAATATAAGGGTGTGGAGATCGATAAAGTAGATTCGACGAAAGTATCAGATGATGATGTAGAATCTCAGATCAACAGCGTGCTTCAGTCTAAAGCAACTACAACAGAAGTGACAGATCGTGCAGCACAAAACGGAGATACCGTAACAATCGATTACGAAGGAAAGAAGGATGGCGTGGCATTTGACGGCGGAACAGCTACAGATGCACAGCTTACCCTGGGAAGCGGAACGTTTATTGACGGGTTTGAAGATGGCGTTGTCGGACACAATATCGGTGACACATTTGATCTGGACCTGACTTTCCCGGAGAATTATGGGAATGAAGAACTCGCAGGACAGGCGGTTGTATTTACCGTCACACTGAAGGCTATTTCGCAGACGGATGTGCCAGAACTTACAGATGAGTTTGTACAGAGCGTATCGGATACTTCCAAGACGGTTGAAGAGTACAAGAAAGAAGTCAAGAAATCCCTGAAAAAGAATAACGAAGAAAATGAAAAGAATACCATCAAGCAAAATGCATGGAAAGCAGTGCTTGAGAATACAACTGTGAACAAGTATCCAAAAAAGGATCTGAAAAATATGATCAGTTCGATCAAATCACAGTATGAGAATATGGCATCTTATTATAATCTGGATTTTGCAGATTTCCTTACACAGTATATGAATATGGATGAGGAAACTTTCAATACAAAAGCAACACAGGCTGCAAAGGATCAGGTAAAAGCAAATCTGGCAGCAGATCTGATCATTGAGAAAGCGAAGATCGATGTGTCAGACAAAGTACTTGAGAAAAAGTATAAAGAATACGCAGATGCGTATGGATATGAAGATGTAGATGCACTTAAGAAGGCACTGGAAGAAGCAGGAAATTCAGAGAATCTGGAGAAGACAGCGAGACTGGATATCGTAGAGGATTGGGTTGCTGATAACTGTAAACAGGTGGAAAGTACTTCTTCTGACAGTAGCAGTACAAAATAAGGATATAGAAGAAACGAATGGCGGAGAGTGAAATCTCCGTCTTTTTTCTTTCTAAAGGGAATGGTATGATATAGAAAACAATCGTTTTTACAGAATGAAATATGCTACAGGAGGACAAGTATGAAAGCAGTACTTTTTGATATGGATGGCATTTTAATCGACACGGAGAAATATCTGGCAGTATATAAACAGAAGGCAGTGCGGGAAGCTGGATACCGGCTGACTCTGGAGACGGCATACAAGTTTCGCAGTTGTGCATCTGTGTTTGCAAGAAAACAGATGAAGGATATTTTTGGAGAAGATTTTCCGTATGATGAGCTCAGGAGGCGCAGACAGGAACTGATGAGCGCGCATATTGAGCGTTTTGGAATTGAGAAGAAGCCATATGTGGAAGAGGTGATCAAAGAACTGAAAAGGCGTGGATACCAGACCGCGGTTGTGACTGCGACAGCGGAGGACCGGGCAGTTCGTTATCTGGAAATGGTTGGATTTAAAGATCTGTTTGATGAGATCATCAGTGCATCCATGGTGAAATTCGGGAAACCAAGACCGGATGTGTATCTGTATGCCTGCGACAAGATCGGACGAAAGCCGGAAGAATGTATGGCGGTCGAAGATTCGCCAAACGGGGTAAATGCAGCGTATCAGGCAGGTTGCCATGTGACGATGGTGCCGGATCTGACTCCTGCGACAGAAGAAGTGAAAAAGATGGCAGATTATATCGTTCCGGACCTGCGTGGACTTCTGGAATATCTGAAATAACCCCTGAAAATGAGGAGAGCCGATATCCGGTTTCCCGAATATCGGCGTTTATGAAAAAGAAAAATTTTATTATGTAAAAAGGTTTATTTCCTTTTGACAATTATTAGTATACTCATATCTTGTGAAAAAAGTGTGTTCATAATTTGAAAGAATTATGAACGTTTGTGAACATATATGGACACAGACTAAAAGGCAGATATTGTTGTTCGGATTTTTATTCAGACAGGAGAGGTTTCATCTGTTCCAGGCAGCATGGAATGGATGAAGCGTGAAAAAAGTTCCCGCATGCATGGTGAGGTGAAAAACATGGATTCCGGATGCCATTGAACACCAAGGGCAAAAGGTTGTCCTTCGATTTCAATCGCTTCGACCGTACCGTCGGAAGTGTGCGCACAGGCATGAACATTTTTCCCAAGCAGATGCACAGACTGGTGATGGAAGCTGTTGGTGTACAGCGTGTCTCCGGTCAGCTCGTGTAGATGGCTGTCTTTTGTGATGAAGATCTGATGCCACATATCACTTCGATTCTGCGAAGTCTGCATATGAAGGAAGGGATCTCCGGGCTGACAGGACAGATCCTGGTAGACTGTTCCGCCACAGGCCGCATTGAGTACCTGCATACCGCGGCAGATGCCGATGACCGGAAGATGTCGCTTTAAGATTTCTTCCGTAAAATGGATCTGGAAAAGGTCCACAGAAAGATTAGTCTGTCCCACACCGGGAAGCGGATTCTCATTGAAGAGAAATGGTGTAAAGTCACCACCGCCGGGAAGCAGGAATCCGTCGCACATGTCAAAATAGGAATCAATCGGGAAGTCCTGAGGAAGAATCGGTATCAGAAGGGGGATTCCTCCGGAAATGCGGACTGCCCGCACATAGGTATCGGTTACAAACTGGTTTTTGCCGTCGAAGCCACAGCATAAGATTCCAACAACTGGTTTCATATTTACAATCCTCCTCTTTATCAGATAAAACAGTTGTTACAAAATATGTGGAGTCTGTATGAAATATGTATTATAATAGAAAAAGTAACGTGCCAGATGGCAGGAAAGGAGTTCCTATGAAACTGGTTATTCCGGAATATAAAACATTAGAACTTGATACGATATTTTTAGATATGAATGGGACGATCGCTGTGGACGGAGTGATCCCGCCGAGCGTGAAGGAGCGTCTGATCGCACTTTCAGAGCAGTTCCGAATTTATGTGCTGACCGCAGATACCCATGGAAATGCGAAAGCGCAGTGCGAAGGGCTTCCGGTGATTCTGGAGACATTTCCGACAGGCAATGCAAAGGAGTATAAAAGGGAATTGGTAAAAGCAACCGGTGCAAAGCGCTGTGTGGCGATCGGCAATGGCAGAAATGATGAGTGGATGCTCAAAGAGGCAGCACTTTCCATTGCAGTCATGGATCGGGAAGGGGTCTACGGGAAATTATTGAAAAATGCGGATCTCTGTGTCAGATCTATGCAGGATGGACTGGATCTTCTGCTCTATCCGGGCCGGATCATTGCAGGACTCCGTGGATAATATTTGCAGAAGAATACGTAAGGGTATGTGGAAGGAGAAAAGATGCGTCAGGCTATAGTGACATTGAAAAAGGGCGAGGGACGTCTGCTGAAATCAGGCGGTGCCTGGATATTCGATAATGAAATTGATTCGATCATGGGAGAATTTGAAAATGGTGACATTGTGATCGTCCATGATTTTGACGGATACGGAATGGGAAGAGGATTTATCAACATGAATTCTAAGATCCGGATCCGTATGATGACAAGAAAGCAGGATCAGGAGATCGATCATGCATTTCTGGAAATGCGGGTGAGAGATGCGTGGGAATACCGGAAAAAGACAGTAGATACATCAAGCTGCCGTGTGATTTTCGGGGAAGCGGATTTTCTTCCAGGGCTGGTGATCGATAAATTCTCGGATGTGCTGGTTGTAGAGTCTCTTGCACTCGGAATCGACCGGATGAAAGAAGAGATCGTGGACATTTTGAAAGCGGTTCTTTCAGAAGATGGAATTACGATCCGTGGCGTGTATGAACGGAGCGATGCAAAGGTTCGTCAGAATGAAGGCATGGAGAGAGTCAAAGGCTTTATCGGTGAAGAATTTGATACCAAAGTTGAGATTGTGGAAAATGGTGTCAGATACATGGTTGATGTCAAAGATGGACAGAAGACAGGATTTTTCCTGGATCAGAAATACAATCGTCTGGCAATCCAGAGACTTTGTAAGGATGCAGAGGTGCTGGACTGCTTCACGCACACTGGCTCTTTTGCGCTGAATGCAGGGATTGCAGGGGCAAAGCATGTAACAGGTGTAGATGCTTCAGAACTTGGCGTAGAACAGGCAAGAGAGAACGCAAGGCTCAATGGATTAGAAGACAGAGTTGAATTTGTCTGTGCAGATGTATTTGATCTGCTTCCAAAGCTGGAAGAAGAAGGAAAGCAGTATGATGTGGTAATCCTGGATCCACCTGCATTTACCAAATCCCGTAAGACGATCAAGAATGCGACAAAGGGATATCGCGAGATCAATATGCGCGGAATGAAGCTGGTAAAACCAGGCGGATATCTGGCAACCTGTTCCTGCTCGCATTTTATGGATTATGAGCTTTTTACGAAGACGATCCACCAGGCAGCGCAGAATGTGCATAAGAGGGTCAGACAGGTAGAATACCGGACACAGGCACCGGATCATCCGATTTTGTGGTCTGCAGAAGAATCGTACTACCTTAAGTTCTATGTTTTTCAGATCGTTGATGAAAAGTAGACTGAGAAAGTGCTGAAAACACTGCAATTTACGGGATTCTTTAAGACTTGAGAAAAAGACCAACTTATCGTAAATTATTGTAAAATGGTGTAATTTTTTAAAAAGATGGTGTACAAAATGGTGTACGGTAAAAAGTGAAAGAATAAATGGTGTACGATAAAGAGGATATGCTGTTAGTATAGGAAAAACGATTAAACTTTGTGGTTTAACCGTTTTTCTTTTTTGCTAATATGAAATATCAAAAGTGTATTCAGAGAAATTGTCTTTTATATTATAGTGATCGGTATTATCTGATGATTTTGGATAATAGTACATTGTAAATAGAGGATTTCCTAATTTAAAGTCTTTTGCAGATGAATACACATAAGCCGTTATTTTGTTAGGACATCCACTTAAATCATAGCTGAATTTAGTAGAGGGGAAATCATTATTTACACAATGCTTAATTATATTCTCAGAGCAGAGGTTATAATTATTGTCAAAAGTCTTTAAATCGGCAATTACATAAAGATACATCATATCTGTGGAAGTGTTTGAGGAAACGACATCTAAAGAGTTTTGTTTTGGATTATAGGCACAGGATATAAGAAAAAGAATTAGTGATAGAAATAATGCGAATACTTGTTTTTTTGACATAATTTATATACCCCCTTTAAATTTAGCACCTTACTATATATTAACTTCAAAAATAGGAAATTACTAGATAGAAATATAAAATCTATAATATTTTTATTACGTTTTGAAGGTGATATAAATGAAACATATATATTTAAGGATTGAGGAGTTGCTAAACGAACGAGGCATTAGCAAGAATAAGATTTGCAAAGATTTAGATATTCCGAGGGGAAATTTTAATAGGTATTGCCGAGGAGATTTTCAGAGGATAGATGCCAATCTACTGATAAAATTATGTGATTATTTTGAATGTGAAATAAAGGATTTAGTTGTTATTAGAGATGAGTAAATTTTTGTGACAGATAATTGAAAATTAAATAAGGACAGATATGGCAGGCTTATTCTTAAGCCTGCTTGTTTATATATAATAATAAAAAAACTACAACGTCAACAGCGCAATTTTTTGCGAGCGTAAGCTCTTGCTGTTTACGTTGTAGTTTTTTTATTGTACGCATTTTGGACTTGGAACGAAAAAATAAAATTCTTCCATATTCTTTCTGCGGAGGCGTTTTGGAACTAAATTTGCCACCGCAGAAAGGTTGTGGCAGATGCAAAAGAAATCTCTGTCTAATAAAGAGTTTAGAAGAATATTAACAAATAACGGGAAAGATCAGAATGCATTAGATTTGTTTTTTAAGACGTTGGAAAACTGGGGCGATAATAGAAATAAAATTACATTTTACATTGTGAAAAGCACAACACTAAGAGACGTCATTGAAATTGCAATGGAAGAAGATGAAATATCTAAAAATTGTACTGTCAATCTTGCTGTATATGATGTGTTGACAGAGGTATATGGGGATGAAAAGGCTTATGAAAAGTTTGCAGACAAATATAGTGGTAGAAAAGTGTGTATTACAAAGAAGAGGAAAAATAAAGAAGTGGACTATAAAGCTGAATATGAGGACTTGTGTTCTGGAATGAGTGTAAAAGAAGTTGCAAAGAAATATGGGAAGTCCCCAGCGGCGATACGAAAAGATAAAAGTAGATATCTGCAAATGCTTAATGAAAGTGTGACAAAAGTTTCAACAGTCCAGCAAATTTTTGATAATTACTATACTATAAGCTCACACGGGGAACGTACCGTGAATCTACAGAAAGGAGAGCAAAGAGCTATGAAAACAAGAACGATGAAGAAAGCTTGGTTTGAATATCCAGAGTGTTGGATAGAATTAAATGCAGAGCAAGCGAGTGAGAAAGAGCATGTTGTTATTGTGACAGACGCAAACAAAATTGCTGTTTTTTATTCTTCTGTACCATGTTTTGTTTTAGGACATGCAGATGCAGAGAAAATTAAAAAATTGGCAAGTAAAGCCGGATTGGAAGAGGACAAGATTTGCCTTTACGGACTCATAGAAGAAGGCTTAGGTGTCAAAAACGTGGGTAATGCACGTATCGTTAGGAGGTGAGAAAAATGAAAAATATTCATAAATATGTAATGATTGATGGAGATCAAATGCTCAAAAATTTTCACAATGAATTCATATTTATCAGTCAGATGCCATATGCAGGGAAAACACTAGATGATGGCACTGTAGAAATCCAAGCGGGAGTGCGAGCAACGCTACAAATAATGCATGATGATGCGCCGGAGATTAACAAAAAAACCGGTGAGATCGTTGATAACAGATTGGAAGTATTTGAAGCAACAATCATCGGGGTGGAATATCCTTTGCCGTTTAAAAAAGGCTGTATGGTTAAACTTGGCGGTTATAAACCGGAAATTAGTTATGTTATCAATTACAATGCAATTTTACGTTTCTCGGAGATCTCTGAAATTAAACCGGAATAATGCTACAGACAAGAGAAAGTAGACTTGTTCGTACGTTTATCACAGGTGCGTTGGAAATGTTTATTGCGGGTATAGCCTTACTATATGGCTATACCTGCAACTATGAAAGTAAATTTGGAAAGCTGTCTTGTATGAGCTTCGTGGGTGCAATTGTTGTGAGTACAGGCTTGCTAATATGGTGGCTACAGAAACATGGAATCAGGTATGGAGTTAAACATACAATTTTACATGTAAAAATGTATAAATCTCTAAAGAGGGCATTGTACGAGAGCGGAATGTATACAGAGAGAATGATATTAGGAAAGAAATGTGCGGTGTTACCTGAAATAGATATTTTCTTTGAAAAAGACTTTAAAAGTGGAAAGGTAACACTAAAGAATTGCATAAAGATGGATAAAAAGTTAGAGGATTTGCCCATCAGTTCAGCTCTATTAAAAGAATATGTTTTGGTGGCTGCGTACATCTCAGATGATTGTAACATTTACAATTATGAATTTGAAACAAATAAAATAGAGCAGGTTGTATTTAATACGTTTCAAGAGTTTAAAGATTACAACCAAAAAATAGGCGAGTATGAAATGTTTTTGGATAACAGGCATAAAGTAAATATTATCCATGCATTGATTGTTGGACAAACAGGATCTGGAAAATCGTATTGTATTTATAACTTGATATTACAGATGCTTGTAAAGGAAACGCCTTATGAACTGTATCTTGTAGATCCTAAATTCAGTGGTGTTTATGCATTGGGCTATAAGATTAACAAGTGTAATGTTTCCAGTAATATTGATGATACAATTTTATTGTTAAAAAATTTTGAAGCAAAAATGGAAGAACGCAAGAAAGAATATGCTGAGAAGTTGTTGGATAAATTGGACAGTGATTATCGGGATTTCAATTTGACACCAGTTTTTTTGATAATTGATGAATATAGTGCATTTCGGGCGTCTTTGGCGAGGTATGACAAGAAAACCAGGGATTTTGTTGATGAAGTAATCGGGAATGTAATCCGAGAGGGTAGACAAATAGGTTGTTTTTGCATAATAGCGCAACAACAAAGCAATGCGACAAATTTACCAACAGAGTTAAGAGAAAATTTACCATTAAAGTTGATAATGGGACAGGCAGAACGACAAACGTATATGACAGCATTAGGAATATATCCGGATATTGCCAGGCGTAAGTTTTTAACAGGTCAAGGAATTATGACATATCCGCAAATAGCAAGCACAGAAAATCCGGTAGTTATATTTATTCCTAAATTAAACTTTCAAATTTTCGATGCAGTTGAAGAATTGACAAGTAATAAAAATGGTCAAGGGGGCAGAGATGGGGGTATGTAATAACCCCATCTCCACACAAATAAATGGAAAAAGAACAAAATATACTACTTAACGTAGATGAATTTACATTTACAATTATGCTAAACAATAAGGATATTGTAGAAAAATGGATAATGTATGCGGAGAACATAATATGTAAATTTGTAAGAATATCCAGGCTAGAGAATATTTTTGATGGAAAATTGAGTGAAATGTCTTCGGAGAAGTTAGAGGGATATGATAAATGCTATAACATGGGACTGAAAGATTACTATTTTGCAATGGCATATCATACTTGTCGTATGGATATGGGTGTATGCATTAAATTTAGTGCAAAGGCATGGGCGATTTATCAGGCACGATATTCAAAAATGTATGGTGTGCAAATTATATTGCCTGCTTTTTTGCAGAAGCTAAATGGAAATATAGATTCAGTAACCATAAGGCTTACGAGAATTGATTTTACCGTAGATTACTATAACTATGGGATTGATTTGAATGAGTTACATACAAGGTTACAGGACAAAAAAATATTAGTGCAGGATGACACGGATAGATGTAGAATCCGAAAGACAAGCTTTGTTGGAGAAGATGGAGCAATCCAAACTATTTACATAGGTAGCAGAAGTAAAGGCTCAAAGGGTTTTTTGAGAATCTATGACAAAAAAATGGAACAAATAAAAAACAATGGTTTTCGTTTAGAGGATGCTATTAAAAACAATTCCTGGATACGGTTTGAGGTAGTGTATAAAGGAATGTATGCACATTCTATTACAGAAGAATTATTAAAAGAAAATTTAACAGATCAGGAATTTGCAAGTTTTATTGCTAAAGCAGTAACACAGAAATACCGTCTATATGATATAGAAGAAGGTGAGTATAGAATAGAGACAAAAAAGCTGATTGAGATTGCAGAAAAAAGCAATGCGGCAAGATTACGCTGTGATAGCCCCAGGGATAATTCATTACGGCAGAGTATTCAATATATCATATTCAGTAGTGGACTATTTTCTCTTATTTATAAGATAGAACAGCTTTTTGGTATTGATGGTGTAGATGAATTTATAGACTACCTTAAAAGTTGCTATGTTAGCAATATCTGGAAAGGTGCAACGATGACAAGAGAATTAAATTTATGGGTGAAAAAACATGAAGATTTGAGCAAAGGAAAGTTAGAAGATAATTTTGAGGTGTAGAATGAATGAAAAAAAGAAATTGCTTACCGTAAAAGAATTATGTGGTTATTTGGGAATCGGAGAAACAAAAGCCAGGGAGCTAGTACGGGGACACAATGGCATTGGAATACAGATCGGAAATAGATGGTATGCTGATCGGGAAAAATTGAATCAATGGATAGATAGAAATATTACTTAAAAAGTAGAAAAAGGGGAACTGATTTGTTATACTTTAGGTACTAACAGCAGTTCCTTTTTTTATCGGTATAGATAGGAGATAAAAATGGGAAAAGCGTTAAATGGGAAAGAATTAGGGAAAGGAATTACACAAAGAAAGGATGGTTTATATCAGGCTCGTTTTACAAACCGTTTTGGGAAAAGACAAACAATATATGCTAAAACAATAACGGAGATAACACGGAAACTGCGTGATGAACAATATCGAGATGAAAGGCAAATAAATGTAGTTGAGCCGAGTATGACGCTGAATGAATGGTATGAAAAATGGATAACTGTTTGTAAAACACATTGCAGGGATACAACTAAAAGGACATACGAGATACAATACAACAGACTTCGAGAGAAAATTGGATGGCGTAAGTTGACAAATTTAAATCTTGTTATTTTACAAGATGCGTTCAATGAGCTTGCAACAGACAATATGAGGTGTGACTGTAAAGCACTATTGGTTGATATTCTTAATCGGGCGGTAGAATCTGAGCTGCTAACTAAAAATGTTGCGGTTGGAATAAACCCGATTATTGATAATTGCCAAAAGGAAGAAAAAAGAATTTTAAATGATGTAGAGATTGAGTTAATTCTTGAAAGTTCTAAAAATTGTCAGTTGCATGAATTTTTTGTAATTGCTCTGGGAACTGGTATGAGAATGGGCGAAATACTCGGACTGACATGGGATTGTATTGACTTTGAAAATGGAATTATTGATGTGAAAAAAACATTATGCTATTTGCCTAATGATGGAAAAGCGATATATGAATTTCATGCGCCGAAGACAAAAGCCGGAAAACGGCAATTACCAATGACTAAAGCAGTAAAGGATGCGCTTGAAAGGCAAAAGGTAAGAAAGGATAAAATTATGATTCGCCACAATCCCCGTGTAGGAATGGAAGATCTTGTGTTTTGCTCTAAGACAAACAATCCCATCCATGAAACTAATGTACGAGCTGCGATTAAGTATCATGTTAATAAGATCAACAAAGAGAATCCAGGCATTGATTTTAAAGAATTTACACCACATGGATTAAGACATACTTTTGCGACAAAAGCTATTGCAAAAGGAATGAAGCCTAAAGTGCTACAAAAAATACTAGGACATAATTCGTTACAAATGACAATGGATTTATACTGTCATGTAGAAGAAAATACACTAAAAAATGAAATGGCTCTTATGGCTGAAATGGTGTAAAAGTGGTGTACTAGAAGCAATTACAAAGCGGAAAGCCAGTAATATCAAGGGGTTGAAGCGTAGGACTTGAAATTCTACATCTTCCAGATCGTGGATGAAAAATAGAGTGAAAAATACTACAATTAGGTAATAAAAAAGGTATCGGAAACATAAAAAATTCCGATACCTTTTTATTGCGTAAAAGCAGATTTTATAATTCTATTCAAACTGCTCTGACGATAATGCAACATAATCCGCTGCATTTTTATAAATCGATTGAATCTCTTCCGCGGTGAGAGGTCTTTTTACTTTCGCCGGGCTTCCGATAACCAGCATTCCATCCGGAATAACTGTGTTCTGAGTAACCAGACTTCCGGCACCGATCAGGCAATGCTTTCCAATCTTTGCACCGTTTAAAATCGTACTTCCCATCCCGATTAGAGACGCGTCGCCAATTGTACAGCCGTGGATCACACAGTTGTGACCGACAGTGACATCATCACCGATAACGGTCGGAAAACCGTAATCTACATGGACGGTACTGTTATCCTGGATATTACTTCGCTCGCCAATAGTGATGGACGATTCATCACCGCGGACAACGGCATAATAGAACACACTTGAGTCTGCACCGATGGTGACATCGCCTAGGATAACGGACTGACTGGCAATGTGCGCCTGTAGTGAAATATTTAAAGAAGACATTGACATTTTCTCTGGCATCCTTTCTGGTAGTGCGATCGCTATTTTACTTCTTGGGCAGTATCAGCGGCGGTTGCTTTTGCAGCTGTGTTTGTATCCTGTTCCGCTTCCGGCTGATACTCATTGATATTATATTTCTGCTCATAATAATCAAAGGTGGATACATAAGTGTTGTCTTTCAGTTTCCGCACACTCTTGGTGTATTCGTGCATATCGAAATTGGAAGAATCCAGTTCCAGGATTGCAACGGCAATGTTAGAACAGTGGGCTGCAATACGATCATAGTTGGTGAGCAGGTCGTTAAATGCAAATCCGGTGTTCAGATCACACTGCCCGTTACGGAGCCTTTTAATATGACGCATTTTCAAATCGTTGCATAAAATACCGATCAGTTCGCGAAGCGGTTCCACTTTGGCAGCATTTACAAGGTCTTCATCTACAAATGAATTGATCGTGAGATCAAGAAGCTCTTTTAATGCGGATTCAAGAACATGAAGCTCGTATTTGGCTGCATCTGAAAAAATACGTGATTTTTCATGAAGTTCCTGTGCAACACGGGAAATATTGACTGCATGGTCCCCCAGACGTTCAAAATCACTGATCGTATGAAGGAACTTGGCGGTCTGCTTGGACTGCTCCGGTGTCAGGTCATGCATATTGAGCTGCATCAGATAGGTTCCCAGTTTATCTTCGTATTTATCGATCAGATTTTCTTTTTCCTGAATTTTGTTGAACTTATTATCTGAAAAATCTTTCAGCAGTGCAAGGGCGCGACGGATATTTTTGTATGCTTTCTTTGCCATTCCGTTGACTGCAAGCTGGCTCTGTGTGATTGCCAGTGGCGGATAATTGAGGAAACGTTCCTCAAGAAGATCAAAATCTGCCTGCTCTTCGTTGTCTTCATCGGTATCTTTAATAAGGAAGAAGACAAGTTTTTCAATCTTGCCGATAAATGGAGCAAGAACAAGGATCGTCAGAAGCCGGAATACCGTATTCAAAAGTGCCACACGGAAAGGTGACATAATTTCACCCATAAACGGGAAATGCACGATGGCATTTGCAGAATAGAATACGATGGACCAGAAAATCATTCCAAACAAATCGTTCAGCAGATAGATCAGAGCAGTACGCTTTCCGTTCTTGTTCGTTCCGATTGAGGAAAGAAGAACCGGACATGCGGCGCCAACGCCGATACCCATTGTGATCGGAAGTGCAGCTGCAAAGGTGATCGATCCGGTAATGGACAGTGCCTGGAGAATACCCACAGAAGCAGAAGCACTCTGTAAAACTGCTGTAAATACGATCCCGACAAGGATTCCCATAAATGGATTCGTGAACATGGTCAGAAGTCTGACGAAATGCGGATTCTCTTTCAGAGGAGAGACGGCACCGCTCATGGTCTGCATCCCGATCATCAGGATCGCAAAGCCAAGCATGATGTCACCGATATCAGAATACGGTTTTTTCTTGATGAATGTACGGAAAATAATTCCGATGATTGCTACGATTGCAGAGATTGTAGCGGTTGATAAAAGCTGCGCGATTCCGCTGGAACCATCAATGTAGGAGAGACATAAGATCCATCCGGTGATACTGGTTCCGATGTTGGCACCCATGATGATACCAATTGCCTGTGCGACCTTCATCATACCAGAGTTTACAAATCCGACTACCATAACTGTCGTTGCAGAGGATGACTGAATGATAGCGGTTACGACAGTACCCAGCAGAAGTCCTTTCAGAGGAGTATTGGTCAGCCTGTATAAAATAAGTTCAAGCTTATTGCCGGCAACTTTTTTCAGACTGTCGCCCATCAGTGACATACCGTATAAAAACAGGGCTACCCCACTGAGCAATGACAAAACCATTGTAATTCCCATAATTTTGTTTTCCTTTTCTTTAAGCATTAGTTTACATTTTGTCGCAAAAAAATATCGTACAGCTACTTTAAATATGAAAAGTCTGCATGCAGATCACACAAAGTGACGCTATACGACACCCTTATTATATAACAAGAAAGTTTCCATAGGTAGACTGAAACGATATTTTTTTACACTTTTTTTACAAGGACTTAACTTTTTCTATACATTCGGTAGCAAAAAGAGCCGCATTTTCAAGGTCTGTGCGTGTCGGATGAATCATTGCTTCGTCAAAATTCTGTAATTGCCGTCGGATTTGCTGGCAATCGCAATCTTTTGGTGTGTTCAGCAAGGATTCATATTTTTGACGGACAGCAAGCGGCATTTTCCCCTGGCAGATAAAAGAACCGAGATAGTGATTGTCATCTTCAAGCCAGATCCGGACGCTGGATGCAATCTCTTTGTAGTATTCCGGGCTGTTTCCGGCACCGCAGGTTCCAAAGAGAGCAACGGATTTGTCCGACAGACCGGAAAGGAAGTTGCCAATCTCGAGGCGACAGGTTCCGCGGTGAACACAGAAACCAACAAAATAAATTTTGGCTTCTGGGAAATCGGTACGTTCATGAAGATTTATCAGATCTTTGGACATCCCCGGAAGGGATGCAAAAATTTCTGTTGCTATTTTTTTTGTATTTCCTGTCTCACTGTCATAGACAACAAGATAATCTAACATATAGTATTTCCTCCTGTCATTTAGTGGTATGTATAAGGAGAACCGCAGAAGAATCCACCGCCGCCACAGCAGAGATTGCACATGATGTTGGCAATGCAGAGCTTCACGCAGAAATCATTGTTGATCGTTGGTGTACCGCCATACATTGTCTGTTGTGTACGATACCAGCTTCCACCATTTTCAAGACGGCTGACAAGAGACTGATATTGATAGTTGGACGGCTCCAGACGAAGTGCTTCTTTGGCGTGCTCCAGGGCGAGGACATTATTGCCCATGCCGGAATTGGCGATAGAGCTGTAATAGTACCATCTGGCAGAACGGTCTTTGATTCCTGAAAGGACATTTAAAGCTTCTTTATAATGGCCACTGTTCAGATAATTGGCGGCGGCACGCAGATGAATATCTTCTTCTGTCTCGGTTGTCTGCTGATTCTGATTGGTATACTGACCGTAGAAACCGCCGAATGGACCAAAACCGCCAAAACCTCCGTATCCGCTTCCGGCATCGCCATAACCTCCGGAGCCTGTTCCGGTATATCCGGAAGCACCCATTTCTTTTTCTTTTATAATCTGCTGGTAAGCCTGTTGGATTTCTTTGAATTTGGCTTCTGCCTGATCTTTATTTGGATTGTTGATATTGGCATCCGGATGATAAATACGGCTTAATTTGCGGTAGGCTTTCTTGATATCCTCATCGGAAGCATCCCGTGAAACGCCGAGTATTGAGTAAGAATCCTGCATAATTGATTATTCTCCTGATTGTTAGCTTTTTTTGATAAAAGTAGTCTGGCATTTTGGACAGCGGATCTCAATTTTACCTTTTCCCTTTGGAACACGGATCTTCTGTTTGCAGTTTGGACACTTGTAAATGTGGTGTGTCTTGCGCTGCGCTGCCATATACTTTTGTTTTGCAAAAAATCCACGGATCTTTGAAGTGTGCTGGAGAAATTTCTGGTTTTCCAGTGCACGCTTGTAGGTCTGACGTGAAAACATGCGATAGTAAGAGTATATCACGAATGCCCACCCAATTACATAAAAAATATGAAAATGGAAGATGCTTGTGATCAGCATCAGAATTACGCCGCTCCATAAGAGAAATTTGCCGAAGGTATCTACTCCGTACCTTCCATACATAAAACGCATCAGTTTTTCTTTCATAATGTTCACCCAATCTTTTTTATTTATAGAATATGATACTATACGATGGTTTACATTGTACGCCTGCACACACAAAAATCAATAAACTCTCTATTAAAAAACTCTAAAAAGTATGTTATACTGCTGATATCGTTATGAATATAGACGAAAAAGATTTTATGATATAAAAAGTCAGGAGGAGATTATGAGCAGGAAAAAATATGGTCAGGAAGAAAAACACTATCATCGCGGCCGACGGAAAAAAAAGGTCGGAATCATCAGTACGATCATTTTGATCGTTGCAGTATGTGTGTTTATATTTTCAGGATTTCAATTATATAAGATTTTCAATGGATATCATAAGGGAGAAAGCGAATACAATGATCTGGTAAAGCTTGCGATCACACAGGAAAAGAAGGGTGATGACAGTTCAGATACTGGAGAGGACAGCAAATTTACGGTTGATTTTGATGCATTAAAGCAGATTAATCCGGATGTGGTAGGATGGATTCGGTTTGATGAACCGGCGGTGATCAATTATCCGGTTGTTCAGGGAAGTGATAATTCGGAATACCTGAGTAAGACGTTTAAAGGATATGAGAATACGGTAGGGACGATTTTTGTAAATGCTTTTAATCATGCAGATTTTAATGACAGAAATACAATTATTTATGGACATTATATGTATAATGGGACAATGTTTAATGAGCTGGAGCAGTATCACGAAAAAAGTTTCTGGGAGAAATATCCTTACTTCTATATTTATACACCGGACGGTAATGTGAGTACATACCATATTTATTCAGTCGGAGTTGTAAAAGATACTTCAGAGGGATATACTTATCAGTTCGCAGATGATACAGCATTTGCATCATTCCTTGAGGCAACGAAATCTTCAGCTTTATATGATACAGGTGTGGAAGTGGGAAATGATTCCCAGATCGTAACACTTTCAACTTGTACCAGACAGGGGAATGATGACCGAACAATCGTACATGGGGTAAGAATAAGCATACAGCCGGCAGGACAATAAAAGGGGAATAATGAGATGGCAGTAGAAGGAAAATTTGAAGTCGGAGATGTGATCCGTATGAAAAAACCGCATCCGTGCGGAAGTTCAGAGTGGGAAATACTGAGAGTGGGAGCAGATTTCCGTCTGAAATGTCAGGGCTGTGGTCATCAGGTGATGGTGCCGCGCAGACTGGTTGAAAAAAACACAAAAGAAATAAGAAAAAAGGCTTGAAATAAAGCTTAAATTATGATAACATATCAACTTGTGATATATTATTTATCCTTGTTCCCGGCGAATCCGGGAGCCAAAAGACCATAAGGAGGTGCAGGACATGAGCAAATATGAATTAGCAGTTGTTGTCAGCGCAAAACTCGAAGACGACGCCAGAGCAGAAGTAATCGAAAAGGTGAAAGCACTTGTTACACGTTTCGGTGGTAATATTACTGACGTTGACGAATGGGGAAAGAAGAGATTAGCTTACGAAATCCAGAAGATGAAAGAAGCTTACTACTACTTCATTCACTTTGAATCTGAAACAACAACACCAGGCGAAATCGAAGAAAGAATTCGTATCATGGATGGTGTAATCAGATATTTATGCGTGAAACAGGAAGCTTAGAAAGAGGCAACGTATGAATAAAGTAGTTTTAATGGGACGTCTGACAAGAGATCCTGAAGTGAGATATTCACAAGGTGAGAACGCTCTCGCTATTGCAAGATATACATTAGCTGTAGACCGCAGGTTCAAGCGTGATGGAGAACAGACCGCAGATTTTATTAACTGTGTTGTGTTCGGAAAGAGTGCTGAATTTACAGAACGTTATTTCCGTCAGGGAATGCGCGTAGTGGTTTGCGGAAGAATCCAGACCGGAAGCTATACCAACAGGGATGGTGTAAAGGTTTATACAACAGAAGTTGTTGTTGAAGAACAGGAATTCGCAGAAAGTAAGAATGCTAGCAGTGCTAATACACAGTCTTATCAGGCAGCCCCGGCACCGGCGCCAAGCGCTGATGCAGGTGACGGTTTCATGAATATTCCGGACGGAATTGATGAGGAGTTACCGTTTAATTAAGGTTGAAAGGAGATGTGTACAATGGCATTCGAAAAAGGAAACAGACCGGATTCTCCAATGAAGAGAAGAGGCGGACGCAGAAGAAAAAAAGTTTGTGTATTCTGTGGTAAAGAAAACAACGAAATCGATTACAAAGATACAGCAAAATTAAAGAAATATGTTTCTGAGAGAGGAAAAATCCTTCCGAGAAGAATCACAGGAAACTGTGCAAAACATCAGAGAGCTCTTACAGTGGCAATCAAGAGAGCAAGACATATCGCTTTAATGCCATACGTTCAGGATTAATCGGATATAATCAGAACAGGATTTCCATTTTGGGAGTCCTGTTCTTTTTTTATGCCATTCTTTCTGTCTGACAATTGAAAAAGTGATCGTTTGGGGGTAGAATAAGAAAGACAAAGTTTGAAATTAAAAAAGAATTGGAGAATCAGATTATGAAAAAACCAGTTTTAGTAATTATGGCAGCAGGAATGGGAAGCCGTTACGGTGGACTTAAACAGATCGATCCGGTTGATGAGCAGGGGCACATCATCATGGATTTTTCTCTGTTTGATGCGAAAAGAGCCGGATTCGAGAAGGTTATTTTTATCATAAAGCGAGAAAATGAAGACAGTTTCAAGGAAGCGGTCGGAAATCGTATGGCAAAATACATGGAAGTATCTTATGTATTCCAGGACATTACCAATATTCCGGAAGGATTTGAGGTTCCGGAAGGCCGGGTGAAACCGTGGGGAACCGGTCATGCAGTGCTCAGCTGTATTGACGAGATCGATGGACCGTTTGCCGTAATCAATGCAGATGATTATTATGGAAGACATGCATTTGAAGCGATTTACAATTATCTGTCTGAGCATGAGGATGATGACAAGTATCGTTATGCGATGGTCGGGTATCTTCTGAAGAACACGGTTACAGACAATGGTCATGTGGCAAGAGGAATCTGCACGACCAACGAAGAAGGTGAACTGGTAAATATTACCGAGAGAACCCGCATTGAGAAGCGGGATGGCGGAATTGCGTTTACTGAAAATGATGGAGAAACCTGGGAAAATTTACCGGAGGATACTCTGGTTTCCATGAATATGTGGGGATTTACCAGAAGTATCCTGGATGAACTGAAGGAAGAATTCCCGGAATTCTTAAAGAAGGGAATTGCTGAAAATCCAATGAAATGCGAGTATTTCCTGCCGGCAGTGGTAAGTAATCTTCTGGAGGCAGACCGCGCAACCGCAGCGGTTCTCCCATCTACAGACAAATGGTATGGTGTCACCTATAAAGAAGACAAACCGGTTGTCGTAGAAGCAATCCGTAACCTGAAAAAAGAAGGTCTTTATCCGAAAAGACTCTGGGAAGAATAGGAAATACTAAAATTTAGTAAATAGTTCAACTGATTTACTAAAAAATATAAAAAATTTAGTAAAAACACTTCCATACAGGCAGGATGTGTGCTATAGTGTGTAAAGGAAAATAAATGATTCTAATTTCAGGAGGAAAAGATCATGGCAATTTTAGTAACAGGTGGAGCCGGATTTATCGGCAGTCACACATGTGTAGAGATGCTGAATGCAGGATATGAAGTTATTGTAGTGGACAACCTTTGCAATGCTTCTGAAGAAGCGATCAGACGTGTAGAGAAGATCACCGGCAAGAACGTTACATTTTATAAAGCAGACATCAGAGATAAAGAAGCGCTGGATCAGATTTTTGACAAGGAAAGTGTAGAATGTGTTATTCATTTTGCAGGACTGAAGGCAGTTGGAGAATCTGTTGTAAAGCCGCTTGAATATTATCAGAACAATATCGCAGGGACCCTTAATCTCTGTGATGTTATGCGCAATCACAATGTAAAAAATATTATTTTCAGTTCTTCAGCAACTGTATACGGGGATCCGGCATTTATCCCGATCACAGAAGAATGCCCGAAGGGAACATGCACCAATCCTTATGGATGGACAAAATGGATGCTGGAACAGATCCTGACAGACCTTCATACAGCAGATCCGGAATGGAACGTTGTTCTTCTTCGTTACTTTAACCCAATCGGAGCTCATGAGAGCGGACTGATGGGAGAAGATCCGAAGGGTATCCCGAACAACCTGCTTCCATATATTGCGCAGGTTGCAATCGGCAAACTGGAATGCCTGGGCGTATTCGGTGATGACTATGATACACCGGACGGAACAGGTGTGAGAGATTATATCCATGTTGTTGATCTTGCAGTCGGACATGTAAAAGCACTCAAGAAGATCCAGGAGAAGTCAGGCGTAAGCATTTACAACCTGGGAACAGGTGTTGGATATTCTGTACTGGATGTGCTGCATGCATTTGAAAAAGCATGTGGAAAAGAGATCCCTTACCAGATCAAACCAAGAAGAGCCGGAGATATCGCAACATGCTACTGTAATGCAGAAAAAGCAAAGAATGAGCTTGGATGGGTTGCAGAACGCGGAATCGACAAGATGTGCGAGGATTCATGGAGATGGCAGACAATGAATCCAAACGGATACGAAGCTTAATAAAAGAAAGAAAAATGTACCAGGGCAGAGGAAGGTCCTGGTACATTTTTTGTTCTTTCCTAATATCCGGAAAGGTGCTATAATATGGATATCTATAGGTTTTAAGAGGGCTGAAAGATGAAAAAGGATATAAAGTTAAAGGGACAGTTGAGACTGTATATGCAGTGGCCGGGAATCATGATTCTTTTCCTGGTCCTGATGAATATCTGGATTTTCCGGATGGACCATAAAGCAGGACTGGTGATGGGGGCTTTTGTGCTGGTCTATGCAGTGGTCATTGGTATTATGTATTTCTATAACAAGTCTCTGATTCTGGCAGACATGGTAGAGTTTGCCGCGCAGTACGGAATTGTCCAGAATACGCTTTTGAAAGAGCTGTCGATTCCGTATGCAATTTTACTGGATGACGGGAAGATCATCTGGACCAATACACAGTTTCAGGAGGTTATCGGAACGGCGATCCGGAGAGATACTTATCTGAGCAAATTCATTCCGGAACTGAACCGGGGGGTATTCCCAAAGGAAGACAATGAATCCGTGAGTCTGGAATTCAGTTACAGGGAAAGAGATTATCAGGCTGAGATCCAGTGTGTATCAGTCGAAGGATTCAGCGAGACAGAGCAGCTTCTGGAGATCCCGGAGGAGAAGGAATATTTTATTGCAGTACATCTTCAGGATGTGACAGAGTTGAACCGGTATGTTCGCGCGAACGAAGAGCAGCGGCTGGTAGCAGGACTGATCTATATCGACAACTATGAAGAAGTCATGGAAAGTGTCGAGGAAGTAAGACAGTCTCTTCTGGTGGCTCTGATCGACCGTAAGATCAACCAGTATATTGCGGAGTTTTCCGGTATTGTGAAGAAGCTCGAGAAAGACAAATATTTTGTTGTGATCAAAAAAGAGAGCTTCAGTAAAATGGAAAAAGACCGTTTTTCGTTGCTTGACGAAGTAAAAGGAGTCAGCATCGGTAATCAGATTCCGGTCACACTCAGTATTGGACTTGGACTCAGCACCGACACCTATGCAGCGGGTTATAACTATGCCCGTGTGGCAATTGACCTTGCACTCGCAAGAGGCGGAGATCAGGTAGTTGTGAAGAATGCGAAAGGTATCAGCTATTATGGTGGAAAGCGCGAACAGACTTCCAAGAATACTCGTGTAAAAGCAAGGGTAAAAGCAGAAGCACTCCGGGAATTTATCATTGGAAAAGAGCGCGTGATCGTTATGGGACACAAGATGGCGGATGTAGATTCCTTTGGTGCAGCGATCGGTATTTACCGGGCAGCAAGTGCGATGGAAAAGAAGGTCAACATTGTCCTGAACGATATTTCAGTGACGCTCAGACCGCTATATGAAGCATTTTCAAATGATCCGAAGTATCCGGATGATCTGTTTGTGACTTCCCATGAGGCAGAAGAACTGGCAGATGATAATACTATGGTCGTCGTTGTGGATACCAACAAGCCAAAGATGACAGAATGTGAACGTCTGCTCCGTCTGACGAAGACGATTGCCGTTCTGGACCATCACAGACAGAGCGATGAGGTGATCGAGAATGCCGTTCTGTCCTACATTGAGCCATATGCATCTTCTGCATGTGAGATGGTAGCAGAAGTTCTCCAGTATATCGGAGATGATCTGCGTCTGAATTCCATGGAAGCAAACAGTATGTATGCAGGGATTCTGGTAGATACCAACAATTTCATGTCCAGAACGGGAGTCCGGACGTTTGAAGCAGCGGCTTATCTGAGAAGATGTGGCGCGGATGTTACTTATGTAAGAAAGCTTCTGCGTGATGATATGGCATCCTACCGTGCAAAAGCGGCGGTAATCAGCAGTGCTGAAGTATATCGGGATGTATTTGCGATCGCGAGAGGCGAGCATCTTGGAATCGAGAGCCCAACCATCATTGGAGCCCAGGCATCCAATGAGCTTCTCAATATTGAAGAGATCAAGGCTTCTTTCGTACTGACGGAATACAATGGTAAGATTTATGTCAGTGCCCGTTCGATTGATGAGATCAATGTACAGATCATCATGGAGCGGATCGGCGGAGGCGGTCATATCAATACTGCCGGTGCGCAGTTCCCATATTCTGATATGGAAAGAGCGATTGAAACTCTGAAAAAGACAATCGATATTATGATAGAAGAAGGAGATATTTAAGATGAAAG